>CAITIQ010000444.1 GCA_903892415.1 uncultured delta proteobacterium | reverse complement strand
GCCGCACGCTGAGCAGCCGGTCTGCGAGCGCCCGGCCATTCATGCGCGGCATCACCACGTCTGTGAGCAGCAAGTGAATGTGCCCGCGGTGCTGCTCGGCGATCAGCAAGGCTTCACCGCCGTTCTCGGCCTCGAGCACCACGTAGCCTTCCCGTTGCAGCGCGCGTTTGGCGAAGGCGCGTACGCCCGATTCGTCCTCCACCAACAAGATGGTCTCATTTCCTTGCAGCCGGGCATGGGGGCCCGCCTTTTTGGCGCCCTTGGTGACCGCATCCGGTACGCGCGGCAGGTAGACCTTGAAGGTGCTGCCGCGGCCCGGCTCGCTGTAGAGCCAAATGTGACCGCCGCTCTGTTTGACGATGCCGAACACGGTGGCCAGGCCGAGCCCAGTGCCCTTACCGAGCGCCTTGGTCGTGAAGAACGGCTCGAAGATTCGCTCGCGCACGGCGTCTTCCATGCCTTGCCCGTTGTCGGCGACCAGCAGCAGCACATGCTCGCCAGGGGCGACGCTGAGGTGTTGGCGTGAGTACTCCTCGTCGAGCTCGACGTTGGCCGTCTCGATCGTGATGCGCCCGCCGGTCGCCGGGAGAGCGTCACGCGCGTTGATCACGAGGTTGAGGACGATCTGCTCGATCTGCGCTGGGTCAGCGCGCACGCTGCCGAGCCGTTGGGCGAGGCCCAGGTGGAGCTCGACGTTTTCACCCAACAGCCTCCGCAGCATGCCCTCCATCGAGACCACGTGCTCCGTCAGGTCGAGCACCTGCGGTTCGAGGATCTGACGCCGACTGAAGGCCAGCAGCTGACGAGTAAGGGAGGAGGCGCGTTCAGCCGCCGCGACGATCTCCGCCACGTCGCTGCGCAGCGGATCTTGCTCGGGCAGCTCCGAATGGACGATTCCCGCAAACCCAAGGATGGCCGACAGCATGTTGTTGAAGTCGTGGGCGACTCCTCCGGCCAACCTGCCGATCGCCTCCATCTTTTGCGACTGCAAAAATTGATGCTGCAGAGCCTTCTTGTCGGTGACATCCCGCAGGTTGGCAACGACGGCGCCGACCGCAGGATCGTGAAGTCGATTGTGGAACGTGCCCTCAAAATGGCGGTAGGCGCCATCCCCGTGGAGCAACCTCTTGCCCACGTTCACCACCGAATCGGGCACCGCGACACAACGCGCGAAGGCAGCCTCGGCGTAGTCGAAGTCCTCCCGTTGAATCATCGATTTGTAGCTCTTGAGGTATTGCTCCTCCGACATGCCCAACAGGCGCTGCACGCTGGCTGCCACCCATTGCGGTCGGTGCTTTGGATCGAAAAGGATGATCAGCTCAGCGCCCTGCTCGACCAAGGCGCGAAAACGAGCTTTTTGGCGTTCACTCTCGAGCCCGGCCTTTTTCTGCTCGGAAATGTCGAGCAGAAAGGACACTCCACGATTGGCGGCGCCGGGCAACAGCGAGCAGGCGACGAGCACCGGAACCCGCGAGCCGTCGCGACGTTGAAACTCCTTTTCGTAGGTGCGCGACTTACCGATGCTGCGAATTTCGTCGATGGCAGCCCGCTCCACAGCCTTCCACTCCGGCGGGGTCAACTCCGACCAACGCAGCTCTCCGCGGTCGAGCTCGTCTTTCGTGAAGCCGAGCAGGCCGAGCGCCAATTCATTGGCCCAAGTGATCGCGCCGTCGGCGCTCCAATGCACCACCCCGATGATGCCGATGTCGCGAAAGCGTTCGAGCTCGTCGAGCGTCTCTTGCAACCGCGCTTGCGCGGTGACGTCGCGCAGGCCGAAGGCGACGTGGGTGACGTTGCCTTCCACGCTGCGCAGCGGAAAGACGGTGCCGTCGATCGCCACTTTGGGACCGGACCCTTCCGGTCCTTGGTGCTGGAACCAGATCCGAGCGAGGGTCACGGTTTCACCAGCGAAGGCTCGACGGACCGGCTCCACACCATCCTGAGCGTGCAGCGTGGGGTCGTCGAAGAGGCAGTAGTCGGGCGGCGGTTCCGCGCCGAAAAGACTGCGAAAGGCGTCGTTTACGAGCACGCACTTGCCGGTGGTGTCGTACAGCGCGAACGCCGTGTGGTTGCTCGCAAAGAGCCCCGCAAACAGCTCGAGCGGGTGGTCCAGTCGCTCGTGCGCTAGCTTAAGTGTCTCGAGAATCCCCACGAAACCAACGCTAATACGCGGGGCGACCGTGCACCAAGCAATCGGGCGGCTTTAGCAGGCCGCGCTCGCCTAGCTCCGTAGTGATACGGATGGGATGAACGTGCAGCTCCTCGAGGGTGACGGCGCGTTCTCAGCTCGACGGCGCGTTCTCAGCTCAGCGTTAGCGCTTGACGGTGACGAGGTCTGCGACCCGCGACAGCACACCGTTCACGAATGAGCCGGAATCCTCGGTGCCGAAGCGCTTGGCAAGCTCCACCGCTTCATCGATCACGATGGCTCGCTCGATCCCGCTTTGCAGTTCCAGCGTGGCCAAGCGCAGGACGTTGCGATCAACGCGTGACATCCGTTCGATGCGCCAGTTGGTGCTCGCGGCTTTGATGACGCCGTCGATGGCGTCTTGGCCATCGAGGATGCCCATCACGAGCGTCTCCGCGTAGGCCCGCGAATCGGCGTCCAAATCCAGATCGATGCCGAACGCCAGCGAGGTGAAGAAATCTTTTAGCGCCGTCTTGGGCGGTAATTGCTGCGCCTCTGCTGCGAACAGCATCATCAACGTCGCTTCACGCGCAACCGACCTTACGCCCACGGCTCAGAACCCGCTCGAGGCGAGCGCCTGATTCAAGTTAACCATCTCGATCGACGAGACGGCGGCTTCCCAGCCCTTGTTTCCGGCCTTGGTGCCGGCGCGCTCGATCGCCTGCTCGATCGAGTCTGTGGTCAGCACGCCGAAGGTCACCGAGACGCCGGTCTCAATCGAGACCGAGGCGATGCCTTTTGTCACCTCGGCGGCGACGTAGTCGAAGTGGGGCGTGGACCCGCGAATCACAGCGCCAAGCGCGATGATCCCAACCTTGTCTCGATCTTCCGCGCGCACGCTCTTGGCCACGCGGCCCACGGCCGACGGGATCTCCCAAGCGCCGGGCACCTTCACCAAGGTGACAGCTGCCTGTTGCCCGCCGTGCCGCCGAATCGCGTCGATGGCGCCGTCCACCAGGCGGTCCACGATGAAGTGATTGAACCTGGACGCCACAATCACGAAGCGCGCTCCCTGCGGAACGACGACTTGCCCTTCAACGGTTACAACGGACATTGGGCGGTTCCTTATCAGTCCTTCGCCACGATGGGAATGCGCTCGACGATCTTGAGACCGAAGCCATCCAAGCCGGCGATCTTGGTTTGGCTGTTCGACAAAAGTCGCAACTCGAGGATGCCGAGCTCCGCGAGCACTTGCGCGCCCAGGCCGAACTCACGCAGCGGTGCGACGTTCAGCATCGGCTTGGACGGCCGCTCTGCCACCTTCGCCGAAGGCAGTCTGCGCTCGAGCTCGGCCAGCAGATCTCCACGCGGCGGGATGTAGAGCACGATGCCGCGGCCCTCTGCCTCGATCATGCGCAGCGATTCACGCAGGTTTGCGCCCCCATCCGACGGCGTGGAGGCGAACACGTCGCCCAGCAGCGAGCCGGTGTGGATGCGCGCGAGCACTGCAGCGCCACCAGCGACATCACCCTTGACCAAGGCCAAGAACTGCCGCCCTTCGCCGACGATATCGAAGGCGACCACCAGCCACTCGGTGCTCGTCGCGTCGAGCTTGAGCGTTGCTTCGGAGGCGCGCTTCACCAGCCGCTCGGTCTGCAGCCGATATTGGATCAGATCGGCGATGGTGAGCAGCCGGAGATCATGCGTTTTGGCGAAGGCCTCGAGGTCGGGCATGCGCGCCATGGTGCCGTCGTCGTTCATGATCTCGCAGATCACGCCGGCCGGAGTCAGGCCGGCGAGCTCTGCGAGATCCACCGAGCCCTCGGTGTGGCCGGTGCGCACGAGCACGCCGCCGCGCTTTGCGCGCAGCGGAAAGACGTGGCCAGGCGTGACCAGGTCCCCAGGCTTGGCCTGCGGATCCACAGCCACGCGCACGGTGCGCGCGCGGTCTGCGGCGCTGATGCCGCTGGTCACGCCGGTGCGCGCCTCGATGCTCACGGTGAAGGCCGTTCCGAGCGGTGGGCCATGCCGACCAGGCGCGCTCATCAGCGGCAACTCCAGCCGATCAACCTGTTCCTCGGTGAGCGTAAGGCAGATCAGCCCGCGCCCGAATTTGGCCATGAAGTTGACGCTCTCCGGCGTCACTCGCTCGGCCGCCATCACCAGATCCCCCTCGTTCTCGCGATCTTCATCGTCGACGAGGATGATCATCTTGCCCGCACGAATGGCCTCGAGCGCGCCGTTCACTCGCTCGAGCAACGCTGGATCGATGGTCAGACGGTTGCTGTGCGTAGGCCGGGCTGCTCCGCGTGATGAGCCTTGCGCCTTGGGGATTTCACGATGTTCGGGCGCTTGATCAGACATGGGACCTCTCGCAACGTTAGGCGGGGCCGAGGCGCCGCAGCGGGGTCAGATGTAGCCTCCGCCTTTCAACTTTTCCAGTAGTCCCTGGTCGCTCGCGCCGTGAGTCTTTTCAGCGGGTACGGCGATCGAAAGTTGGCGCGCGACGTAGCGAGCGAGCACGTCCACCTCGACGTTGACCTGCGCTCCCACGGTCAACCCTTCTAACGTGGTGCGGCCTTGGGTGTGCGGTACCAACATCACCCCAACTTCCACGTAGCTCGTGGCGTCCACCACCTCGTTGATGGTCAAACTGACGCCATCGATGGTGATTGAGCCCTTCTGCGCGACGAGCGGCCGTAGCTCGCCTGCCAGCGTAAAGAACGTCGCGATAGCGTCGCCTTTGGCCGCGCGACGAACGACGCGAGCAACGTCATCCACGTGGCCCAGGACGATGTGGCCTCCGAGTCTGCCGCCGGCTTGCGTGGCGCGCTCGAGGTTGATCGGCTTGCCGGCTTTATCGCCGAGCGTCGTCTTGTCCAACGTCTCGGAGGAGACGTCGGCCTCGAAGCCGTGCTCGAGGATGCGGTCCACCGTCAGGCAAACGCCGGAACAGGCGACAGACTCACCCAGCTCGAAGGGCGACTTCTGCTGAAGCTTGCAGCGAATGGTTGCGCGGGCCGAAGGGCCTCGTCGTTCGAGCCGCTCGAGTAGGCCGACCTCTTCGACTAGCCCGGTGAACATAGGCGGCTACGGCTCCGACTTGGCTGGAGCGATGAGCACTCGCTGCAGCGTGAGCAGCTTGTCGATCAGGTTCTTCGAGTAGCTGGAGAGCTCGGTGAAGACCACGCCCATTCCGGGCGGATCATCGTGAACGCGCACCACTTCACCGACGCCCTCGATGGTCTCGATGTCGTCCATGATCACGGTGAAGCGAAGATTGACGTGGGTGCCGATGGCTAGCGGCGTCTTGGAGCGGACGAACACGCCGGTGCGCGAGATGTTGGTCACGTACTCGTTGATGAAGGCGTCGTACGACTCGAACTCTTTGTTGATCGTCACGCGCTCTTCGCGACGCGGCTCATTTTCGTCCATGTTACTTCCCCAGCAGGTCGAATTGTTCGAGGTGATATTCCTTGCGCGGTACGAGCTCGATGCGGCGCTGGTAGCGACGTTCTGCCTCTTGCACGGCGGAGCGCTCTTCAGTGCGGAGCAGCTCGACCACGGCCGGGTGGGCGTTCACCACCACGCTGTAGCCGCGCAGGCTGAGGCGGTCCCGCTTGATCTGACGCAGGATCTCGTAGGCGATCGTTTCGCGGGACTGCAGGTTGCCGGTGCCGTCACAGTAGAAGCATGGCTCGTTCATCAAGCGGCCCAAGCTCTCGCGGGTGCGCTTGCGGGTCATCTCGATCAGGCCCAAATCCGAGATGCGGTTGAGCGTGGTCTTGGCTTTGTCTTTGGCGAGCAGCTGCTCGAGACGGCGGCGCACCTTCTCGCGATTGCTCGGCCGATCCATGTCGATCAAATCGAGGATGATCAACCCGCCGATGTTGCGGAAGCGGAGCTGGTAGGCGATCTCCTCGACGGCCTCCAGGTTGGTGGCGAGGATGGTCTCCTCGAGATCGCGCGAGCCTTTACCGACGAAGCGGCCGGTGTTGACGTCGATCGCGGTGAGGGCCTCGGCCTGGTCGATGATCAGATGGCCGCCGGAGTTGAGCGGGACTTTGCGGCTGAGCGCGCGCCCGATCTCGTCTTCGATGCCGTACTCGTCGAAGATCGGCTCGGTGCCTTCGTAGAGCTCGATCGCCGCGACGCGGTCGGGCATGAACATCTCGACGAAGCGGCTCAAGCGCGCGTGCTCTTCCTTGGAGTCGATCACGATCTTCTCGATGTCGTCGGTGAACAGGTCACGCGCCGTCTTCAGGATCAGATCGAGCTCGGTGTACAGGCACTCGGGCGCGCGCGGAGTGGTCTCGCGTTTGCGTGCGATCTCGCCCCACAGCCGCACCAAGTAGCCGACGTCGGCTTTGAGCGACTTCTTGGTCAGACCCTCGGCCAGCGTGCGAACGATCAAGCCTCCTTGCGGCGGCTTCATCGCCTCGATCGCCTCACGCAAGCGACCGCGCTCTTTGTCCGAGCCGATGCGCTTGGAGATGCCGACGTGCTCGACCGTGGGCAGATACACGACGTAGCGGCCGGGTAGCGAAACGTGGCTGGTGACGCGCGCGCCCTTGGTGCCGATCGGCTCCTTGGAGACCTGCACGATCACCTCTTGGCCCTCGCGCACGACCTCACGGATGGGCGTGGACTTCGACACGCGCAGCGGATCTTTGCGGGTGGCTGCGGCTTGCCCGCGCGGCCCGCGATCACGCTGGCTGCGATCTCCTCCGCCAGCGGGGCGTTGGCCTCGATCATTGCCGCCGCGGCCGTTTTGCCGGGCAGCCTTGGGGGCGCGCTCCGGCGGCGGAGCCGCAGCCATCGGCGCGGCTACGCGGGCGGCAGCGTCGGAGGTGCGACCGCGCCGACGACGACCACGACCGCCGCGGCGGGTGCGGGCCTTGTTGGCTTGTAGGCCAGCCTCGCCTTCGGGGGCTGCAGCGGCTGCGGCCGGTGCCGATTCGCCTTCAACGGTGTAGCCGGGCGCCGGTTCATAGAGATCCGCGTTACGACGTGCGTGCTTTTGCTTGGTGGTCGGTGCGTCGGCTCCGCCTGCAGCACCGGCCTCGCCTGTTGTGGCCTCGGCTTCGTTGGCGTCATCCGCTTCGGCGTCTTCCGCATCGCCGTCCTCGGCGTCAGCGTCATCCGCTTCGTCGGTCTCCTCGTCGTCAGCCTCCGGGTCCGCGTCACCCGCTGAATCAGCGTCTGCGCTGGCAGCGAGCTCCGCCGCATCTTCGTCCTCTGCGCTGGTCTGCGCAGAATCAGCCTCTTCATCTTCCGGATGGTCGTCGGCCGCGTCTTCATCCTCGGGGTGCGCGGCGTCTCCGTCGGCGTCTCCAGCTCGCTCCGCTTCGAGTGCGGCCTCGGCGGCCTCGATCTCGTCGGCCTCGGCCTCTTCAGCCTCTTCATCCACCTCGGCTTCAGCAGCAGCTGCTGCGGCGAGCGCGGCGGAGGACAGCGAGGGCACGAGCTCGGCGTCCTCATCCACCTCGTCAATCGCCGGGAGCGCGTCTTCAGCTGCGTCTTCAGTCGCTGCAGCGGCGGGCAGGGCTGGGGCAGCGGTCTCGTGGTCACCGGCGTCGGCGTCCTCGAGCGTGGGCGGTTCTTCACTCGTCTCACTGGAGGCGTGGCTGTGTTTGCCGGCGAGGTAAGCCTCGAAATCGTCGGGCCGAATCAGGTCCTCGACGTGGAGGAAGGCAGCGCGCTCCTGCCCGATATCGATGAAGGCGGCTTGCATACCGGGTAGAACCCGGCTGACTTTGCCTACGTAGATGTTTCCGAGTGTGCCTTTGGAACCGTGCCGCTCGATATGAAGCTCGGCGACGATTCCGTTTTCAATAAGGGCTACGCGGATCTCTCGAATGTCGACGTTGATGACGAGAAGGTTTTTGGCCATGGTCCGCCCGAACCTTTGCGTTCGGGTTGTGCAAAAAGGTTGGTTGGGGTTGCCTCCGCCGTGGCTTGGCTGCTGACGTCGCGTCCGAGGCGGACGGTGCGAGCAGACCTAGCCCGACGCAGCAAAGCCTTGCGGCCTGCTTGGAAGGCGGTGAGGTCCCGATCAGGGACCTCGGGGTGAAGCCACCGTTGGTGGAACATCATGAGGTCAGAGTGCGGCCACCGAAGTGGACGCGTGGAGGTGACAAAGTTTTCGCGCGGGCGTGCTGGCTCAGGGAGCCAACTCCCCGAAACCCATGAACTGGGTCAGCGCCTCCTCGAAAGATCTTCGAGGCGCACCCTCTCAAATGGAGGGCAGGGGCCTTCGCTTGGTCGCAACCTTACGCCGAGGAAGCTGCGGAAGCAAGGCGCTTCACAGAGCTGTCAAGAAGGCGGCCCGGAGGATGGGAGCTCGGTGGTCCGTATCACTCAGAGCGCGCAGGACTCGGTGCAGACGCCTTGTGCTGCGAGACCGTAGAGGCAGTCCTCCAAGAGGAAGGCTGCGTCGAGCCCGGCGTCGAAGTCGGCGAGGCAGCTGCCTGCGGTTTGCACCTCGCTGCAGATGCGTTCACCGCTGTCGGGGTCGGCCTCGTTGGTGCAGTAGCAGTCGAGCTCGGGGCCGTCGTCGATGGTGCCGCTGGCGTCGCTGTCGCAGGCGGCCGCGCAGTCGTAGAAGCCGCAACACTCGGTGATGCCGTCGGTGCAGTCGCCGGCGGCGCCGAAGCAGCTGCTGTACTCATCACCGCAGGCGCCGGCGTCGCTCGCGACCTCCGCCGTGCCGAAGACCGCACATTCGATGCAGCTGCGCGCCGGATCGAGATCGGTCGCGGATGCGTCGGGCGAACACACCCCGATCACGTCGCAGGTTTGGAACTGTACCGACGCTGTGCTGCTCACGTTGTCATTGCCGCCGGCACCACCGGCGTTGCCGCCGGAGCCGCTCGAGTCTCCGCAGCCGATCGATAGGAGAAAAAGGCCAAGCACCGCACGCCGCATGACGCCACGATAGTCCGGTTCCGCACGCGGCTGGGGTCAATCAGCGCTGGCTGAATCGCAAAGCTTGCCTCGTTTTCCGCGGTTGTTTAGGGTCCGCGCGATTTTGGCTGGAGGCCCTATGAAAAGCTCAGTTTTGGTTTCGGTGGTTGCGCTCGTGGGAATCGTGGCTTGTGGGGATTCCGGCTCGAGTAGCACGGCGGGTGGTGGCGGCTCGGGTGGTTCAGGTGCCTCAGGCAGCACCGAGAGCACCGGTGGCACCACCAACACCGCTGGCAACGGCACCGGCGCCAACGGCGAAGGCGGCACTGGCGCAGTGCTCGACGCAGGCCCCGGTCCCGGCCCCGGCCCCGGCGCGGGTGGAGCCAGCGCGTGCAGTGACATTGCCACCTGCCAAGACGGCGACCAGGACCCGAGCAATGACTGTGTTTCCTGCGCCGTTACCAGCGTCTGCAGCGATCAGTACACGGCATGCACCCAAAACGCCGACTGCGTTGCCATAAACACCTGCCTCACCAACTGCTCTGTGGACGACCCGAATTGCCCGCAAGCTTGCGCGGAAGCCAACGCCGCAGGCATTGCCCTCTACCAAGAGGTCATCCTCTGTGCGGTCTGCGACACTTGCTACGACTCGTGCGACGGCGCGATGGCCGGTTGCCCGTAAAGTAGTTGAGCCTGAAGTAGGGCCAGCGACTTGTGCCGCTGGCCCTGGTGCGGTTCAGCTCACTGAGGTGCGCAGCTAGCGTTTCTAGCTACGTAAAGTGAGTTCTCAACAGCGGTCACAGCATCAGCAACCGAGGTGTTTGCCGGTGTCGAAATGGTCGACGCAGCGCAGCTCAAGCTGCTGGTGCCTGCGAATAGGGCATTGTACTGACCAGTTCGATAGCTGTTCACTTCGACGGTGCAAACCGGAATGTTGATGTTGAATTTCCCCCAGCTGCAGCAGGCAAAGCCAGAACAGGATTGCCAGTCCCCTAGGGCGGCTGCTCCTGTCCCGCTGAGGCAGAGTTGGGGACCTTGATAGTTGGGCTGACCATAGAGCCGAAGGCTAGTGGATGAGCAGCTTGAACTAGTTAGGGCCGCAAGTTGCCCAGGGGACTTGCTCGCGTAGACCTCCTGAAGCGACATCCCAAGCTCTTCTGCTTCTCGCTCTGCAATCTGCTGGGCCAATGAAACTTGATCAACCTCGACAATCTCTTGTCCGTCCTCTGATAGCGTTATCCGAGTTCGACTGAAGAACGTGTTTTCGGGGTCAAGTAGTTCCTCCTCTTCCCCATCGCTAACTGTGTCGTTTTCGACGGTATCGACCTCGGCGTCACAGCCTGCAATAGCGACCAAACAAAGTGCTACGCCCCAAACAATCTTCTGTTTCATTGGTTACCTGCCTGACGAGTGTCAATCACCCGCATGGAGAGCGGCCCTTTCGGGCGCGCAGAGACGAGGCGGCCATGCCCTACGCGCACCATGCACGCGGGCTTTCCTTCCCTGTCTCCCACTAGGGTTATGGCCAGCGACCCCCTCGGATTTGAGACTTTCGGACACCAATCTCGTGAAGTCTTCCAGCATGCGGAAGACCAAACCGAACCGTTGATCCGACAAAACGAAAAGAGCGGAGAAACCTCCGCTCTTTTCGCGTTCCATCGAGTGGAACCTCTAGCAGCTACCGAAGCAGCTCAGCTCAGGGAGCGCCGCAGAGGAAGTTCGCGACGGCGACGAAAAGTGGCTCGAAACCGGGGTTAGCACCAACACACTCGGGGGACTCCATGCCTTCAGCCGGGAAGAGCGTTCCGCAATCCTCGGTCACGGTGAAGTTCTCACCGCAAATGCCCTGCTCGGAGAAGCCGAGGCACTCGGGGAGCTCGGTCATCTGCTCGCACTCGCCGCAGGTGCTGAAAACGCAGAACTGAAGGTCAGCGGCCTCTTGTGCACAAGCGGCCTTGTTTTGGGCAACGGCTTCGCAGGCGATCGTGTTCACGAACACGTACATGCCAGCGGGGAGGAGCGCGGGGTGGATGGTCGGGGCCGTGTCGCCAAAGCCGAGGCACTGCGAACACTCGGGGTTCCCGTCGGTGAAGGCGGTGCAAGTTGCCTCGGTGCCGGTGTCGGCGAGACATGCTGCAACGAACTCATCCACCAAGGCGGGGGTGCAGAGGTTCTGGCCGGCCATCGCGGTCAGCGGCACGAGGCCACCAGCGACGCTGTCATCAAAGCAAGCGGGCTCGCCGCCGCCAGAACCACCAGTGCCGGGACCAGCGGGGCCAGGGCCGGCAGGGCCGGGGCCAACGCCGCCACCCTGGCCGCCACCGCCAGTGGTGCTCGTGGACTCACCGCCGGAGCCGCCGGAGCCGCCAGAAGAAGAGCCGCTATCACCACAGGCGACGAGAAGACCAACGATCGAGAGCGCACTGACAAGCTTGAGATTCATGAAACACCTCCAACAACAGCCAAGTTTTATCGAGAAGCACCGAGCTCGCTGCCCGTCGACCCCTCACGATCGGAGCCCTCACTCTGCTGCTCCCCACGAGAAGCGGGGCAAAGCTTGGTCTACTCGAACGGCGCGGACCCTAGCAGAAAGACCGTCAGATTCGCGCTACAAAATTGATGAAAAATCGTTGAACAATTGTCACCTGCCGCACAGTCTCACAACTGTGTCAAGCAGGAACATTCGTCAACGAATGTCCTCATCGGGGCCGAAAAACAGGGGAAAACGAAAGAAAGCGAGATGCTGATGCTAGCCCGCTTCTGCTTGCGCGCAAGGCGGTGGACCCAACGGTCAGATCAAAGATCATCAAGCGGGCCTTGAACCGCGACGGCGAGCGCCCATGTGGCGCAGCCCAAATCCGCGCAGCCCAAATCCGCTACAGCGGGATGTTGCCGTGCTTACGCTTCGGCCGGTCTTCCCGCTTGGTGGCGAGGAACTCGAGCGCGTGGCCGAGGCGACGTCGCAGCTCATGCGGGTAGATCACCTCGTCGATGAAGCCGAGCTCGGCGGCCTTGTACGGGTTGGCGAACTTCGCCTTGTACTCGGCGATGAACTCAGCACGCGCCTTCACCGGATCAGCGGCTTTGGCGATGGCGTTGCGGTACACGATGTTGACCGCGCCGTCGGGTCCCATCACGGCGATCTCCGAGGTGGGGAAGGCCAGGTTGTAGTCGGCGCGGATGTGCTTGGAGGCCATCACGTCGTAAGCGCCGCCGTAGGCTTTGCGGGTGATCACAGTGACCTTCGGCACGGTGGCCTCGGCGAAGGCGTAAAGCAGCTTGGCGCCGTGAACGATGATGCCGCCGTACTCCTGATCCGTCCCTGGGAGGAAGCCGGGCACGTCAACGAAGGTGACGAGCGGCAGGTTGAAGGCGTCACAGAAACGCACGAAGCGCGCGGCCTTGATGCTGGCCTTGATGTCGAGACAGCCTGCGAGCACCGCCGGCTGATTGGCGACCACACCCACCGGCCGACCACCGATGCGAGCGAAGCCCACCACGATGTTCATCGCGTAGCGTTCATGCAGCTCGAACAGCTCCCCGTTGTCCACCACGGCGCGCACGACGTTCTTGACGTCGTACGGCTTGTTCGACTCGGTTGGGATCATCGAGTCGAGCTCGGGCACGTCGCGCTCGACCGCGTCCGTCACTTGGGCGCGCGGCGCGTCTTCAGCGTTGTTGCTGGGGAGGAAGCTGAGCAGCTCGCGAACGCGCGCGATGGCCGACGGATCATCCGGCGAGGAGAGGTGACATACCCCGCTCTTTGAAGCATGCGTTGCGGCGCCACCGAGGTCTTCCTTGGTGACGTCTTCATTGGTGACCGTCTTGATCACCTCGGGGCCGGTGATGAACATGTAGCTCGACTTGTCCACCATCACCGTGAAGTCGGTGATGGCTGGCGAGTACACTGCGCCACCTGCGCACGGGCCCATGATTAGGCTGATTTGCGGCACTACGCCGCTCGCCTGGGTGTTGCGCCAAAAGATCTCCGCGTAGCCGGCGAGCGATTCCACGCCTTCTTGAATGCGCGCACCACCGGAGTCATTGAGGCCAATCACAGGCAGCCCGGACTTCAACGCGAAGTCCATCAGCTTGCAGATCTTCTCGGCGTATGCGCCGGAGAGGCTCCCACCGAATACGGTGAAATCCTGCGCGAAGATCGCCACGCGCCTGCCGTCTACTTTGCCCCACCCGGTAATGACGCCGTCGCCGAGGAACTTCTGCTTGTCCATTTCGAAGTCGACGCAGCGGTGCGTGACGAAACGGTCCGTCTCGACGAAGGTGCCGGGATCACAGAGCAACTCAATGCGCTCGCGCGCCGTGAGTTTGCCCGCCTCATGCTGCTTCTCCACTCGAGCAGCACCGCCTCCTTCGAGGGCCTTCTTGTTCAGCTCATCAAGCTTGGCGAACAAGTCTGCCGGTGCGACGGAGGGCTTGGGTGCTGCTTTCGTGTCTTCAGCCATGGGCGGGGACCACCAAACCGCTCACTTAGCGCGTTGATAGATGCGGTTGCGGCGATTGCGATTCTTCGCCTTGTTCTTCGCCTTGAGCCGCGCGCTCTTCTTGCGATTGTTCTTACGGGGACCTTTGTTGAGCATCAAAAACATGGCAAACCTCGGGGGACGCGAACCCTAGTCGACGGAGCGAGGTCGATCAAGCGTTTGCGCCGCCTTGTTGCAAGCACATATCGCATGTGCAGTGCTTGGGTGAGGGAGCGGGAGGGCGTCACGGCAGCGTGGGAGGCGGAGGGCGTCACGGCAGCGAGGATGGGCGGTCGAAGTGGACGTTTTGTTGAGAAAGGCGGTCGATCGGCTGGGGATGGGCGGCCGAATTCAACAAAACGTCCAATTGAAGGGCCCATCCTCCACGTCCGCGTTGGCAGCGTCCTGCGACCGGTTGGAGGTACGCCGCTTCGCTGCGTCGCAGGTCCAAAGCCGAAGCCGCGGATCGAGCGCACAGCGTTTGGCCGCCTCGACCTGGGCGCTGCTCACCCTTTGTGAGGTCCAACGAGCGTGTACGCCGTTGGCCGTGATCGCGCACAGCGGGCCGAGCTGGCGTGGCTGGGCGCCCGCTCGCCGCGCGAGCTCGAGAAAGAGCGCGCGCGCTTTCGTGCGACGTTGCACGGCGAGCGGTTCGGCGCGAAGGCAGGAGGCCGCGGCTGCCGCTAGCCACGCGAGCGGCACGCCGCTGAGCTGTCCGTCGTCGCTGGTTGACCGAGCGCGGTACCCTCGAGGTTGCACGTCGGATCGGCGGAAACGTAGCGGTGATAGCGCCGCAAAGTCGTGCTGCCACGTAGGGGGCGCGATTAACGGCGCGAGCTTCGAGGCGCGCACCCACGGATCCGCGATGGCGCCGAGCACGTCGCGGTGGGTCGACCAGGGCCACGAAAGCGGATCGGCCACGAGCTGTGCACGCACCGGATTGAGTGCCACATAGCGCAACTGACGCAGTAGCTTCTGGCGGTCGGCGATGGCCTGCGGCGCTGGCACCGCCCACAACAAGCGACGTTCCACCAAGCCCGAGCGCGCGAGGTTCCCCACGATCAAAGCGAGCGTCGCGCGCGCTGCGTGCGGCTCATCGCTCGCAACGATCATGTGCACGTGATCCGGCATGATCACGGCGCCCAGCGCCTCAGGGAAAACGCGCCGCAAACGCTGCCACAGCCAGCGCGCCACCATATGAGCGCTCAGCGGAGTCAGGCCAACGTGCGTACGAGCGGTCAGGTGAAAGAACCTCGTCGGCATACGCGACCGGAGCAAACCCCGGGCCGCTGACGTCGAGCGCGATCATGTGGCAAAACCGCCTGAAGTGCTCAACGACCCCGGCGGCCGCCCAAACTCGGATGGTGGCCGCCCTGGTCGATCGAGCGCGTTTCTCAACAAAACGCCCAATCCGAGCGGCGATCCCCCGCTCCCGCCTTCCCCGCGCCCTCGCTCCCCGCGACCGCGTTCAATCAAGCATCGCCTGCAGCATCGCGTCGCAACCTGTGCCGCTGACCACCAGACGTCGCTCGCTGCCGGCGCTGCACAGGGCGTCGCCGTGTTCGCCGAGCTCGCCCTGCTGTGCGAAGTAGACGCCAAACATCCGGTCGTCCTGATCGCGCACGAACAGCGCGGGCGGCTCGCGGCCGTCGCTCGCGGGAACGATCACGAACGGCACGGCCTTCTGAAAAAGTGCCGCGCGCAGCTCGCCCATGCTGAGTTCGCTCGCGAGCTTGCCGCCCACCTTCTGCGGGGCGGACGCTGACGGCGCTGCGCCCGGCGTCAACTCGATCGGCGCCGCGACGGTGACCGGGCCGCCCTCGAGCTGAGGGAAGCTCAGCCCTCGAAAGGTTCGTTCGATGCAAGCGACGGTCTCGGCGTGCTTCAACTCACTGCTCGAGGTTACCTTTCCGACCTCGCCATTGGGCCTGATCACAAAGTTCACCGTGACCGTTCCGCCCAGCGTTGGGTTCTGCTTCAGCGCGAGCTCGTAACACAAGCGGATCCGCCCAAACTCTCTTCGCACAATGCGCCGAACGATCTCCGGCTCGAGTTTTCCGTTCACGGTCAGCTTGCCCATGCGCAGCATCGGAACTTCCGGTCGGAGTCGGTTCGCCACGTGCCCGCCAACGCCGATCCCGCGCAACGAGCTGCCCTGGCCGCTGTTCAGCAAGGAGGTGATTCCGCCATGGCTCGGCGGCGAAGCTTGCACAGCCGCCAGCTCCGTTTCATCCACCTCTTCGGGCTCGGGCAATAGCAGCACACTAAGCGCGTGCTCCGCGCCATCGCGAGGCTGTGCCAGTTGCAGCCGCATGAGCACGCGTTGCATGCACGCATGCGCCTCGTTCGGCGTAGGAGTTCCCCAGCCGAAGCTTGTTGTCGCCCCCACGCGAAGCACGCCCCACGCGGGCTCTTGGAGCTGGGGTTCGGCGCCAAACGCGCAGCGACGCAGCTGCTCGTTGGCTGCACCCAAAATCCCTTCCCAGACAGCCGGAATTCGGCCGTTTTGCGCGCTCCACGCAACCGCCCCAGCGCGTTGGCGAAGTTTGCGTCGCGGCTCGATCTCGGCGGGCTGGTAGCCGCCTGCGAAGCGCAACGTGTACTCGATCGTTTGGCCGTTGAGGCTGGTGTTGATTGGGTTCAACGCAGCATGCACGCAGCTTGCAGCCGCTAGCGAAGCGAGCTCGCCGCTGACCGAGGTTGCCTTCGCTTGCTCGGCGCCGTGCAGTTGAAACACCAGCTCGCCTCGCAGCCATGGCTCGCGTTCGAGCGCCGGCTTGAGGCATGCGGCCACTTGGCTGCTGACCTGGCGCACAGCGCGCTCGGCGTTGGGCGCCGTGCCGGAGACCGCTTCAACGATGCCGAGCGGTTGCAAAGCGGAGGGAGGTAAGGCGGCCTCGTCCGTGGCCTCGTTGCCCGGCGTGTCGAGCGGCGGGGCAGCGGCGCACCCGAATAGAGCAAGCGTTAGACACAGCGTCGTCCGAGTCATGCGCACTTTTACCATTCTCCTTCGTGCGGCACTGTTTCGCGACTAGCTTTGATGGGTGGCTAGCAACCTTCTTCGGCAAGCAACGCTGCTCGCGACGGCGCTTCTTTGCGGGTGCGGTGCCAACGTCAGCAAGACCTACGAGAGTGATGTGCGCTTCGAGCGCTGTTACTCGCTCGATTGGCACGATGGCGTAGATCCGGAGCTGCGCCGTAAGTGTTGGGAGGAGTGGGCTCAGCACTACTCGGAAGGGCAACCACGAGATCGCGTGCAATTCGCCAAACGGCAGCTGGTTCCAGGGGCTGGACCGGAGGCAGCTTCCTCGAGCACGGTTGCTCCGGCCAGCTCGGCGCCCGGCGGCGCGCTGCCCGAACCAACCAGCGTATTCAGCCCAATGCCGATGATGGCGACCCCCGGTGCAGCCACAGCCTCGGCGGCGGCAGTCGTGGCGCAGCCAGCAGCACGCTCCGTTTGTGAAACGCGCTGTGACAAGGCGCTCGAGGCCTGTCTCGGAGGCTGTTCTTCCGCAGTTTGTGAGGGCTATTGTTCGCAGCGTCACAGCCGCTGCACGCCCAAGTGCTCGCCCGCTGCAAAATCGGTGGAACGCTGACGCGGAACCTCTCCATGTCTGCTCTTTCCGGCTCCGGCGGAAAGACTTCCCCGCGCGCAGGCGTTGATCGTAAGCAAGCCTCCGGGCTCCTCCCGTCATGACCGATCGACCCATCGAAGAAGAAGTCCGCGTCTTGAAACCGCGCCGCGCCGCCCCGGCCGATGCGGTGCGGCCAACGCGCGCGGAGATCAGCCTCACGGCGCTGCGGCACAACCTGCGCGTGGTGAAGAACGCGCTGCATCAGGAGCAGGGGCCGTCCCCAGCGGTGTGGGGCGTGCTCAAAGCCGATGCCTACGGCCATGGTGCGCCAGCGGTCGCGCGCACGCTCGAGCGCGCCGGGATCGATGGCTTGTGCGTCGCCCTGCTCGAGGAGGGCGTGGAGCTACGTGAGGCTGGGCTCGAGCTGCCGATCATCGTGATGGGCGGTTATTACGGGCCGCACCATCGCGGGCTCGAGGACGCGCTCGCTCACCGGCTGACGCCGGTGCTTTACGAGCGCGGCCAAGTCGAACGATTGCGGCATATCGCGAGTACGCAACCGGAGCTTTCGCCGTCCGGTGAGCGCGTGAACTTCCATCTCAAGGTGGACACCGGCATGGCTCGCCTCGGCGCGTCCCCAAGTGAACTACGCGAGCTCTTCGATGAAGTAGTCGGCTCGCCGGGGCTCTCGCTCAGCGGGCTGATGTCGCACTTCGCCACCGCCGATGATCCCGACCCGAGCGGCGCCATGGTCCAGCTCGCTCGCTTCCGCGCTGTCGCGCAGGACCTCGCTGCGCGCGGCCTCGAGCCCAAGCAGCTGCACATCGCCAATAGCGCTGGCGCGCTGCGCTTTCCGAACGCGCGTCTCGACGCGACGCGCATCGGCCTGGCGCTGTACGGCATTGAGCCGTGCCCCTTGGGGGACACCGGTCCCGAGCTGCGTCCAACCATGCGCGTGCGCACCGAGGTCGTAGCCATGCGCACGCTCGCCGATGGCGATCGCGTTGGCTACGGCCACACCTGGACAGCCGTTGGAGAGCGCAGGATTGCGACCGTGCCGATCGGCTACGCCGATGGGCTTTCGCGCGCTTTGTCGAACCGCGGGCACATGCTGCTGCGCGGACAGCGCGTGCCGATCGTCGGTATCGTTTCGATGGACCTAACGACCATCGACGTGACCGAGGTGCCGGGTGCAGCGCTGGGCGATGAAGTGGTCGTGCTCGGCGCCCAAGAGAACGAGCGCATCACCGCCGAGGAGATCGCTGAACACATGCGAACGATTCCGTGGGAGGTCGTTACCAGTATCTCCCGTCGCGTGCCTCGGTTCTACCGGGAGCCGTGATAGCCTTCGAGCATGCGGCTCGTCAGCGCCTTGCTTGGGCTCTCTCTTTTCGCTTGTGGCGACGGTCGGGACTCCGGCTCCAGTCGCAACAATGGCGGCTCCGATCCCACCGGGTCGAGCGCGAGCTTCGTCGACCCGGGCGAGACCTTCTGCGGGGATGAGTCGCACACGCCAATTCAAACCAAGCCGCTGGTTTACTTCGTGCTCGACGCTTCTGGCAGCATGCAGGCGACCTATGGAAATGGCGTCAAGTCACGCTACATCGCGGTGGGGCAGGGCGCTGTTGATATGGTCGACTCGCTCAAGAGCGTGATTCGACTAGGCGCTACCCTCTTTCCCGGCAAAGCCGATCAGTGTGGTGCCGGCGACGAGGTCTATCCGCCGGGCGCGGCCAACCCGGACGCCTTCGTCAACGCCATCAACGTCTTTCCGCAAGGCGGTACGCCGATCTCCTCCACGCTGGAGGTGGTGAAAGAGCGACTGGCCGATCAGAAGGGCCCAACCGCGGTCGTGCTGTTGACGGACGGAGCGCCCAACTGCAACCCAGACCTCGAATGTGAAGCCAGCAGCTGCACGATCCACATCGAAGACTTGTGCGTCCAGGCGAACTGTTGCTCGCTCAGCAACTGTTGTGCTGGCTTTGGTGAGAACTGCGTAGACCACCTGGCGATGTTCGACGCGATCTCTGCGCTCAAGAATGCGGGTATTCCCGTGTACGTTGTTGGCATTCCCGGAACCGAGTCCTATGGGACGGTGCTCGACTTGGCGGCTATCAATGGCGGTACTGCCCAGGAAACGGGCCCGACGAAGTACTACCGAGTTTCGGAGTTGGATGAGATCAACAAGGTCTTCAAGACCATCGTCGCAGGTCTGATCGAGTGCCGAGTCTCGCTCGAGACGGCGCCGCCCGTCCCCGAAAAGACCAACGTCTACTTCGACGATGCGGTGGTTCCCTTCGACCCGGAGAACGGCTGGTCGTGGGAGACCGAAGAGCATCTCGGGGTGATCTTCTCGGGCGACGCGTGCTCTGAGGTGAAGGGCGGTCGTGTCGAGAAGATCCAGGTGCTCTCAGGTTGTCCAACCGTCGTTCCGAAGTGAAAGACGAGCTGCAGATCGCGCTCGCAAGCGGTGACGCGGCTTCGCAATTGTTGCGCGTGGGCGGACCGCTGGAGCACGAAGCGCGCAGCTCACTCGGGGACCACGCCTTCTCGCTCGCGCATGAGCTCGGTCGAGCCAGTGGTGGCGTGCTAGTCGCTTGGAGCGGCGAGCTGCCCATCGGCCTGCTGAGCTTCTTGCGCGTCGCGGATGAGCTGCACCTGCTCAGCGTTGTCGTGGTGCAGGCTCACGCGGGCGCGGGTGTTGGAACGCGTTTGGTGATCGCTGCGCAGAATCTTGGGCGCGAGGGTGGAGCGTCCGTGTTCTTGTTGGAGGTGAGGCGGAGCAACCTCGCCGCCCGCCGCTTGTATGAGCGGCTCGGCTTCTTTTGCTTCAACGTGCGTAAGGCCTACTACCCCGATGGAGAGGACGCGCTGGAGCTCGTGCTCGAACTCCAGCCCGGCCAAGCTGAGCGCTTTCTGCCGGCCGTCACGCCCTAACGGGCCTACTTGCCCTTGAGCGGATTCTTGGGCGGCGTCCACATGAAGGGCGGCTTCTTTCCTGGCGGCGGCGCATCACCAGGCTTCACCGTGGTCGGGTCCACGCCCTGACCAAGCGTCGCTCTTACGCCCACGTCGAGCGGTTGCAGCAGCAGCGGCTGCAGCATTTGAATCGCGGTGCTGTCGTAGCCCTGTAGCAGAGCGTTGGCTTTGTCCCGGGCGGCTTGCAGCTGATCGTTCATCTTGCGTAGGTCAAAGCTCGGGTCGGTGTTCTTGCCTTTGATCACCTCCTCTTTGAGCGACTTGACCATCTCGGCGTACTCGAAGATGCGAGAGTCACCGCGGTTCTGATTCGGGTTCATGGTCTGGTTCGGGTTGTTCTTCACGCCCAAGCCGAACTTGGTGGCGCTCAAGAACTTGGTTGGAACCTTGTCCATCTTCTTGTTTATGTCCTTGAGGTCGACGGTGACGATGATGCCCTGGGTGTACATGTTGATGCGGTTGTTGAAGCGCCGGTTCACTTCGCGCGCGATCGCATCATTGCCTTCCAACGGATTCGCGTTCTTCCACTGCGTGTGGTCTTCCAAGGTCTGGAGCAACCGCCGCATGGGGTACTCCGAGGTCGAGAGCACGCGGTAGATATCCACCGCTTCATCTGCGTTGGTGGGCGTCTTGACCTTGATGTCGGCGAAGAAGGCCAGCCACTGCTCGATGTATTGGTCCTCGTAGCGCGTCTTCACGTTGAGCACGTGTTTGGCGATGTTCTTTGACTCTTCTTCTTCAGGTCCGAGCGGGACGACCCAAGCCTCTGCCTTGAGTAGGCCTTCTGCCGCCTTGATCTGCTCGACGACGCCGTAGTGACCCTTCTCGGTGTAGGGGCCGTCCACCTGCTTGTAGCCCTGCTTGGCCTCGTAGCTCTTGCTGAGGAAGTACTTCCGAACGTCGGGCTTGTCCGGGAAGATTCGCGGCAGTTGAACGGGCGGGAAGACCAGGTTGTCGATATCGGGTTCACCGGCCTCGTCGATGCGCTCGTCGCTCAGCGAGTTGACGATCAGATCGTAGTAGCGACGATCCACCGGTACGTTCTTGAGCGCCCCGCGCACCCGTTCGATCAGATCCTTGTCGAGCTCGATCGGTGTGATGCGCTTTCGCTTGAGCAGTTCGAAGTAGTAGAGGACGTGCGGCTTTGCTGCCTCTTTCAACTCGATCGGCGAGATGTCGGAGGACGCCTTCAGTGTCTCTGCCCAAAGCTGCGTGTAGCGACCAGCGGCCCACTCGACGTCGAGATGCTCCAGATCGGCGAGCATCAGGTACTGCTTGAGCGCCGTACGATCTTGCAGATAGCGGTCCCCGTTGGCCGTCTTGAGCCGCTCCTCCATGCGCGCCTTGCACGGGAGTACAAAGCCTTGCTGCATCTGTGCCGCGTACACCTTGAGCTTCGGCCGATAGGTCTTGTCCGAGGCGAACATCCACCAGCCCATACTGACCGGTACGCCCTCCTCCTCGAACTTGTCGTGTTCGAGCAGGTGCTCCCGCGTCGGGTTGAGCAAAGGGAACTTCTTGCTGAGCGGAACGTTCTGGTCCTCCCAGCGCAGCTCCGCCGTGACTTTTGCTCGGCGCTCCGACTCCTTGAGGAAGTCCTTGTTGTTCATGTACGACTTGAAGGCCGGCAGCGCCAAAAGCGCGGCCAAACCAGTGGTGCACGCGGCGATCACCACCTTCATGAACATCTGGCGCTTCTCTTCGATCGCGCTGCGGGCGGCGATGTCACCGTCCGGGAAGATGATGTTCATGAACACGTCGTGGAGGAAGTAGCTCTTCGACTCGATGGCGCCCTGCGGGGTCTGTTGTTGGTCCCCGTGGCGGATGCCCATCGCCGCGCTCATGCGGCCGAGCACGCGATCCATCGGCCGGCCCTCTTGCGTGCCACTGGTGAAGTAGAAGCCGCGGAAGATTGGCGTGCCTTGGAAGGCGTTGGGCTGGAAGGTCACCGCCATCAGTTCGGCCAGGTTCTTCTTCAGACCGGCGAACTCGAGCGGGAATTGGTAGAGCTTCTCGCGGGCCTCGCGGCTTCGCTCCATCACGCAGCGCTTGAGCGCGCGCGCGTGAAGTTGTCGCACCAGCACTTCGAACTCACCGTCGAACACTTTGCCCGGCTCGGTCTTGGGCAGGTCGAGCTTGAGCGTCGAGCCCCAACATTGGGCGCGGTCGCTCTTCTTGAGATCGCCGAAAAACTCAGCGAAGCCGGCCACGAGATCGATCTTCGTGAACAGCATGTAGACCGGCACCACCATATGCAGCTGGGTCATCACCTCGTCCACGCGCGCACGCAGCTTCTTACCGATGCTCTCGATCTGCTGCTCATTCGCGTCGAGCAGCTCGGCGATGCTGATGGCCACAATCACGCCGTTGATCGGGCGATTCGGCCGGTACTTCTTGAGGAAGGCTAGGAAGCTGAGCCACTCATCGCGGTCGTCGTTCTCGGTCGTGTAGCGGCCGGCGGTGTCGAGCAGGATGGCCTCGTTGGTGAACCACCAATCGCAGTTGCGCGTTCCACCGACGCCGCGCACGCCACCGCCACCGCCGCCGCCGTATGGGAAGACCATGCCGGAGTGTTTGAGGGCGGTGGTCTTCCCGGCGCCCGGCGGCCCGACGATCATGTACCAAGGCATCGAGTAGAGGGCGGCCGCTCCTCGCTTGCCGCCCCGGCCGAGCTTGGAGGTCTTGATCGCCGCGATGCCGGCCTGCAGCTGCTTCTGCAGCTCCTGAATCTCGGCCCGGCGCTCGGGGCGAGCGTTGTTCGCTTGCTGCGCCCCTTGTTGCGCCAGCGCCGACTCGAGCTTCGAGGCCGCTCGACGGGCGAGCAACCAACGCACGAGATAGGCGAGCCCGAAGAGCGCTAAGACGCAAAAGCTTAGAAAGAAAGCCATTGCTGTCCCGAAGCCGATGACGAGCTTCAGCGCCCAGACGATTCCAACCAGAACCACTGCAAGAAGGACCCAGAGCACTGCCGCCAGGCTAGCAACTTGCTCCAGAACTTCACACCTTCTGGATGGGCCTCCTAACGGAGCTGCGCAGGTGTGCGGTCACCCGTCCAGATAGTCTTCCTCTTCTAGCGACAAAGCGGGCTCATGGTTGAGGGACTGTTTGGTGGTGATGGCGTCCACTACGAGGTCGAGCACCTCGAGCCGGGTGCTGGGCCTGACAAAATCCTCGTCGGTAACCTCCGGCAGATCCGCAAGTCGCCCGATACAAAGGTCGCGGTCCTCGCGGTCGAGCACCAGCCCCGAAAGGCTTTCTTGCGCCTTTTCGGGATCCAGCAACAGCGAATCAAGCACCCAGGCCACCGGCTTGACCGTTAGAAACAAGCGCATGAACTGCAGGCGGTGCTCGGTCGGATCAGCTGGGGTCAGCACCCAAAAACACGGAAAACGACGGCGGATCACCTCTCCGAGGTAGGCGCCGGCAGTCTGCGCGACCACTTCGAGAGGCTCGCCCACTTCTTTGGCCGCAAGTACAGCTCGAGCGCCGGCCAGGTAATGATCGAGGATGGGCAGCGTTTCCACCGTGTAGTCGAGCTGCACGCCTACGGCTTTGGTGACAAATCGAACGCAAGCCGAAGCGAGGTCGCTCACCTCGGTGGGCGCCGCCTCCATGAGCAGTTGGTGCTCGCGTCGGGCGATCTCCTCACTCACCAGTTTCGGGGTCTCCGCGACCTCCTGATCCTCGTCGCCGTTGCGGTCGTCGTCGCTTGCCATGCCGTTCTATCGCCCGGGACTCGCCCGCATTGAAGGGAGTTTTTGTGAATCTTCGAGTTGACGTCTCACAACCTTCCGTATGGTTAGCCGTTCTGGTAAGCTGCCCCCGTGCGCCTAGGGATCTTCAGCGATACTCACGCCAACTACGAGGCGTTGAGCGCAGTATTGGAGGCGTATAAATCCGAACGGATCGACGTCTACTACTGCCTCGGAGACACGGTCGGTTACGGTGGTTCTCCAAACGAGTGTGCGGACTTGGTTCGCAACTTGGCTAGGAAGACCATCCTCGGAAATCATGACGCCGCCGTCGCGGGGCGAATGGACTACTCGTATTACTACGAGGCCGCTCGCCAAGCGCTCGACACCCACGCCTCAATGCTCTCAGCCGAGAACATGAGCTGGTTGCGCGGCCTGCCCTACAAAGAGCGGTTGGAGGACATCAACGTGGACCTCTGTCATGGCTCGCCAGTACGGCTCGAGGAGTTCGAGTACATCTTCGCGCCGGAGCAGGCGCGGGAATGCCTTCCCATCTATGAGGAGCTCGGGCACCTCACGTTGATCGGGCACTCGCACTTGTGCAAGGTGTTCGCCCTCACGCCCAATTCGGTTGAGGAGCTGGCCAGTACCGACTTCAAACTCGAAAAGAACCGCAAGTACATCGTTAGCGTCGGCTCGGTGGGCCAGCCGCGTGACTATGACAACCGGGCGAGCTTCACCATCTACGACAGCGACGAGCAGAAGTTCTACTTCAAGCGGATCGAGTACGACATCGAGTCGGCCGCGGAGAAGGTGCTCAAAGCCAAGCTCGAGCGCAACTTCGCACATCGCCTCTACATCGGCGTCTGAGGGCCTCTACATCGGCGTCTGCGGCCTCGATGAAGCGTTCTGCGCAGGAGGCATCTGCGCAGTCGCCCTCAGATCGTCCAACGTCTTCTTGCTTTGGTGGTCGGGCACAGTTAAGACTCTGGGTCTATGGCACGCGTCACCGTCGAAGATTGTCTTGAGCGAGAAGAAAACCGTTTTGCGCTCGTGGTGCTCGCGTCCACGCGCACTCGGGCCCTGATGAAGGGTGTTGAGCCGTTGATTCGCTCGAAGAACAAGGCCGCTGTTACGGCCCTTCGCGAGATCGCCGCAGGCAAAATCACCTTCAACCGCCCGAGCCATGACGCCGTGCTCGAGTACATCAAGCAGCAGAAGTTGATCTACGGAGGCACCTGAGCCCACGCAGCAGAGAGCGCGCCGTATCAAAGCGCGCGCGCTGACTGCTCCCACACAAGCCGCTACGCCCCGTGCGTTAGCGGCTTTGCTTTGTCCGCTGCTTTGCGACGAACACGAGCGAGCGTGAGCTTTCCGACGGCGGCCCGATGAAGTCGCCGACGAGCTCGCTCACCCGAAAGCCGTTGTAGTGGAGCAAGGCCTCGAGCTCCTGCGGGTAGAACTGGCGGTGGGTGAGCGGCGTGACAAAGCTCTCGGCGTTCGGCGGCTCGAACTCCATCGACACATGCAACACCTGCTTGAGGGCGTCGTAGTCGAAGCGTTCGCCGTATTTGACGCGACCCATCCCGGGGTAGAGGAACGGTCGCGTGCGGTACAGCTTCTCCGGCTTGCGCGCGAGCTCGAGCGGCTCGGGGATCGACACGTCGAACAAGAGCTCACCGTTAGGCGCCAAGCAGCGCGTGACCGAGTCCAGGAAGGCCTCTACGTCGGCGCGCGTGTAGAGATGCAAGAAGGCGTTGAACGGGCAGATCACCTGCTCGAAGCGCTGCCGCTCACGCACCTTGCGCATATCGCCCACGCGCAGCTTCACTCGCTTGCGTACGTCCGCTGGCTCCTCGGCCAAGCGCGCCTCGAGATCGGTGATCATCGCCCGGCTTAGATCTACGCCAACGATGGGCGTGCCGGCGCGAGCGATCGGCAGGGTGATGCGGCCGTTGCCGCAGCCGAGCTCGAGCACCGAGCTCACCTGCTTGGCGCGGTCCACGTAGAACACCACGTCCTCGAGGCGCGATTTGTAGGTGCGGCAGTAGTAGTCCGGATCTTCGTAGTGGGCGGCTGAGCCGGCCTCGAGATCCGGACTCTGGGTGTGGGCGCTCGCGCTGCTGATCGCAGGGTGGAGCGCCTTTCCGGAGGGGCGCTTGGCCTTCATCACGGCTCGCTGACGACGGTTCCGATGTTTGCGCCCTGGCAAACGCGCAAAATGTTCCCGTGGTCACTGAGCTTGAACACACGAATGGGCAAGCGGTTCTCGCGGCACAGCGTCACCGCCGTCGAATCCATCACGCCGATGCGGTCCACCAGGAAGCGATCGTAGGTCAAGGTCTGCAACATCTTGGCGTCTTCGTGCTTACGCGGGTCCCGGTCGTAGATGCCGTCAACCTTGGTGGCCTTGAACAGGGCCTGGGCCTGGATTTCCATCGCGCGCAGGGCAGCAGCCGTATCCGTCGAGAAATACGGGTTGCCGGTGCCCGCTCCAAAGATCACCACCGAGCCCTTGTCGAGATGACGAATCGCTCGCCGCCGAATGTACGGCTCTGCGACCTGTCGAATCTCGATCGCTGTCATGACTCGGGTGGGCACGTTCTGCTTCTCGAGCGCGTCCTGCAGCGCGAGGCTGTTGATCACCGTCGCGAGCATGCCCATGTAGTCGCTCTGCGAACGATCCATCCCGGCGCTTGCCCCCTTGAGGCCGCGGAAGATGTTGCCCCCTCCAACCACGATGCCGATCTGCACGCCCAGCCGGTGCACCTCGGCGAGTTCGGCGGCGACATGGAGCAGTGTTTCAGGTCGAATTCCGAAGCCACCCTCCTCTCCGCAAAGGGCCTCTCCACTCAACTTGAGCAGGATGCGGCGGTAGGTCAGACTTTGATGCGGCGGCGGCGGGGCGATGGTGACGAGGGGCACGCTGCTTCGGATAGAGCAGTGGCGAGTTGCCGGCAACCCGCTTGCTCCCTCAAGCGTCCAGCCGTAAGAACAGATCCCGCGGCTAAGCCAGCTATCGGGATCAACTGCCATGCTGAAATCCTTCCTGACGCAGCGTTATGCAATCGTGTTGGTCGCTGCCCTAGGAGTCGCCGGCTGCGGTGATTCCAAGGACAAAGGCGCCAGCTCGGCTGCGCCGCCCGGCGGTTTGACCCAAGAGCAAGCGGCCCGCGTGTTGGCCAAGGTAGGAGACCGTTCGATTACGCTGGGGGACTTCGCCCTTGCGATCGAGCGGATGGATCCGTTCGACAGGCTTCGCTACCAAACGGTGGAGAAGCGCAAAGAGCTGCTGAACGAGATGGTGGACCTAGAGTTGCTCGCCGCTGAGGCCGAGCGCCGCGGTCTCGGGAAAGACGCCGCGACGCAGGAGGCCATTCGGCAGTTGTTGCGGGACGCTTTGCTCGAGGAGGTTCACAAGAGCCTACCGGCGCCCGCCGAGATCCCAATGGCGGAGGTCCAGCGCTACTACGACGATCACATCGCTGAGTTCCGCGAGCCGGAGCGTCGCCGCGTTTCGGTCATCGTTTTGGAGGACGAGGCCAAGGCCAAGGCCGTACTCGAGTCCTTGGGTGCGAGCACAACCACCGACGCTTGGGGTCGCGCCTTCTTCGAGAACTCGATCACCGCCAAGAACGAAAAGCAAGGCAACCTGCCGCTCGATTTGGCCGGAGATCTCGGCGTGGTTGGGCCGCCCGGCCAAGCCAAAGGTGAGAACGGCAAGGTGCCCGCCGCAGCCCGAGAGGCCGTCTTCAAGCTGGGCAAGGTTGGAGACGTGTTCGGGGAGGTCATCAGCGATGGCAAGCGATTCTACGTTCTGCGCATGAGCGGGCAAACCAAGGCGCACGATCGCTCGGTGGCCGAGGCCGATCGGAGCATTCGCGTCGCCATTCTGAAGCAGAAGATGATCGAGCAGGAGCAGGAGCTCGAGAAGGAACTGCGCGCCAAGTACAAGGTCGAGGTGGACGAAGCCACGCTCTCGAAGATCGCCAACCCCAGGCCCTGAGGTTCCGTGGCGCGTCATCTTGCTATCGTTGCGCCCAGCGCCGCACCAGCGCGTAAGCAGCGGCCACGCTGGCAGTCGGAGCTCAGCGCTTCGATCACCAGCGTCGAGGAGCTGGGTCGGGTCTTCCGGCTCTCTGAGCAAGAGCGCCGCGGTGCAGAGCGGGCCGCCCAAGCAGGCTTGCCGATGCGCATCACGCGTTACTACGCGCGCCTGGCAGATCCGGAGGACCCCGCCTGCCCCATCCGTATGCAGTGCGTGCCCTCCTCGCGTGAAGAAGAGGTCGACCCGTCGGATCTCGAGGACCCGCTGGGCGAGGTCGCCAATGAGGTCGCGCCCAACTTGGTGCAACGCTATCCGGATCGAGCGCTGCTGCTGGTCACCGATCAATGCGCGCTCTATTGCCGCTTTTGTACGCGCTCGCGCATGGTTGGTGACGGCAAAGGGCCGGTGCCGGATCGCTCGCTCGAGGCGGCCTTCGACTATTTGAAGGCCCACCGCGAGGTGCGGGATGTGATCGTCAGCGGCGGAGATCCGCTTTCGATGGCCACCGCGCGCTTGGTGCGCATCTTCGAGCGGCTGCGCGCCATCCCCAGCATCGAGACCATTCGGCTTGCCACGCGCGTGCCGGTGACGATGCCCTCGCGCATCACCAAAGAGCTGGTTACGGCGCTCAAACCCTTTCACCCGATCTGGGTGATGACGCACTTCAACCACCCCAAGGAGCTCACCGCGGAGGCGCGACGCGGCTTGCTGCGCCTGATCGATGCTGGCTTTCCAGTGATGAATCAGACCGTGCTCATGCGCGGTATCAACGACTCAGCCGAGGTGCTCGCGGAGCTGTTCCGCGGCTTGGTGCGCACCCGCGTCCGGCCGTATTACCTGCTGCAGATGGATCCGGTGGTGGGCACGAGTCACCTGCGTACGCCGCTTCATGTAGGCGTCTCGATCATGAAGGAGTTGCAAGGTCGGGTCACCGGCATCGCCTTGCCCAAGTACATCGTGGATACGCCCGGCGGCTTCGGCAAAGTGCCGCATGGCCCCAACTACGTGGTGGCCGAGGGGCCAGGCTGGACGTCCTTCCGTACGCATCGCAGTGACGCGGTCACCTACGTCGATCCAACCTGATGGGCGCGCTCACGGCCCCGCGGCTTTGGCTGTCGCGTATCACCAGTTCGACGTTGATCGCGGTGGCTCTGATCTTTGCCGCCTTCGATATCGTGTTTGCCTTCGACTTGGTGGTCTCACCGTTGGTCAGCGTCGGCGAGCTTTTGTTGCTCGTGTTGTGGGCACGTCTCGGTATTCGGCCCAGCGCCAAGAGTACGCAGAGTCGCAAGGCGCGGGCACTCGCCTTGGGCATCGCCGCGCTGACACTGCTCTGCTTCGTGCAGAAGGGCTATCACCTTGGCCGCTTCCTCGCAGGAGTGAGCGCGCTGCAAGATGCGCAGTTCTACGAGAACTTCACCGTGCTCACGCTCTTCTTCGCCATGGTGCTCGGGGTGGTGCGCGGTCAGAAACTGCGCCGCTTCCTCGAGGCGGTGGAGCGCAATCCGGCCCGGCTTTCGGCGGTCACCTTCGGCCTCTTCATCTTCTTCGGCGGAGTGCTGCTCAGCCATCCGCTCTCGCTGCGTGGCAGCGATGGCTCGAAGTTGCTCGATGGTGTTTTCACCGCCACCAGCGCCGTGTGCTTGACCGGCCTCTGCCCCTTCAACGTGCCCGCCACCTACTCCGGCTTCGGTCAGTTGGTGATGCTGCTGCTGATCCAAGCCGGCGGCCTGGGCTACGTGATCTTGGGCAGCGCGCTCGCGCTCGTGGCCGGGAAACGCCTGGATTCGCGCAGCGCGCTCGCGCTCGCCGAGACGGTGGATTCACGATCGCTCGGTCAACTGAAAGACTCGGTTCGCTTCGTGATCGTGGCGACCTTCGTGCTCGAGCTTTGCGGCGCTCTGGCTTTGTACCTGGCGACGCTTTCGAGCGAGGAGGTCGCGCTCGGGCCGGAGAGCACGCACCCAGCGGCCGGCGCCGGTTCGCGCGCGTGGTGGGCGCTTTTTCACAGCATCAGCGCCTTCTGTAACTGCGGTTTTTCGCTCTCGAATAGCAACTTGATGGCCTTCAGCGAGTCGGCCGCGGTGAGCGGAATCGTCGCCGCGCTGATCGCCGTCGGCGGCATTGGCTTTCCGGTCCTGGCCGAACTCTGGCGGCGCGTCATAGCCGCTCGTCAACACGAACGTGCTGCGCGGCTCAGCTTGCATCTGCGCGTCGTGTTGGCGAGCACTGGCCTTCTGATCGTGCTGCCAGCCCTGCTGCTGCTCGTGCTCGAGTGGTCGGCCTCGTTTGCCGAGCTGAGCGTCGAGGGCAAGCTGGTTGCGGCCGTCTTTCACAGTGTCTCGATGCGAACCGGTGGCTTCAATACGGTGGATGTTGGGAAATTTGGGGCTGCGGCCATGTGGCTCACCAGCCTGGTGATGTTGATCGGTGCTGGCCCGGTTTCCACAGCAGGCGGCGTTCGGGTCACCTCGGCTGCGGCCGCCTGGGCCTTCTTGCGCGCGGAGGTTCGAGGCCGGCGCGCTTCGCTCTTCGATCGCGTGCTGCCTGACGCGACCATGCGGCGCGCCTTGGCCGTGATCCTTGTGTCGACGCTGTTCGTGCTAGCGATGACCGCGCTGCTCTTGAGCGAGGAGCGCTACGCCCCGCTGGCCGCTCTGTTCGAGGTATGCAGCGCCTTCGCCACCTGCGGCCTCTCGAGCGGCGTCACGGCCCAGCTCTCCTCGTTCGGCAAGGTGGTGTTGATCGTCACCATGTTGATCGGCCGTGTTGGCCCGCTCACCTTCGTCTTGGCGCTGTTCGTTGCGCGCGGCCCTCGTCGAGCCGAGCTAGCCGAAGAGCGCGTGCTCTTGGGCTGAGCCTGGACGCCCTGCGCGAATGATCGCAGCATCGGGGCATGGCTCGCAGAGTGCTGGTCGTCGGTCTTGGTCGCTTTGGTCGCGCATTGGCCGATACCTTGTGGAAGTCGCACGTGGAGGTGATCGCCCTCGACAGCGATCCCGAGCTTATTGCCGATGTGAAGGAGACCACGTCGGCGGCCTTCGTCGGAGACGTCACCGATCCGAGCGTGCTCGACGAGGTGGGCGCACGCGAGGTGGATGCGGCAGTGGTCACCTTCGGCGAGCGCTTCGAAGCCTCGGTGTTGTGCGTCTCGGCGCTGCGCGAACTGGGCGTGAAGGAGATCGTCGCGCGCGCCGTTTCGCTGCAGAAAGCCCGCATCCTCGAGCGCGTGGGCGCAACGCGTGTGGTGCAACCCGACGCTGAAGCGGGCGAGCGGCTCGCGCTCGATCTCACCTCGCGCGTCGCCACCGATTTGCTGCAGTTCGCCGCTGAGTTTCGGGTGCTGCCGTGGCTCGTGCCGAGCTCGTGGTCGGCCCGTTCGCTGGAGGCATTGCGCAAAGAGCTTGGGGAACGCGTGCACTTCCTCGGCTTTCGGCGAGCGGGCGCTCGGGCCATTGAGTTGCCGCGCGCCGACACCACCGTCTCGGGCGGAGACATGCTGCTGGTCGCCGGCACCGACGATGACGTGGCTGCGCTGGTTACTCAGCCCAGCTGAAGCCGCGTTTACGCCCCTGCGACGAAGCGCACGGCCTGCGCAATCACCTTTGGGTCGCGCAGGATACGCCGGTGTCCGAGCCCTTGGGTGCGGACCAGCGTCGCGCCCGGCCAGCTCTCGGCGATCGCCTCACCGCAAGCGATCGGTACTTCGCGATCATCTTGATCGTGGACGAGCAAGAGCGGGGTGCGCATGTTGGGTGCGACCTTCGCCACGTGCAGCGCTTCGGGCGCAACGCCAAACCTGCGTGCCAGCCTCCGCTCGACGTTGGTGCGCACGCTGTCACTCAGCGACAGCGCCTGCGTCAGCTGCCGCGTAAAGTCCTGCACCGCGATCGGCGGACACAACATGACGAGACGCTTGGCGAGCGGTCCGTTGCGCAAGGCCCACGCGGTCGCCGCACCGCCCATCGAGTGGGTGATGATCGCCTCGAACGGCCCGTACGCTTGCACCACCGCTTCGATCGCCTGCGCAAAGTGCACCAGCGATGAGACCTCGCCAGCGGAGTTGCCGTGGCCAGGCGCATCGAAGGTCACTACGCGAAATCCCTTCGCGAGCAGCGGCTCGACGAACGGAGCGAGCTGCGCGCCGCGCCCTTCCCAGCCATGAACCAAGAGCACGCGTGGTCCCTCGTGACCCCACTCCCAAGCGGCCAGCGGCTCGTCGAGCAACGAGCTCTGATCGCGATTCGCCGGCACCAGTAGATGTCGTGCGCTTTGCAAGGCCTCGAGCTCGACCGCCGGGCGCGGGTACCGCTTGGGCGTTACGAAGAAGCGCTCGGCCACCGCCGCTGCGCCGCTCGCCGAAACGGCGGAGAGGACGGTGAGACCGACCTTGAGCGCTCGCTGGGAGAACGGTTGGGTTCGATTTTTAGTGCGAACGGTCGTGCTTTTATTTGCTGGTGATTCGGGGATGAGCGCCATATCCATGTTCAACTCCTGGGGCTGTGAGTGCTGCGCGCGGTCAGGCGCGCACGCTGTCGAAGAGGCGATCCACGGCGATGGCTAGCCGCTTCTCAGTGGCGGGGTCCTTGAGCAGACGAGCGATCAGATGCGTGCCGTAGGCGAGGGTGAGCAGTTCATGTGCGAGCTGCTTTGGATCCACGTTCTTGCGGAAGTGACCCTCATCCACGCCGATGCGGATGGCGGTGGCCAAGGTATCCAGCCAGTCTTTTTGCGAGGCGGCCAAGCGATCACGCACCGGACCGGGCTTGTCATCCAGCTCGGCGATGGACGCGACAAACACGCAACCACCCGGCATGAAATCGGCCTTGGCCCAGGCGAGCCAGCGTTTGAGCAGCGCACGTACGCGAGGCTCACCTCGCCGCTCCTTCAGGGCCGGCACCACCACATGCGCGACGAAACGTGAAACCGCCTCATCCAAGATCGCGATCTGCAGCGCCTCTTTGCTAGCGAAGTGTGCAAAGAGCCCGCTTTTGCTCATGGTGGCTCGTTCAGCCAAGGTGCCGATGGTCACGCCCTCGAGCCCGACCTCGCTGGCCAATGCGAGCGCATGAGACAACACGGCGCCGCGCGTGCTCTCTCCCTTGCCACTGGTTTTGACCGCAGCGTTCATGAATCGTCAGAATAGTACGGTCGGTCTTTTTTGCAAGCCGGCTCTTAGCGGCCCCACGTTCTTTTTATCGCTTGGCGATCGCCGCCCTAAACTACGCCGGTGAATTGCCCGAACTGCAGAGGCGTCCTCGATGATTGCAGCGTTGCGGACGTAGCCTTTCGTCATTGCGAGGCCTGCGAGGGAACGCTGGTGGCGCGCAGCTCGGTGCGAGCGCTGCGCGAGGTCGACAAGGGGCTGCACCGGGCGCTGCATGAACCGCAGGTCGCGGCGACTGGCAGCGAGCCGAAGATTCACGATTGTCCGCAGTGTCGCAAGCCGATGCTCAGCTACATGTTCGGCGGTGGGCACACGCGCGCCGAGTCGTGCGACGCCTGCGCGCTCGTCTTCTTCGAGCGCGGCGAGCTGGCGGCCGTGCTCGAAGAAGCCCGGTCCGGAATCAAGCTCGATGAGCCCACGCGCACGCGCTTGCATGGCCATCAGGTGCTGTGGACCTGGGACCGCTTTGCACGAGCCGATAGCGCCGTGATTGTTGCAGCGCTGATCGGCTTGGTGGCCTTCGTCCAAATGACTCGGCGCGGCCGAACCGATGTCTTCCTGGCCGCCGCGATCGGCCTGCTGCTCTTTGCTGTGTACCGCTGGCGGGCCGAACGAGCGCGCGCAGCCGCCGCCGAACAGCTCAACCGTTTGGTGGCCGCAGAGCCCGCAATTCCTCCTGCGGTACAAGCCCCCACCGGACCGTGGGCACCCGTCTCTGCTGGAACAAGCACACAGAAGGCGAAGCTGCGTCTTTGTGCCTTCTGCAAGGCTGCGTTGCCACCGAACTCAAGTCACTGCGGCGTATGCGACAGCGACTTCGGCTGAGCATACCGAGCGCACAAAGCGGAAACGCCACCGGTTGGTCCAGTGGCGTCTCGTCAACTCGCGTTGAAGGTGAGGCTTACGGCCCACCCTTGCGCAGCTCGGTGAGTACGAGCTTGGCGACCTGCTTCAAGGTTTCGAACACGCCCTGCCCGGAACGGGCACAAGCCCCAAAGTCGGGAACGTTCGTCGGGTTGAGCAGCTCGCGCAGCTCTTCCTCGGTGGCGATGTCGGGCATGTCGCGCTTGTTGTACTGCATCACGAAGGGGATCTTGTCGAGCGAGTAGCCTTGCTCGGCGAGGTTCGTTCGAAGATTTTCGAGCGATTCCTGGTTCGCCTCCATGCGCGCAATCTGGCTGTCTGCGACGAAGACGACACCGTCAACGCCCTTCAGGATCAGCTTGCGGCTTGCGTCGTAGAAGACCTGTCCGGGAACCGTGTAGAGGTAAAAGCGCGTTTTGAAACCGCGGATTTCTCCAAGGGCGAGCGGCAGGAAGTCGAAGAACAACGTTCGGTCGGTCTCCGTAGCCAGTTTGATCATCTTGCCTTTGGCGTCCGGATTAGTGCGCTCGAAGATGTACTCAAGGTTCGTCGTTTTCCCGCACAGACCGGGACCGTAATAGACGATCTTGCAGTTGATCTCGCGCGCCATCAAATTGATGAAGCTCATGCGCGCGCTCCTCAGTCGTTAAACAGGTTGTCGATATCCTCGTCGGTGATTTCCGCGAACGGAGAGTCACCACCCGGCTCCTGCACCTTCTTGAGGAGCAGCTCGAAAATGTGATTCAGCTCCTCACTTGCCTTCTTCACGCGAAGCCTGACGAGACCAAGGCTCGACTTCGCATCGAAGATGACCACGAGGATTACCCGATTACCAACCAGCGTGATGTACACGTTGGCCTTCTCGCCCTCGTGAAACTGCGTGGCGAACTCGTTCTCCTTGAGGAGCTTGGCCATCCCACCCGTGGCAGCAATGTTGCCTGCCGTGAGAGAAGCCAACGAAGTCGTATCCAAGTGTTCGACGTCACCACTCGCAGCAATGAGCTGACCATTTTTGTCGACAATGAACACGCTCTTCGCGTTCGCGCTCTTGACGAGGTGGTCAACCACAGACTGAATCTGGTTGAACTCTTCCTCGTACATGACCATCTGAGGATTGACCATCCATCCCTCCGGCGCGCATCGAAGCGCGCAACACAAGCAATCAGAAAACTGGCTCTCGTTCTATCCGATGAACGGCCAGCGCGGCAAGCGCCGTCCGGTGTTGACCCGAAGTCCCTGCCAAGCAACAAGATCGGCCTATGGACCAAAGGCCGCAAATCAGGAGAGGGCTGGGGTGGGCATTCGCCTCCCTTGTGGTTGGCGGAGTGCTCGCCTTTGTCCCAGAAACAGCGGTTTTGTCTCAAGTTCCCCCGTCCCAGGTCAGCTCAGAGCTAGCTGAAGTGGTCCGCCTGCGGGATTCGGCGGCGGGCTCCCAGGTTCCCCACGCTGACTTAAAGCGTCTGTTCGGCCTTTGGGATCAGGCGGACCCGGACCAGGTGGAGGCTGCGTTGCTGCAAGCGGAGAAGTCGGTCTCGGTGCAGAGCGGAGCAAAAGCGTACGCCAGCATCCTGCTCGCAGAGGCGCGCGTTCGGCGAGGTGATCGTTCGGCGGCGGCCGCTCGGGTCGCCAAGCTCGGATTCGTTGATGACTGGCTATTCGTTGGGCCCTTCGATGATGAGGGCCGCGTCGGCATCGGCACCAACTTTCAACCGGAGAGCGAGCTCGTCGCGCCGATCGTATTCGGCCGGTCGTTCGACGGGAAAGAGCGTCCCGTTCGCTGGCGAGCCGGCCCCACCGACGGCGGAGCGGTGTTCGACTTTGGTGCTTTCGTGCGGCCGCGTGAGGAGGCTTGCGGTTTTGCCACTTCGTTCATTCGGCTCGATGCCAAGAGTGAGAAAAACGTCAGCGTTTGGGTCGGCTGGGAAGGGGCCTTCAAGCTGTGGTGGAACGGCGAGCAAATGCTGGAGGACCAGGCGCATCGCGAGTTCGATTTCGACCGCATGGCGACGGGCGTGACCGCGGTCAGCGGCTGGAATCGCATCACCATGAAGGTGTGCGCAAGCTCCTCGCCGCGCTTTTCGGTGCGCATCGCCGACGAGCGCGGTAACCCCATCGGCTTCGAGTCAAAAAATGATCCGCTGCTGAGCGAGGTCAAGATCGAGAAAGCCAAAGCCAAGGCGAAGAGCGCAGTCCGTGGGCCGCTCCAGGTGTTCGAAGGCCTGACCAAGGTCGACAAACCCAAGGCCAAAGACCTCGAGGCTTTCTCGCGTTACCTGGCGGCAACCGCTGGCAACCCCGTGTCCGAACATCGGTCGCGTGATCTCGCGACGAAGGCGGCTGAGCTCGAGCCAACGTGGCAACGCAACCTGCTAGCGGCCGAGCTCGCGGAGGACCGCAACCAAGCGGCTCGCTTCGTCGAGAAGGCTGAGGCGCTGGCCAAGGGTGACCAGCGTGGTGAAGTCCAGGTGCTCTTGCTCAAGGCCGCGCTGGCCCGTAGCTCGGTCAATTTCCGCGATGCGACGCCCTTCTACGAGGCGGTGTTGCGGCTGGACCCAACCAACCTGATCGCGACGCTCGGTCGGGTCGAGCTCTTCATGCAGGCCAATCTTCCGCGCACGGCGCTTGGCATCATCGAGAAGGCGGTGGAGCGCTCGCCGCGCCGCATCTCTTTCCTACGCGTGCTAGCAGGCCAACTTCGCGCTGTGGGGCGTGACACTGAGGCCGACGCCGTCGACGCCCGTTGGTTCGCGCTGCGCTCCGACGATCCGTCGTTCCTAGCGCGGCAGGTCGATAAGGCAGTGCTGCGCGAAGACAATGTCGCGGCCGAACGTTGGATCGAACGCTTGCTGCAGGCGGAGCCTGATTTGGCGTTTGGCCGCATTCGAGCCGCACGCGCTTACCGTTCGATGGGCATGAAAGCCAAGGCCAAGGCGGCGCTCGAGGCCACCTTGGAGTCGGCGCCCGAAGAGACCAGCGCCCTGCGCATGCTCGCCGATATCGCGGGTGAGGAGGGCGATCGTCCGGTGCAGTTGCGCTACCTCCAGCGCATCTTGGCGAACAACCCGCAGGACAAGGCCACGCGGGAGTACGTGGAGATGCTCGCGCCACAAAAGCCGCGCGCCGACGAGGCCTTCGCTTGGGATGCGGCGACCATCGCTGAAAAGGCCAAGCTGCCGTTCGGCAAAGGCGGGCGTTTGCGCCATTTGCGCCGGCTCACGGTGGCGACGGTGTTCGAGAATGGTCTCTCCAATCGTTTTCACCAGGTGGTGTTTCAGCCGCTGACGGATGAAGCAGCGGCGGAAGCTCGGCAGTTCTTTACCTCGTATGAAGGAGCCCGGCAGGCGATCGATCTGCGCTTGGCGCGCGTGTATCGCGCTGACGGAAGTGTGGCCGAGTCGATCGAGAGCGGCGAGGGAGCGGCGAACAATCCAGCGACGGCGATGTACACCTCGGTGCGTACCTTCTTCGTCTCATTTCCACGGCTATCGCCGGGCGACATCGTGGAGGTTCGTTATCGCATCGACGACGTGACGGTGAAGAACGATCTCAAAGACTCCTTCTACGACACCGAGTTCGTCCAAGAGCGAGACCCGGTGCTCGAGAGTGAGTTCGTGTTGGTTTCCCCCAAGTCCAAGGCGCTGACGACGTTCGTCGCCAACGTTCCGCAGATGAAGGTCGAGACCAGCGAATCCGGCGAGCAGCGGACGCAGCGCTTCAAGGTGACCGAGCTCGCCGGCTTGGCGCCCGAGCCTGCTCAGCCGCCAGCCTCGGAGATCGCCGGCCAGGTCCACGTCTCCTCGTTCAAGTCGTGGGAGGAGGTCGGCAGCTTCTATTGGAACCTGGTGAAGGACCAATTCGATATCGATGAAGAGGTGCGCAAGCGCACCGCCGAGATCGCCAAGACGCACAAGGACGAGCTGTCCCGCGTGAAGGCCGTCTATCACTACGCCACCGAGCTTCGTTATGTGGCGCTCGAGTTTGGCATCGAGGGCATCAAGCCCCGTCGTTGTGCGCTGACCATCGCGCGCGGTTGGGGCGACTGCAAAGACAAGGCGACGGTGATCGTGACCATGTTGCGCGAGCTCGGGATCCCCTCCACCTTGGTCTTGGTGCGCACCGGCATGCGCGGGGATCTGCCGATGGGCGCGCCTCCCAGCCTGGCCGTCTTCGACCACGCGATCGCCTATGTTCCGTCGTTGGATCTGTACCTCGATGGCACCGCCGAGGGCAGCGGCTCGAGCGAGTTCCCAGCGATGGATCGCGGCTCAGTGGCGCTTCAGATCAACGAGGGCAAAGCCAAACTCGTGCGCCTGCCGAACGCTGGACCGGAGGCGTCACCGCACGACCGCAAGTTCGACATCACGCTGTCCGCCGATGGCTCAGCGACGTTCGTAGCCGAGTCGGTGGTCGCTGGGGTGAACGCACCTTCATGGCGCGCGCGTTATGCACCGGCCGGGACGCGCAAAGACCGTGCGGCTCAAGATTTCTCCGGCTTTCTCGGCCCCATCGATCTGACGAAGGAAGCGAGCGTCACGGTGAAGGACGTGACCGACGTGGAGAAGCCTTTCAACGTGACGGTGCGCGGAAAGGCCTCCGCCATCGCGCGACGTGAGGGCGATCTGCTCAGCACCGCAGTCGCAAGTTCGCTCGAGTTTGGGCGCGGACTGGTAGCGCCTTCGAGCCGCCAAACCGAATTGGTGGTCGGAGCGCTTTCGCAGTCGGTCGAGAAACGTACCTTCAAGCTGCCTGCGGGCGCCAAAATCGAGCGTCAGCCCCAAGCCACCAAGGTGGACTCCTCGTTCGGTTCTGTCTCGATCGAGGTCACCTCGGAAGGGGGTAAAGTGACGGTCGTAAGCAAGCTCTCGCTGACCAAATCGCGTATCAAACCCGCTGAGTATGCGGCCTTCCGCGACTTCTGCCTGAAGGCTGACGAGGCGCTCTCCCAGCGCTTGGTCTATCGTCCGTGAGCGCTGTTCGGGGTCTTTACAGTAGGTAGCCTCTCGGCTAGCCCTTTCGGTATGCAACAACCCCCCGGCGGCTACGGCCCCCCTCCTGGCCCTCCCGGTTACGGTCCTCCACCCGGTGCGCCTGGTGGCTATGGCCCGCCAGCAGGCGGACCTCCTGGCTACGGTCCGCCTGGCGGTCCTGGGGGTCCTGGGGGTTACGGTCCGCCGCCCGGTCCGCCGGGTCCCCCTGGCTACGGTCCTCCCGGTTACGGTCCGCCTCCTGGCTACGGCGGGCCTCCAGCGAAGAAGGGCCTTTCGGTTTGGGCGTACCTCGGTATCGGCGCTTTGGTGCTCTTCGGTGGCTGTGTCGCTGTTTGCGCGGTCGGCGTAAATCAAGCGGGCAAGGAGGCCAAAAAGGAGAAGGACGCGTTTGACGACGCCAAGTCGATGAAGGTCACGTCAGATGAACTCACCGAGGCCTACGAGAAGAACGAGGTCTCAGCGGACGACAAGTACAAGGGCAAGAAGATCGAGATCACGGGCCAGATTGAACGCATCGACTCAGGCTTCAATGACGAGCCGATCATCGTGCTCAAGGCCAAGAACTTCATTGGCGTCCGCTGTGAAGGGCTGTCCAAAAAAGACGCCGGCAAGCTGGAGAAGGGTTCTGAGATAACCCTGGTCTGCAAAGGTGACGGGGAGATCATCGGGTCGCCGCAACTGAAGGACTGCAAGCAGAAGTAGCTCGGGCGATCACCAGCAGCCTATTGACCGGAGTCTCGTGGTATCGACGATCGGGTGAGCGAACACTTCGACGTAATCATCGTGGGCGCTGGTCTCTCCGGCATCGGCGCCGCCTACCACTTGCAGCAGAAGTGCCCACAGCGGTCCTTCGCGATCCTCGAGGGTCGCGCTGAAAGCGGAGGAACCTGGGATCTCTTTCGTTATCCCGGGATCCGCTCCGACTCCGACATGTTCACGTTGGGGTACGCCTTCAAGCCGTGGAAGGAGCAGAAGGCGATCGCCGATGGCACTTCGATTTTGCGCTACATCCGCGAGACGGCTCGCGAGAACGGCATTGAATCGAAGATCCGTTATCGGCACCGGGCGATCAGCGCCTCCTGGTCGAGCGCCGAGGCAAAGTGGACGCTCACCATCGAGCGCGGAGAGGCCAAGGAGCTAGTCACGCTGACGTGCAACTTCCTGTTCTCGTGCACCGGCTACTACAACTACGACGAAGGCTATTCGCCTGAGTTTCCCGGCCGAGAGCGCTTCCAGGGCACCGTGGTGCATCCGCAACATTGGCCCCAAGACCTCGATTACGCGGGCAAACGAGTGATCGTGATCGGCAGCGGCGCAACGGCGGTGACGCTGGTTCCGGAGATGGCGAAGCAGGCAGCCCACGTGACCATGCTGCAGCGGTCTCCGACGTACATCCTCTCGCGGCCAGGTGAAGACGCGATCGCCAACTGGCTGCGGGAGCGGCTCCCCGCGCAAACGGCGTATGACGTCACGCGTTGGAAGAACGTGCTCGGCTCGATGGTGCTCTATCAACTATCGCGCAAACGGCCCGAGAAAATGAAGGCGTGGCTCACCGGCCTCGTGAAGAAGGAGCTGCCCGACGCCGACATCGGCAAGGACTTCACGCCCAGCTACAATCCTTGGGATCAGCGCCTTTGCCTCGTTCCCGACAGTGATTTGTTTGCGTCCATCCGTGAGCAGCGGGCCTCGGTGGTCACGGGCCGCATCAAGACCTTTACCGAACAAGGGATCGAGCTCGAGTCAGGGGAGCAGCTCGAGGCGGATGTCATCGTCACGGCGACCGGGCTCAAGCTGTTGTTTCTCGGCAACATGAAGCTGACCGTGGACGGGCAGGCGGTCGAGGCTTCGAAGACGATGAACTACAAGGGGACGATGTTCAGCGACGTGCCCAACCTCGCCTGCACCTTCGGCTACACCAACGCCTCGTGGACGCTCAAAGCCGATCTGACGGCGGACTTCATCTGCCGCGTGCTCAACCACATGAGCAAGACCGGCACTCGTTCGTGCACGCCACGTCGGCTCGACCCCGAGCTGCACGAAGAGCCGTTCGTGGATTTCAGCTCCGGCTACGTTCAGCGTGCCGCCGCCGAACTACCAAAGCAGGGCTCGAAGCGCCCGTGGAAGCTCTATCAAAACTACGCGCTGGATATTCTCACGCTGCGTTTTGGCAAAGTCGCCGACGACGTGCTCGAGTTCCGCTGAGCGCTGGCGACGCGTCATTCGTGGTGTGGGGCCTTGCCGTTGGCTAGCCCTTCCACAAAGGCCGCGATTCGCTTCTGCCGACCTGCTTCGGTCTTGAGCGAGTTCAGGCGAAAGGCCATGGCGAAGCGGCTCACCTTGCTTAGGGAAGCGAGGGTTGCTGCGGCCTTGGCGTTCTTTGCAACGGCGGCCAGCAGATCAGCTGGGAGTTCCATCTTGCTCTGACCCGCGTAGGCGTTGTCCCAGCGCCCATCTCGTTTGGCCGCCTCCACGTGCTTGCGCCCATGGTCGTTCATGCGGCCCTCGCGCTCGAGCCGCGCCACGTGCTCGCGATTGATCTGGCTCCACACGCTCTTGGCTCTGCGCGGCGTGAAGCGCTGCAAGAAGGAATCCTGGTCGAACGACTTCTTCAACCCGTCGATCCACCCCCAACAAAGCGCAACATCGAGCGCCTCTGCATAGCTGACGGTGGGCAGCCCCGAGCCCATCTTGTGCACCTTGAGCCATAGCTCCGTCTCGCGATCATGGTTTTGCGCGAGCCAGCGCTCGAACGACGGCGCATCGGGGAAGGAGAGCGTCTTGTTCGGATCGGGAACGAGGGGCATCCCCTTAGAACTAGCGCTGGTTTCCCTCGCTTTCGAGACCCTTGCCATTCCGGGCGAAGGTCGGGATAGTGCTCGCCATGTTGGACGTTTCGACGGGACTACTGGGGACGATGTTGGGCAGCGCGTTCGGCAAGGGCAAAGGTCCTGGCATCGGGACCGTGGCCGCCGGCGCCGCTGGCGTGGCCGCTGTTGGTGGTCTCAGCTACTTGGCCTACCAACATTTCGCGAACAAGCCAGGTGCTGCTGGTCCCATGGGTGGACCTGCAGGAGCGCCCGGAGCTCCGGGGGCGCCCGGCGGCGGTTTCATGGACAACATCGTGGGTCGCTCGGACGGCCTGCAAACCAGCGGTTTCAGCGTGCCCGGGTACGAGTGGCAAACCGCCGGAGGCCAGGCCGCACAGCCGCAGCAGCCGTACCAGCAGCAGCCGTACCAGCAACAGCCGGCCCAGCCGTACGCGCAGCAGCCTGGTTACCAGCAGCAACCGCAGCAACCGTACGCGCAGCAGCCTGGTTACCAGCAGCAACCGCAGCAACCGTACGCGCAGCAGCCGTACCAGCAACAGCCGGCTCAGCCGTACGCGCAACAGCCGGGCTACCCGCAGCAACCCCAAGCGCAACCCGCGCAAGGCTGGGGTTCCCCAGCGCAGCCGCCCGCCGCTGCGGCTCCCGTGGCAGCTGCACCCGAGCAACCGCACCAAGCTCTGCTGCTCGTGCGAGCGATGATTGCGGCGGCCTTCGCTGATGGCGTGCTGGATGACAAGGAGCGCGCTGACATCCTCGGTCGGCTCGAGCAAGCTGGCGTCACCCCGGAAGAGCGCAACCTTTTCTTGGCCGAGATGAACTCGCCGAAGCCGGTGACGTTGCTCACCTCCGAGGTGAATTCGCCCGAGCTCGCCGAGCAGTTCTACATCGTCAGCGCGTTGGCCATCAACGCCGATACGCCTGCGGAGAAGGGCCATTTGATGATGCTACCCACCTTGCTCAGGCTCTCCCCCGCGCAGGTCGACGCCATCCACCAGAAGACGGGGATTCCGAGGCCCGCCTGAAATGGCCAAGCCGAAACGCGCACGTACCGTGAGGCGGGCCGTGGACTCGGACGTTCGCAAGTTCCGCGAGCACGCCGTCAAGGTCTACGCGTTCGAAGCTGGAGGCTCGCCGGCCAAGCCGATCGTGATCGGTGGTGCGTCGCAAATCGAAGCGGATGCTGAAGGCCTCGCTTGCCCTTTTTGCCGAGCGACGATGCGTGTTTCGGCTCATGACGCGATTGAAGAAGAAGGGCGGCGCTTGCGCAGGGTGTCGCTGATCTGCCGCGGTTGCCACACGCCGTGGCAGCGCTTTTACACGCTCGCGGTGCTCAACTGATGGAACCGAGTGCACGCCGCTTGTGGCTAATGCCGATGGGGCTCTTGGCCTTCGTCGCGGCTGCGGTCTTTGCCTCGCTCTACATCGTCGACGTGCTCGTTACAGGCGGCCCTTCCGGCAGCGGGTCGGGCGGAATTTGGGGCTACTTCCTCTTCGATCAGGACCACATCACTGACGCCGTTTCAGGCCTCGGGGCGATGGTCGCTGCGGTGCTCGGCATCGTCATCACCGTGGTGTCGATCGTCGTGCAGCTCTCCGCCGAGCGCTACACCGGCGTCACGGCGATGTTCCTGCGCGACAAAACCAACATCCGCGTGATGGCCTACTACGTCATCACCTGCGTATGCGGTGTGTGGGTCAGCTTGTCGGTGCGCGCTGAATTCGTGCCGCGCGCCACGCTGATCTTCATGCTGATGCTGACCATCATCGGCTTGACCATGATGGCGCCTTACTTCGGCTACGTCTTCCGTTTCCTCGAGCCCGCCAACATCGTGCGCCGCATTCAGTCGGAAGCAACGCGCACGGCCGTGCTCGGCGCGCAGGTGGACAAGAGCAAGTGCGCCGAGGCCCAAGCCCTCGCCCTTTCCGCTATGGAGGAGCTCTCGGACATCACCTCCAACTCGATCTCGGGCAAAGACAAGATCATCGCCTCTCGCGCCGTGGATGCCCTCAAAGACATGGCCATCCGCTACATCGAGACCAAGGGCGCTGCGCGCAAAGAGTGGTTCGAGATCGGAGAATCGATCTGTGACAACCCCGACTTCGTCGCGATGGATCCCGAGAGCTTGAAGGACCTAGCGACCCGGCGCACCTGGTTCGAGTGGAAGATCATGCGGCAGTACCTCGGTATCTACAACGAGGCTCTCACGCAGATGCGGGAGATCAACTACCTGGTGGCGATCGACACCCGCTACATCGGCGAGAAGGCCGCCGAGGCGAAAGACGAGCATCTGCTCGAACTCGTGTTCCGCTTCATGAACAGCTACCTGCGAGCGACGTTGAACGCCAAAGACGTGCGCACGGCCTACAACGTGCTCAACCAGTACCGCATCCTGGCCGAGACCTTGCTCAGCAAGGGCCACGCGGAGCACGCCATCACCGCGGCTGGCTACATGAAGTACTACGCCCTCGTCAGCTACGAGATGAAGCTCTCCTTCGTGACAGAGACAGTCGCTTACGACGTGGGCGCGCTCTGTCAGCTGGCGCATGATCTCAAGTCCCCCGCCGAGCAAAAGATCTTGTCGCTGTTCCTCGAGATCGATCGGCCGGGGCTCGAGCACGCGCACGAGCTCGCGCTCAAAGGGGTGCGTAAAGCGCAGGTGAAGCTCGCGAGTTACTACGTCTGGGTCGGCGCGGACGCTCTCGCGACCATCATCTACGACGATATGGCCAGTGAGATGCCGGAGCGGCTGCGCGCGATACGGGATGAGCTTGCTCGCGTGGAGTCCAAAGATTTCTGGGAGATTATCGACCGTGGACGCAACTTCGAGTTCATGCCCGCGGCGCAGCGGGAGGCGATGTTGCGCTTCTTTGACCGCTTTACCAGCTTGCAAGAAGACGTGAAGGTTTCGGCGTCGGCGTAGCTGGGCTAGGTCTCCCGCATGAACCGTTCATGGCTTGCCGCGTTCGTTCTGGCGCTCTCGGGGTGTGAAGACGAGCCCGAGCAAGATAGCTCCTTCGCCACCGAAAAGAGCCCGTTCGCCGAGGGCTCGCGTGAAGCAAGAGCTGCGGTTGCGTTCTTGAACGACGCTGCAACGGACGCGGCGAGGCTCAAGTCCGCGGGGCTTTCCTCGACGTCCACCGCCAACGCGGTGCTTTCGCGTCGCAACGGTCCGGACGGCCAGTTGGGAACGAGCGATGATCGTCCGTTCGTCACGCTGGGCGAGTTCGACGCGATCAAAGGCATTGGGCCGGCCACCATCAGCAAAGTCGCTGCCTACGCCCGTGCGCGTTCCTTCGGCAATGAGCGTGGGCGCTTCCATCAGGTCTACTTCACCGAGCAACAAGCCGATCTCGTGCTCGATCTCGCGAACACGGCGAGTGTGTCGCTGCTCGACAGTGAAACCAGCGTCGATTCGCGTGCGCTCAAGAACATCGAGGCCGCTCGCCCAATCTTGTCGATGGCCGAACTCGCGTCCCTCTCGCGCGTGAAGGGAACCGCGCTTCGGCTGCTGCGAGACCACGCGTATAAGCAGCTGGGCCCCATCGTTTGCACCCATGAAGAACCGTGCGCTAACGGCCTCTTTTGCACTGATTCCGACAACACCGGTCATTGCGTCGACACGAGCGTCGACGGTTCGGGGGTGCCTTGTTCGGCGGACGGCGCTTGCGGCCCCGAGCTCGTTTGCGCTGGTCGCGCGGCGGATTTCAGCGGCATCTGCAACCCGGCTTGGATGCACGCGGAATTCGTCAATGAGGGCAGTGGGTCGATTCCGGATGGCCCCGACGGCGGTGTTGGCGTCAGCGTACAGGCGCTGGGCATTGGAACGGTTCCCACCGACGCGGTGGTGCGCGTCCTCATCAACCACCCGCGCCCCGATGATCTCGAACTGACCTTGGAGAACTCCCAAGGCACCGTGGTTCCGGTTTGGTCCCCCGGAATGGGTGAACTGCCTGATTTGGATGGCATCAAAGTGGGGGTTCCGGGAGATGAAGTGGCGAACGGAATGTGGACCTTGACGGTGTTCGACACGGTGGCCGGCGAACAAGGGACGATCGACCTCTTCACGCTCGAGCTGACTTCGCGCTTCGACTGAAGGTCACTCTCGCGGAAGCTCGAGGGTTGTGCTGCAATGAGACAGCACATGGTAGGGAACTCGAGCGAAGAGATGGACTGCAGCGTTGAGGCGTCGTTCGCGACGGCGTCTCACGTCGAGGACGTGTCCGAAGCTCTGGCCGAAGAAATCGAGACGTGCCTCGAGGACGGACGCCTGTCCGAGTCGCAAGAGGTCGCGGTAGCCGAAGAGTTGATTCGTGAGTTGCGGCTGCTCGGCTCGATGGTTGCGATGAACCCATCGGATTTGGGTCGGGCGAGGGCGCTTGGCCAGCTGATGGATCGCGCCAACGATCTCGTTTGTCAGGCGCCGAGACACACGCCAGCCGCGGGCGTCGATATGATGCCGTCGCTGCTCGACTTTGATGGCTCTGATGAGCACACAGCCGTGAAGCGTCCGAGTTGGGAGTGGTCGCGCAGCACCAACCGCGTGCTCACCCGCAAGTAGCTGCTCAGAACGCGTAGCCAGCCCCGACAGCGAAGGAGATTGGCACGATGACGACGTCTCCGTTGGCCCAGACGTCGATGTCCAACGGACGAGCCATCGCGAAGAAGCCATTCTTCTCGATCGGGAAGAATCGGCCTTCAAACCCGAGTCCACCGGCGAAGAGCGGATCGCCACCCTCGAAGCCGTAGGCGATGCCCAGCTTGGCGAAAGGGGAGAGCGTAAGTTCCATCTCACCGAGCGGGATGGCAATGTCGTAGCCCCCACGAAGTTGCGTTGCTCCTGCGTTGAGATCACCAGCGTAGAAGGCCTGATGAATGCCCAGCATGCCGCCCTCATGATCGGCACCAAAGTGGATGCCTACGTCGAGGTCGCCATGAAAGGAAGCCGTTCCTGCGCCATCAGCGGCGAAGATGCTGACGCCGGCAGGCGCAGCCTGAACGAAGAAGGTTCCTCGCTCCGACTCGGCGAGCGCAGTTGTAGGCACTGCAAGGGTGAGCGTGAGAGCGGTAAGGCCGAGCACGCGTTGCAGATTGAAGGGGAAGCTGCTGCTTGAGGCGATCGATTCACGCATGCAGTAACGCTGAGCACGTGGTGTGCCTAACGTTAAGACGCAGATAGGGGCTATCTAGACGTAACCGTAGCGGCATGAGCACCGCCGCCTGCTGCATTGATGCAGCAAGCCTCAATCCTTCGGAGCGGCCTTCATCACCGTGAGCAGAAAGGCGTTGAGCGCCTTTGTGGCCTCTGGCCGTTTCATCCCCGAGAGGATGGCCAACTGCAGTGCCAGGCCTCCCGCTTTGCTGGAGAGCAACTCGATCAGCGCGCTCTTCATGCGGGCTTGGAACTTCGGGTGCTTCAAGATCTTGTCGACGTTTTGCGCGATGGCCTGAACGTTTTTTGAGTCCCCGAGCAACGAGGCGAACGTCTCCACGACGGCTGCTTTGACCTCCGGCTCGGCCAATGCCTCCGCCGTGGCTGCTGCCAAAATGGTGGTGGTACGCGGGCTTTGTAGCCCTTGTGAAAGAACCTTCTTCAGATCAAGAGCGTCAGCAAGCCCCGCGAAGGCTGCGACGGCGAAGTCGGCAGCGGCCGTCTTAACCGCCGGATCGGCCTTGGCTGCTGTCTTCCAGTCACTGAGGTAGGCCTCGGTTTTCCCGCTGCCCTCCGCCTTCTCCAGGCTCTGCGCGAGGTCCTCCTCGGCTTTGGCTAGGTCACGGTCGTCCATCGCCGACTGCACCATGCCGGATACGTCGGCGTTGGCGAAGATGGCGCCAAACTTCGAGTCCACTTCGGGGGCGTCCATCAGCGAGGCCACGCCCACTTCGATCGCTTTGTTCACCGCCTCTGCGCCCATCGCCGCTTCAACGTGCTTCTCCACGCGCTCGGAGATCTCAGCCTCCCCCTTGGCGCCAGCTGCGATCTTTTGCAATGCGGCCATCACGTTCGGCTTCTTGAGCGACGCCGCCAAGATCTCGTCCATGTGCGGTTTGACCGCACGGTCCGAGAGCAGTTGCTCGATCAGAGTGCCCATGGCCTTGGACACCTCGGGATCGGCGAAGACCTTTTGGAAGACCTCGTCTTGCTTCTTGACGGTCCGCGGGTCGGTGAAGCCGGCTTCAACCAGTTCCGAGGCCAGCGCCTCGAAACGCTTCGCCGTCTGCTCGTCAACCTTGGCGTTCGCCTTCGACTTGGCGCCCGCCGAACTCTCCGGCTTCGCGGAGCCGAGGACGTCAGTCTTGGTTGCGGGCTCGCTGCAGCCCAAGCCGAACCAAAGAACCCAGGGAAGAACGCTGCGCCGCATGGCGTCGCTTCCTAGCACAACCTGGTGGCGGCGATCACGCAGCGCCAGCGCGTTTGCGCGCCCAATCCACGGCCTGCCGCGGACGGAGGATGCCGGCACCTTGAACCGCACGGTCGATGCCTTCAATCGGTTCAGCGGTCTCACACAGGCCCTCCTTGATTTGTGCTGGCGTGAGGCGTGGAGCGACCTCCAACATTTGTGCGGCCACGCTGGCCGCGATGGGCGCAGCAAAGGAGGTCCCGTCCACGTGTTGGTACTCGGGTGAGATGTACTTCTGCTTGCGGATGCGGGTCTCGACCACGCGCATCAACTCGGCGATCGACTCGCGTTCGGTCGGCGTAGACAGCGTGTTGCGCTCGCTGAAGCCGTGCTCCGCGGAGAGCTCTTCGAGCACCGAGAGCAGTTGAAAGAGCGGCGCCGCTTCGCGCATGGTCAGCGTGCCCGGCAGCATCGGCGCGGGCACCCAGATCGCCGGAGCGAGAAGATCCGGCTTTTGAACGCCGGCTCGGTGCGAGCCGTGACTCGAGGGCCAAATCTTCTCGAGTTCACCGTCGCTGTCGGGGGAGAAGCGGTCGTGTTGACCGCCCACGGTGATGGCTTGCGGCACCGAGCCTGGTGCTCCAACTTTGCGCCCAGGCGTATTTCCAGCGGCTGCGAACACGGTCACGCCAGCAGCGACCAGCTCCTCCACTGCTTGCTCCACCGCTGCGTAGTGAGGATCGTCCTGGTTCACCCCGAGCGAGATGTTGAGCACACGGATGTTGAGCTGCGGGTGTCGCAGCGGGAAGCGGATCGCGTGGGCAACGTGTTCACCGATCACGCGCCCGTTGCCGATCCCGGCCTTGATCAGCACGACCTCGGCGTCGCTGGCGATACCGCGGTAACTACCGCCAGAGCGGTAGCCGTTGCCCGCCGCTGCGCAGGCCGTCATCGTCCCGTGCCAACCGTAGGGCTGCGGTGAGAAGAACTCGTTGCCGTCGGGTACGTCGCGGGTGGCGTCGCCATAGGCGCGAATGCGTCGAGCAGGCCGCATCAGGTCGGGGTGCGGGTAGAAGCCGATGTCGACGAAGGCCATGACTACACCTTGGCCAGTGATGTCCGCGTAGGCGTCGAGGCGTTCGGGAATCGAGAGAAGTTGAATGCGACCCATGGTTCGTGACCTTGTTTACCGCCGGCTCAGCCCAGCGTGTTGGAGAGAAAACGTGAGAGTTCAGCGGCAACGCGAAGCGGCATTTCGATCTGAGGAGAGTGAGCGGCGGGCAACACGCACAGCTCCGCCGAAGGCAGCAAGCCCTTGGCTTTCATGGCGATCGGTAGCGGGAAGGCTTCATCGCGCTCACCCCAGAGCAGCAGCGTCTTTGCGCTGACGCTCTGCAGCGCGTGTTCACGCGAGACGCAATCTCCCCGCAACGGGACCAATCGGTCGAACGCGCCTTTGGCTCGTGCCCCACCTTTGGCCAGCGCGAGTTCACGACGCACCGCGAGCAGCTCTGCGCTGAGCGCATCCGTTGAGGGCGCGCTCGAACCAAACAGCTCTTTGATCCGCGCGAGCCTCTCCGGACCAGCTTGCAAGTAGAGCCTCGCTTGCAGCGAGATATACGGCGAGAGTCCCATCGCCCCGATCAGCACCAACGCTTTGAGCGCTGCGGGACGGCGCAACGCGTGCTCCAGCGCGATCAGCCCGCCGAGCGAATGCCCGACGACGGCGACCGCGGCGAGCTCGTCCGCGAGTTCCGCGATCGGCGCCGCAAATGCGGCCAACGCGTCCGCTTGGCTCGGCGCTTTCGGAGGAAGCCACGCCGAGTGTCCGAAGCCAGGTACGTCCACCGCAACGAGGTGAAACCTTTCCTCGAGCGCACGCATGATTGGAAGCCACAGGCTCGCCGCATGTCCGCGTCCGTGCACCAAAAGCACGGTTGGCTTCTTCTCGTGAGCTTTGGTTTCCAAGCTACGCAGCGAAATCGCACCAACGATTCTGCGCCGGATCTGAACCACGTCAGCGAAGCGCGCGAGCCATGCAGCCTCGATCGGTCCCGGATTGGAGACCACGGTGACAATGGGGGCGCGAGTCATGCGAGCTGGGCACGTAAGCGCAAGCAAGGCTCGTGGCAAGCGTCTTGCACCTGAACATTGGAGGCCTGGTGTCAAAGCGCTGCTCCGTGGCCCGCGCGACCGTGGTATGGTCGCAACGCTCATGGGTACAATCGCCCCGCGTCAGGGCCTCGAGGATGCACTGAAGTCAATTGCCGGGTCACCCGTGGTCGTTCTGATCACAGGTCACCCCGATCCGGATGCCCTCGGGAGCGCGCTCGCTCACCAAAGGATCTGTCAGGAGCTGGGCGTTCCTTGCACCATCGCCAATGTTCAGCCGGTGTCTCACCGGCAGAACCGCGCGATGGTGAAGCTGCTCAACATCGACATGCTGCAGGTTCAATCCGCAGATGATCTCGCGCCGTTCAAATACTTGTCGCTGGTAGACACATCGACCGCCGAGTCGACGATCGATCTACCGGCTGACTTGAAGTTGTTCTCGGTGGTGGACCATCACAAGGCCGCTGAGGTGGACTGCGCCTTCGTGGACATTCGTCCGCACATGGGCGCAAGCTCGTCCATCTACGCCGAGTACATGGCTCACGGCCTCGCCCCGCTCGAGAGCATCATGGGCGCATCGCGCGTCGCTACGGCGCTGCTCTTCGGCATCCAAACCGACACCAACGACTTCCAGCTCGCAACCGCTGCGGACTTCGCAGCCGCCGCGTACGTGCGGCGCTTCACGGACTCGGACGTGCTCAAGCGCGTCAGCCGACGCGTGTATTCGGCCTCGGGCATGACCGTGCTCGGGCGTGCGCTCGAGAACATGGTCGTCGTTCGTGACTTTGCCGTCGCTGGCGTGGGGTTCGTGACGCTCGGTGATCGGGACGCCATCGCAACCACGTCGGACTTCATCCTCCAGCGTGAAGATCTCGATACCGTGCTTGTCTTCGGCATCGTCGAGGATCGCATCGACGGTTCGCTGCGCACTGACAGCCCCAGCGTCGAGCCAGCCACCTTCCTCACCACCGTCTTCGGCAAAGACCGCTCGGGCAAGCCGTACGGCGGCGGTCGCGCCGACAAGGGCGGCTTCCAGATCCCGCTCGGCGTGCTCGCGGAGAGTGAAGATCGCGAGGCCTTGTGGAACATCGTCGATCAGATCGTTCGGTCGCGTCTGGCCAAGGTCGTCCCGGAGATCGAGCGTGAATACGAGCGCCAGCACCCCGACACCAACGGTCACCACCACGAAGAGACGAGCAGCCGCTTTTCGCGCGAGTTCTGACAGACGGCACGCACGCTAACGCTTCGGGCCGATCAGCTTTCAAGCTGACCGGCCCGCGCTGCTTTGGGGCTCAGAGCTCGGGCTCAGAGCTGGGGTTCAGACCTCGAGCTCGCTGATCGGTTCGTTGCTGAAGCCCTCTTCATACCCGAACTCGCTGATCGGCAGGCCACCACCGCGTAGGGCGGTGAGCAGCGCGCGGGTCGTGTTGCCACCACCGCCGTTGTAATGAACGTTGCCGCGTAGCCTTCCGCCGCCTTTGCCGCACAAGAGCATCGGCATGTTGTCCTGCGAGTGAGTCCAGCCCTCGGTGTGTTCGGTCGTCACCAGGATTGAGCTGTTGTCGAGCAAGTTGGCCGCGCCTTCCTGGGTCGTACGCAGCTTCTCGAGGAAGTAGGCCAGCTGCGACATGGTGAACTTCACCGCGTCCCGCTGCTTCGAGTAAGGCGCCGGCTCGGTGTGGTTCATGTAGTGCTGACCGTCGGTAGAGCCGACCATCCAAAAGACGGCGCCGCTGCCGGCCGTGGAGAACATGAGCGAGAACGTTCGCGTGAGCCCGCAGGCGAGGGCGAGCGCAATCAGATCGCTCATCGCGCGGTTCTTCTCCTCCATGAACTCGATACCAGCCTCATCGGGATAGTCCCCGGGATCACCGGGTTTGGTGCACTCGGCGATCGGCGCCTTCAAACGCGCCTCGAGGTCGGAGATGCTCGAAAGATGTTGGTCCAGCCGCTGTCGATCTTTGGCGCCTAGCTTGGGCGAGAGCGAGGCGATCTGCCCGGAGACGGCGTTGAGCACGCTGGCCCGCGCCGAGAGCACCAGCGGTTCAGCGGTGCCTTGGTTGAACAAGCGATCAAACAGCGCGTGCGGTGACTCCTCCGATGGGTTGACGTTGGTCTCGCCGGCGAGGCTGCCGTTGTGTGAGAGGTACTGGAAGCTGGTGCCCTCATCGGTACCGCGGAACTTGGTGACCGCGGCTTCCAGCGAGCGGTAGGGCGTCGGGGAAACCGTCTGGTAGTGCGCCGCCGCGATCTGATCGATCGATGGGTATTTGAAGGTCGATACGATGGTGTCGCGAACGTCATCCACTTTGAGATGCGGGCCACCACTGTTGACGGCCGACATCCCGGAGTGATGCGCGTGCCGCGGGGTCTTCACGTCGAGCCCGCTGATCACGCTGACGTACTCGCGCAAAGGCAAGAGCGACGCGAGGCCGAAGTCCGCGGGGACCTCCCAGTTCGTTCCAACGTTGCTCGGTGTCCAGCTCGGCAAGTGCACGCCGTTGCCGAAGAACCAAAGCCCAAAGCGCGTGGGTAGCGCCTCACCATCGGCGAAGGCTTCGCCGTGGTCGTTGAGCATGAAGTCGAACAGCGGCAGACCCACGGTGACGGTGGCCCCAGCCGCGAGCCCGCGCAGAAAGAGGCGCCGCGAACCTTGACTTCGGTTCATGCGCTGGATGCTCATTGGCCCTGCTCCGTGGTTTCTGCAGCCTGTGCGGTCGCGTAGCGGAATCCATCGTTGGTCACCAGCGAGACGACCAGCGATTGAAACGCGAAGTCACTGGCGACGAAGTCGTCCACCACCGTCTGCACTTGTGTGGCCTCTCCTTCTGTCGCGAGGTGAGCGCCGGCGTGCTCGTAAAAGCGGCGTGCAATGCAGGCCGAAGCCTGCGGTAGCTCCGCGATGTAGGCGGCCATTTCCACCGCGCCAGTGAGGGGAACACCGTTGACCTCGGTCGCAACGTCCAGCGTGAGACCGTTCTCATCGACGGTGCGATAACGACCGATGGCGTCGAACTGCTCGAAGGCAAAGCCGATGGGATCCATCTGATCGTGACAAGCCGCGCAGGCTGGATCATCCCGGTGCTGCGCGAGCCGCTCGCGTAGGGTTTGCAGCGGTTGGCCGGGCTCCGGCTCCGGGAGCGAAGTCGAAACTCCGGGCGGCGGCGGCGGAATGTCCTCGCACAAAAGGTTGATGCGCACGAAGCGACCGCGATGCGTCGGCGACGTCTGCGTTTCATGGGCGTTCAGCGCGAGGAAGCCGGGTGTGGTTAGCAGACCAGCGCGAGTAGAGTCGGCAGCCAGGGTCACCGGCACAAAGTCTTGTGCACCCGTCCATTCAACACCGTAGAGGTTGGCCAGCTCCTCGTTGAGGAACGTCTCTCGCGTCGAGAAGACCGAGCGGAAGTCCGCCGTTTGATCGAAGGCGACCGCTTGGAAGATTTGCTCCATCTCGCTGCGCATCGAGGCGGCCATCGTCGCCGAGAACTGCGGGAAGGCCTCTGCGCTCTTGTCCACCGTATCGAGCGCCGAGACGTTCATGAAGTCGCGGAAGAAGCGGGTGAGCGCCTCTTTGGCGCGCGGCAACGCGAGCAGCCTGCGCGCCTCTTCTTCGACTCGTTGCGGATCCTGAAGATCACCCTGACGGGCGGCCTCCCTTAGCTCTTCATCCGGCGGGGAATCAGCGAGCAGGAACGAAAGCCGACTGGCCATTTCCCAATGGGTGAAGCGCAACAGCTTTGCGTTGGTTGGGTCTTGCTCTCCAACCTCCACCCTAAACAGAAAGTTGGGAGATTGAAGCACCGCCGCCAATCCGAATTTGACGCCCGCGACGGGGTCACCGAGGTCGGAGCCGATGGCCGTCATCAGCGAAAGCAGCTGCGTGACCTCCTCCGTTGCCGCTGGCCTGCGCCACGCCTGCTCCAAAAAATCCTCGAGAAACGGCCGCAAACAGGCTTCATCCAGGCTGGCCTCATCACAGCCGAGCAACGCCGTGCGCCGTGCCGGATCGCTCCAAACTTGATCGAGCACGGCGTAGCTCGCTTGCTCGTACTTCTCCGCGTCGATCGGCGCGATGGTGGTGCTCGACGCAGCAATCGATGAAAAGCCGTAAAGCCGATCATCGCCGGGCAGATCAGCAGGCAGCACGAGCGGCTCACCGAATAGATCCAGCCAGCTGTTCTGCAGTTGCTTCGCCGTCAGTCGATGCAGCGTTGCTTCGGCCGGAACGAAGCTCGGCTCCGTCGGCGGATCATCGGGGACCTCGCCAGTGGAACGCTGATCGCCGATTTCACCAATGCAGCCCGTGTTCGCGAGGAGCCCCACCAAGAGCCAAGCACCCCAATGACTCCTACCCAGCATGCCCTAAGGTTACCTTGCATGAGCAGGTCCGGGAAGGATCAGCGGCGAGGCAGGTTTTTGCGACCGAGGGTCAATTGATAGAGATCCCGCTTCGCCCAGCCGGTCTCCACCGTCAGCCGCTCTGCCACGTCCCGGGCGCGCAGTCCGCTCGCTAGGGCGCGGTCCACGAGCTCGGTCACGGCCTGCTCATCAAGCTGGCCGCGCTCCAGCGAATAGGGCTCCAGCACCACGGTAAGTTCGCCCAGCCACTCCTTTTTTGCGAGCGATTCGGCGAGCTCACCCAGCGGCCCTTCACTCAGCTCCTCGTGCAGCTTGGTCAGCTCACGTCCGATCAGCGCACGCCTAAGCGGCTGAATTCGCGCAAGATCCAGAAGGGTTTCCGCCATGCGCGGAGGAGCCTCAAAGAGGATGATCGCCTCTTGGGTCTGCGCGATGCGGCTCAGCGACTGTGCGCGTTCGTTGCCGCCGCGCGGCAAAAATCCAAGAAAGAGGAAGGCAGAAGTCGCGTAGCCGGAGGCCGAAAGCGCCGTGACCACCGCGCTGGCGCCCGGAATAGGGACCACCTTCCAACCTCGTGCCCGCGCGACGCGCACCACCAGGGCGCCGGGATCGCTCACCGAGGGCGTACCGGCATCGGTAACGACGGCCAACGAGCCGCCCACCGTGACCTCGCCCAGCAGCGACTCCACTTGCTCCTCGGTCGAGTTGGCGTCCAGCCTACGAATCGGCTTCTCGGGGTGACCAACGTGGTTCAGCAAAATGCGTGAACGTCGCGTGTCCTCCGCCGCTACGAAGGCAACGCTACCGAGCACGTTGCGCGCACGCAGGCTCAGATCCTCGAGGTTCCCGATCGGCGTCGCGACGATGTAAAGAACCCCGACCTCCGAGGTTTCGAGGTTCGACATGCTTGCTCGCTCTCAGCTGCGCGAGACCGCGTCGCCAAGCTCCAACTTCAAGTAGTCGCGAAGCTTGTGGTGCAGCCGCGCCTCGAGCTGGCGCACACGCTCACGTGAAACGCCGAACTCATCTCCGAGCTCTTGCAACGTCAGCGGGTCTTCTGCGCTCATCCGCTTGTCGAAGATGATGATATCCTTGCCCTTGAGCGTCTTGCGGAACTCCTTGAGGCGGTCGGAGATCAGCTGATCCATCTCGTGCCGCTCGAGCAGGCTATCCGGGCCAAAATTAGCGGACGGCATCAAGTCGATGCGGGAGACACTGCGCCCTTCGGCGTCACCGACGGGGGCGTCCAAGCTGGCCTCGGCGCTCGCCAACCTGCGATCCATCTCAACGACTTCGTGCGTCTCCACGCCGAGACGTTCGGCGATCAGGTCGGCGGATGGATCGATGCCGAGCGCGGCGAGCTTGGCCTTCTCCTTGTTGAGGTTGAAGAACAACTTCCGCTGCGCCTGCGTCGTCCCCAGCTTGACCAGCCGCCAGTTGTTGAGGATGAACCGCAACATGTACGCGCGGATCCACCAGGCCGCGTACGAGGAGAGCTTGACTCCGCGGTACGGGTCGTAGCGCTTCACCGCCTGCATCAGGCCGATGTTGCCCTCCTGAATGAGGTCCATGATGTTCTTGTACGCACGGCGGTATTCGTACGCGAGCTTGACCACCAGCCGCAGATTGGCCGTGACCAACTTGGCGGCGGTACGCACGTCCTGGGTCTCGACGTATTGCCGCGTTAGGTCTTGCTCCTCTTGCGCGGTCAGCAGCTTGTAGCGCTGTACTTCGCGGAGGTAGGCCTGCAACGGATCGCTGCGCGACAGCGCAGCCGAGCTCATCGGCGCCGACTCGGGCGGCATGCTGGTGCGGCCGGATTCTGGTGATTCCTCGCGGTCCGCGTCGAAATCATCCTCACCGTCTTCGACGACCTCACCAACGGCCTCGATCACTTCACCGCGATCGCCGACCTCTTCGACTTCTTCGCCGTCCGACTCACCTGCGTCTCCACGCAACGATTCGGGGCCGTCGCCCTCTTCGTCCACGTCTGCCTCGCGTGCTCGTGCGCTGGCCGCAGGCTTCTTCGGACTCGAGGCCTTGGCGCTCGACCGCGAGGTCTTTTCCTTCGCTGAGGGGTCAGTGAGTTTTCGAGCCAAGGGCAGTCTCCAGGAGCAGGTATGTCACAAGGGTAGGTCGTTGCCTAGTTGGTTCGCGCCCGGCTCGAGTCCTACGCCAAGGCATGATAGACCGGAATCTTGAACCAAGGCCCGGAACAACGCTCGAGCGTGCGCAAGTTGAGGCCCTGGTTCCTCGTGATCGCCATGCTCTCCGTGTGGGTAGCAGGCGTGCTCGGGGTGACCTCCGGCTGCGGCACCGTGATGTATCTGCGTGAAGGAACCATGCCTGACGAGGTCGCTGCGCTCGATACAGCGAAGGGTTCGCCAGAGCCTGTGCAGGCTTTGCAACAATACGCAGTGGTGGCGCAATTGCGCGCGGTGGCCGTTTGCAAGAAGGTCACCATGCCGGTTTCGATCGCCCGGGTGCTGTTGTCGATGACGCTTGTTGCAGCGAGCGCGATGGTGCTCGCCGGTAGGCGCGGCGCCCTCTCCTTCAGTCTACAGGCGCTCGCGGCGAACACACTGTTCGCGCTGGTGGCCTATGGCGTAACCGCCGAAGTGCGCGAGATTTGGATCAGCTCGGTGGTCCAGGCGAGCGGCCAACTCGAGCTGCCGGCGGAGGAGGGCGTCTACTTCCGCAGTCCAAGCTTTTGGTATTGGTTCACGCGCGGTGAGCTGATCGTGCTCCAGGTTGGGGTGTTGCTCGCGGCAGCGTTTGCTGTCTCTTTGCCGCGCTCGCGCTTGTATCTGGCGGCCATGGCCGAGCTCGAGCGTCTGCGCGAAGACGAATGAAAGCGCGGCGACCGATCGTCGTCCTGCCGGACGAGCTAGCCAACCAGATCGCGGCTGGTGAGGTGGTCGAGCGACCCGCCAGCATCGTGAAGGAGCTGTGTGAAAACTCGATCGACGCGCGCGCCTCTCGCGTGGACGTCGAGATCGAGGGGGGCGGCGTCGCGCGAGTCGCGGTGATCGACGACGGCGATGGCATCCCGGCCGCCGAGCTCGAAACAGCTCTCATTCGCCACGCGACGAGCAAGATCGCCACAGTCGAGGACCTTACGCACATCGGCTCGTTCGGCTTTCGTGGGGAGGCGCTGCCGAGCATCGCGTCGGTGAGCCGCTTCGAGATGAGCTCGCGACCGCGCGACGCGCAAGAAGGCCGCAAGCTTACGAACCAGGGCGGGCAACGCGTCGAGCCCTGCGGCATGGCGGTCGGTACGCGGGTGGAGGTGCGCGAGCTCTTCTACAATGTGCCAGCGCGCCTCAAGTTCTTGCGCTCGCTCGCCACCGAATCAGCCCACATTAGCGAGGTGCTCGACGGCATCGCTTTGGCCAATCCGGGCGTGACGCTCAGCCTCCACCGTGACGGGCGCAAAGTGCGTGAGTACCTCCGCGCGGGCGATCGCGAGGAGCGCGTGCGTCAGGTGCTGACCGGCTGGCAACTGATTCGCTGCCACGGACAGCTCGGCCCGCTCACCCTCGAGGCCTTCCTCAGCCCGCCGGAGCGCGCTCGCGTCGGCGCCAACAGTTTGTGGCTCTTCGTCAACGGTCGGCCGGTCAATGATCGAGCGTTGGCCCGTTCGATCGCCCACGCCTACGGCTCGGTGCTCGAGCCTGGGCGTTATCCGGTCGGCGTCGTCTACTTGGATTTGCCGTTCGAACTCGTCGACGTGAACGTTCACCCGCAAAAAGCGGAGGTCCGTTTCGCCGATGGTCGGGCCGTGCAAGGTGCAGCGCATCGCTTGATCGAGCGCGGGCTCGCCAGCGCGCTCTCGGGCCAGGCGGGCTTCACCACGGCTCCGACGATCGAACCTGCGGCCGGCCGAGCGAGCTTGTTCGAGCGGCCGAGTTCGCTCGAGCTAGTGAGCGCCAAACCGCAGTTCGAAGGCAGCGGCTCCTTGCCCGACAACGCCATCCGCGAGCTCGCTTCCACGCTCTACGCGCCGCGCGCCAATGAGCCTGCGGCCGAGGTTGCCCTGGCCGAGGGGGATACTGCGATGCCAAAATCGCTGGGGTTCCTCGCGCAGCTCAAGGGCATGTTCTTGTTATGCGAGGCCGAGGACGCCCTGATCATCCTCGACCAGCATGCGGCCGCCGAGCGCGTCACCTTCGATCGTTTGAAGCGTGAGTACGCAAGTCGCACTGTCGCCCAACAAGTGCTGCTCGTCCCCGAGGTGATCGAGGCCAGCGCCGAAGACTTGAGCACCGCCGAGGAGCTGCGTGAAACCTGCTTGGCGATGGGCGTCGACGTCCGCGCGATTGGTCCAGGCCGTTTGGGCGTCTTCGCCGTGCCGCAAATCCTTGCCCGTCGTGATCCGCGCGTGCTCGCGAGTCGCTTGCTGGCCGAGCTGGGTCGCAAGAGCGGTCGGGACTTCTCGCAGGCGGTCGATCTCGCGTTAGCGACGATGGCCTGTCACGGCTCGATTCGAGCGGGGGAGATCGTCGCTCCGGAGGTCGCACGCGAGCTATTGAGTGCGCTGACCAAGATCGACTTCGCGGGTCATTGCCCGCATGGTCGGCCCATCCTTTGCCGCCTTCCGCTGCGCGACCTGCGCCAGCGTGTTGGACGATAGGCGTAGCGATGAGCGCACCCGCTATTCGCTGGACCGAGATCGATCCGCAACGCATACCCGAGCTTTGGGTCGTCGTAGGTCCAACTGCGTCGGGCAAGAGCGAGCTCGCCATACGCCTTTGTGAGCGCTGGAACGGCGAGATCGTCAGCGCCGACAGCGTGCAGGTCTACAAGTACTTTGACCTGGGATCAGGCAAACCGTCGGCCGCAGAGAAAGCGCGCGCGCCTCATCACTTGATCGATCTCAACGAGCCCGACGTCCCACTCGATGCCGGCGCCTACGCGGCTCTCGCTGACGCTGCCATCGCCGACATCCGTGCGCGAGGGAAACAGCCGGTCGTTTGTGGCGGCACCTTCCTCTGGGTGAAAGCTTTGGTGCGCGGTCTCGCCGAGGGTGCGCCGGCCAATCCTGAGCTGCGCGAGCAACATCGTTTGCTCGCCGAGCGCGAGGGGCGAGCGGCGTTGCACGAGCAGCTTCGGCTCGTTGATCCGACCGCCGCCGCGCAGTTGAACCCCAACGACTTCATCCGCGTCTCACGCGCCTTGGAGGTGTTCGCGGTCGCCGGCATTCCGCAATCGGAGTGGCATCGGCAGCACGCCTTCGCGACCGAACGCCATCCGCACAAGCTTTTCCGTGTCCAGCGTAAGCCCGAGGAGCTCGACCGCAGGATCGCGAAGCGGGTCGAAGGCTGGCTCGAGCAAGGCTGGGTCGCCGAAGTGCGCAGCTTGATCGAGCGCGGCTTCGGGGACACGCGGGCGATGGGCTCGGTTGGCTATCGTGAGGTGAAGGCGTTCCTCGAGGGCGAGGTTCCTGAGTCCGAGCTCGCGCAGCGTATCGTTCAAAAGACGCGCATCTTCGTGCGCAGGCAGCGCACCTGGTTGCGCGATCTCGAGCTGACCGAGGTCGAACTCGAAGACGCGTGACAGCGCGCAGGCTTTCTTACTTTCGCTTGGTCGGCTTCGCGATCGCCTCGAGTAGCGCCCTCGCCTGAGCGGGATCGGCGCACTCCGCCGCGAGGACGAGCCGACCCTCGATCAGCAGTACCGCCTCTTTGGCCAGCCGCTCGTATTCGCGAGAGGCCTTGCGGGCACCGACCTGCTCACCCGATGCTCCGCCTTCGAGCGAGTCGTAAGGGTCGAAGGTCAGCTTCAGCTCCAGCCCGTCCTTCTTGAGCACGAACAGCGTCGCTTCAGGAAAGCCCGGCTTGGGGCCGCTCTTCAGCACCGCGGCGCCCGCAGCCACGAGCGCCTGCTCCACGTCATCCGCCTGGATCTTGTCGCTGTGTTTGCCGTTGATCGTGAAGGCAAACTCGGGCGCGGAGAAGAGCACCGGAAAGCGCACCTCCACGCGGCCGCCTTCAGGCTTCGGGAAGTCGAGCCTCTCGAACACCTTGCGCGCGCATTCGACCAGCTTCGCGTCCTTTAGGTCGGTCTCGGTCTTTACGTCTTTCACCTCGCCGTCCGCCTCGATAACGAAACTGAACGTGAGCTTGCCCGCCGCGGCAACATCGAGCGACAACGCCTCTTCGTAGCAGAGCCTGATGCTGCCGAAGTTTTGGCGCGCGATCCGTCGAACCAGCTCGGGCGCGATCCCGCCGTTGACGGTGAGATCCCCGGTTCGAAGCCGCGGGACCAACGGCCGCCGCGGGTAGGGCCCGGTGCTGCGATCATCAAACCGGTTGCTCAACGCGGAACTCGGTTGCTGCGCGGGCGCGTCGGAGGCGACTAGCGCTGGCGTGCCTGAGGAGCTCACCACCGCGCTTGCATCGAGCTTCGACGACGAGCCAGGCTGGCCTTCCCCATCCGCCGGGAGCGACCCTTTGTCCGAGCAGGCCCCATCCAGAGCCAACAGCAGGAGCAGTAGCTTCTTCATCAGCGTCTTTAGCCTGGGAACGCCGCTCAGCTCTCGGCTGCGATCCGCTCGCGAAATTCCATCAGCCCACCGCGCGAGAACAGCGCCGGTCGCTGATCACATTGAGCTCGTCCGAGCGGGCTCGTCATTTGGTTGCGATAAAGCTCGGTCGAATCCCCGAGCAACTCTAACGCTCGGTTCGCCGCGGCACGTGCTCGCTCGAGCTCCCGCGCTCGGTCTCCGCTAGCCTGCGCTCGTGCCACGGCCTGTTCGGCCAAAACCACCAACTCTCCGGCGTCGAGCAGCGAATGGGAACCGCGACCAAAGCTCTGTTCATCGCTCGCATCCTCGATCGTAAAGCGCCCAACAAACAGCGGAGCCACGCGCAGCTCGAACACGTTTGCTTCGGCTTGAGGCTGCACCTCGACCGCGCCGTTGAACGAGAACTCCATCCGCGTCTTCGCTTCAAGCATCGTGCGCGCTCGCATCGGCGGGCATTCGAACGAGAGCGACAAGCTCGCAATCGGCCGTGCGAACGCTTCCGCGACGATCTCCGCCAGGTACGGCGAAGGCTCCGTCGGCCGCGTCTGCCACATGCCCGCGAGCGCCAACGCGCCCCACGCCACAAAGCCGCGCAGATCCTCGCGTCGATCCTCCGCCTCGTAGTGAGCTTGATGTTTGGCCAGCACCGCAGTGAAGGCAGCCTGCTTGTCGGAGCTGCCCAGCGCATTCACGACCGGCAGCAACAGCTCTTCGATGCGGCTGCGAAAGTACTCGGGCGTCGCAGCCAGCGTTACCGCCAGCTCATCGCTCGTGAGCGGCGTTGTTGTCGCACCGAGCAGCTGCCTCAGCAAACCGCGAACGGCCTCGCGAGCCGGAACCAAGGAGCGCAACGCTTCATCGGCGACGCCCTCGGTCGCTGCGCGAAGCGCTTTTTGCGCGCGCGTGTCACCGGCCGCCATGGCCAGGAACGCCGCGCGCATGAAGTCGGTGGTATCGATCGCGCGCTGTTCTTTGGGTATGCGCAGACCAACGGAAGTGCCGTCGTCCACCAGTACGGCCGCTTCTGCAAATTGGTCTGCTAGCGCAAGATTGGAGGCAAGCGCGGCTGCACTCGAGAGCGCCACCGCTTTGCTCAGCAAGAGCGGGGAGGGCAGCCATTCGCGGCCGTTCACCGCAGCAACGCCAGCCAGCTTGAACACCAGCTCGGCGAGCTCCCAACCGCGCGCGAGCCGCAGCTCGCGGAGTTTGCCGCCCTCGGTCTCCTCCGCCCTGGAGCTGATTTCTTCCGCGCGAGCAAGCAAGGCCCGCGCGAACTCGACGCTAACTTCGCCTTGGCTTTGGGCCATGCCGAGCAGCTTAGCAGGCCCACCCATTGGCGGACCTGGTCAGTTGATCTTCACGCCGATGACGAGAATGCCACCGTTGTACTTTTGGCCCGCGATGAAAAAGTACTCACCCTTCAGCGCGTTGACGTCGAGGCCCGGGAGGAACTGCTTGCCGTCGGCCTTCTCGATGGTCGCTGAGACGACGAACTTCGTCGGGTCGTCCTTCTTCTTGCCGCGCGAGACCTCTTTGAACATCAGCGCGAGCTTGCCACCGTCGGGAAGCTTCTTGTCCTTCGCCTCACCCTTGGGCAGCTTGAGGTCGTACTTCTCGAGCAATTTGTAGGAGTTGTACGAAGAGAATGGAGGCCGTTCGAGCGCGGGAATCTTGCCGATGCTCGGGTCGATGCCTTTGCCGTCGTTGGTCGCGTGCAGCACGATCACCTCGGCCTGGACCTCGTTGACCGGCACTTCCTTCTTGTCGTCTGCTCCGACTCTCCCCAGCTCCACCTTGGTTTGTTGAGCCGCGGCTTCATCCGTCGTGAAGGACTGAGCCTCGTTCGACGCGAACGCAGCGCACAGAAGAGCGATTCCGCCGACCATCCAACTTCTCATTGCAGCCTCCAGCACACACTTCGATCGACGTTCTCAATCATCTGCGAGCCAAACGACCGTCGTGGTCGCTCCTCCTCGCGGTTCATCTACGTAGTAGACAGCACCAATTCGCGAGCCAAAGTCCACCGAGGCAACCTCCACCGGCGGCAGCCCGCGATCCTCTTCCTGCACGGGCTTGCTCGGCGCTGCGGCCAGCGTCGGTGCTGCGGGCTCGGCCGGAGCTATGTCTTCGGCGGCCACCCTTGGTTCACTCGGCACTTGAGCCACCAGCGTCTCGCCCGCGGAGCGGCCCCAAACGAATAGCCCGACGGCTGCCGCCGCTGCGAGCCCGGTCAGCCCAAACAGCAAGCGACCGTTGTCATTGGCCGACGAGGCGCTCTTCGCCGGGAGGGAGAGCACTTGCGCAGCTTTGGTCCCCTCCGCTGGCTTGGCCTGCACGAGTTTGGCCTGCACGGGTTTGGCCGGTTTGGGCTCAATTCGCGCGATGGGCTTGGCTTCGGTCTGGTCGAAGTCTGCAACCGCCTGCATGATCGCGTCGCTAAGGTCGGGCAGCTTGGCTTTCCCCGCGGTTTCCCGGACGAACACCCCGAGCGCGTTCATCCCCCGCAGCATTGCCGCCGCTTGCTCGTCCCCATCGAGCAGGGCCTGAAGCTCAGCCTGCCGCGACGGCTCGAGTTCACCGTCGTGGAACATCATCCATTCGAGATCAGTAGGAGGCTTCATACTTCTTCTTCCGCCTGAGACTCATCGTGGTCGGTGTCGATCTCTTTCAACGGCACCTCGGCTTGTTTGCTGCGGCCATCCCCGCGAGGGGCCGTGACATCCAACTCGGCGTACACGTCAGCGAGCGCTTTCTGCATCTTTTGTCGGGCGTGAAAGAGGCGACTCATGATCGTCCCCTTCGACACGGACATGGCCTCGGCCATCTCCTCGTAGGAGAGCCCTTCAACCTCACGCATAATGATGACAGCTCGGTGGTAGGGCGGTAGCGCTGCGAGCGCTGCCTCGATGCGGGCTGACATCTCCTTGCGTCGGACCACATCGATCGGGTCTGCGCCGTCAATTCGCGAGACGAGAGCGAAATCACCCTCGGCTTCCTCCGAGACGTCCCTCGACTCGTCCAGCTCGGCGCCTTTGCGGCCCGGCTTGCGCATGAGGTCGATCGCCAGGTTTGTGACGATGCGATAGAGCCAGGTGAAGAAAGACGAGCCACCCTCGAAGGTGTTGATGCCCTTGTAGACGCGGAGAAAGGCCTCTTGGACGATCTCGCGAGCGTCGTTCTCATCGCGAACGAGCCCGACAGCGATGGCGAAGGCCCGGCGCTGATGGCGGTCGACCAGCTTCCGGAACGCCAAGCGGCGCGCCACGCTGTCACCATTTTGGGCTTGTTCAATAAGGGCACGGTCTTCCTCGGCTTCGCGAACTCGAAACTCCTTGTTGGACGCTTCGTTTCCACGGCTATTCACCGAGCCGTCCCGACCGCGTGTACGGGCCTCCGAGACAATCGCCGCCCGCTGGGCTGCAGGGCTTGTTACATCGCCGCCGGGCTCCGGCGCAGCAGGCGAGACTCCACCGTCACTCGCGGACGGAGTGGGTCCTTTGCCGTTCGAACCAATTCCGGGAGCCACGAGGAGCGCAAGCTATAGCACGGTTGCCGATAGCGACGTTCCTTGTTGCGCCGCTCGTCAGTTGTTCTCAGGCAACGCAGAGAGCGTCACTTTGAGGTCTTGCTCTTTACCGCCTCGAACGACCCGAACCGTAGCGGGCTGCCCAACGCCAGCGATGCTCGCGTACCAGCGAAGCGCCTCCGGCCCATCGACCGGATTGCCGTTGAAGGCGACGATCACGTCATCCACCTTCATCCCTGCGGCCTCGGCTGGGCCGCCGCCTTGCACATCTTTGACCCAAGCCCCTTTCTTCGAGCTCAGGCGCCCGGTGACGTCTTTCACTTCACCGACGATCACGCCGATGGCGCTGCGGCGAATGCTGCCAAATTTCAGCAAGATCGGCAGGATGTCTTTGACCATGTTGATCGGGATGGTGAAGCCGATGCCGTTGGCGTTGGCGCGAATCGCCGAGTTGATGCCCACCACCTCCCCTTGAAGGTTCAGCAGCGGACCACCGGAGTTGCCCGGGTTGATGCTGGCGTCGGTCTGCAAAAAGGAGAAGTAACCGGACGGATCCAAGCCGTTGACGTCTTCCCGCGTTCGACCGCGGGCGCTCAAGATGCCCGCCGAAACAGTGTGCGAAAGACCAAACGGGTGGCCGATGGCCATCACCCAATCCCCAACCAAGGCCTGGTCCGAGTTGCCGAGCGGAAGGGCTGGAAGACCTCTCTCGTCGACCTTGAGGACCGCAACGTCGGTGCGCTTGTCTGAGCCCACCACCGACGCGCTGTACTCCCGCCCGTCCTTGAACCCCACCTTGATCGACTGGGCGTTTTCAATCACGTGATGGTTCGTCAGCAGGAACCCATCGGCGTCGTAAACGAAGGCGGTTCCCATGCCTTCACCGCGACGCAACGAGGCCTTCACCTGCGCCACGCTCGGGTCGACTCGCTCGACGAGGGGCGCAAAGGACATCGGCCGGCTGGTGAGATCGATCGGTACGAGCGGCGCCTGCGGCGGGAGACTTGGCAGCGATTCACGCGGAGCCGCCGCTTCCTCGTCGTTCTCTTTCTGCTTCTTCCCGAGCCCCAGCCGATCGCAGCCCGCATTTGCGGTTGCGACCAAAACGAGTGCGATCACCCAGGCTCGACGCGCTGCTCTACCGATTGCCACGCAGCTCAGCGTAGCGCGCTTTCAGGTCCGTCAAGGCCTGATCCAAGAGGCGCTCCTCGTCCCCCGTTAGGTTGCCCTTGGTCTTGTTCTGCAGAACCACCAGAAGATCGATGTTTTGCCGGGCGATATCAAAGTTGACCTCGGCCGGCGGCTCGTCCGCGTCCGGCGGCGCGTCCCCCATGTGGACGTAGGCCGCGCCGATGATCCCCAGGACGAACGTTGCGAAGTCGAGCTGAGGAAGGTCCTGTGTCACGACGCCTCGTCTTCCTCGTCGAGTTCTTCCTCCTCGTCCACGCCGAAGAGAGCAGGCTGTTCCAAGCCAATCTCCTCGCCCTTCGACTCGGAATCGGGGAGTTCTGCAAGGTGCTTCTCGAGCGTCTTTGCGTCGAGCAAGCCGTTGGTCAGGAAGCGCTCGCGAACGCGAACATCGAGGAGGTCAGGGCCAAACGTGGGTTTCGAGGCTGTCTTCGTCATGGGGCACCGTACTCTTACGCAGTCAGGCGGGAGAGAAAAGAAAAGAACTTCAAGATCGACGGGCTTTGAGCTCGACGAGTTGGCTATCTGCGGCGGCAGCTGCCGCATGTTCAGCGTCTTGTTCGGCGTTTTCACCGTGATTGTGGGCTTCGCCACAGCCGCAAGCGTCCGCCTCGAGCTCAGCGCGCGCCTCGGCGATTTCCTCGTCGGTGGCCTCGCGAACGGCGAGAACGGCCACCTCGAGGCGCACCACCTTGCCGGCCAAGGGGTGGTTGGTGTCGACCACCAGCGTCTCCGGACGAACCTCGAGCACACGCATGACGACGTCACCGTCCGGACCCGAGGCGACGAACTCCTCGCCCGGCGTAAGGTCAGCTGAGCCCTCCAAGCCGTCCTTCTCCAACTCGAAGATGCCTTCGGAGTCGTGGGAACCGAAGGCCTCGTCTGGTTGGGCGACGAGCGAGCGCTTTTCACCTGCAGCCATGCCCTTGAGCCCGCTTTCGAGCACCGGCAAAACCTGCCCATAGCCTTGAATGTAGTCGGCCCGAATCGGCTCGTCGGTCAGCTGCTCGCCCGATACGTGGTCGAAAAGGGTGTATTCGAGCTCTACGTGCGTGTCTGTTGCGACAAGGGCTGCGCTCATGGCGCACTCCCTATTCGTTTGCGATCGAGGGAGCAAGCGCCGGCGTCGCGTTGGGGTGCTAAAGAGCGGGCATGGCCGGTTCGACGACAGCGTCACGCGAAAATCTTCGCCGGGAAATTTCCCGTGAAGAGGGCGGATACAAATGGGTGAAGCGCCTGCTGGTGCTGGCGGTGATCGTCGGGCTGATCGCTGGGTTGGTGATCTACCGAGTGCGCAACGCACCCCCTCCGCCGCCTCTCTACGTATTCGCCGAGCTGTCTGAGGGTGATGTGAACGAGAACGTGCAGTCGACGGGCACGGTCAAGCCGGTCACCGAGGTCCAAGTCGGTGCGCAGGTCTCTGGGCGAGTCACCAAGGTGTTCGTCGACTTCAATAGCAACGTCAAAGCAGGGGAGGTCCTCGCGGAGATCGACCCAACGATCCTGAGCGCTCAAGCCGACTCGACCTCGGCGCAGCTCGCTTCGGCCTCCGCATCGGTCAAGCGCGCAGAGGCCAACCTCGAGGCGGCTCGCCTGCGTTTGGACCGCGCCAAGAAGCTCGCGACCGAGAAGATCGGTACTCAATCCGACGTCGACGCAGCGCAAGGTACGCACGACGTAGCCGCTGCGGATCTGATCGTCTCCCGCGCGCAGGTCACGCAGATCCTCGCGCAACTCAAGCAAACCAAGACGAACTTGGACTTCACCAAGATCCTCTCGCCGATCGATGGTGTGGTGATCACCCGTTCGATCGACTCGGGGCAGACGGTGCAGGCGAGCTTTCAAGCCCCGACGCTGTTTGTCCTGGCGCAGGACCTCAAGAAGATGCGCGTCTTCGCCGACATCGACGAGGCCGATGTCGGTCGCGTTCGTGAGGGAATGAGCGCTGAGGTCAACGTGGACGCCTTTCCCTCGGTGGCCTTCGCAGGCCGCGTGGTCCAGGTGCGCCTCTCACCCGTCTCGCAACAAGGCGTCGTGACCTATGCGGCCGTGATCGACGTCGAGAACCCCGACCTAAAGTTGCGGCCCGGCATGACGGCCACCGTGACCATCAAGAGCGCCGAAGCCAAAGGCAAGACCCGCATCCCGAACGCAGCACTGCGCTTTCGCCCGACACCGCCGCTCGACGAAAAGGGCAAACCGTTGCCGCAGGAGCCTCTGCCCAAGGTCGAGCCCGGCAAGGGTCGGATCTGGATCTTGGTCGACGACACTCCCGGGGCCGAGAAGGTCGAGCCGTTGATCGTCGACATCGGCATTACCGACGGCGTTTATACGGTGCTGTTATCGGACCCGCCCAGTCAGAAGATCGTACGCGATGAAACCGATGCCGCCTCGGGCGCCGCCGGGGGCAAGAAGAAGAAGGGGCCATTTTGAATCAGGCCCCCTCCAACGAAGTACCTCTTATCGAGCTGCATGAAGTCTCGAAGGAGTACCGCAGTGAGGCCTTCGTGGTCAGGGCGCTGCGTGGCGTCGACCTTCGAATCGAGCGCGGGGACTTCGTCGCCATGGTTGGTCAAAGCGGCTCTGGCAAGAGCACGATGATGAACATCATCGGCTGCTTGGATCGCCCCACCTATGGGCGCTACATCCTCGATGGGATCGACGTTACGACTCGCTCGAACGACGCTCGCGCGATCGTCCGCAATCGACTGATCGGCTTCATCTTCCAAGGCTTCAACTTGCTGCCTCGCACGACGGCGCTCGAGAACGTGGAGCTGCCGTTGGTCTATCGCAGCGTCAGCGGTAAGGAGCGTCGGGAGCGCGCTCGCGCTGCGCTCGAGTCGGTTGGCCTTGGAGATCGCATGCACCACACGCCGAACCAGCTCTCGGGCGGTCAGCAGCAGCGCGTGGCGATCGCTCGGGCGTTGGTCACCAGTCCGCCCTTGTTGCTCGCTGATGAGCCCACCGGAAATCTCGACACGCGTACGAGCTACGAAGTGCTTGGTCTGTTGCAGGAACTCAACGCGCAGAACATCACCATCGTCCTGGTCACGCATGAGCACGATATCGCCGCCTGTGCCAAGCGCGTGGTCAGCATGCGCGACGGCAAGGTGCAGAGTGACACCGTCTCCACTGAGCGCATCATCGCTCGCGAGGCGCTGGCCGCACTGCCACCGCTCGAGGACCACGCATGAGGGTGCTGCTGGCCGCCATCCGAATGAGCGGGCGAGCGATCATGCGCTCGAAGGTTCGTTCGGCGCTGACGACGCTGGGCATCCTGATCGGCGTGAGCGCCGTGGTGGTGGTGGTCGCGCTAGGCAACGCGGTTCGCGATCAGGTTGCAAAGCAGATCGAGACGTTGGGCGCGAACACCATCTTCATCTTCCCGCAGGACACCCGCAGCTCCGGGGCGAAGACGCAATCGCGTGCAAAGCTCACCGAAGCAGACGCGCAGGCCATCCTGAAAGAGGCCACCAGTGTCAGCGCGGTCACCCCGCAGAGTTCAACGCGCTCGCAGGTGCTGGCAGGGGACAAGAACATCTCCACGCAAATCTTCGGAATCGGCGAGGACTATTTCAAGGTCATGGCCTTCGAGATAGCCGAGGGCACGCTGTTCTCGCAGCTCGAGTATCGCACCAAGGCCAAGGTGGTGATCCTCGGTGCAACCGTGCGCAAGAGCTTATTTGGGTCGGGCGACCCCGTCGGCGAATACGTGCGCATCGGCAAGTACCCCTTCAAGGTCGTCGGGGTACTCAAAGAAAAAGGCCAATCGCCGTTCGGCGACGACCAGGATGATCGCATCGTCACTCCGATCGGTACCTTTCGCTCTCGTCTGCTGCCCTCGGGCCAAGGGCGAGTGCAGCTGATCGTTGCGCAGGCCTCCGATGACCTCACGGTCGATCGTGCGACTCGTCAGATCGAGCAGATCCTGCGTCAGCGCCATGAGGTAGATCCAGAAGACGAACCTGACTTTGGGATACGCACGCAGGCCGAGATTCGCCGCGCGAACGAACTCTCTTTCGCAGCGATTACCACGGTTTTATCGCTGATCGCTGCCATCTCGCTCGTAGTCGGCGGCATCGGCGTGATGAACGTGATGCTCGTCTCGGTCACCGAGCGAACCCGCGAGATCGGCATTCGAATGGCGATTGGCGCGAGCTACTGGGACATCTTGTTGCAGTTCCTGGTGGAGGCCTTGGTGCTAAGCATGCTCGGTGGAGGCCTCGGACTTTTGCTGGGCCTGGGTGTGAACGTGGCTCTCGCAAGCTCGCTGGGCTGGACCTTCGAGTTGCCTATCTCGGCGATCGTGGTAGCCGTGGTTACCAGCGCCGGCATAGGCATCGTGTTCGGTTTCTTACCTGCGCGGCGTGCGGCCTTGCTTTCACCGATCGACGCGCTGAGACACGAATGACCTTCTTATCGCGGTTCCTATCGGCGCTCTGGCTGGCCTTTCGAGCCGTAAGTCGCAACAAGCTGCGCGCTGGGCTGACCACGCTCGGAATCACCATCGGCGTGGCTGCGGTCGTGACCGTGACCGCGCTGGCGACGGGCGCTCGACAAGGCGTGATGGCTCAGGTAAGCGCGCTCGGCAACAACGCCCTGATCGTCTTCCCACGGTCTTCGCGGACCTCTGGTGTGCGCAACGACGCAACCTCCAAGCTCAATGAACTCGATGCCAAGGCGCTCACCCGTGACTCCACCAGCATCGCCGCCGCGGTGCCTTTCTTACGGTCTGCTGCGGTAGCCGTTTACGAATCGGAGAACACCACCACCAGCGTGATCGGTACGAGGCTCCAGTACTTTTCGGTGCGTGGTTGGGCAGTCTCCGACGGTGAGGTCTGGTCGACGAACGCTGAGTCGGTGGCAGACAAGGTGTGTGTGATCGGCGTGGAGACGCGCAAGAAGCTGTTCGGTGCCGGGGATCCCATCGGTAAGAGCGTGCGCCTCGGGCGCTTCTACTTTCAAGTGATCGGAGTACTCGAAGAGAAGGGTCAGAGCCCGTTTGGCCAGAACCAAGACGAGATCATCGTCGTGCCGATCACCACCATGCGCAGCTCGATCATTCGCTCCCGACCCAATGAGGTGCACGCGATCCTGTTCAGCGCCACGAGCGCCGAGACGACGAAGCAGGCGAAGCGGCAAGCCGAGGTGATCCTGCGTGATCGGCATCGCTTGCAAGAGGGCCAAGAAGACGACTTCGAGGTTCGCAGTCAGCAGGAGTTCCAAGAACTGCAGGACACCATCTTCGGCTATCTGACCATGCTGCTCATCGGAGTCGCGGCCGTCTCGTTGGTCGTAGGCGGGATCGGCGTGATGAACATCATGTTGGTCAGCGTGGCCGAGCGCACTCGCGAGATTGGTATTCGCATGGCCATCGGCGCGCGCGAGGCCGACATCCTGATCCAGTTTTTGGTAGAGGCGCTGGTGCTCGCGACCATCGGTGGCTTCATGGGCACCGCCATCGGCTGGGGTTTGATCGCGATCTTCGCCAAGCTGCTCTCATGGAACATCACGATGGATTTGAGCACGCTGCTGCTGGCCCTTGGAACCAGCAGCTCGATCGGGCTTCTGTTTGGCTTTTTGCCCGCGCGCCGAGCCGCACGTCTCGACCCGATCAAAGCGCTGGGCCGCGAATAGGCCAGCAAGCTCGCAACGACGCTGCGCACGCCGGCTGCACAAAATGAAGCCGGCGCCTCATCGAGACGCCGGCTCATCACTCGCGTAGGCGAAGGGCTCAGCCCTTCTTCAGCAAGTCGGCGAAGGTTCCGAACTTCGCCTCGCGGCTAACCTGGTCGCGGTACTCCGCGTAGGCAGCCTTTTCGGCGTCTTCCTTCATGGCCCGAATCGAAAGCTTGGTCTCACCGCGGCGGGTATCCACCTCGATCACCTTGGCGTCGAGCTTCGTCCCGATCGGGAAGAACTTGCGCAGATCCGTACCGCGCTGCGTGCCGGTGTGGCCAGCAGGGATGAAGCCGCGAGCGGCGCGGCCGGTGAGGCCGATCACGCGCACGAGTAAGCCCGTCTCTTGCGGATGGACCACCGAGACTTTGACCACACGGTTCGGTCCGACGCGCGGCTTGGGCTCGTTGGCCTCTTCCTCGGGCGGAGCGGGGTGAAGCGAGATGCGGCGGGTTCCACCGTCGCTCTGCGCCACGATCACGTCGATCGTATCGTCCACCTTCAGGATGTCCTTCGGGTGTTGGATCGGCTTGACCGAGAGATCCTGCGTGTAGCAAAGCCCATCGATCCCCGACTCCAGCTCGATGAAGGCGCCGAACGGCTGCAGCCGCACGACCTTGCCGCTGTGTCGCGTCCCGACTGCGTACTTTTGCAGAACGTCACCCCACGGATCGGAGGTGATCGCCTTGCGGCTCAGCCAAAGCTTGCCCTTCTCGTCGATGCGAAGGACCTTCACCTCGACCGGGTCACCAGGCTTGAACAGCTCATTCAACTTGGCTGTGCGGTCGTGAGCCGCCTCTGTCGCGTGGACCAAGCCCTCGACGTTGCCGGCTTCCGGCAGAGCGACGAACACGCCCCACTGCATGACCGTCCGAACGATGCCCTGGTGAATCGACCCGGGGGTCAACACCTTCAGCGCGTCCGCGCGGGCCTGTGCAGCCTCGTCGGCAAGGAACTTCTTGCGCGAAACGACGACGTCGCGACCCTTTTTCTCGTACTGGACGACCTCGAAGTTGAGGCGACGTCCAACCAGATTCGAAAGGTCCGCGTTGGGCCGAAGTTCAACGTGCGAGGCCGGAGCGAAGGCGCGTAGCCCGTCGAAGTCGACCTCGACACCGCCGCGCACAGCGCCGGTAACGAAGCCCTCGATCATCTCGCCAGCGGTCTTGGCGGCCTCAACCTTCGCCTTGGCGTCATCCAAGGAGAAGGCGCTGCGTGACATACGCAACATGCCACCGCGAACACCGTGGCTCGCGACAGTTGCGATGAACTGGTCGCCGGCTTGCGGCGGCTCACCATCCCCAAGCTCGCGGCGATCAAAAAGTCCGAGCGCCTTGCCCGCAACGTCAACCCAGATCGAATCTTCGGTGACGCGCTCGACCTTGCCGAACACCTCTTCACCAATGCGGAAGGGAAGCGGTTCACGCGGATCCGGCTTGTTGTTGCGCCGCTCGCGCTTTTGGCCTTCCTCGGCGGGAGCACCCTCAGCTGCGCCTTCCACGGCACCCTCTTGCGGCGCACCCTCTTGCGGCGCGCCCTCGGCTCCGCCTTCCTTCTTCTTGCGGCGGCGGCGCCGACGCTTCTTCTTTGCGCCGTCCGCGGGAGCTGCGCCGTCAGCAGCGGCCTCTCCGGGTTCTGCGTCGTCGCCACCTTCGGCATCGGCACCTTCGGCGTCATCGCCGTCGGCCTCTGCTTCTGACGCTTCTGACGCGGAGTTGCTCTCAGTTGATGACTCGGCCCCAGCAGGTGCTGCCGACGCAGAGTCACCCGCTTTGGAGACGCTCGCCTCCGACTCTTGTGGGGACGCCTCACTCGGAACGCCATTCGGCGTTTCGGAGGAGGAGGACTGCTCGGCCTGCTCTTGTTCGGTGCTCATGGGTGTCACGTAATGGGTCGCAATCACTGCGTCTCAGCAGCGAGAGCTCGTGTTGACGAAGGGACGCGGAGCCTAGTCGAACCCTGGGAGCATGGCTACGCGTTGATCGGGTTTTTGATTCAGTGCGTGTCAGACTTGCTTACCCATCGCTTGTTCAGCGAGCGATGGGTAGATGGCGGTTCTTTCCTCCCGATCGATCGATCGGAACCGTCTGGGGTTGGCCTGCAAGATTGTGCGCAGTCACGCGCCCGGCAAGCCGGAGCGCCACGTCACGAAGCACTTTGGCGGCCGGCGACTCGGGGGCTGCCTGCACGATCGGTGTTCCGGCGTCACCCCATTCGCGGACGGCCAGCTCGATCGGAATCTGACCGAGCAGGGGTGCCTCGGCGAAATCAGCCACCGCTTGGCCGCCGCCTGCGCCGAAGAGCTCATGGCGTTTGTCGCAGCCGTCGCACAAGAAGTAGCTCTCGTTCTCGACCACGCCGAGGATGTCGATGCCAACCTTCTTCGCCATCGATACCGACTTGAACACGTCTTGGAGCGCAACCTCTTGGGGCGTGGTGACCACAATCGCGCCGGTCGTGCGAAGCTTCTGCGAAATGGTCAGGGTGATGTCGCCCGTCCCAGGCGGTAGGTCGAGCACGAGGTAGTCGAGCGGGCCCCACTCCACGTCCTTCAAAAACTGCAGCAGTGCGCTCTGCAACATCGGCCCGCGCCACACCACCGCTTGCCGAGCGTCCTCCAGCAAAAATCCAAGGCTCATCAACTTGAGGCCAAAGCGCTCGAGTGGGAGGAACTTCTTCCCGTCGGCGGAAACAGGTCGGCCGTTGACGCCAAGCATGGTTGGAATGCTCGGGCCGTACATATCGGCGTCGAGCAGGCCGACTTTTGCGCCCGAGCGCTTGAGCGCAAGCGCGAGGTTGGTTGCAACGGTGCTCTTCCCGACGCCTCCCTTGCCGCTCATCACCAAGAGAATGTTGGCAACGTTTGGACACGGATCATCCGGGCCAATCGTGCGCTTGGTCATCTCGTACTCATCCATGGCGACGTTCACCGTCGTTGCGCCGAGTGGTGCGAGCGCCGCTCGAACCTGGTCTCTCAGTGCATCGCGGTGCAGATAGGCAGGCGTCATCAATCGCAAGGCAACCTCGACCTCGACGTCCGACTTCACCGCGATGCTGCGGACCATGTCCAACTCGACGATGCTCTTGTTCGTCTCCTGCTCGATCACCGAAAGCAGAGCTTGATGGGCTGTATCTTCCGAGAGCTTCATGTTCCGGCCTTAGCGCTGACGCGTTCGACGTGCAATCGTTCGGTCTCGCGGGGCCAAACCTTGGGCTCGCGGCATCGCCTTCGGCGGAAATGACGAAGGCCCACCTCGAGGGCGGGCCTTCGTCGTACAGCTTCGTCGCTGCGACTACTGCAGCTCGCTCATCACCGACCCGGAGGCCGAAACCGAAACCGTCAGGTTTGACGCGGCATCCCCGATCGCCAACGCGGCCGGTACGATGCAGAGCGCTGCTTCCGCCGAGAGGTCGCCCTCGATGTTTGCAGCGGCGCTGACCACGCCGTCAGCCGCTTCGAGCAACAGCTGTGCGCGCTTCTCGGCGATCAGGACGATCTCCGGGAGGTACTTCTTAAGCACAGCGATCTGCAGGCCAAACTCGGCGGCGCCAACCACCGAGACGGCGGGCGGCGTGCACTCGGCTTTGGCGCTCGCGCTGGCGTCACACGAGGCCTGGCAATCGACGTTCCCCTCGCAAGTAGGCGGCTCGAGCTTGCCGGTGCACTTGGGAGCGGTCGCCGTTCCTTCGCAACCGCCTTTGCACTCGCCATCACACTGGAAGTCGGGTGCATCGACCGAGCAAGAGCCGCGGCACTTGCCTTCACAAGTTCCATCGCACTGGCTGCCGTTCTGCGTACCGGAGCAGGTGCCTTCACACTCACCCGAGCAGGTGCCCGAGCAGTTGACTGCGACCGTCGCCGAGCCCTCGCAGCTACCGGAGCAGCTGCCTTCACACTTGACGCTCAACTCACCTGGATCACAGCGGACCTCGATGCTGCCGGGGTCACAAGAAGCGTCCACCTGGCAGCTGCCTTCACAGCTAGCCTGAACCTCAGCACTGAAGCTGCACTGCGCCGGCTGGAAGCTGACCGTGATGTTTCCAGCAGCCGATACCTCGGCGACCTTGGCTGCGGCCTTGGAGCACCACTGCGTGGTCAGCTCTTGCGGGTCCGTAGTGGTAACGCTCTTGGGATCTTCACCGAGCTCCACCGCCATGTTGCGGCACAGCGTACCGAGGTCGGTCAGCATGGCCGTTGCAGCTCCACTGAGGTCACCAACCGCCTGCATGGTCACGCCGAACTGGGCATTGACCTCGCCCTCGAGACCCCAGTCGACGTTGAGCATATTGGTGCCCGGCTTGAAGCTTGAGCAGCAGAGCGTGTCGAGCGGGTTGGACCCGTCACACGCAGGCATGAGGGCCATGGGCGCAGCAAGAAGGCCGGCTGCGAGGCTCAGTTGGGCGTAACGAAGCGAACTGGATTTCATCAAAGCTCCTGAAATTGGTAAGGCGGTTAGTTGTTCTTCGCGCACTGAAAACCACCCGGATTCGACAAGAACGGGTAGTAGCAACGTTGGTAGACGCTGTCGCCGGGGCTAAGCCCTTCGGGCTCGTCGAGGCACTCGCCCTTGAGTCCCGACGGGGCCTCGGGGCAATCAGCGTCGGTGGTGCAAGTATTCGGGAAGCTTACGTCGACGCAGGCCTTCTGGCCTGCCGACGTCTCTTGGCAGGCGAGGGTGTTGGTCGCCGAGCCACCACATTGCAGATCGTTCAGACAGTTGTAGCAAAAGTTGTCGGTCGCCGGCGGTTGGCACGTTCCCGTCTTCGGAATGCAGTACTCGGCGAAACAGGTGTAGTCGTGCGGGCAGTCCGACGGCTGGGCACAGCGGGCCGCGCAAGCCGTGATCTGATCGACCTGCACGCAGTCCATATCGCCGCGCAGCGAACAATCCGCGTTGTTGGAGCAAGGCGCACACGGCTCGCGCTTGAGGCAGGCGTTGCGAAGCAGCGACGTCGGGCCTTCCTGGAAGGTCGCCTTGTCCTTGGTGAAGTTTGCTGGATCGACACAGGGTTCTTCATCTCCCTTGCCGTCAACTCCACAGATGGCGTTGGGCGGAGCGGTGATCCCGCAGTAGAAACCGGGCCCGCAGTCGGCGTCGCTCGTACAGTCGAAAGAGGAGCAATAGGCCTCCGCGTCCCCTTGTCCCTTGCTGATGCAAGTGAGCGCACGACACTCTGCGGCAGAGCACGCGTCTGAGCCTACTCCTTCCTCACAGGTCGTTCCATCCGGACAGACCCAATCCCCTGGAGCGTCGGGATTGTCACATTCGTTGCCAAAGGGGCAAAGCCAGCCAAAGAACTTGTTCTTGCCTGCGTCGGCACATACGAACACGGTGGAACCGTCATTCAAGCCATCGGCAGTGTCCTGTTTTTCGGGAGCGCAGGCTTGCAATACTTCGTTGCCTGCTAGCGGCGAGAAGCACTCGTTATGCGACGTGCAAAGCAACTTGCAGCGGTTGCCAACGCAGGTGTTCCCCTCGAGACATAGGTCAGGGGAGCACTTACCTTCACACTGGCCGTCGACAACGACGCCACCCTCGCAGCTCACTCCGCCGGAACCACCGCCGCCGCTCCCGCTGTCGCCACATCCGGCGATTGCCCCTGGGGCAAGACAAAGAGCCAAACAGGCGAAGAAGTTTCGTCCAAACGCGAGCGTCATGTTCTCTCCCAAGGATCGGCTATTCCGATAAGAGTCCGTTATCATGAATCAGTGGCGGCCCATATGCCAGCGGTCGGGAGTCCTCAGTTGGAACGGAAAGTTGCTCGAAGACGAAACCCAACGGGCTTGACGACGTAGCCCTGAGCGCAGATACTCCTAAGCCTCCCTCTACGTCAGGTGACCCATGCGCAAGCTCGCTGTTTACTCCTTGCTCGGATGCCTATCCCTCCTTGCTTCCGCCTGTAACTCGGACACCGACGTTGAATCGGGCGAGACCGAGGTTGAAGCACCGCCCTTCCCCGAAGGTCAGGGTCAAGCGCCGAACGCTAGCGCGGTCTACCCGGCGGGCCCCTACGGCATCAACCCGGGTTCGACCGTTTCGAACTTCAAGTTCGTTGGTTTCCCCACGCCCGATCAAGCGACGGACTCGGCGTTCAATGTCTCACTCTCGGATTTCTACAATCCCACCGGCAAAGATGTTTTCCCGGAGGGGTCGCCCTACGGAGCTGGTGAGGCCAAGCCCAAGGTGCTCTGGGTCATCGTATCGGCTGTATGGTGCGGGCCGTGCAATCAAGAGGCCGCTGAGACTCTCCCCGGCAAATACACCGAGTACCAGCCGAAGGGCGTGGAGTTCCTTTTGAATCTCGCTGACGGCCCTAACCCGGGTGTGCCGGCTGAATTCAAGCACCTAAAGAACTGGGTCAAGAAGTACGAGACGCGGTTCCCCGCTGTGGTGGACCCGAGCTACAAGCTCAGCGCGCTCTTTCAACAGAATGCCTTCCCGGCCAACATGTTGATCGATACGCGAACGATGGAGATCGTCGAGTCGGTCGCCGGCGCACCGGACAACAGCTTCTACTCGAAGCTGGACGCGCTCATCGCTGAGTAATTCGGTTCTTCGTCAGCACTGACCTGCGCTCGGGCTACTAAGGTCCGAGCGCTTTTTTGTGGGCTCGACTCGGTTCCCGTGTGAAAGTCGAGCCGTACCCAGGACCCCGCAACTTGGAGCTCCACGTGAAAAACCTGCCCCTCGCCTTGTGCCTCTGTCTCGTCATCTCCGCGGGCTGCAGTGGCAGTACCAAGAACGGCAACGTGGAGGCAGGCGGAGTTGTAGCCTCCGGCGCTGAAACTGCTACCCCTGCGGCAGCCGGCAAGGGCAACGCGCCTGACTTCACGCTGCCTTCGCTCGATGGCAAAAACGTCTCGCTATCTGAGTTCCAGGGCAAGGTCGTGCTGGTGGACTTCTGGTCCACCACCTGCAACCCGTGTCTCGAGGAGATGCCGCATCTCGTCGAAATCTACGAGAAGTTCAAGGCCAAGGGCTTTGTCATCCTCGCCGTTGCAGGTGATGGTCCGGAAACTCGCAGCAACGTCTCCACGGTCGTCCATCAGAAGAAGATGAACTTCCCAGTTCTGATGGACGAAGAGACCACAGTGATTGCCCGATACAATCCCAAGAAGGACATGCCGTTCTGGGTGCTGATCGACCGGGCGGGGAACATCGTCAAAAAGAAGAACGGCTACGATCCGGGCGATGAAGAGAAGTTAGCAGCCGATATCGAGGGTCTGCTCAAGTGAGCCCAGCCGCCTGCAGGTGAGCTGTCTCAAGCTTTGGAATAGTGGAATGACTCGTGGCAAATTGAAGGAGTGTGCGGGCCTCTGGCACCCCTCATTCAAGAGGGCCCGAGTCATTCTGACTGTTGCATCCACCTTCGGTGAAACGGTGAAGCTGACTCGTTGGGCAAGCGCCGCCACCGCGCTTGGGCTCGTGTGCAGCCAAGAAGCTCAGGCCGTTGAGGTTGAGGACGTCGGGGGGGAAACGCTCACCTTCGACGTGACCAATACGGCGATTGCCAATTACCTGTTCGACAATCGCAACGACAGCTCAACCACGCTTCCGCCGCCTTCTACCGTCGTTGACGACACCTTCGGCGAGTTCATCGACCACCTCAATCTCTCGGTCTACTACTGGCGTTTCCGCCTAGGAATGCGCGTTGACCTGAATACCTATTACGCGCAACTCGATGATTACGATCTTCGAGATATAGCCATAGAGCGGTTACCCTCTGATCCCGGCAATCCCTTTGGGCCAACGGGAGTGGACCGCTACGACTACGAGAACGCGTTCCGCCGCGAACTTCACACGCGCTACAAGAGTACTATCTACCCGTCGAAGCTCTTTGCCGGGTACACGGCACCGGGGGTGGACATCACGATTGGTGATTTCTACGCCCAGCTAGGGCGCGGCATCGTGCTCAGCGTTCGGAAGATCGACGAAGTGGGTCAGGACACGACCATTCGTGGCTTCAAGACCTCCTTCAAAAAGAGCTTTGAGGATGGCACGCTTTCGGTGACCGCGCTCGCTGGTCAAGCCAACCCCTTACGGGTGGATGACCAGACTGGCCGCCGCCTCCACGGAGCCGGCTCTCTCTTGTTCTTCGGCTTCCCCGAGGCGAAGGACTTTACCTATTACACGTTCGACCAAAGCGGCGCCGCTGGCTACGTTACTGACAAGGCCAGGCCAAGCTACTTAGAAGACGCGATCTATGGGCTGAGCGTGGAGGCAGGTCCAAAGCAGGTGCTAATCGGCGCGCACTCCTCGCTCATCGTACGCAAGTCCAATAGTGAATCCTTCGTCGATTGCCAGGCAGCTAACGGGAAGGACTGTGCAAGCGCCTTCCCCACCTTCACGACACTGAGTGATTCGGCGGAGCGGGACGCGATTATCTCGGCCAGCGGTAGCGTCAATGTCCCCAACATCGACGGGCATGGAGACGCGTATCTCGAGGTGGCCGTTCAACACTCCACCAATGGACGCGCCACCGGTAAGGACGGTGACGGTTACGTCCGAGTCGAGGACCACACGGGCTATGGCATCTTCCTCAATGCAACTTTGCGAGAAGGACCAGTCGCCCTGACGTTCGAGGGAAAGCACTACCACGCCTTGTTGCCGCTCTCAGGCAATATCAGCGCGGATCTCGGTGGCAATGGTGTATCCGCTGCCCCTGAGTTTGGCACCATTGCCTACAATCAACCGCCCAACGCTGACAGCTTCTACCAAGAGCCGCTTGGCTCGCCCAATATCTGCATCACAGGTGGGCGCTTGCGGGCCGATTATCAGGCTAATACGCATACCGGGGTCTACAGCTGGGTAGGCTTCTTCAATAGTCAGACAGAAGAAGACGCACGGAACATTAACTGCGAGACCGACGACCCGGCGAAAACCACGCGCACGCTCGATGCCGCAAGCGGGACAGACTTAGCCTTCGAGAAAGGTAAAACCTACGTCAAGGCATGGATTGGCGGCCGCCAGACCTTTAATGCCGCACCCGTAGAGAGCGTCAACAAGGTAGTGCCTACGGACCAATTTTACCGTGAAGGCTATATTCGTTATGACGTAGCAAAGCACCTTGCGGGTGATTTTACGCTGCAGTCCCAAGGCTTTCACCGGCACCGTTACGAGCCTACGCTCTCCTCGAGTTGGTGGAATGAAGGCGAGAATTACTTGGCATTGCGCTGGGCCCCTCACTTCGCCTTCATCTTTGGCTTTGAGTATCTCGGTCGGCCCGGCTGCAGCCCTGACGTGGACGGTGGAACGTGCTTCTACTATAGCGGTGGAGCACAGTTCAAAGCCTCCTCGTCGAAAGACAACTTCGCTGAGATGCTCTTTGACACTGTGAACGTCTTCGTAGGCCAACGCCGCGGAGCGATCCGCTGCGTCTCAGGCGTATGCAGACAATTCCCTCCGTTTGAAGGGGCCAAGCTCGAGCTGACTTCACGCTTCTGAGAGCGCGCCTTGCGCTCTCTGATGGTTTAGCGACCGAGCACCAGCAGGCTCATTGGTCGTGCGCCAAGACCGCGCAGGCCACCGTGGCTCTTACGTAGGATTGTGGATCGGCGAGCAAGCGGGCGGCCCGCTTCTGCTCACCAAGATTGACAAGGTGGCGAGCGGCGTAGGCTCGCGCAAATTGCGCCTCTGCGCTGAGCTCTTTCTCGAGCAACACCACGACGCGTTGGTCCTGGAGGGAGGCGAGCTCGCCCATCGCCCGGTTCTTGTCCGAGTCGTCGCTCTTGGCGATCTCCAGCAGCTTCTCCCGAGCTTCCTTCTGCTCCTTCTCGTTGCCAACCTGCGCTAGTCGTCCAAGAGCGATCAAAGCAACGCCAGCGTCGGTGTCCTTCTTCGCCTCACGCAGCGCTTCGAGCACCACGTCCGTGGTCGGAGCCATCAACATGGCGAAGGTGCGATCTTCACGCGTGCCGAGCTTGATCGCCCGGACCAGAACGCCCATCGCCACTTCATTGGCCGCGCGATCCTTCGGGTCGTTGAGGGCCAGCCGCGACAAAGCGATGGCTGCAGCGATGTTGGCGGCGCCACCACTCTCAGCGATACGCACGAGCTCTTCTCGGCCGCCTGCTTCAAAGGTGGGCGAGGCTACGTAGGCGTCGACGATCGATTCCTTGAGTCTGCCGTCCGCGCGCAACCAGAGGTCTTTCAGCGCGACCGTGGCTCGGTCTCCGCCAATGCGTCCAAGGGCTCTCACCGCCGCAGCCCGTGCAGCAGGGTAGGGATCGACGCGGCCGGCCTCGACCAAAGCGTCAAAATCCTCGGGCGCCGGGGCTGACATGGCCGCACGCAAGGAGTTCATTCGTACGCGTTCATCCAGGTCGAGGAAGAGCTGCCTTCGAAGGCCAAAGTCGTCGGAGTCAATCAGCCCGCGCGCACCGAGCGCCTTGTATGCAGGCCGGGGGTCCCCATCGAGAGCGAGGTCCACATACTCGTCGATGTTGACGACGCCCGACGAAAGCAGGAGCTGCCCGGCGACGGCGCCAAGGTCATCCCCCTTGTCGAAGCGGTCCGAGAGCTCACCCTCCACCTGCTCTGCGCAGCCACCAAACACCAGCAGCAGTTGCTCGCCTTCTGCATCTTTGGCCTGTCGAATTTCGACTTCAGCGATCGCGAGCGCGATGTCCTCGACGTCACCGTCGGAGAGCTCACCCGACTTTTGCGCCGCCTCGATCTCCTTGGCTAGCTTCGGGTAGTCGGGCTTCCGGGCCGTCTCGACCATCGGGCTTACGGCGCAGCCCGCCGCAGTCATCAGCACCAAGGCCACGCCGAGGGAGACGATTCGCATGGTGAAGGAGTAGTTGCACTCGGGGCGGTTCGCAAAGCAAACTTCGCCCCTTTTGGAAATCCTTCCACCCGTTTGCCCTTGGCCCAGTGCGGCCTGCATAAAGCCATGTCCATCCACCTGATCGCCAACCTCAGCGCTCGCGGCCTGAAAGAGGGCTCCGCACGCCGAGCGGCGATACGTGAGCTGACGGCTGGCCGCGCCACGCTTCACGAAACCAGCCGTCTAGACGAGCTGCCCGTGCTGCTCGAGCACATCCTGCAAGATGGTTGTGAACTGCTGATTCTCGGGGGCGGTGACGGCACCTTCATGAGCGGGGTCTCCGCCTTGGTTAGGGCCAAGGAGCTCGACACGGGCAGGAGTCATTTCCCGATCGTTGGGCTATTGCCGTTGGGCACGGTCGGAACGGTGGCACGCAACTTCGGACCGGCTGGGAAGCCAGAGGTTCTGCTCCAGCAGTGGCTGTCCGGCCAAGCGCTCGAGGTGATTCCTCGGCCAACCCTACGAGTTGAAGCGCGATTCGGCGCCGAGCGGGTCGAGCGCGTTGGGTTCATCGTGGGAACTGGGCTCGTCGCGCAGTTCTTCGATGTCTACGAGGCACGCGGCGCTACTGGAACCGGGCTCGCCGCGAGGATCGCTGCACGCATTTTCGTTGAGTCCTTTCGCGGGGGCCCGCTGGCGACTCGGGTACTCACGCCAACGCCTTGCGAGCTAACGATCGACGGCAAGCTCAGTGAAACGCGGGCCGTGTCGCTCTTGCTTGGCGCGGTGGTTCGCGATCTCGGGCTTTCGATGAAGGTCTGCTATCGCGCTGGGGAGGATCCAGAACGCTTTCATCTCGTAGCAAGCTCACTTCTGCCCGTGCGGCTCGGAAGGCGAGCTCCGCTCGTGATGCTCGGCCGTGAGATCGGTGGCGAAGGCTCGGTAGACCAGCTGGCTCGAGGCTTCGACCTGCGCTTCCTCGAGCCTGGAGGTCGCTTCGTTTTGGATGGCGACCTGTTCCGCGCGGACAGTTTCTCGGTGGTCGCGGGGCCGGTGCTGCCCATCATCGGTCCGCACCGCTGATGAGCACCGCGCTCGCCTCAGTTGGCGATGCTGCGCGCCTGCTCTGAGCGTTCGCCCTCGCGCTCTTCGCGGACTTGGCCTTTGGCGCGTTCCTTCGATCGCTCACAGGCGGCCTGCACGAAGCGAACAAACAAGGGATGCGGCGTCATTGGCCGGCTCTTGAATTCGGGGTGGAACTGACAGCCGACGAAGTAGGGATGGTCACGTAGCTCGACCATCTCCACCAAGCGTCTGTCGGGCGAAAGGCCGGAAAGCACGAGGCCCTGCTCAGCGATCTTCTCGCGGTACTTGTTGGAGACCTCGTAGCGATGCCGATGGCGCTCGCTGATTTGCAGGGTGCCGTAGGCGCTCGCGGCGATGGTGCCGGCTTCGAGCACGCAGGGGTAGGCGCCGAGCCGCATCGTGCCGCCCTTGTCCATCACGCCGCGCTGGTCGGGCATCAGCTCGACCACGGTGTAGGGTGCATCCGGCGCGAACTCAGCCGAGTTCGCCCCACGCATATTGCAGGCGTTGCGCGCAAACTCGACCACGGCGAGTTGCATGCCCAAGCAGATTCCAAAGAACGGGATCTTGTTTTCACGCGCGTAACGAATCGCCTCGATTTTGCCTTCGGTACCGCGATCGCCAAAGCCGCCGGGAACCAAGATGGCGTCGAGCTGGCCGAGTGTGTCCTCCACGCCTTGGCCGACCAGCGCCTCCGAGTCGATGTACTCGAGCTCGAGTCGAACGTCGTTCTCGAGGCCGCCATGAACCAGTGCCTCGTGCAGCGACTTGTATGAATCCCGCAGGTGCACGTACTTGCCGACGACGCCGATCTTGACTGAACCTCGCTGCGGCTTGGTGAAGCGCTCAACGATGCGTTGCCACGGCGTAAGGTCGGGTTGGCGGGACCAAATGTTGAGCAGCTCGGAGACCTTCTCGTCTACGCCTTCAGCATGGAGTGAAAGCGGGAGCTCATAGATGCACTGCACGTCCACCGCGCTGACGACGCAGTCCACCGCCACGTTCGAGAAGAGGGCGATCTTCTCTTTCATGCTGCGTGCGAGCAGCCGATCACAGCGACAAAGGAGCAGGTCCGGTTGAATGCCGATCTCGCGCATCTCTTTGACCGAGTGTTGCGTCGGCTTGGTCTTCAGCTCCCCAGCGGTGGGGATGAACGGCACCAGCGTAACGTGCATGCTGATCGCGTTTTGCGGCCCCAATTCGACCTTCATTTGGCGCACGGCCTCGAGGAACGGCAACGACTCGATGTCACCGACCGTCCCGCCGATCTCGACGATCGCCAAATCGACGCCCTCAGTGGCAGCGCGAACCCGCGACTTGATCTCGTCGGTGACGTGCGGAATCACCTGAACAGTAGCGCCCAGGTACTCACCGCGGCGCTCCTTGTCGATCACGGCCTCGTAGATACGGCCGGTGGTAAAGTTGTTCTGCCGCGTCATCCGAGCGCGCGTGTACCGCTCGTAGTGACCCAAATCGAGATCGGTCTCGGCTCCGTCGTCGGTGACGAACACCTCGCCGTGTTGGTAAGGCGACATCGTCCCCGGATCGACGTTGATGTACGGATCCAGTTTGACGTGGGTGACCTTCAGCCCGCGCGCCTCCATCAGCGCGCCAACCGAGGCCGCAGCCAGCCCTTTACCGATTGATGAAACAACTCCGCCGGTAACAAAGACGTACTTGGTCCGCTTGCCCATGGGTCAGCTTCCAGTGAGGTTCGTAGCGTGCCGATCGTTCGTGAGAACCACGTGAACGGCACAAGCGTTGCGACGCCAACGCCGACGTCGCAGTTGGGAGTTAAGTGGCCTCGCGCGTCGCGTCAACGCGATCGATTTCGTATCCGTCGTCCGGCAAGAGTGGTACTTTGCTCGACCCACTTGAGGCTCGCGCGAATCCTTCCACGAAGGGCCCTGCGCCCTCGCTTGGCACTCGAGCGCGACGGTCATTTGTACGACGTCGAGGCGCTCGAAAAGGCGCTGGGACAGCCGTTTCAACCTGAAGATCCATCGGACTTCCGGGGTCGGGTGGTGGCGCTGGGCTTGGCGGGGTTACGTGAACTCGACCAGGCGCTGCTGACAGGGCAGCGTCCGCGTGTCGCCTACATCCAGCCCGATGGCGCTGCTCTCTTGCCGCCCTTCGACGCCGAGGCTGGTAGCCATTTCGAGGTCGACCTGCGTGCTGACACGTTCGCGGTTGGCTTGGCGCGCGGGGTCTTGGGGCAGGACGAGTTCATCGGCTTGCAACAGGGTGAACTCGAGGTCCGCGTGGCTCTGGCGGTGGTGTTGGGCGAGGAGCTCAGCCAGGCTTCTTTGGCCGAGGTCCGCGCGGCGCTCGTCGGCTACTCGCTCGCGCTTTGTTGGGGTGGAGCGGGGGGCCACCGCGTGCTTCGGAACACGACGCAATGTGGCCCGCTGCTGCTGACGACGAACGAGCTGCGCTTGGCGAGCCTCGCGCTGGAGTTGCGCGTTGGCACTGACGTGACAGGCGTTGGTGCGCCGGTCGACATCGCGAAAACCATCGAGCAAAAGCTGGTTGAGCTTTCTTGCGACGTGCCGCTCGCTGGCGGCGACCTCGTCAGCTTCTTGTTGCCAAACCCTTCGTTGACTGCGCGAGAGCACCAGGCGGTCGCGCTCACGCTGCCCAACGTGATGAGCCTGCGTGGAGTCGGCGTTCCACGGCGCGATCAGCGCTAAGGCTCAGAAGGTACCGGCGACGCCAAGCCCAACCGCGTCACGAACGACGAAGGGCACCGGGCTGATCGAGGCGCTCGCTTTGTTGTCCGTTTGAAGAAAGATGCTCTCGGCGATGAGCCCAAGCCCGCCGAGTTGGAGCAGTGCGTCCACCACGTAGATGGTGCCGCGCAGGCCCATCATCCCGCCGCAATCTCCTTCGCCGGCGGTGGTCTCTTCACCGGGAGCACAACCGCTCTCACCGAGCCCGATCCACGGACCAGCGACCGGAATGAACAGGTAGTCGGCTCCGGGAAGGTCGGTCCACAAGGCGCCCATCAGCGCCATGCTGCCGTAGGAGACCGCAAACATGCCGAGCCCGCCCACCAAAGCGCGCCAACGTGCGTCTGGGGGTGGCAGCCCGCCGATGTCATTGTTTGCTGGACCTTTGGCTGGCGCAGCTGCGGTGGCCGCGACCGTCGCATCGGGCGCAGCCTTCGCATCGGGCGCAGCCTTCGCATCGGGCGCAGCCTTCGCATCGGGCGCAGCCTTCGCATCGGGCGCAGCCTTCGCATCGGGCGCAGCCTTCGCATCGGCTTTAGGGGCGGCTGGCTGTGCCATCACCTGGCCGCTCAGGCTCAGCGCGAGCCCAATAGCGACCGTGGAGGCAGCAAACCGCGTGACTCGCGCCGTCATTTCTTTTTCGGATCCTTGGTCGGCGTTGCGGAGGGGTTGGGCGCGAGCTTGACCGTGTACGGGATGGTCAACTGGCCCTCGAACGTGAGGGCGTACTCGCCAACGAACGCGCGTTTGATGCAGTTCTCAACGGCGGTTCCAGCGAAGGGCGTTCCCACCACTGCGTCGACGACTTTGCCGGCCTTGCCGTCAACCACCACCTGAATCTCGCCCTCACCGGCAACGTTGGCGTTGGCGGCCTTGTTGCACTGCGAAGCCTTTTCGCCGCCTCGGCGAAGCGCGACCTTGATCTGGTCTTTGGTGTCTTGGTTCAACTCGTCCGGTGATGAGGTTTCAACCGGCGGCGGAGCCTTGGGCGTGACCGTGCTGTCGGTCAGCGGAATCGAAATCTCGAACTCGTCCTTCGGCGGGGCGGAAGCGCAGGCGACGGCGAAGGCTGCCAGAGCGGCCAGATAAAGCGAGAGAGTTCCTCGGTGGCGAATGCTCGGTGCTCGGTGGATCATTTCGACTGTCTCCCAATTCATCGGAGTGCGGGGGGACCTTAGCAAGGCTGTGCCAAGGATGGGAAAGGTTGTTCCGCTGGCGGATTGTGTTATCCGCAAAGCGTGCGGCTTCGATTCATGCCTGCGGCTTTTGTCCTGGTCGCGCTGGCGGTGGCGCTGTCGCCCGAGAGCCACGCTGATCAGACTCCCCAGCCTGCTGCTTCGGCTCGGTCCGCCGCCCCGGCTGACGAGGCAAGCCGTGCTGTCAGCGAGCTTGCGCGCAAGATCGAGAAGCTCGGCGGCACGCTGAGCGCGTCGGTGGTGGAGGTCGAGTCGGGGACGGTGCTCGGTGAGCACAACTCGCACGAGCCACTCAACCCAGCGTCCAACGCCAAGCTGCTAACGGCTGGCATGGTGCTCGAGCAGCTCGGACCTGAACACCGGTTCGTTGCCGGCTTGACCGGAGAGCTCAAAGATCGCCGGGTCGAGGAGCTGACTCTGCGCGGCAACTGGGACCCTTCGCTCGATGCGGCGGCCTTGCGCGGACTCGTGCGTCAATTGCGAGTGCGCGGAGTAGAGTCGGTCAACCACGTACTCGTCGATCAGGCACGGTTCTCGGGCTCGTTCACGCCGCCAGCTTTTGAGCAGCAGCCAGCTGAGTGGGCACCCTTTCGAGCGCCGGTTGCACCAACCAGCTACGAGCGAAACACCGTCACCGTTTGGGTGACGCCGGGCAGTGAGCCGCAGGACGTCGCGAAACTGAACGTCGACCCACTGGGCTTTCTTGAGCTGAGCGGAAGCGTGAAAACCTCCTCCGACTCTGAGTCAGAAAAGATTGGGCTCACGCTAACGCCGGGCAGCACGCTGAAAGCCAAGCTTGGCGGCTCCATCCCTGTTGGCTCCGGCGCGGTCCCAGCGATTCGTCGGGTGGAGGACCCATCGCTGCTCGCGGGCTACGCCTTGCGGGCGTTGCTCGAAGAGCAGGGGATCCCCGTCAAAGGTGAAGTTCGGCCCGGATCGAAGGCACGCCAATCGCTTTTAGCGAGCCGACCGTCTCCCTCGGTGGCCGAACTTTTGGCGCGACTCGGCAAAGACAGCGACAACTTCACCGCCGAGATGCTCTTTCTCGCGGCGGGCGCCTCGAGCGACGGTGAAGCGAGCTTTGGGCAAGCTCAAAGCGGCGCGCTGGCGCACGCGAAATTGCGCGGCGTCCCCGACGGCGAATGGCTGGTCCAAAATGGCTCCGGCCTCTTCCAAGCGAACAAAGCGAGCGCCAACGCCATCACCACGCTGCTTCGCAACGAAGCGCGCTCTTCACGAACAGGGCCTGAGTACGTGGCGCATCTGGCGATCGGCGGAGTAGACGGCACGCTCAAGAAACGCTTCAAACCCTTGGCAAAGTCACGCGTCGTGCGCGCCAAAACCGGCACGCTCGCCGCGAGCGTCGCGCTCTCAGGCTATGTGCTCGGCTCAGACGGTCGACCGCTGCTCGCCTTCTCCTTCATCAGTGGGTCGGTCAAAGGCAAAACGGGCCAGGCTCGGGACGCCATCGATGATGCCGTCCTGGCGCTGGCCCGCTAAAGCCTTCAACGTTCAGCGAGCGAAGGATTTGAGATCGCGACTCAGCTGAACGAGTCGCGAATCTGACGACGAATCTTCCCGAGGGCCTGCTCCTGCAGCTGCCGGATGCGCTCGCGCGATAGGTTGTACTTGTCGCCGATTTCCTTCAGCGTCAGCTCGTCCTCATCATCCAGACCAAAGCGCCAGCGAAGGATGCGCGCCTCAATCGGAGTCAGCGTTGCCAAGAGCCGACGGACCTCGTCGCCCCAGCTTTGGTCGGCGAGGGTGTCGAACGGCGACTTGGCCTCTTCATCCTGGAGGAAGTCCAGGAACTTGCGACCGTCTTCATCTCCCACCGGCCGATCCAAAGAGAAGGGCGTTTCGGCTTGGAACTCCCGAACGCGCTCGAGCTTTTCGGCGGGTACGCCCGTCTCACGCTCGAGCTCCGCCATCGACGGCTCTTCACCGGTGCGGGCCAACAGACTTTGGCGCGCTTTGGCAACGCGGTTGTAGGTGTCGAGCATGTGAACGGGGATGCGCACGGCTCGGCCCTTGTCGGCCAAGGCGCGGCTAACCGCATGACGAATCCACCACGAAGCGTAGGTTGAGAAGCGGTAGCCGCGACGGTGGTCGAAGCGCTCAACGGCCTTCATCAGCCCGATGTTGCCCTCTTGGATGAGGTCAATCAGCGGAAGGCGACCGCGGTTGTAGCGACGTGCGATCGAAACCACCAAGCGAAGGTTGGCCTTCACGAAGCGGTTCTTCACCGCCAGCTGGCGATTCCAGGTTGAGCGAACGTTGGCGAGGTAGGCGTCGTATTCGGCGGAGGGCTCGAGGCGCGGGCGCGAAAGCATGGCCTCGATGTCTTCCTCCTCGTTCGGGAAGTCAGCGTCGGTCACGAGTTGCCGCGCGATTTGGAAGGCGTCGGCCATCCAGATCCGATCCGAGTCGGGCAGACGGATGCCAGCGGCGAGCGAAGCCGAGGTGGATTCCCAGTGCTTCTTTTGCTCGGCATTGAACTTGCCGCCCTGGTTGTGGAACACCGCAACCAACGCCTGAAGCTCGGGCAGCTCCGGAACCTGAACCACCTCAGGACCGGCTTTGGCTACGTGGCCTGCGAGGTTGGCGAGAATGTGTTCAGCCGCAGGGATGTGCGATAGCAGCGCCACCCAATGTGCGAACTCGGTCTGCTCAACCGCTTGAGCAGTTGCCACCTCTTCTTCTTGTGGCATGACTGCATGCGTGGCCATCTCACGGAAGTACCTGCCGAGCGTCGAGTCTCCTGGACCGTCCTCGAAGCGGCCTGCAGCCGGGAGCACCACCGGAGTGTCGTCATCCGTGTTCAGCGCGTGGTTGCGCATGGTGGACTCGGACTCTTTGAGCTCGGTGCGGGCGGGACGAATGGCCGTTTGGTCGAGCGCTTCATCATCGGCGCCGCCAAAAAGGTCTACATCGACGCCGTCATCCATCGCCAAGCCGGTGGAAGAAGGTGGAGCTCCGGACTCGGCGACCGGGTACTCACGGGTTTCTTCATCAACCATCTCCCCATCGAAGCTCGGAGCTTCGAATTCCGGGGTGCGGGCCAACGCTGTGTTGCCCACCGACGTGGGCTCGCTCGAACGAACGGGCGCACGCTTCGCTGACGACACGGATCGAATTTTGGCTTGCCTGGGCATCGCTTCCTCGGTTTTGGGGCAGAATGTAAGAACGGCTAGGGGTTGACCGGTGGCCCTTTGATTTTTCGATCGAAGGGTCAACTACATGACGTTCGAGAGTGACATTTGGTTCGCAAAGTTTTGTTGCGTTTCATGTCCTTTTGAGTCAGCGGTTTGTGACCGTCCTGCGCGAAACCCACCACCCGATGAATTGATTCCCGACCGGAGTGGATTGTTGGTTGCGGCACGACCATCTGATCGCGTGCAACATGAATGCCCCGAACTGAGTCCGACGATCACGGGACTTACGGCGCAAATCGCAAAAGCTGAAGGCGCGCTACGCGCGATACCTACAAATCGGATGGGGCAACTCGCGACATGCCGATCATGGAGGACGAGCGGCCCCCCGAAATGGGGGCCGCTCGTTGGGGGCTTCGACGAAGCGCGCGCTTCGGATTCGAAGCGCGGTTAAAACTGCGAAAGAAAGCGCGGGTCGTTGTCGAACAGCAGTTTGATGTTGGGGATGCCGTAGCGAAGCATCGCCAGACGATCGATGCCCATGCCAAAGGCAAAGCCGGTCACCTTCTCCGGATCCAGCCCGGTGTGCCGAAACACGTCAGGGTGAACCATGCCGCAACCACCGACCTCCAACCAACCGGTGGCTTTGCAAACCCGGCAACTCGAACGCGTGCCTTGCTCCACCGAACAGAAGACGCAGCCAACGTCGACCTCGGCCCCCGGTTCGACGAAGGGGAAGTAGCTCGGTCGGAAGCGCGTTGGCGTGCCAGGCCCGTACAAGCGCTCAGCGAACGCCGAAAGGACGCCGCGCAGCTCGGCCATGCTCACGGCCGTATCAATCAGAAAGCCCTCCATCTGGTGGAACATGGGCGAATGGGTCACGTCGTCATCCCGGCGGTAAACGGCGCCGGCGCTGACGACGGCCAAGCGCGGCGGTTCTCCCGCCGCTACCCGGGTCGCCAGCTTCATCATCTCGCGAACCTGGACGTTGCTGGTGTGGGTGCGCAGCAGCACCTTGTTGTTGAACCAGAAGCTGTCCTGCATATCGGTGGCAGGGTGATCCGGGGGGAACGCGAGCTTGGTGAAGTTGTTCTCCTCCAGCTCGACCTCCGGCCCGTCAACCGAGGCGAAGCCCAACTCTCGAAAGATGCCGAGCAGCTCGTCCCGGACCGAAAGCACCGGATGGCGGTGGCCTCGGCCAAAAGACAGGCGCCCAGGCAACGAAAGATCGAACGGGAGGCCCGAAAGCTCGGCCTGTAGCGCTTGCTCAGCCAGCCGCTTCAGCTCGTTCGCAAACGTGGTCTCAACGTCGGCTCGAAAGGCGTTCACCAAGGCGCCGATCCGCGGGCGTTCCTCTGCAGCCACATCGCGCAGGAGCGCCAAGACGGCCGTCAGATCCCCCTTCTTTCCGAGCAACTTCGCGTAATCAGCGCGCAGCTGAAGTTCCGTGGTTGCGGCGGAAAACGCCTCCCGAAACTGCGTGCCAAGGTTCTGAAGTCGACTTTCGATCTCGCTAGCGGCGCTCATGGAAACTCTCTCCTCAAACGACGGGGCCTCAGCAACGTCCCAGCCTTCTTTTCACTGCATCCGTAGAACGAAAAGACCCGACGAATCCGCCGGGTCTTTTGGGACTGCCGGAACGAGCTTTATTCAGCCCGTTCTCGCAGTTCTTTCGCACAAGCGTTGGTTCAACCCGCAGCGGCCTTCACGACGGCCTGGAACCCAACCGGGTCAGCCACCGCGAGATCACTCAGGATCTTGCGATCCAGCGTGATGTTCGCCTTCTTGAGGAGGGAGATCAGCTTGCTGTAGGTGGTGCCGTTGGTGCGAGCGGCGGCGTTGATACGCACGATCCACAGGCGACGGAAGTCGCGCTTCTTGAGCGCGCGGCTTACATAGCCGTACTCCCAAGCGTGACGAAGAACCTCAACCGCCTGGCGGAAGCGGTTCTTGCGGCCAAGGAAGTAACCCTCGGTCTGGTTGAGGACGCGGTTGCGACGACGACGGGCCTTAAAGCCTCTTTTTGCACGAGCCATGCTGGTTCCTCCTCAGCCGTAGGGCAGCATCAACTTGATGCGCTTCTCGAAGGTTCCGTCCACCATGTCGTTCTTGCGCAGGCGGCGGCAGCGCTTGCGGCTCTTTTCCTGCATGCAGTGGTTCAGGCCACCCTTGCTGCGACGAACGCGGCCGGTGCCCGTGATCTTGAACCGCTTGGCTGCGGCTCGGTTCGTTTTCATCTTCGGCATGACTCAGTCCGATCTCACGCTCTCCAAGGCCTCTCGCGGTTCGGTCGGCCATCGGCCGAAGCAGCGAGTTGTTCCAGAACCCAGGAAATGCGGGGGTGCGGGTTATGCTGGACTCCCAGCACCCTGTCAAGCCGATCGGTCAACTGTTTTGCCCGCTGAAACTGCTCAAAAATCCAGCGTCTTTGGCTGTGTGCGACAAGACTCTACGCCGACCGAAAGCGATGCTAGGCGCCAGTCATGCCCCGTCGCACGGATATCCGCAAGATCCTGATCATCGGATCCGGTCCGATCGTCATCGGTCAGGCCTGTGAGTTTGACTACTCCGGTACCCAAGGGGCCAAGACCCTGCGTGCCGAGGGATATGAGGTCGTGCTGGTGAACTCGAACCCAGCGACGATCATGACCGATCCAGAGCTGGCCGAGCGCACCTACGTTGAACCGCTCGAGCCGGAGACGCTCACCGCGATCCTCGAACGAGAGCGACCGGACGCGATCCTGCCGACGCTCGGCGGCCAGACGGCGCTCAACCTCGCGCTCAAGTTGGCCGACCTCGGCGTGCTCGAGCGGCTGGGCATCCAGCTGATCGGTGCGAGCCCACCAGCGATTCGCAAAGCCGAAGATCGGCGCTTGTTCAAAGAGGCGATGGAGAAGATCGGCCTCGAGTGTGCGCGCAGCGGTTACGCCCGCTCTGTCGAAGAGGCGCTGCAGATCGTCGAACACGGCAACGAAGACACGCGCGGCCCCATCGGTTACCCGGTGATCATCCGGCCGAGCTTCACCTTGGGCGGCACCGGCGGTGGCATCGCTCGTACGCGCGATGAACTCGCGGGCAAGCTCGCGTGGGCGCTCGACCAAAGCAAGGCCGACGAGGTCTTGATCGAAGAGAGCATCCTCGGCTGGAAAGAGTTCGAGCTCGAGGTAATCCGCGACGTGAAGGACAACTTCATCGTGGTGTGCACGATTGAGAACGTCGATCCGATGGGCGTTCACACCGGGGACTCGATCACGGTTGCCCCGGCGATGACGCTGACCGATCGCGAGTACCAAAGGCTGCGTGACGCTGCGCGCGCGGTGATGACCGAGATCGGCGTTGAGACTGGCGGTTCCAACGTGCAGTTCGCCGTGGACCCTGTGACCGGCCGCGTGGTGGTGATCGAGATGAACCCTCGCGTCTCCCGCTCGAGTGCGCTCGCCTCCAAAGCCACCGGCTACCCGATCGCCAAGATCGCCGCGAAGCTCGCGGTTGGCTACACGCTCGACGAGCTGACCAACGACATGACCAACACCAGCGCCGCCTTCGAGCCGACCATCGACTACGTGGTCGTGAAGTGGCCGCGCTTCGCGTTCGAGAAGTTCCCCGGCGCAGATCCGCGCTTGGGCACGCAGATGAAGAGCGTCGGTGAAGTGATGGCGATCGGACGCACCTTCGCCGAAGCGCTGCAAAAGGCCGCTCGTTCGCTCGAGACAGGCAAGGACGGGCTGCAGTCGCTGGTCGGCATCGTCGACTATGCGGCGCTGCTCGACGACACCAACCTCGGTCGCGACCTCGTGATGGAGGCCCCCGCCGATCCGCGCCCGCCGAACGAAGAGCCGCTCAGCGGCAAGCCGCTGGAGGCCGCGACGCTCACGCTCTCCACCATCCCCAGCGCAGAGCGGCTGTTCTACGTTGCCGACGCCATGCGCGCCGGAGTGACGGTGGAGCGCATGTTCGAGGCCACCAAGATCGACCGTTGGTTCCTTACGCAGATCCAACGCATCATCGACGCCGAGCGCGCGATCAGCCCGGCGTTGCTCGAAGACGCGACCCGCTTGCGCGACTACAAGCGCCTTGGCTTCACCGACAAACGCATCGCGAGCTTGCTGGCTGCACAGAACCCTGCGGGGCCTCGCCCGACCGAACTCAGCGTGCGCGCTCAACGCAAACAGCTCGGCGTGCTGGCTACCTTTGGTCGCGTCGACACCTGCGCGGCCGAGTTCCCCACCCAAACGCAATACCTCTACTCATCGTACGAAGACTCGTCGGAGGCCGAGGTCTCGAGTCGACGCAAAGTGATCATCCTCGGCGGCGGCCCCAACCGAATCGGTCAAGGCATCGAGTTCGACTACTGCTGCGTCCATGCGGCCTTCGCGCTCCGTGAAGCAGGCGTTGAGACCATCATGGTCAACTGCAACCCGGAGACCGTCTCCACCGACTACGACACCGCGGACCGACTCTACTTCGAGCCGCTCACGCTCGAGCACGTGCTCGATATCTACGAGACCGAGGCTGCCTCCGGCGAGGTGCTCGGGGTGATCGTGCAATACGGCGGACAAACTCCGCTCAAGTTGGCGCAGGCGCTGCACAAGGCGGGCGTGCCGCTGCTCGGCACCTCAGCTGACGCGATCGATCGAGCGGAAGACCGCGGTCGCTTCGACGAGCTCTTGACCAAGCTCAACATCTTGCGACCGCGCGGCGCGATCGCCAACGGCGTGGCCGAGGCGTTTCGCGTAGCGGGTGAGATTGGCTACCCCGTGGTCGTTCGCCCCTCCTACGTCCTCGGCGGCCGGGCGATGATGATCTGCCACGAGGAGGTCGACCTAAAGACCTACGTGCACCTCGCCGTCGAAGCCGCGCGCGAAGCCGGTACGCAGACCATCCTGGTGGACGAGTTCCTCGCCGATGCGATCGAGGTCGACGTCGACGCTTTGGGGGACGGAAGCAACGTCGTAATCGGCGGTGTGATGCAGCACGTTGAAGAGGCGGGCGTCCATTCGGGTGACTCGGCCAGTGTGCTTCCGCCCTACACGTTGCCGGCCGAGATCGTCGCGACGATCGAAGCGCAGACCAAAGCGCTCGGCAAAGAGCTCGGCGTGCGCGGGCTGATGAACGTGCAGTTCGCCGTGAAGGACGGCAAGGTGTTCGTGATCGAGGTCAACCCGCGCGCTTCGCGCACGGTGCCCTTTGTCGCCAAGGCGACCGGGCGTCCCTTGGCCAAGCTGGGAGTGCGGGTGATGCTGGGCGCCACGCTGGAAGATCTCGGCCTGCGTGACGCCGCTCGACCGAAGCACGTCTCGGTCAAAGAGTCTGTGTTTCCCTTCGCAAAATTCCCCGGGGTCGATCTGCAGCTCGGTCCGGAGATGCGCTCGACGGGAGAGGTGATGGGCATCGGGCACACCTTGGCCGAGGCCTTCGGCAAGGCCCAGCTCGCGTCGGGCGTCGTGCTGCCGAAGAGCGGCGCGGTGCTGATCACGGTGAAAGACTCGGACAAAGCCCAAGCCTGCGTGGTGGCCGCCGTGCTCGCAGAGCTCGGCTTTTCGATCCTAGCGACGGCCGGTACGGCTCGCGCGCTCGCTGCGGCAGGCATCCGATCGGAGATCCTCGGGCGCGTTCGCGATGGCTCGCCGCACGTGGTGGACGCCATTCGCGAAGGTCGCGTCGCGTTGGTCGTCAACACCACCGTCGGTGCAAAAGCGATTCGCGATAGCTACTCGATTCGCCGCCAAAGCCTGCTCTCCAACGTGCCCCTGGTGACGACGATGCCGGGCGCCACCGCCTTTGCCGACGCGATTGCGCATCAGCGCAAGCACAAGACCACGGTCCTGTCGCTTCAGGAGTGGCACTCCGCAGGCGACCGCTAGCTCGCTCGTATGACCAGCGCCCTTCGGCCGGTCGGACTTGGCTGTATGCGCTTTTCGGTCGTGCCCCACCGCGACCGCGAGAGCGCAATCCAGTCGTTGGTCGCGGCGATCGAACATGGCGTCAACTTGTTCGATACAGCCCCGAGTTACGGCCTCGGCGAGTGGGATGAGCACCACAATGAAGGGCTGCTGCGCGAAGCGCTCGCCGTCGCTGGGGAGGCGCGCGAGCACGTGCGTATTTCGACCAAGGTGGGCCTCGTGCGTGAGGGCGCTGCCTGGGTTCCCGACGGTCGCGCCAAATCGATTCGAGCCTCGTGTGAAGCCAGCCTGCGCGCGCTCGATCGCTCGGTGCTCGACATCGTCTTGTTGCACGCGGTCGATCCGCGCACCAACCTCGAGGTCAGCCTGCGCGCGCTGACGCAGCTCAAAGAGCAAGGGCTCGCGCGCGAGATTGGGATCTGCAACCTCAGCTGCACCCAGCTCGAGCTCGCACAAAAGCTCGCTCCGATCAGCGCGGTGCAGCTCGCTTGGAGTCCATTCGAACTGAACGCTCAGCGAGCCGGCACCGTGCGTCATGCGATCGCCGCAGGTCTGCTCACCATGGTGCATTCCCCGTTCGGCGGTCCCAAGCGCGCAGCGCGGCTCAGCAAGAACGCGACCTTGCGGGGTATCGCTGATCAGCTCGAAGTGCCGGCTCATACTGTGCTGTTGGCGCTGCACTACGCAACCAGCCCCTTGCTCGTTCCGCTGCCTGGCGCCGGTCGGCTCGAGACGGCGATCGAAGCGGGGCGCGCGGCTCGCGTGAGCCTCACGAGCGAGCAACGAAGCGCGCTGCGTGAGGCGCTCTCCTTCGATGACCCAACGGTCGCCAGAGCCGCTGCCCTCGACCCGACGAGCAAAGATGCTGGGGAGATCGTGATACTCGTTGGTATTCAGGCCTCCGGCAAATCGAGCCTCGCGCGCACGCTGGCAGAACAAGGCTACTCACGGCTCAACCGTGATGAGCGCGGCGGAACGCTCGCCGGTATCGCCAAGGAGTTGCAGCAGCGGCTTTCGGTCGGAGAGCGCCGCATCGTGCTCGACAATACCTATGTAACGCGCGCCCAGCGCGGTCGCGTGCTTGAGCTGGCCGCACAGTTCGGCGTCCCGGTACGCGCCGTTTACCTCAATATCGCCTTGGAGGTCGCCCAGGTTCGCGCGGTTCAGCGCATGCTCGAAGGGGGCGAAGGCCTGCTGCAGCCGGAGGCTTTGCGCGCGGCTGCCAAACACAACCCGCACGCCTTTCCGCCCATGGTTTTGCTGCGCGCACACCGCGAACTCGAAGCTCCGCGTTTGGATGAAGGCTATTGCGCTATCGACGAGCAGCAAACGCCGCGGCCGGCCGAGCGGCTCGTTGACCTCACCCAGGTCGCCGAATTTGAAGCTGTCGCGATCTTGGCTGATTGCCTCGCACACCCGAGCTTGCCACTCGCCGAGAGCCTGGCAGCATGGCGCATCGACCTAGCCGCTAAGCCTTTATTGGTCTTTGCCTGGTGCCTACCGGAGGCTGCGACCCAACTCCAAGCTCAGTTAGCGACCTTGCCGGCGCTCAGCGTGGATAGTGCGTTATGTGCCCACGGCGGAGGCCCGCCGCTATGTTGGTGTAGACCACCCCTCCCGGGGCTTCTTCTAGCCTGGGCGCAGCAACGTGGTATCGCGCTCGAACGCTGCCTCGTTATCGGTACCGGGCCTGCGCATCGCGCGATGGCTCGGGCGGTGGGAGCAGCCTTCAGCCTATGCCGCTCGGTCTACGATTCCTCAGGCTCCTCGGCGAACAGCGCGCGAAAGTAGGATTGTGGGTCCCGTAGAAAGTCCCGCGTAAGCCGGACGTGCTCGGTCTCTTCTGGGTCAATGCGCTTGATGCCGTCCGCTGATAGGTGGAGCACGTCAGCGCCCGGATAAAGCAACAACATCGGGGAATGCGTGGCGATCAGAAACTGCGCGCGCTGGGTCCGCTCGAGATCGTAGAGAATGCGTAGGAAGGCTAATTGCCTTTGCGGCGAGAGCGCAGCCTCCGGCTCGTCCAAGATGAAGAGGCCGTCTCGCCAGCGATTCTGAAACAGCGATAAAAAGGACTCGCCGTGCGACTGCTCGAGCAGGGGCGCGGCCCCGCCATAAAGGCTGCGGTCCCCGACCGAATCAATGTAGCTCGCAAAGTCGAAGAAGCTCTCCGCCCGCATGAAGAAGCCGCTCGAGACCTTGGGCAACCAGGCGAGCCGCAACGTCTCGGCCAATAGCGAGCCTTCCCCCGTTTGCGCGTGGCCGTGGTCGAGTGTGCCTCCTTGCAAGCTGAACCCACAAAGCACCGCGACAGCCTCGAGCAGAGTCGACTTTCCGCTACCATTTTCCCCGACCAGGAAGGTGACTTTGCGTTTGAGCGTTAGGTCAATACCTTGGGCGAACGCTGGAATGTTGAACGGGAACTGCTCACTTGTAGCGAGTTCTGGCCGGCTCCTGATGCTACGCAGGAAAGGCTCGTTCGTCTTTTGAAGGGACTTTCTGCGGCTCATCGTCAAGGCGGCCTTCGTTTGGCCGGTTGGCCAAGGTTGGCATAGGGTACGTTATGCGCTCCCTGGTCCTCCCGCTATGCGCCTTTCTGCTCGTTTCGGGGGCCGAACGTCCTTCGGCGGAGGCCGCTAAAAAGGCGGCTACGCCGACGCGAGTAGCGCGCGCCGCCGAGAACGCCACGTCCGCGCTGGCCCCCTTGCTCAAGAGCAAGTCGCTCCAGCTCGGAGATGAAGTGTTCTTACGCGCCTTCAAGAAGGAGGCCGAGCTCGAAGTGTGGTTGCGGCATGAAGAGCGCTTCGAGCTGCTGAAGACCTATGCGATCTGCGCGGCCTCGGGGGAGCTAGGCCCCAAACAGCGCGTGGGAGACGAGCAAGTGCCGGAGGGCTTCTACAGTGTAACGGCCTCGGCGATGAACCCCGCGAGCAGCTATCACCTTTCGTTTAACGTGGGGTATCCCAACGCCTACGACAAAAAGCTAGGCCGCACCGGCAGCCTAATTATGATTCACGGGGATTGCGTATCGATCGGCTGTCTCGCCATGACCGACGAAGGTATCGAGGAGATTTATACCCTCGTCGACGCAGCTCACCATGCGGGGCAAAAGGCTGTGCAGGTTCAGCTGCTGCCGTTTCGCCTCACGAAGAAGAAGCTCGCGCAGCACAAGGCCAGTGAATGGCACTCCTTTTGGCAGAACTTGAAGCAGGGTTATGACCTGTTTGAGAAGCACCGCATCCCTCCCAAGGTCAGCGTGAAGGACGGCGAATATGTGTTTGAGTAGCCCTGAAATGACTCGTGCCAAGTCGAAGGACGAACGGGGCCATGGGCCGGATTTATTGAAGAGGGCACGAGTCATTCTTGTTGCTGCATCCGCCTTCGGCGGAATGTCTCGTGCCAAGTCCTGAGGGCAAGGGGCCTTCGGCCGTTCTTTTCGAAGAGGGCACGAGTCATTCTGTCTGCTGCATCCACCTTCGGTGGAACGTGACCGCGGAACGCACTCGTGGCAGATCTGGGCGATGACCTACGCACGGATTTTCCCAGCCGCTTGTCTGTGCATCATCGCTTGCGGCTCGACCAAACCCGCCACTCGAGACCAAGCCGATCGGGGAGATGACCTCCTGGAGGAGGCTCCCGTCGCCGCAACAGCCGCGCCCAAAACCCCCGCGCCCACGGCTTCGGCCAAGCCGGAGCCCAGCGCAGACCCGGGCGCTGTCAGCTCCTTTGCCGCGGCGCCTATGGCTGACTTCGTTGGGAGCACCCTACGCCTCACCTACGAAGGCGCCACGGCCACATTGGCGGATAGCGCGTTGGTCCCCTCGGGTAAGACCTTCATCTTGAGGTTCCAGCAGCCCGCAGCCAACGGCGCGCACGTCTTCAAGCTCATGCCGAAAGAGCTAGCGGCCGGTGTCCCGTCGAAGATCGAGGGCAAAGGCAGCTTCTTTCTACAGCTCAGTGACGGCAAGAACGCTGACGGTACCTTTAAGCGAACGGACGTTACGGACTCTTGTGAAGTGAACGGTACGCTGACCATTGCCGAGCTACCAAAGGCCGGTGGTAAAGCGAAAGGCAGCGTAGACCTAACCATTACCTGCAAAGGCGTTGAGGACCTGCGGGAGCCGTTTACCCTCAAGGGTGAGTTCAGCGGCGTTCCGTTGATGGCGAAGTAGTCGCGGAAACGAAGGCGCCTTCATTGCGGGCTTGTGACACTATCCCGCAATGAAGTTCGCTCGTGCCCTCGGTCTCTCGCTGATGTTGCTCAGCGCAGTACGCTGCTCGTCCCAGTCCAGCGGCACCGAGCGGACCACGCCCATACCGGTAGAGCTGCCATCGGCTGGGGCTAAGCCATCAGCTTTGCTGCCGCCGTCTGCCACGGCCGACGCGAAGCCGGTAAGCCCTGACGCCCACGAGTTTGACGGCTTCAAGCTCGGGGACAACTACGGCGACAAGGTGCTTGTTCGCGAGCCCTATCAAAAGCCTTGTGACGATGATCCGATCGACAACAAGCAACAGCGCTTCATGGTGTACGGCGCTTTGCCTTGCCGCGGGCGGAGCTTCCCCGAGGCAACGACGGTGGCCTTCTTTCTGGCCTTCGCCGACGACAAAGAAGAACGCTTCAAGCAGCCGATTGAGGCCTTCGCTTGGCTCGGCGGTAACTACTTTGCAAGCCGCTCGAGCTTTCCGGTTCGTACCGGGGAACTGGCCGAGGTCGCCGACAAGGCGCTCGGCCCAGTGCAGCTGAGCTTCCCCTTAGAAGAAAAAGGCGTTTCCTTGCAGGTGCGGCGCCACTCCGAGCGCGTCTGGTCGCTGACGGAGGGCGGCCGCACTGTTGGCTTTGCAGTGGGTAAGATGCCGAATGACGCGGAGCGGGAGCCGTGGCGAGCGCTTTTAGAGATGTATCGGCGCTACACCAAACCCTCGAAGGAATAGACTCTAGGCGTGAGCTGCGGCCACGTCACCGGAGAGCGCTGCACGAAGCACGCGTTCGGCCTGGGCCACATTGCATGGTACCGGGTTCGACCCGAGGGAAGGGTCATTCATCGACATCTCGGCGATGAGCTTGAGCTTCTCCTCGTTAAGCCCTTCCACCTCTGCGAGGGTATGCGGCATCCCGACCTCTTTGCGTAGTTGCAATAGCCAGCCCATCACCGCATCCACGCCGGCTCCCTCGAGGTTGAGCGCTCGGCTGAGGTGCTGCATCTTCTCTTCTACGGCTGCGCGGTTGAACTCTAGGACATAGGGCAGGAAGATGGCGTTGGCCGTGCCGTGATGGAGCCCTAGCAAACCGCCAATCGGGTGCGAAAGCGCGTGCACCAGGCCTAGCCCCTTCTGAAACGCTGTAGCGCCCATCGTCGCTGCCATCAGCATGTGCGAACGCGCCGTCAAATCAGCCCCGCTGCGAACGGCGATAGGCAGATAGCGCGAGATCAGCCGCATAGCCTCCACAGCGATGCCGTCGGCCATCGGGTGATAGCCCGGAGCGCAATATGCCTCGAAGGCATGCGCCAGCGCGTCCATCCCGGTCGCCGCTGTGAGCCTTGGCGAGAGCCCTGCGGTCAGCTCGGGATCGGCAAGGACCAAGGACGGCAAGAGCCGCGGGTGGAAGATAATCTTCTTTGCGTGATCACGCGGGTCAGCGATGACGCCACAACGACCAACCTCGGAGCCGGTCCCGGCGGTCGTCGGAATGGCGATCATCTTGACCACCTTATCGGGGTCCGCCCGTTTGAAGTTATCCCCAATATCTTCATAGTCGAAGACCGTCCCTGGGTTGTGAGCGAGCAGCGCAACGCACTTGCCAACGTCCATCGCCGAGCCGCCGCCACACAGGATGATGCCGTCGGCCTTGGCCGCGCGGAAGGCCTCGAGACCGCGGCTGACGTCCTCATCACTAGGGTTGGGCGTCACCTCGGAGAAGACGGCGCCGAGCAAGCCCGCCTCTTTCAGCCCTGCCTCCAAACCAGCGAACCACGGTAGCGCTCGCACGCCAGGATCCGTGCAAAGCAGCACGCGCGTAAAGCCGAGCTCCCGACAAGCCGCGGGCAGCTCTGCGACGATGCCGACGCCAATGCGAAAGGGGGTGGGGTAGTTGGAACGGCCGCGCGGAGTCTCAGAATTTTGCATGGGTTTCTCGGACAGAAAAGTGTTGGAGCCAGAAGGGACGGAATAGCGAGTTAGATAATCTCGAAGTAGCGAGCAAGCTCCCAATCGGAGACATGTTTCTTGTACTCGCGTACCTCCCAATTGCGGGTAGCGACGAAGTGATCGACGAAGCCTGAACCAAAGAGCTCACGAGCGGTTTGCGAAGCCTCGAGCCGTTGGGCGGCCTCCTCCAGCGAGGAGGGGATCTTGGCCGCGAGCTCTTGCGGCGCTTGATAGGCATTACCGAGCACCGGCGGACCGAGCTCGAGCTGCTCCTCGATGCCGCGCAGGCCTGTCCCCAGCGCAGCTGCGAGTGCCAGATAGGGATTGGCGTCGGCCGGCCCGATGCGGAACTCCACACGTTGGCTCTTCTCACTGCCAGGAATGACTCGTAGCGCCGTCGTGCGGTTCTCGACGCCCCAGCTCGAGGTGGTTGGCGCCCACATGCCAGGAACCAGACGCCGATAGTCGTTGATGGTGGGGCAGACCATCGCCAAGATCTCCGGTAAGTACTTCACCTGCCCGGCAACGAAGGAGCGCATCGTCTTCGACATCGAGTGAGCGCTGCCCGGCTCGTAGAAGGCGCTCTTGCCGTCGCTCTTATTGAATAGCGATAGATGGATATGCCCGCTCTGTCCGGGGACAGCGGCGTTCCATTTGGCCATGAAGGTCGCGAGCAGGCCGCGCCGTTGCGCCAGGATCTTGGTGAAGGTCTTGAACAGCGTGGCGCGGTCAGCGGCCTCCCGCACCTCCACGACCTGCAACGCTGCCTCCAATACGCCCGGCCCCGTTTCGGTGTGCAGCCCCTCGATCGGGCAGCGCAGCGCTACCATGGTATCGAGCAGCTCGTGGTAGAGCTCGGCGTGCACCCCGCTGCGCAGCATCGAGTAACCAAACATACCGGGCGTAAACGGCTTCAAATCCCGATAGCCCTTCGCCCGCGCTGATTCAGGCGTCTCCTGAAACAGGAAGAACTCGTATTCGAGCGCGCCCCAAACGTCGAAGCCGAGCGAGGCCGCCCGCTCGGCGATATTGTGGAGCACGCTGCGCGCACAGGCGTCGGCGTAACTATCAACGAAGCTACCGAGCAATAAGATGGTATCCGGCTCGAAGGGAACGCGCCGCAAGGTCCCTAAATCCAGCTTGACCGGGGCATCGCGGTACCCGGTATGCCAGCCGGCTACCTTGGTATTGTCGTAGAGGACGTCCCCGCTGTCCCAGCCGACGACGACATCGCAGAAGCCGAAGCCCTTCTCGGCACAGGCCAAGAACTTCGACTTCTCGACATATTTACCGCGCAAGATCCCGTCGATGTCGGTAACCGCCATCTTGAAGCGGCGAATACCGTTGGCCTCGATCCACGCCGAGAGTTCCTCGACCGTCTTCACCTTCGTTATGTCGGATTCGCTCATGGGGACCTCGCGGGGTTGATTTCAGGGCAAGCGGAAGTGGAAGTTCTTCGGCCGGGTGACGGCGAGGAACCCCAGCGGAGACAAGGACGACCCGGTGCCTGAATCTTTGGTTCCGGTCCAAGGCATCTCAGGGTCGAGGTAGTCGCAGCGATTCATGAATACGGTGCCCACCTCCAGGCTGCGGCCGATGCGTTCGGCGCGCGCTGCGTCCTTGGTCCAGATCGACGCGGTGAGGCCGTAGGGTTGGTCGTTGGTCAGCCGAATCGCCTCTTCATCGCTGTTGAAGCCAGCAACGCCCAAGGCCGGGCCGAAGGTCTCTTCGCGCATGAGCAAGCTGTCGGGCGAAGCGTTGTCGATCAGCTCCGGCGCTAGGTAACACCCACTTAGCGTGGGAACGTTGAAGCTGGCCGCATCGACGATGCGTTTACCGCCCTTGGCCAACGCGTCACTTACGTGGGCGCGCACCCGCTCGGCTGCCGCTTCGTTTACGACAGGGCCCAACGTAGTGCCGTCCTCCAGCGGATTACCGACGACGTACTTCTTGATCAACTCGGCGGCGGCCTCGACGAAGCGAGCTCGCAGCGACTCATGCACCAATACCCGTTTAACCGCGCAACAAGATTGCCCGGAGTTGTAGAACGCACCGTCCACGGCGTTCTCCACCGCCGAGTCAAAGTCACAATCCGGTAGGATGATCGCGGGATCATTGCCGCCGAGCTCGAGCCCCACCGGCGTAAAGCCTTGGGCCGCGGCGGCCCGTGAGATCTCGTGACCACCGCGCACCGACCCAGTGAAGGCCACATAGCCGAAGAGGCGCTCGGCCAAGAGCGCAGCCACCGTCTCGTGGCTGGCCGGTAAATAGGTAACGAGGCCCTTCGGCGCGCCGGCCTCCTCGAATGCGCGCGCGAGTTGAGCGCCAACCCCCATGGTCTGCGGCGCATGTTTGATCACCACCGAATTACCGGCTAACACCGCCGCGAACAGCGCGTTGGTTGGGACCAATAGTGGGTAGTTCCAGGCGGCGATCACCAGCACGACGCCGACCGGCTCTCGCGTCGTAAAGCGATTGAAGCCCGCCTTCTCTTTGGGACGGTTGTCAGCCAGGGCGCTCGGCGCCATCTCTACGAGCGCGTTTACACGCTCTTTCATCGAACGTTGGTATTCTCCGCGGGCCTGGCCGACAGGCTTGCCCATCATGCGAGTAATCGCGCGGGCATGTTCGTCGAGGTGGTCGCCGTAACGTTCATAGGCGGCGAGGCAGAGCGCTTGTCTCGCCTCGAGCGAGAGCGCTGCCACTTCACGCTGGGCCGAGGCGGCTTGCGCGACCAGCTTGCGGGCTTCTTCGAGCGAGGGTTCTTCGTAGCTAAAGGCGATGGAACGATCGACGGGACTCGTTATGGAAGGCATGGCGGCGCAAGACTACAGCTCCGTTGGCCGAGCGGCGGTAGCTTGTTCTCGCCAACTCGGCTGCGCTCGAAACCTAAAGGCGCAAATGTACGCAACTCGCCTACATGTTAGGCATGTCAAAGCAGTTTGCTGCCTTGCGAGTGCGGCAGTCCGCACAAAAGTCCACTAAAGTCCGGCGCCATGTCGACGACGTCTGCCGCTACGACCCACGGTCTTTCGACCGCGGATCGCAAAGCTCTCACGGAGCTACCGGCCACGTATGAACGCAAGCTGGATGTGTCGGTGGTGGCGTTGCTTCAGGAAGCCCAGCAGCTCGCTGCGGCGCTGATCAAGCTGGGTGACGCGCTCGTGGAACGCACGCTGGTTGCTGCCGATGCGGCCACGCAACTGGACCGGCGCCGACAACGGCTCGATGCAGCGGAGGTCGAGTGGAAGGCCGTCGGCTCGCGCGTTACGCCAGCCGCGATCGTGGAGCTGCGCGCACAGGCTCAACTGCGCAAACGCGACGCCGTCGAGGCGCTGCGGTACTTCGGTCGTGACAACGCCGAGTTGCAGCAGGTGATCGAGAGCATCAGCCGGCGGGTTGGCGATACCGAGCTGGTGCTGGAGCTACATACCTTGGCCCAAGCGGTGGAGGACAACGCGGCGATCTTGCGCCACGCCGATCTACCGAAGGGCGCCGCCGAACAGCTGCGAGCCCTCGCCGATGAGCTTGATACACAGCTGGCCAAGCATCGTGTCCGCTCCGATGCCTCTACCGCGCTCGCCTTACGCAATCGCGCCTTTTGGCATCTGCGCGAACTGCTCGAGGAGATCCGCGAGGCGGGTCGCTACGTGTTTCGCAATGACGCGCGAGCGCTAGCCCTGTTTCGATCCTCCGCCGCCCGCACACGCGCTCGCCAACGCGCCAACAAGGCGAGTAAAACGCAAGACAGCGAGCCCCCCGGCTCCTCCCCGAACCAGACCCCCAGCGGCTGGGGGTCTTCGGGGAGCTGAGCGCTAATTCACTAATTAGCTAATTATTTGTTGAAGCGCGGCCCGACGCCGAGCTCCTTGAGCAGGCCGTTGGCGTGCGAAACAGCGTCGAGCACCCACAAGATGTAACGCAGGTCCACGTGGATCGAGCGCGTAACCGGGGGCAGGAACACCCACGCCTGGGCCATCGACTCGTAGTTACCGTCGAAGGCGAGCCCGACCAGCTCGCCTTGCGCGTTGAGCGTGGCCGAGCCGGAGTTACCGCCGGTGATGTCGAGATCGGTCAAGAAGTCGACCGGGACTTCGCCCAGCTTCTCATCCACGTAGGGGCCGAAGTTCTTTTGACTGACGGCGTCGAGCAGCTCCTTGGGGGCGATGAACGGGTCTTTACCGGTGTGCTTCTTGGCCACCTCGGATAGCAGCGTAAACGGCGTGTAGACGGCTGCGTCTTTGACCGGCGCGTAGCCGCGCACGGTGCCGAAGGTGACGCGCAAGGTACGGTTGGCGTCGGGAGCGAGCAGACCGTTCTTCTGTTCACGCATCGCGGTGACGAAGTCGGGCAGGGCGATCGACATGGCACCTTCACGGCGCTTGTCCCGCTCTTCGTAGTCTTTGACCTTGGAGCGCAGCGTCACGGCCAGCTTGATCAGCGGGTCCTTCGACGTGCGCAGCTCGGCCTCTTTGGCGCCGCTCAGCAATTTGAGCCGCGCCGCCTCATCACCGAGTTTGGTGGTCTGGTACAGGCCTGCTAGCGCCTTATCGATCTCGGCGCCGGTGGGCGCCTTCTTGTTTACGCCTTTGCCCATCAGCGCCTCGGCGATGCCGGCTCGCTTCTCTGCGGGATAGGCCAGCTCGCGCTCGATGACCAATTTGAGCACCGCCTTTTCGAGCTCCGGGCTCCATTGCTTGGTCAGCTGCACGAACGAATTCTCGAGCCGCTTCTGATTGCGATCTTGGTACTCGGGATCGCGCTGGGCGTCGGGTTTGGCACGCTCCTCTGCGTTGCGGACAATGGCATAGGCGGTGGAAAAACCACGTACGAGCCGCATGGTCTCGCGGATGGTGCGGTCAGCTTCGATCGCCTTGCGGCTCTCATTGAAGGCCAGCACCGTCTTGTCCACGCTGCCACCGAACTTGGCTTTGCGTGCCGGGTCCGCGTCAATCCAAGCGAGCAAGGATTTTTCGGCGGCCGACTTCTCAGCGGCGACGCCCTTCTTGAGGCCCTCCAGCTGACCGCGATAGTTGGTTAGTGCGTTGGCCAGACCGCGAATGTTGGTCTCGGCCTTGATGGCCAGCTCCGGATCTTTCTTGGCCAGCGTCTCGAGCACCGCCAGATACTTCTCGCAGTAGTCGATGATGTAGGGGATGTCGTTCTCGACCGCGGCGTTCATCTCTGCGGCCGTGGCTAGCCGATTGGTGCGAGCGGGGTAGCCTGCCACCATTACAGCGTCCCCTTGGCGCAAGGGCGTCTTGGCCAGGCTGAGCACGTGCTTGGGCTTGTAGGGCACGTTGTCTGCGCTGAAGTCCCCGGGCGTGCCGTCCTTCTTCACGTAGGCGCGCAAGAAGGAGAAGTCCCCGGTGTGTCGCGGCCAACGCCAGTTGTCCACCTCACCGCCGTAGTTGCCAATGCCCTCCGGCGGCGCGAACACCAAGCGCACGTCGCGGATCTCCAGCTGCTCAATCAGCCGGAACTCGGCCCCGCCGAAGAACTTCTCCACCGAACAACGGATGCCCTCGCGGCCTTTCTCGCATTCTGCCACCAGCTTCTTGGAGCGGTCCTCGATAGCTTGGTAGCGCGCCAAGTCATTGGGCAGGGCGGCCAAGCCTTCACGCACCGTGGCCGAGACATCCTTCATCGCTTGGGTGACGAACACCCGCTGGCTGGGCCCGGCCGAAAGCTCGTCTGCGCGCGTCTTGGCGGCGAAGCCGTCGGTCAGCAGGTTCTTATCCTTCGTCGCGTTGAACTGCAGCGCGCCGGTCACGCAATGGTGATTGGTGATGATCAGGCCGTCCGAGGAAACGAAGCTCGCCGAGCAACCGCCCAGGGACACCACCGCGCCCAAGGGGAACTCGGTCGGCTTGGTCAACGCCGCAGGGTCGATCGTGAAACCGACGTCCTTAAGGTTCTGCGTTTGCAGCGCCAATTGCTCGGGCAACCACATACCGCCGGGGTTCTCGAACGTGGTGCGCGGCCCTTCAGCCACCGGGGCCGACGAGGCGCTCGCGCTGGGCGTGGACGTTTGCTCGGGCATGCGACCGTTGGAAGCAGCGGGGCTGCACGCGGCCAAGAACAGGGCGAACCAAACCGAGGAACTGCACTTCAGCATGCCCCCCGCTTACTTCTCTCCGGCGGCTGGGGCAACTCACGCAGGGGCGCTTGCCTACCATCGAGTTCGGCCGCCTCTGAGGTCGCAAAAGCGCTGGCGGGCAACTCCCAGGGCCGCTGCTGACTCGACTGTTGGCTCGACGAAACGACTGTAATAAGTGTAAATACGACAAACGATGTTTATGATACGACGTCGTCTCAATACGAGAAAAGCCGGGCTTGCGACCCGGCTTTGGTCTCGAAGCGAGATCGTTACGGTCAGTCGTGGATACCGCCAGGCACCTTGTCCCGACCGTCTTTCACTCGCTGGTTCCAGGTGTCCCCGGTGGACTGACGTTCTTCCGCCATGGTGATGCAGCCGGCGACCGGGCAGACCAACTGACAGAGGTTGCAGCCAACGCACTCCGGCTCATCCACCCAAGGCAAGCGATCTCCGGCGATGGTTCCGAGCACGAACGGCTTGGGAGGAGCTGCCTTGCCGTGCGTGTGGGCGTGCGGCGGACGCTGCTTCTCCTCATTGCCGGTAAAGATGCATTGATGAGCGCCGTCATTGCAGGCGGTAACGCACAGCTGACAGCCAATGCAGGTCTTCGGATCGATCTTGGCGACCAGCTTGTAACCGAGGTCCAAATCGCCCCAATCCTGGTAGGCCGGGACAGCTTTGCTTTGCAGCTCGGCCACGCTCTTCATCCCCTTTTCATCGAGGAAGTTGGAGAGACCTTCAATCATGTCCTCCACGATGCGGTAGCCGTAATGCATAACGGCGGTGCACACCTGGACCGAGGTTGAGCCGAGCGCTAGGAACTCGGCTGCGTCGCGCCAATTGGAGATACCGCCAATGCCCGAGATCGGCACCTTGATGCGGGGGTTGGCGGCGAGCGCAGCGAGCAGGTGCAGGGCGATGGGCTTGACCGCCGGCCCGCAGTAACCGCCGTTGGTCGAACCGTTGCCGACGCGCGGCAGCGGCACCATCCGGTCCAGATCGACGCCGACGATGCTCTTAATGGTGTTGATGAGGGAGATGCCGTCGGCACCGCCTGCAACGGCGGCCAGGCCGGCCTCCTCGATGTCGCCGGTGTTAGGCGTTAGTTTGACGAGCACCGGCGTCTTCGCGAATTGCTTCGTCCAGCTGGTGATCTCGGTGATGAGCTTGGGCTCCTGCCCAACCGAAGAGCCCATCCCGCGCTCACACATACCGTGCGGACAGCCGAAGTTGAGCTCCAGCCCGTCCACTCCGGCGTCCTCACACTTCTGAATCAGTACGCGCCAATCCTCTTTGGTCTCGGTCATCAGCGAGGCAATGACGACGTGTTTGGGATAACGCCGTTTGACCTCGCGGATCTCCTTGAGGTTCACCTCCAGCGGCCTGTCAGTGATGAGCTCAATGTTGTTGAGGCCCATCATCTTGTAGGTGCCGAGATCCACCGAGCCGAAGCGGCTCGAAACGTTGACGATGGGGTCCCCCAGCGTCTTCCACACTGCGCCGCCCCAACCTGCGTCGAACGCGCGCATGACCTGCTCGCCGGTGTTGGCGGGCGGCGCCGAAGCGAGCCAGAAGGGGTTTGGGCTCTTGATGCCTGCAAAGGTGACGGAAAGGTCAGCCATGTTGGTGGTCCTGCTTAGAAGGGGTCACTGAGCCCAGGATTGAAGGAGAGCGCGAGCTGCATCACGCCCGTCGGCAACGGCGTTGACCACCTCTTTGCCTCCGTTGATGCAGTCCCCGCCGGCGAAGATTTTGGGATTGCCCGTTTGGCGGGTTTTACCGTCCACCACCACGCAGCCTTTGGCGTCCAGCGTGACGTCGGGCAAGGCTGAGGCCAGCGCGCGTAGCTTGGATTGACCGATAGCGAGAATGCATAGCTCACAGGGCACGAGCTTCTCGCTCCCTGCGACGGCTTTGCCGTCTTTGGCGTCGGCCACCATAGCGCCGGTGAGCGCCCCTGCTTCATTGCGTACGAAGGAGGTAATGACGGCGTGCGGGATGAAGCGAACACCTTCAATCCGCGCGCCCTCGAGCTCATGCGCATAGCCGCTCATCTCCGCGACGCCGCGGCGATAGACCATTGCCACGTCCTCGCAGCCGAGCCCGGCGCACTCCCGCGCTACGTCGATCGCCGTGTTACCGCCGCCGACGATCAGCACCGTGCCCTTTGGCTTGCTGATGGTGCCGAGCTTCATCTGCTCGATCCAGGCGGTGGCTCCGATGACGCCCTCGCCGGCCTCATTGGTTGCGCCAAGCGAGGTATCTTCCCCGAGCCCGAGCCCGAGGAAGATAGCGTCATAGTGAGGTAGGAGCGCAGCAACGCCAGCGCCGTCGAGCTCGGAGCCTAGCTTTAGCTCAACCCCCATATCGACGATCCACTCGGCCTCGCGGACGGCGTCTTTGGCCTTGAGCTTATAAGGGGCAATGCCGGTGGTGTTGAGCCCACCGGGCACCGACCGCTTCTCGAAGATGGTGGCTTTGTGGCCTTCCAGCGCCAGCACGCCTGCGAACGCTAGGCTGCCAGGGCCAGCCCCAATGCAAGCGACCTTCTTCGGACTAGCTATTTGTTTGGGGCTGAAGTGAGCCTTGGCGTCGGCGTTGAGCGCCGTCTCCGTGGCATAACGCTGGAGACGGCCAATCTGAATCGGCTCGCGTTCCCAGCCGTTGTACACGCAATCCCCCACGCAAAGCTCCTCGACAGGGCATACGCGTGAACAAGAATAACCAAGTAGATTCTGCTCCAGGATCTTCTTGGCGCTGCCTTTGACATTGCCCGAGGCGATCTTCTTGATGAAGGTGGGAATGTCGATCGCCGTTGGGCATGCCTTGATGCACGGAGCGTCCGTGCAATAGAGGCACCGCTCCGCTTCGGCGTGGGCCTCGGCGGGCGTGTACAGTGGCTTCTTGTCGCCGAAGGTCTCTTCGGCTCGGTCTGCCTTGAGCAGGTCGATGAGGTTTTGCATGGTTTGCCTCTGCGCTCCCGATTAGCGGTTCTGGGGGAAGCCGAGATCAACTCCGCGGAAACGCGGATCCGGCCAGCGATTGATGATGACCTTGTTGCGGGTGTAGAACTTGACGCCGTCCGGCCCGTAGATGTGCAGGTCGCCGAACAAGGACTGCTTCCACCCGCCGAAGGAGTAGTAGGCCATCGGCACCGGGATAGGCACATTGATGCCGACCATGCCGACGCGGATCTCATGCTGGAACTTGCGAGCGGCGCCCCCGTCATTGGTGAAGATGGCCGTACCGTTGGCGTATTGGTGCTCGTGGATGAGCCGAATCGCGTCGTCGTAGGTCTCGACCCGCACCACGCTGAGCACCGGCCCAAAAATCTCCTCTTGGTAGATGCGCATGTTGGGGGCCACATTGTCGATTAGGCAGGGCCCTAGGAAGAAGCCGCGCTCATGGCCGGGGACCTTCAAGGTGCGACCGTCGATCAGCACGTCTGCGCCTTCCGATGCGCCTTGAGCGACGTAGGAAGCGACCTTCTCCATGTGCTGGCGGGTGATGAGCGGGCCCATCTGCGAGGCCGGATCCAGACCGTTACCGACCTTGAGCTCGGCGATGCGCTCGCGGATCTTCGGCAGCAGCTTGTCAGCGGCGCCGCCCACGGTGACGAGGACGCTAATGGCCATACAACGCTCGCCGGCGGAGCCGTAACCGGCGCCCACCGCGGCGTCCGCCGCTAGATCCATATCTGCGTCGGGCAGGACGACCATATGGTTCTTGGCGCCGCCGAGCGCTTGAACACGCTTGTTGTGCTGCGTGCCGGTCTCGTAAATATACTTCGCAATCGGTGTAGAGCCGACGAAGCTGATGGCGTTGACCTCGGGGTGGGTGAGCAGGCGGTCAACCGCGACTTTGTCACCGTGCACCACGTTGAAGACGCCCTCGGGCACGCCGGCTTTGGCCAGCATCTCGGCGCACATGTTGGTGACGCTCGGGTCCCGCTCGGAGGGCTTGAGGACGAAGGTGTTACCGCAAGCGATGGCCAGCGGGTACATCCACATTGGCACCATGGCCGGGAAGTTGAAGGGCGTAATGCCCGCGACCACGCCGACCGGCTGACGGAGCGAATAGGAGTCGACGTCGGTCGATACGTTCTCGCTGATTTCCCCCTTGAGCAGGTGCGCGAGCCCACAGGCGAACTCCACTACCTCGAGGCCGCGTTGCACTTCACCTTGAGCGTCCGAAAACACCTTGCCGTGCTCGAGCGTGAGCTGCTTGGCGATCTCGTCCTTGTGGGTGTTCATCAATTCGCGGAAGGCGAAGAGCACGCGCGTACGGGTGGCGAGCGAGGCATGTCGCCAGCTCTCGAGCGCCTTGGAAGCCGCGCCGATGGCCGAGTCGACTTCATCGACGGTGGCATACGGAACGTGTTTCTGCACCTCGCCCGTGGCGGGGTTGAAGACGTCTCCTTTGCGGTCTCCTTTGCTGCTTTGCGGTCGACCGTTGATCCAATGCGGTAGCGTTTCCATGCCTGTTCAACCTCTCGTCCCTGACCGGCTTTGGGCGCGGCGGACGCGGCAGGATACACACCCGGTGGAGCCTGGGGAACGACCGTCGAAGTCGAAGTGTTGGTGGTCTTTGAGCCGCACCAACGCGCGCATGCGCAGCGCGTCAAAGCGAGGCGCTGATCTGCGCACGCAGCCGTGTAAACTGCCCGCCCATGTCGAACTCCCTGTCCGCCGAACTCGCGTCTCTCGCTCCTGAACTCAAGAGCCGGCTGCTGGCCCGCGGCTTCCGCGAGGAGCGTCTGCTCGAGCAGGCCGCTGGGATTGGCGTCAATCGGGATGAGCGCAACCGCTTGCCGAGCGGGGTCGAGCCGCCGCTCGATAGCGATCTAGTGCAGGCCGCCGATGAGACGCACCCGCGTTTTCAGGAGTGGTCGGAGCGCGGAAAGGCGCTTTTGCGCGAGGGCAAGGTCGCGCTGGTGGTGCTCGCGGGCGGCATGGCGACGCGCATGGGCGGGGTGGTCAAAGCGTTGGTGGAGGCCCTCCCGGGCAGGACCTTCCTCGACCTGCGGCTGGCCGAGCAGGCCGCGCTTTCACAAGGTGCAACCCAGCCAATGCCACTTTGGCTGATGACCAGCGAGGCCACCCACAAGCCGATCCTCGAGGCCCTCGGTGAGCGACACGACGGTCGCAATGTGGCTGCCTTCGAGCAGTGCGTCTCCTTGCGACTCAACCTCGATGGCAGCCTGTTTCACGAGGAAGACGGTGACCTAAGTTGTTATGCCACCGGCCACGGGGATTTGCCCGAGGCGCTGGAGAAGAGCGGCTTGCTCGAGCGCTTCATCATCGACCGTGGGGATGGCTATGTGTGGATCGCCAACCTCGATAACCTGGGTGCCACCGTGGACCCGGCCATCCTCGGCCAGTTCGCCGAGAGCGAGGCCAAGCTCGCGGTGGAGGTGGTCGACAAGGTGGGAAGTGATCGCGGCGGGGTGCCTGTGCGCTGGAACGGCAAGCGCATCATCGCCGAGGAGTTCCGCCTGCCAAAGTCGCTCGATCCGGCGATCATTCGGGTCTTCAACACCAACACCTTCTTGGTGCGTGCGAGCGCGCTGCGCGATCTCGAGTTCAACTTCTCCTTCGTCGAGGTCGAGAAGTCGGTGGGAAGTAAGAAGGCCGTTCAGTTTGAGCGGCTGCTGGGCGAGATGACGGTTGGGCTCGAGCCGACCTTCTTGCGCGTCCCCCGGGAGGGCACGGCCTCGCGCTTTCTGCCCGTAAAAGACGTCCCGGAGCTCGAGAAGCGCCGCCCGGAGATCGCCGCCGTCGGTAAAGCCCGCGGTCTCTTTTGAGCCGTCTATTCCGCGCGCCGAATCGTGTGACAGCCCGCTGACACTGTCACACGTTTGGGACGCAAAGCTGACCGAGAGATGACCTGCGAAAGAATATTCGCAGTTCACACTCGAGGCAGTGCTTCAGCGATCCGCTCTTCCGATCATGAGCTGCCCCAGCGAGAGCCTGCTCGTGTTCTCCGATGTCCATCTCGGCAGCGACATCGTCGATGGGCATCCGCACCGGGTCATGCGCTCGGGGGCGATTGACCGCGACCTGATCAAGCTGATTGCGCATTATCGCAGCCAGCCGCGCGTAGCGGACCGCTGGCGCATCGTGATCGCGGGGGACTTCATCGATTTTATCGGTATGTCGGTTTCGCCCACCAGCGCTGCTGCCGCGCTCACTGAGTTGACCGACGAAGAGCGACAGCACGGCCTCGGGAATGCGGCCGATCACGCGCGTTTGAAGCTGCAGCGGGTGCTCGACCGTCACGGGGACGTCTTTGACGCGCTGGCCGCGTTCCTCGCCGAGGGTAACGCGCTAACGCTGGTTCACGGTAATCACGATATTGAGTTTCATTGGGACGCCGTCAAAGAAGACCTGCGTAATGACCTATTGGCGCGGGCGAGCCGGGGCGAACGAGCCCTCGAGGCGGAGGAGTTCCTGGGGCGCATCGAGTTCAGCCCGTGGTTCTTCTTGCGCGACGGTGTGGCCTACATCGAGCACGGCCATCAATACGATCCGTTCTGCTCGTTTGCCTATGTAATGGCACCGCTCTCCCCGCTGGACCCTCGGCGGATTGCGCGTTGTGTGAGTGACGTGCTGCTGCGCTTCGTCGTACGGCCGACCAAGGGGCTGTCCGAACATGGGCATGAGAAGATGGGGGCGCTCGACTACCTGATGCTCGGCGTGCGGCTCGGGGTTGGCGGTGGCCTGCGGCTCGGCGTGCGTTTTGCGCGAGCTGTGGCCGAGCTCTTCCGTCTCCGTCGGGGTCACGTTTCGGAGGCGGCGACCGCGCTGCGCAAAGAGCATGAGCGTCGCGTTGCATTGCTGGCCAAAGCGACGCGCATCGGGAAGGCCAGACTCAAAGCGCTATTGCGTTTGCAGATGCCACCGATCAGCCATTCAATTCACGGCATCTTGGCCAGCGTCCTGCTGGACCGTATCGCGCTGGGGATGGCGGCGATCTTGGCGCTGTTTGCGCTGGTGATCTTCGGCGCGTTTCAGGGCCATACCTTGTTAGCCGGCTTGGGCGTGCTCATCACCTGGTCGCTATTGCATCGGCATCTGACCAAGCTGCGTAAGGTGGACCCGAGCGAGCAGCTCGCGCTGCGCGCCGACGCCCTGGCCCAACTGTTCTCGGTGCCCTTCGTGGTGATGGGCCATACCCATGTACCCACCAGCATCCCCGCCGGCGATACGACCTATATCAACTTAGGCTCATGGGCTGAAGACGAGCAGGCCCATAGTGAGTACACCACGCGCACCCACGTGGTGATTCACCCCAGCGCAGGAAAGCCCAAAGCCCTCTTTCAACGTTGGGACTCCGAACAAGAAGGCCCGCTTCCGTTCACGCCTGATACCAACTTAGGTTGAGACGGCTTCTCGGGTCATCTCCACCATCGTGGTGCGAAAGCCTAGCGAGGCGAACAGCCGTTGCGCGGGCTCATTCTCGACCGCTGTTGCCAGCAGAATCCTCGGTGCGCCGCGGCGCTCCAACTCTTTGCAGGCCGCCTCCACCAACAAGCGAGCTGCGCCTAGCTTGCGTGCGCTCGGAATCACGAACACGTCATGAAGCTTGCCGTGCGCCTCCAATAGGTCATTCCAACTCTTCTCTTCCAAGCGCGCATACACGTAACCCACGACCTGGCCCGCGAGCTCAGCTACGAACACCAACGCCGACGGCTCGATCGACTCCTTGATCAGCCAACGGCCGTAGCCAGCCTCAATCCCCTCCGAGGACATAAAGCGCCGCGGATTGAGCTCGTGATGCATGCGCACCAGCGCCGCCGCCAGCGCACCCAGCGCCTCGCGATCGGAGGGCCGAGCGGAGCGAACCTGAAGCTGAGAATCCTTCACGCACGGAGTGTACGTGTGCAGTAGCATCACGCCCTCAATAACCTCCAGCTTCACAGAAAGAGGCTTGTTTGATGGGCGTACCGGCGGCCAAAAAAGGGGATCGAGTGGTTGGGACGGACGTGCATATCCTCATGGTTTCGTCGCCTGGCGGGCCCGTTCCGACGCCGACGCCGATGCCGTTCACCGGGGAGATCGACGGGGACCTCAGCGCAGACATCCAGTGCGAAGACCAACCGTTGGCGCTGCAAGGCAGCACGGCGTCCAACAAGCCTGAGCACATCCCAGCCGCGGGGCCGTTTCAAAAACAACCTTCGAACAAGGCGACCATTCAGATGGGAAGCAGCACCGTGATGGCCAACGACAAACCGGTGGCGCGCGCTGGTGACACAGCGCTCACCTGCAATGACCCGGCCGATGCTCCCAACGGCAGCGTCGTTGCTGTCGGCACTGTGATGGTGGGCTAATGGCGGCCCATCGTTTCACGCTGAGCTTGGAAGGCCAAACCGAGGAGTTCACCGTCGGTTTGTTTCGTGGCCGCGAACGGCTGAACGCCTTGCCGCACTTCGATGTGACCTTCGTTGCTTCATCGCCGCTGTCGGCGGAGGCGGTGCTCGGTCATCGCGTGCGGCTGCTGATTCACGCCGGGCATACCCGGTTGGTCACCGGCATCGTGGATCGTTTCTGGCGCGGGAAGGTGCTGGCGCACGGCCGCGCGTCGCACCGCGTTCGCATCGTCCCCGCTGCAACGCGCCTGACGAGGCGCAAGACCAGCCGGGTCTTTCAGGAGCTCACGACGCTGGAGATCGCCCGCAAACTGTTCGACGAGCACGGTGTCGAGCTACGCATCGAGTGTCTAGGGACGCTGCCCGTTCGTGAGGTCTGCATCCAGTACGACAGCACCGACTGGGACTTCCTTACCGGGCTCTTCGCCGAAGAAGGCCTGGTGTTCCGCGTAGACCACCCGCTCGACTCGGACGCCGCCACTGTGCACGAGGTGGTCACTGTGTTCGATCATTCGGCGCGCTACCGCCCGCTGGATGGCGGCGAGCGGCTCGTTTATCGCCCTATCGACGAGGCCGGAGGCGCGATGTTGCGTGAGGAGCACCATGTGTCCGAGCTGGTTGCAGGGTCACGCGAAGGGTCCAAGAGCGTGCTTTGTGACGAGTACGACTTCAAGTTCCCGTCACGCTTTGCTACCTCGGCGGCTCCGGTGCCGGCCGCTGCGCAGGCCTTCCCGCGCAAGAAGCCGGTGGTTGGGCTGGACACCGTGGTGGAGCCAGCCGGCCCATATGGAGAGATGCAAGCCGTGTCGCGTGACGCCGAGGTTGTTCGTCAGCAGCTGACACGCAAGAGCCAGCTTTTTCGCGGTCGCAGCGAATGCGCCAGGCTCGCGCCTGGGCGGGCCTTCACGCTCGAGGAGCATGAAGACTCCGAGCTGTCTGGGAAGTACGCGGTCACCGAGGTGCGCCACCAAGGCAAAGCCCAAGGCAGCGAGTCGAGCTACGCCAACGAGCTCTCCTGCGTGAAGCAGGACTTCTTGTTCCGGCCGCCGCGCCCAGAGCGGAGAGTGCGCCAGTCGATGGAGGGAGCCACCGTCGTTGGGCCGAGCGGCGAGGAGATTTACACCGACGAGCTCGGGCGCATCAAAGTGGAGTTTCACTGGGACATGCTGGGTTCCAGCGATGAGCGGAGCTCCTGCTGGCTACGCGTCGCTCAAGGTTGGGCCGGTTCGGGCTGGGGCCACCAGTTCATCCCGCGCATCGGCATGGAGGTGATTGTGGCTTATCTCGGTGGCGATCCGGATCGGCCCATCGTGGTTGGCTGCTTACCCAACGCGACACACGCACCGCCCTTCGCCTTGCCGCACGAGCGGACGCGCAGCGGCATCAAGACGAAGAGCACCCCCGACAGCGCCGGCTTCAACGAGATCTCCTTCCAGGACGCTGCCGGCGGTGAGGAGCTGCGCATGATCGCGCAGCGCGATCACAACACGAAGGTGGGCCGCAACCAGCACACAGCCGTTGGCGGCGACCGCAGCGTGGATGTCGCGGGCAGCCATAGTGAGACGGTGGCCGGCGCAAAGACCTTGCTCGTCGTCGGTCCGGCGGTGACCTCGCTCTCGGCCGGCGGGCAGCTCGAGGTATCCGGCCTTTATCGCGAGCGCATCGATGGGGACCTCGCCGTGACGATCTCGGAGGATCGCGTCGTCGCGATCGAAGGCTCGGATCGACGCGAGGTGAACGGCCCATCGGATGAGCGGGTGGTCGGGCCGTTGACGTTGCGCGCCAACAGCTCGTACACGCTGGTCGTTGGTTCGCCCGAGGCACCCGGTCACGCCGATCTGCAGATTCAGGGCAGCTACGGGCTCACTGTGGACGACGTAGCGCGCATCGACGCGCACGGAGGCTTGGTGCTTCGTTGTGGTGAGAGCTCGATCGAGCTGACGCACGACGCGATCACCTTGCGTGCACCGACGATCAAGTTGAAGGGAGAGGCGGTCACGGTCGAGGGCGACGGCCCTGCGCTCAAGCTCACCGACAAGGCCGAGCTCGCTGCCGATACGATCAAGATCTACGCGAAGGAGTCGTCGCTCGAGCTGGATCAGGACGCGAGCCTGAAGGGCAAGATGTTGTACCTGAACTGCAAGAAGACCACGCCGGCGAGCAGCAGCGATGAGTCCGAGCAGCAGACCAAGAAGCTCAGCGTGCGGCTCTCTGATGAGAACTTCGAGCCGTACGCGTCGAAGCATTATGAACTGCGCGTCGACGCAGAGAAGTGGAGCGGCGAGACCTCCTCGGACGGAACGGTCGAGCATGACGTGCCAGAGGCGGCGAAGACGGCGACCCTCACGCTCTGGATTGAAAAGTACCCGACGGGCAAACAGCGTGAATACACGCTGGTGCTGATCGAGACCCCAGCGATCGACACGACGGCGGGCGTCAAAGTTCGTCTACGCAACCTTGGTTACTACACAGGCCCGGCCGACGACGATTTGGATGAGGCGGCCCGCGCAGCCTTGTTGGATTTTCAAGGCGACCACGAGCTGGAGCCGAGCGGCGTCATCGATGAAGCGACCAAGCAGGCGCTCGAGAAGCGCCACGGTCACTGACCACGAGAGGTTCAGATGGGTAAAGAAGTCGGAAAGAAGAAGACCGAACTGTCCGAGCCGGGCACCTACACGGACGAGCCCCCGCGCCTTTCGGTGTGTATCAACGAGGTGCTCGTCGGTGAGGACCGCATGGCGCCGGACGCAACGGTAGGCGCAACCTTTCCCGCGAGCGCGGCCGATTTCTTCTCGGAGAAGACGGCGGGCTACATCGGCGAAGTGATCAGTTGGATCGTTGACGACTGTCTGCTCAAGACGCCGAATTTCATGGTCAAGAAGTCGGTGTTCGATCCGATTTGGGACAACGCCAAGGCGGCGCGCAACGACATCACGTCGAAGTACGACGAAGACCAGATGGCAGAGGAGCGCTGGGCACGGCGGGTCGAAGAGACCTTCTGGGGCGTCGCCTACGGCGGGCCGAACATCACCGCTGCCATACCAAAGTTACCCATCGAGGAAGAGGATCCGTACGACAGCGATCCTCTGGCGGAGCAGTCCGTCAAGCCCGACATCGCTTCGCGCCAGGTCCCGTATATCTATCAACGCTTCCAGCCGAAGTTCCTGAAGTGGAGCGTCGTCAACGCAGACGGATGGTGGAAAGGCTTCCCGGCCGATGCGGCGAAGGAGGAGAACTGGCTGAAGAACGACGACCCTTGTTACTCGCTATGGATGGCCTGCCAGTTCTTGGCGACGTACATGAACCTGGCCCGCGGCCTCACCATCGAAGAGCACATGAACCTCGCTGGCTTCGTGGCGGGGCAGTGCGCTCACAACCGCGTCTTCAACACGGCCGACCGCGCAGGTGGCATCGGGAAGTGGCTCGGTACGGCGCCCAAAAACCCCGACAAGCCGTACGGGCACGTACCCAAGGCGCTGACCATCGAGGCCGCCTACAAGGCAGCGGAGGCGGAGGGCGCGACGTTCGGACCGGGGACGATCGTCACCTTCAACCCCTACGGCGACACCAAGTCGAAGGAGGTCCTCGTGCCGCTTTCCGTCTGCAAGTGGGACGACAACGAGGGCGGCTGGGTCGTCGACTACACCAGCAAGAAGACGCGCAATGCCGCGATCGCGGTCGAGCTCGCGAGCGCGAAGGGAGTCGCCGATCACAACAAGGAGGTCGAGGCGGCGAAGAAGCGCAAGGAGGAACTCGAAAAGTCGGCGCCTGTGATGGGCATCGGCATCTACGGCGGGCTGATGGAGCAAGTCCGACAAGGTGAGCTGCAGCAAGCCACCGCCGTCGCGGACCAAGGTAAGCAGGACGTCACCAGTCAGGGCCACGTAATGGCGGTGCCGCCCGATCCAACCAAAAAAGAGCAGGTCGACTCAGGCCCCGTGGTTTGGGCCAAGATGGTGTTTCACGCGCAGGTCCCCGGCTCACATATCTACGCCGGACTGCGCAATTGGAAGAAGGCGGACGGCACCCGCGTGCTCCAGGTGCTCGACACCAACTCTCACCCGCAGACCAACGCCAAGCGTGGCGAGAAGGTGGAAGACTCGGTCGCCTCCGAGTACCTGATGTGGAAGCGCACTTCCAACTGGGGCATCTACTGCGGTCAGTACGTGGACGGAATTGGCGGCAACTTCGTCGGCTTCGGCACGATGCCCAAGGTCGACAAAGGGAAGCTCGATGAGATGACCGCGCATCTTGCCCGCTGCCGACCTGTCGGCTTCGCGCGGCTGGTGATCACCGTGCCGGAGATTGAGAACCCCAAGTACCCGGGGATACCGCCTACGTCCTCGGACAAGGACATCCTTTACGTCCGCCCTGCTGCGGTGATGTGGGGGCACTCATCCAAGGCGAACTTCTCGATGGCGAAGTACGCGTTGTCTCTCCGCAACACGCCCTACTACCAGAGCCTGCAGGCCTACTGGCTGATCTACGCGCCGTGCACCGAGCTTGCCCGCGTGATGTATGCGCCCGGTGCGCGCGAGAAAGACTTGGCGACGTTGATCGACGAAGCCACTGACCTGCGCAAACGCATCAATGAAGGCGTCCGCAACCCCAAGGATCGCAAGCCGTACCCGCCGAAGTTCATCGAAGGTCATTCGATGCGGCTCACGATCATCCTGACGCACGATCGGCAGGGCAAGTCGCGCGTGGTATGGCGCGGTAACGAGCTCAAAGGGTTGGCCGGGCAGGGCATGCCGTCGAAGGCGATCAAGTCGGTCTTCATGGACGCATCGATCGCTTACCAAGTACCCCCAGCCCCCGACAAGATGACGGATCTGCAGCGAGTGCAGCGCGATCCGCTCGTTGAGTACATTCACCCATCGTTCAAGAAGAACGGCATCACCTCGATCGAGGTGCCGGACTATCTGAGCGGCCGGAAGAAGCCCGATGAGGAGCCTGCGACATGAGCAGCAGTAACGACGACGAGCTCTCCCTCGAACGCTGCGCCGAGGCTTTGGTCTACAAAGCGTATTACCAACCTGAAGACGTTCGCGTCATCTTCCAGCGGCTGGGCGTAACCGACGAACAGGTTGAACGTGCAGGCGCACGGCTTGGCGCTGAGATCGCTACGGGGCTTGGCCGCGGGGATGCCGAGGCCGTGATGCGCTTCGCGCGCGCCTACTCGACGCTCGAGATGATGGTTCGTTCGCGCAGGCCCTCACCATCGACAGTCGAGTCGCAGTCGAAGAGCAAGACGAAGGGCTCACGCGAGGTGGCACCACTTCCGCAGCTGCGGAAGCTCCCGAATGAGCCGTCGGCCGAGCCGGTTCAAAGCCCGCCCAAGGGCACCGAACTACCGAGCTATCTGCGGCAGCCGAACGCCGAGGCGCTTCGCGCGGAGAGCAAGCTCGAGCCCAGCCCTGCTCCGGCCGCGCCAGCCGCTCCAGCGGTAGAGCCGGCGCCAAAGGCGCGAGCTGCTGTCGAGCTTCCTGCTCATATCCTCGCCGCAAAGGGGTTGCGCATGTCGGGCACCGCTTTGATCGACGACACTGCGCCCAAGATACCGACGCTGCCGTTCGAGGCGAAGGCCAAGCGCCCGCCGCCGCCGGCTCCGCCACCGCCACCGCGTACTCCGACAGGTACCAAGGAGTTCCCCGTTCCAACTCCAGAGGTACCGTTCTCCAAATACGTCGCACTCTGCGTCGAGTTCGAGAACGGGGCCTCTCAGGCTGAAGCGTTAGCGCGCGTAGGGCTTAGCGAGGTCGAACGCAGCGCCGCTGAGGCGTATTGGGCGTCGCGGCTCACCTCGGATCCCAGCGTGAGCGAAGCCTTCCAATCGCTGCGCAAACAGCTGCTCGAGAAGAGTCAAAAAGGCCGGTGAGTTCGGTGATGCGTCGGATCAATCGGAACAGCTTGGCCTGGACGATGGCGGCTGCGCTGGCCTCCCTATGCGCTTGTTCGCAGGGCGCGAGCCCCGGTGCCGGAACAACAGGAACGTCGCCGGCGAGCAGCAGCGTGGAGCTTTTGGCTAGCGGCTCGGCCAGCGCCTCTCCGGCTGTACGCGATGAGCGCCGTGAGCAAGCGCGGGCGTGGCTCGCGTTGGCCGAACAAGCGATTGGCAGCGAGTTGCGTATGCCGCAGGCGGGCTACGCGGTCGATATCGCGTTTGCCTACAAGGCTATCGATCCCGCCGAGCACCAAGCGAAGCTCGCACAACTCGAACGTGCCTGCGAAGACGCGAAGGTCGCTATCGAATTGGCTCCACAACTCGCGCGGGCCTACGCGTCGACGGGCGACGACGTTGCCTTGCGTCGCACGCTCGAGCGCATCGAACAAACCGCGGCTCGCCCACTTTCAATCGATGCGCGAGTGTGGCTCGGGGTGTTAGCGCTTTTGGGTGAAGACCCAGCAAAAGTGCAACAGGTCATCGATACCGACGTAGGGGCTGTCGCCGGCGGTGAGGTCGCCGAGATGCGGTCGCTGTTGCGAGGACGCGTGGCCGCCTTCGCCGCCGACCGCTGCAAGGAGAAGGACGCGCGAGCGCTGGTTGCAAACGAGGACGCCGTAGAACGGGCGCGCATGCTGGAGGCGCTGCTCGCCTGCAAGGAGGTGACTTCAGACGAGGCTCGCTACGCGAAGGTGCGCGCCGAGTACGAGCGGCTGCTCGAGCCCTCGCCGAAAGGCCGCCTCGAGCTCGTGCGGGTGTTGCGAGCGACCGGCCACGAAAGCGAGGCCAACGCCGTCCTCGCGCAAGTGGCCGCCGACGTCGAGGCCGGAAAAGTCGAAGCCCGCGCCGCGCTCGAGGCACTACCGGCCAGCGTGCGAGGCCCGGCCACCGCCGCAATCGCCAAGCGCTTCTGGGCCGATGCCCAGCGCTCAATACCGCCCGCCGACCTCGCCGCCCAGCGCTGCGGCAACAACTGCCTCTACTACGCAAGCCTGGTCGCCAAAGCTGGGGATGAGGCCCTCGCCAAGACGATCCGCGACGCCTCAAAGAACGCTACGACCGAAGGCCCGAATCGAAGCTTCCTCGAGACCAACCGCGTTTTCATGCAGGTCCAGCTCGCCATCGCCCTCGGCGAAGGAACGTTCCTACTCGAACAGTGGGACAAGCTCTCGCCCGACCCCAAACTCCTGCTCGACGCGCAAGTCCGCGTCGCCATCGAAGGCGCGCGCCGCGCCATGGACCCCGCGCGCCCGCTCGACCCGGCCGTCGCACCGAGGACCAGGCTGAAGTAGGCGGGCGGATCTTGGTTTAGTGCGCAATGCGCCGGAGGGCGAGCTGCGACCGCCCAGCGCCTCACGCGTCTCACGCGGTGGGGATGGGCGGTCCAATTGGACGTTTTGCTCAGATACGGCGTCGATCCCACCGGGATCGAGCTGCGAATTCAACAAAACGGTGAATTCGAGGCCCGATCCCCGCTCTGGGTTGCCGCTATGGCGCACCTGGTTGCCGCGATGGCGCACCTCGTCCGCCACTAGTTGCATATGGGCGCGGGCTCTCTTTCGATACCGCGATTCGCTAGACTGAAGATCCACGATGACCTTTCGATTCGGTATGCGCTGCGGAATCTGCAACAGCCCCGTCCTTAAGGGCGAGTCACGAATCAGCGTGCCTCACTTCGAGCCGAACCAACGGAGCCCCCTCTACGCGATTAGTGGTTGCACACTGCACCGAGGCTGCTACGAGACCTGGCCTCTGCGCCCGAAGGTCGAGGTGCGATTGGCAGCCGCCGAGGCGTTCCGAGTTAGCCGCAAGGTCTGCTTTACGTGTGGAGCGCGCATTCCCGCCGGGGATCTGTTCACTGCGGGTATTTGACGGATGACCCAACCTCACCGCTCTATCGATTCAACCTCCTGCCTTTTCACAAGGACCACCTGACGAGCTGGGCTGACTACCAGCTGTTCCGCACGCTCGTGGAAGAGATGCAAACGTCGAACGGCTGGGAGAGTTGGCACCCGCGCATCCCCGGAACAAGGTTCAATTCCGCGCCTGAGCGGAAGGTTGAACGCAACGATGACGCTCGAGCCCATGTGAACGCGGGAATTGGTCAAACGCTCGAAGGCAATGGTGGTGACGCAAAGGACGGCCCGCTAAGGGGATTCAAGGCCCGATGACTGAAGACGCTGCTCGAGCGGTTGCCAATTCGTACCTGCGCCGGAATTGCCCCGACGGACTACTAGGTAAAGGGGTCAGAGTCGGAAACGTCTGGGCCTTTCCGATTGTGGTCGAGCGAATCATCCTAGGACTGCAACCTATAGGGGTTAGCGAGGAAGGTGCCATGGTCGGTCACCCTGACCTGTCACTCGAGTTCGAGGACCAGCTAACCATCGGTGATCGCCTTCGGAGAGGATGGAACAGGCTAACTCGATACAAGCGTGGGTGGTATAAACTATAGTCGACTGAAGCAGATGTGGACCTGCGCTCGACGGGGCGAAGATGCTAAGGCGACCTTTCTGCCCAACCAAGAAGAAGGGCTGCTCCCTGACGCGCACGCGCCGCGCTTGGGGGCGATAGGTGGTTAACCGTGGCCGCTACGAGAGCGACGTCTTCTTATCGAAGCGAGGTTGCGTGCCGCGCTCCGCACCGACGACGCGGAGCACCGTCACAACCTCGCGGTCGACGAAGTAGTAGATCAGTCGACGCGAGACGGGCGCGAGGACCCGTCGCACCGGCTCGTTCTGCCGAGAACCTACGAGAAGGCCTGACTCCGGTTGCTCCACCACTCGTTCGATCGCCGCGAGGACTTCAATTTCGGAGGGCGTCTGGCGCACTTGGCCGATTCTCTCGCCACCATTCGTCAGCGCTCGTTAGTTCTCGGCGGGACGAGGCGAAACGTCACCTGTTGGCTCGAAGACTTGCGAAGAAAGCGGGACCGTCGATCGTGTTACCAGCACGAGCTTGCTCGATACCTTCGTCAAGGGAGCGGTTGAGTTCGGCGCGTTCCTCGTCGTCCATATCATCGGCCGGCATGAGCTCGACCTCTGCGCCTTCGGGCAGATTCGTCGGCTCATCGAGGACAAGGCGACCGTTTCGAACACGAGCTCTGAGGGCCTGCATGGTGTCGTCAGCGTAGCACGCCCGAGCGCTTACGAGGCGAGCCTCGGCTCTTCGTCAGCGGCCGAGCAAAGGCTCGCTCTCGTATCACGGCACACCTCGGGCCCTCTTGATCTCGACGCGCGTCATCGGGCCGCGCATGAACGTCATGGCCCAGCGGGGCTGGAGCAGTACGGTCTCTGCGCTGTGCGCGTCGCGGGTGACGAACCAGCGTGGGCGGAGGTTCTTGAG
>CAITIQ010000443.1 GCA_903892415.1 uncultured delta proteobacterium | reverse complement strand
GGCTCGAGGGCGTGCGTGAGGGGCTGCTCATGTCGGAGCCGGAGCCCATGTTCCTCGCCATCGAGACGATCGCCGCTGCGGCGAAGCGGTAACGCATTCTGCTGGCCGGCATCAATGCGATTGTGCTTTATCCGGTTCATCTTGTTGCGGTACAAGGAGACGTAAGGAAGGCAGGCAGGAAGTGTCCACTACGTTCCATGTGACGGTTGGGGCGATCGAGACCGTCTCGACCGAGGCGGCCAGGTCGTTGGTGCTCGCTACGGGGCGGCGGCCGGTCAACTTCGACAAGCTGCTGGGCAAGAGCAAGGCGTGGGCCCGCGTCGAGATGGCCGTCGCCTGCACCCACGCAGACGAGACCTGCTCGACAGCGGAGGTGTTTTACGCCCGTGCGCTGAGCGCGGCATGGAACGAGCTGAACACCGCTTGGGGCGACGAGAAGAAGCTAGCGAAGAACCCGGTCGACAAGGCGTTCGGCGGCAAGCTCTTTGACCCTGGCACGAAGTTCGTCGAGTGGCGGGACGCGAAGCTGGGCAACGATCACCCCTGCCCCGTCCTATTCGTTCGCCTCGATCACTCACCCGACGTGACCAGCGCTACCTTCCTGGTGCCCGAGGCGTGGACGAAAGGGATCAGCAAGGTCGGGCTCGACTGTGCGATCTACGGGCACCACGACGCCGAGGCGCAGCGCGCCACCAACTGGCGCTACGCGATCGAGGCTCGGCCCGTGAAAGCGCTCGAGCGCATCAAGCCTCGCGGCGGTGTGAAGAAGGGCTACGGCGGCCTCGCCTGGTTCGAGGGCCGCGTGTTCGCAATCGACGACGACGCGTCTCTCGTGGTCGAGCTCGACGCCGCGTTCTCGCCAAAACCAGTGCCGTGGTTCACGCGAAGCGCGGCGATGACGGGCATGTGGGCCGAGGGCGATTCGCTGTTCGTCGCGAAGAAGAAGGGCGGCATCGAGGTGCGAAAGGACAAGGTCGTTGCGTCGCCCAAGAACACCATCAACCCCAGCTATGCGGGGATGCGTTGGCTTGCGGCCGGCCAGGGCGCATTGCCACTCGACAACGAGGGCGGCGGAGTGGGATTGCTCACCTTCGCCTCGCGCCGCGGCGACGAGGAGTGGCTGGTGACTCGCAGCGGGCTGATCGGCCGCGCGCGCGACGGTGCATGGCAGTGGTTCATCGCCGATACGCCGAACGCGACCCTCGCCCCCATAGCGCGCGGCGCTGCTCTGACCGACCGCGGGGTCATCATCGCCGGCGCAGGCGGCGTGTACGAAGTCCCGCTCGCCGACCTCGGCTGACGATCCGCAGCGTGGTAATCGATCAACGAGAAGAACGGCGGTTCCGCGCTATCTTGGGTAGTTCGTGCACAGCGTAGTTACCGCTTTAGGGTTGGGCGTCGTCGCTGCATTGTTCGGCTGCAGTGCTGCGAGTAGCGCGGCAAAGCACGATGAGCCGGTGGCCAAGCCTCCCGCGTCGTCGACGCCCGTTGCTACGTCAGCGGCTTCGGCTGCGCAGGGTTCCCCGGAGGTTGCACCGAGCGGCTGCCCCAGCGGGATGGCGCGCGCCCCTGCAGGCAAGCTGACCATGGAGTCGTTCGACGAGACCGAGACGACCGTCACGATCGCGTCCTTCTGCCTGGATGTGACCGAGGTCACCGTGGCCGACTACGCGGCGTGCGTGAAGCGCGGCGGCTGCGAAGCGAAAGGCACCGACACAGAATTGGTGTTCGGCAAGGAGCAAGGTTCCGAG
>CAITIQ010000442.1 GCA_903892415.1 uncultured delta proteobacterium | reverse complement strand
CAAGCGCTCGGGCGGCGTGCGTCTGCTCGCTTCCCCGCACAAGAAGCTGCGCGCCGCACAGCAGTTCATTCAGGACGAGCTGCTGAGCAAGTTGCCGCTCACCGAAGCAGCGCATGGCTTCGTGCCCAGCCGCTCGACGGTCACCAACGCGCGGCTCCACACCGGCCAGAGCCTAGTCATCAACCTCGATCTGAAGGACTTCTTCCCGTCGGTCACCTTCCCGCGCGTGCGCGGCCTGTTCGAATCAGTCGGCTACTCGCCTGCAGTGGCGACCATCCTGGCGCTGATCGTCACCGAGGCACCTCGCATGAAGACCGAGGTCGACGGCAAGACGCTGTGGGTCGCCGCAGGAGATCGCGCGCTGCCGCAAGGCGCCTGCACCAGCCCGACCATCTCGAACCTCGTGGCGCGCAAGCTCGATCGTCGGCTCGGCGGTTTGTGCAGCAAGCTCGGCGTCACCTACAGCCGCTACGCCGATGATCTCACCTTCAGCCTGCCGTCGAAGGACAAGGTCAGCGTCGGCTACTTGTTCGCGCGCGTGCGCCACATCGTCGCCGCCGAGGGCTTTGCCATCAACGAGGCGAAGGGCCGCGTGCAACGCGCCGGCGGACGCCAGGAGGTGACCGGCATCGTGGTCAACCACGGCCTGACCCTGCGACGCGAAGAGTTCAAACGCCTGCGCGCCGTGCTCCACGACGCAAAGCAGAACGGCCTCGAGGCCGCCAACCGCAAGAACCACCCCAACTTTCGCGAGCACCTCCTCGGCAAGATCGCCTACGTCACCATGGTGGACCCCGAGAAGGGCAACGCCTTGCGCGCCCAGTTCGACGCGTTGTGAGAGCAGCACGAATGCACTGAGCTTGCCGCCCATGCGCTTCAACCTGCGCGCAAGTACGCGAGCACCAGCCGCTCGAGCTCGGCCTGCATCCGCTCGCGCGGTATTGGTTCGGCCTTGGCCGTGACCACCCAACGATGCGTCAGCGTCTCCAGCAGCTCGACGGTCACCCGCGCGCGGAGCTCCGGCTCGCAAAGCGATGTCAGCCGCGGCAAGACCGCCGCAAGCGCTCGTGCGTGTTGGTCCTCCATGGCGCGCACGCGGCGCCGAATCGCCAACCCGAGCGGGACCTCCTCGAACAGCACGCGGTGAAGACGCGGGTTCTCGGCGTGCAGCTCGATCATCGCGCTGACCATCGCCTTCACCAATAGCTCGAGCGTGAGCTCGCAATCGCCCAGGTGAGCGCCGAGTTCCGCCAAGCGCGTCTCCGCCGCTTCCACATGACGCAGGGCTAGCGCCGCAGCGAGGGCCTCCTTGCTCGGGAAGTACTCATACAAGCTACCGATCGAAACGCCGGCTCGCGCCGCGATGTGGTTGGTGGTGGTGCCGGCCCAACCGCGCGCGGCCAAAACCCGAGCAGTCGCCAGCAGCAGCACCTCCACGGTTGCTTGGGAGCGCTGTTGGCGCGGCTTTCTGCGCGGTGAAATGGCCGGGCGAGAGGGTCGAGACATGCGTCCTTTATCGAGCGGAAGCCGAGTAGCGTTTCCGATCAATTGCTCGGATTCTTATTCAGCATGAAGCTCGTCGCAACCATCGAAATCCTGGTCTACTACTTCACCGTCTTCGGCCTGCGTTCGCTCTGGCAATGGCGCAAGACCGGGAAAACCGGCTTCGCCGGCGTTCGACCAGGAGCGGGCATTCTCGAGCGAAGCGCCGCCGGCCTAATGACGCTCACGCTGCTGCTCGCGCCCATCGCCCCGTGGCTCGGTGCGCCGCTGTGGACAGAGAGCGCGTGGCTCGGCCTAGCCGTGGCCGCCGCGGGCATCGTGCTCACGCTCATCGCCCAACTACAACTGGGGGCCTCTTGGCGCATCGGCGTAGACGACAACGAGCGAACCGAGCTCGTCACGGTCGGCGTCTTCGCCTGGGTGCGGAACCCGATCTTCAGCGCCATGCTGCTCGCCTCCTTCGGACTCGCGCTGGCGGTGCCTACGCCGCTCGCCTTGGTGCTACCGCTCCTGCTGCTGCTCGCGCTCGAACTTCAGGTGCGGCTCGTGGAGGAGCCGTACCTCGAGCGAACGCACGGCGCGCGCTACCGCGCTTGGGCAGCTCAAACCGGGCGCTTTTTACCGCTGCTTGGCCGCTTCCCTGAGGACCCGTCCGCGAGCGAACGGGCCGCCTGAGTCAGCCCTCGGTTGGGCGCGCGCGGGCCATCTCGCTGAGACGCACCATCACGCCATCGGTGGCCGCGACCACCACCTGCTTCTCGAGCTTCTTGAGATCCTCCGGCTTGCCGCCGAAGCGCAACTTCGACCGGGCGCGCCCACCGCCTTTGAGCCGGCCGACCAAGGTGCAGGAGACGCGCACGATGTCCCCGAGTTTTTCGATCCCCACGTCCACCACGACAAAGGAGATCTCCACCCGACCCGGCGGCCCAAAGTCCAGGCTCTTGGCCGAGCGTTGTGCGGCCCGCCGCACCTCGGTCGAGAGCCGCTTCTCGCGCGCCTTCTCGGCCTCTTTGGGGCTCTTCCAATCGACTGCAGCGACCTCGACCTTGGCTTTGCCCTTCGCCTCGGCCGGCGCAGGAACGAGCACGAGCAACAGCCCGCCCAGGAAGGCAAGCAAGCTCGTACGGCGACGGATTCGGACCATAGGCCCTCGTTAGCAACGCAGCCCCGGTTGGGCCAAGTGCTCGACTAGCGTGCCGGCCGATGGCACTCACAGAGGACCTCCCTTGGACTTGCCGCTGCGGCGCCGCCAACGTTTCGCGTTCGCGCGTCTCGTGGACCTTCACCGCCAGCCCAGAGGACGCAGCCCTGTTGCAGACGCTCCTCAGCAACAGCTTTCACGTCTTTCCGTGCTTTCGTTGCGGCTACCAAGCGGTCGTCGATCGCGATCTATTGGTGATTCACCACGCCGAACGCTGGGCCATTCAATGCGCGCACGACCCAGCCAAACGCGAGTCGATCGTCCCGCAGCTCGTCAACGGCTTCTCCACCTACCGAACCCGTGTCGTGGCCGACCGGCTCGCGCTCGTCGAGCGCGCACGCCTGCTCCACGGCGGCATCGATGATCTAGCGATCGAGTTCGCCCGCTTCGAGCAGGCCCTGCGGCTCGGACTCAGCCGCGACCCACGCTCGCGACTCTTGTTTGAGCGGCTCGAAGCGCACGACGTCGTCTTTGCCTTGCTGCATCGAGGGACGAAAACCGGCGAACTCAAAACCCCGCTGGAGCACGTCAAGAAACTCAGCCTGGCGTACGCAACGCCGAGCTTCGCCCACCACCCCGTGATTGACGAGGCCCTCGTCGATCGCCTTCTGCAAGCGGCGCAAGCACCTCCTCCCGTTCACTACTGCGTACGGCTGCCGTTCGTCCCGAGCACGCTCACGGCGCAACGCGACGGCTTCATCGCCAGCGATGGCAAGGCTGCAGCGCTCATCTCTCCGTCGAGCGGGACCATCTCCCCCACCACGCCCGCGCCCGAACCTGAGCAACGTCGCGCTTTTCCCAGCGACGCGCAGGCCGTCGAGACGCCGAGCGGCCCGTTCACTCGAATCGACAACCACCAACTTTACGGCTCGCTGCTCGATGGCGCCTGCCAGGCGTCCGGCTTGTGTGTGCTCCTTCTAAACAGGCCCAACGAAGGGCCGGTGATCGCGCCGCTGCACCGCCCCACCGAGCTAGCGCGCTGCACCACCCTGCCCAACGAGCTGACGCAGACGCCGCCGCTCAAGGTGTACCCATGCTCGGCGCCACGGCTGCTCGCCGACGAAGACGCCATCGTGGTGCTCGAGCTTGGGGATGCGCCTTTCTTCATGCTGTTTCGCGCTCTCGAAACGGCGCCCTCGCTCGCAGCGACCATCGTCCCACTGCCGCCGGAGTTTGCGAATCAGCCGGTCGTCACGGCGTTGAACGGACAATTTCTGGCCGTCGCTAGCGGCTTCGAACTCGTGCTTTATGCGCGCGGCGATCTCGGAATTCGCCCGGGCTTCGCGCTGCAAGCCGCCGACCTATTGCCTCTTCAACCGCCGCAGGGACCTCCGCCTAAAGCGGTCCGAAAGCTGCCCGCCGTGCGCCCAAAAGCGAGCGTGCTCAGCCTCCCACCGGAGAGCGTTCCCACGCAGCCGCAGCCAGCCGAAGCACGCGCCGAACCCCAGCCGCAGCCGCCAAAAGACGCAGCGCCGCGAGGTCCCAGCATCGGCGTGATCGAGAGCTACGAGCCCGCCGATGCGGTCGGCAACATCCGCAACGATGACGGGATCGTCATCCGCTTTGGCCGCTCCGACTGCGGCTTTGAACCTGTGGTCGGTACGCGCGTGGAGGTGCTTGGTACCAAGCCCGGCTTTCGCGGCGCGCTGCGAGCAACAGCCGTGCGGCTTCACGAGGAGCGCGAAACGCACGCCAACCGGCTGGGAGCGCGCGATCAAGAGCGCGGACTCCGAGCGCCTTCGCTGCCCGCGCAGGAGTTCGCCAGCGCGTCGCGCGAGATCGGCGGGCTGACCTTGCTCTTCGACGAGCAGCTACCGCGTGAGATCGGCGGCATGCTTGCCTGGGCCATCTCGCTCGGGCTTTCGGAGCAAGGAATGACCGTTGAGGTCGAGGGCAGTCGCTTGCTCTTTACAGTGCGTGGCGTTCGCGTGGGCACCCTGTTTGGGCACGAGCCGTACCCGCGTGAGCTGCTTGATTGCGCCCAGCTTTCGCCGTCGTTCAGCACGGGAAAGAGCGCCCTCACGTTGGTCTTCACCTTCATGCCCTGGAACTATTTCACCAAACAGCCAGACGGCTGGTTGGAGCGTGGGCACCTGCGCGCCATGAGTCGGCTCGCGGCTTTGCTGATCGAGCGCGGTGGAGCGCTTGCTGTCGTGGTCCAGCGGGCGGGCGGGCTGGTTCAGCCAGCCAAGAGCTTCCTCCACCAACTAGCCAATCTGAACGACCCTGAATGCATTCCATTCCTCGCGTGGCTCACGCTGCGAGAGACCCGTGCTGGCGAGCTCACGTCGTCGGGGCTCAGGGCCTTGGGCTTGCCGGAGGTGCGCGTCGCCTTGACCACGCCAACACCTTGGGAGGCAGCGCGCCGCAAAGAGGCCGTCCGATTCGCAAGCTATTGCCTGTGTCGAGGCATGTGGATTGAGAACGGCCTGTTCGAGGTTCCGCGCGGCCTGCAGTTTGATGCCTACCCTCCGCAGATGACCGACCCTGTCGACGTCGAGCGTTGGGACGCAGCGCTCGAAGGGGATGGCGTCGCGCAGCCGCTCGAACTCGTGCTCTACCCGCGCGATGATTCGGACGATCCGCTGACACGCTGGAGCGCTGGCACCCTCGGGCATGGCGGCTATGAGGCCTTGCTGGTGATGGGCCTCAAGCAGCTCAATCCCATGCACGATATTGGAAGCGGCCGCCTGATCGAGCAGCCGCGTCTATTCCGAGTCCTCACCTTCGCGTTGTCGCCCGACGCCGACGTGAACGTGACCTCCGGACTTGGCCGCGCGCGGCGGCCAGGCGTCGAGCAAGAAGGGCCTGGAGCCCGCGTCGAGTTGATGACCATCGTTCCAGCCGAAGCGTCGGGCCTCTTGCGTGAGTTCCTTCAGGAGGTCGCGCGCAGGAGCATCGTCGAACCGAGCCTTGCTCCCTGGCGCGTCTTCCGCGCGCCCGACCTCGGGGCCTTCCTCGTGCGACCCATGGGCGTCGTGCCCTTCAAGACCGAGCCCAGCGTGAGCCTGCTCGAGCTATTGCCCCTCACCTGGGCCGAGGCTGATTCGACCGAAGCGGCAACCACCCTCGAGCAACGTTTCAACGACCTTCGCCCCAGCGATAGTCTGCAGCGCTGGAACAAGCTGCTAGCCGATTCGCGACCGGACTGAGCGAGCACCGCCGTGTCGGGTGAAGGGCCGACGAAAGGGCACTGACGCTGCGTGCCCGGGGGGGATCGGCCCGCAGCCATCGCTCAGTGCCGCGAGCAGAGCCGCTGCGTACGCGCGCCCAGGGGATCGGCCCTCGAATTCACCGTTTTGTTGAATTGGCAGGCCGATCCCCAACCGATCGAGGGCCTAACTCAACAAAACGTCCAATTGAACCGCCCATCCTTGAGCAGGCAGCACGGGATCGAAGGGTGGTATCAGGTGCGTCCTACTTTCGATCGGCGAGATGTGTGGCGCCGCACCCGAGCGCGTACGAACGCTGCATCGAATGCATGCTAGAGGGGCTCGCGACCACCACTCTGACCATTCCGACCGCGGCGAGGTTGTGAAGTTGTTAGGCGCGCGTCGAAGGCACTGTCCCTGGCCTGACGCGCGTGGGGATCGACCGCTCGAGGCGATCTCAGATTCGGCCGCGCCAGTAGTTCGGTCGACGATGCTGGTGAGCGACGGCGAGGACGCGGACGTGATCAGGCAGGAGCGCGAAGACGATCTGGTAGGGAAACTTCTTGCCGAAGGCAGCGCGAGCGCGAGATCGACGGAGCTTGGCGAAGTGGAGCGGCCCCTCGGCTATGAGGGAAAGGAGCACCTCCATCTCCGAGAGGAAGTCCCGACCGAGACCATGTTGCTCATTGTTGTAGTGGTCGATGGCTTCGGCTAGTTCGCGCTCCGCTTCGGGGAGCATGAAGAGGATCATCGGGAGCGAAGTCGCGCGAGGACCTCTTCAATCGGATAGGCCGGAGCGCCGGCCTCGGACGCTGCAAGACGAGCGTTGACCATGTCGATGAAGGCGTCTTCTTCAGCATCAGACAGGCTGGCCTCGAGCTCTTCAATGAGCTGGGCACGTTCCTCTGGCGTGAGAGCGAGAGCGGCCTGAAGGACGTCACGAGCGGTCATACAGCAAGAGTACCACGCCTTCTGCCCTGCGCGACCGCTGCCCCACGCCCTCCAAGGAACCACAAGCCGCTCCCGTACTACCCAGTAGCCACTGTCTCCAAGCGAGCTCAGACAGTGTGATAAAGCCTCCACACTTCCGCCTGCCTCCCGCAAGCCGGCTCCCCCATCCGAGCGCAGCGCAACGCAGTGGAGCAAGCCCGGATAAGGGGTTGCGATTGGCATGACGTCAAAACCTGGGGTGAAAGTCCCCTGAGAAAGGAGCACCGAGAACCTCAATCCGAAGACAAGGGTAT
>CAITIQ010000441.1 GCA_903892415.1 uncultured delta proteobacterium | reverse complement strand
TCGGCGCCCGAGTTGCTGGTGCAGGCGCTGGTAGCGCGCCTGCGCGAGCTGGGCGTCGGCCGCGTGCAGGTGCTCGACGGGATCGAGGAGCATGTGCAGTTCCCGCTGCCGAAGGGGCTGACGGGAGGCTGAACGGGGGGCCATGCCCGGCGGACATCGGCCGGAGCGCCTGGAAAAGCAAACGGGTCAGTGGCTGCTACCCCACTGACCCGCCTGAATCCTGGTGCTGATGAGAGGAGTCGAACCTCCGACCTACTGATTACGAATCATTGTTTGCCGTGATCGGGGTTGTCCAGGTCTCAAACGGTCGCCCAAACTAGATGTTCTATATCATGCACATAGGTCTATCAGTAGTCCGGATGGGTCCGGTAGAATCCGTCTACAGCCGGTAGTGAACTGCTACCAGACTGCTACCAGCAGTCGAGCCGGCTCCCGACGGAGGCTCGGACGATGACCGGAAAACGCACTGCCGCGACGCCGCTGACGGACCTGGCGATGCGGTCGAATCCGGACGGGACGGACCAGTGGTTCCCCGACAGCGGGCAGCGCACCGGGCACGGGAAGCTGTACGGCCGAATCACGAAGGCGGGTGAAAGGCTGTTCGTGCTGCGGTACACCGACCCGCTCGGGCGATACGTGAACTGGCCGATCGGCCGGTATGACCCGAAGGCCAGCGGCCCGGATGACGCGGCCGATGCGTGGCTGCTGGCGCGAGCTGAGCTGTCGCTCGGGCTGGCCCGCAAGAAGGCGTCGGTACTGGTCGGGATGCACCGGCAGGGCGTTCGCGACCTTCGCGGGCATTTCGAGCGAGAGCGGCAGATCGCCGACGCGGCGCAGGCTGCGGAGCTGGCGCGCATCGAGGCCGACGCCGACGCGGCACGGGCCGCTGTACGGGTAGGGCGCGAGCGGGAGGAAGCCGCCCAGGCGGCGCAGCGCGATGCGGAGAAGTACAGCCTCCGGGCGCTGTTGGACGCCTACGCGCGTCACCTGAAGAAGCAAGGCAAGGCGTCCGCCGACGATGCTCTGCGGACCTTCAAGCTGCACGTCTATGCCGTCGCCGATGGCCCGGCGGACAAGCCCGCCAAGGACGTGACGCCGCGCGAGATTGCGGGGTTGCTGCGGAAGCTGACCGAGGCGGACAAGGGGCGAACGGCGGCGAAGCTCCGGTCGTTCATGCGGGCGGCGTATCAGATGGCGTTCCAGGCGGACCTGAAGCCCGGAGCGCCGGCCGAGATGATCCCGTTCGCGATCGAATCCAACCCGGTCGCCCCGACCGACGCGATGACCCGGTACACCGTCGCACGCGATCGCGTGTTGTCGGCAGCAGAGTTGCGGCTGGTCATGGAGCGGATCGCGCTGCTGCCGACGGCGCAGTCCGATGCGGCGCGGCTGGCGCTGCTGCTCGGCGGGCAACGGCCGGCGCAGTTGTTGCGGGCCACCCGCGAGGATGTCGACCTTGAGGCCGGCACGTTGATGCTGCGCGACCCGAAGGGACGACGCACGCAGCCGAGGCTCCACGTCCTGCCGCTGACCGGCGAGGCGCGCGACATCATCGTGCGGCTGATGGAGAAGGCGACGGCGCTCGGTGTCCGGTGGCTGTTCACCAGCGCCGAGGTCGACCCGGAGAAAATTCGGGAGGTGGCGACGCCCGAGCTCGGCGAGGAGGTGCCCGACATCGCCACGGTCGCGGGGATTGTTCCGATGCGGCACGAAACGGTGTCGGCGGCGGTGTCGGCGATCGCTGCCGGACTGCTCGCCGAAAAGAAGGTCCGCTCGCCGTTTCAGATGAGGGACATCCGGCGCACCTGCGAGACGATGCTCGCGGCGCTCGGGATCGACCGCGACACCCGCGCGCAGTTGCTGTCGCACGGGATCAGCGGCGTGCAAGCCAAGCACTACGACCGGCACGCCTATCTGCCCGAGAAGACCCGCGCCCTGGTCGCGTGGGAGGCGCGGCTCAAGCGGATCGCCAGAGGCGAGACGGAGCCGGGTGTCGCTGACATCGCAGACGCGCGCGCAAGACGCGGCGCGAACCAGTAGCCCGACGAGGGGCACAATCAAGCATCTTCGTGCCTTGCTTTCGGCTGCTCGCCGAAGGTGAACGTCAGTTTCGCTTGCCCGATTGCCGTGGCGATCAACACAGGGGGCGCCCAAAGGGGCGTGGCTATGCCAATCAAATCTACCGGGTTGCCGAACTGGTTCTCGCTAAAAAAGTACGACGGCCTGCGCGACGCGACGCTTGAGGACTGGCTGACCGAGCTGTCGAACCGTTCGTTGTCCTTCGAAGATCTCCTTCGCGCGAAGCAGGGCGACCCACTGTCGGGGCGGTACGTGGAAAGTTCGACGTACCTCTGGGAGCAGATCAAGCAACACGGAAGCTTGACGAGTAATCATCGAGAGGCGTTGAACAGCATCAAGCAGCGTTTCTCAGGAAGAGTTGAGGAGTTGTTCGATGACTCGCGACATTCCAAACTGACCGAGGATTCGTACGTCTCGATTCGACGAACATCGAAACTGGACGTTCTAACTCGCTTCTATCTCTCCGAGCGATGGGAGGAGATCGTCGATGAGATGGAGAAATTGACAGGGGAGTGTGAATACGAAAACTCGTTCAGGGCCGAGGCTTTGAATGCTTCCGACCAAGACGCCCCGGGCGATGTGGACGTCCCCGACGAGTTAACTACTTTCCCCAGAGAAGAGCCTTCGGGATTACCTTCTTCGATGGATGCGATCGGTACGTTTCCGGACTCTTCCGAGCGCCTTATCACGATCGACCTTGAAGCGCCCGACGATCTCATCCTTCGTGAGTTCTCTGAGTGGCTTGCCGTTCAGCGGTCCGTCGAGGGAGCGTCGGGACAGCGCGGGCCAAAGAAGTGTTTCGACAGATCAGACTTTGAAGATTGGATCGACTTTCGGGTTCTTGCATTCATCGACCTGCGCTTCGCGTGCATGAATGGCGAATGCAGGCTCACTCAACACGTCATAGGGGAGGCGTTGTTTCCCGACGAGTACAACGTTTCGTTGGCGGAGCGAGTGCGAAAGGCCGTTTTGCCCCGCGCGGACCTGCTGATGTCCGCTCGTACCCGCGCCGCGATGTTCCGTCAGATCGAAGCTGACGCGAATCGACCAGGCGGATAGCGGAGTCGTTTCGACCACCAAACGACTCCGGAGTTAAATTTGGCTGGGCGCATCCCTCGCGATCGCCTTGCTAGAGGGCGATCTTTCCGTACACATCAGTACGAGGGCAATCGCTCATGGACATTCCCGTTACCGGATTTCTCCGGGTCAAGCAGATCGTCGGCGATCCGAAAGCCGATCCCCCTATCCCCCCCATCGTCCCAGTCGCGCGCTCGACGTGGCTGGAGGGCGTCCGCGCCGGGAAGTTCCCCGCGCCGATCAAGCTCGGACGCCGGATCACGGTTTGGCGCTGCGAGGACATCCGCAAGCTGATCGAACAGGCCGGGAGCTAACCGGCGATGGACAAGAACAAGAAAACGGGCCGCAACGGCGCAAGCCGGGCGACCCGAAAAGATTCACTCGACGTTGATGTTACCCCGGCCCGGTTTCGGGTCGCCGCTGCAATCGGCCGCGCCGCCATCTGGGGGTTGCTGCCGATCCGGCTCGCGGAGCGCTTGATTCGTTGGGCGAGGTCGGCATGAGCGCCCGCTTGAACGTCCCCCAGGCTGCGATGGATTGCATCGACGGCGAGCAGCGTGCCAGGCGTGCAATCCGCTCCATTGAACACGGCATGGCGCCGTCCCCGGATTGCCACCTGCACGAGCTGCAAGAGACGCTTGCGACCGATACGGTTCACCTCAACGCGACGCCGAGGCTGCGCGGCTTCATGCGCGCACTCGCCGAGCAGCTGGAGGGCGTGAGATGAGTGCCCGGCCGATCGACCCAATTCCGGCGATGCGGGCCAGCACCTTCACGTGGACTCGGTTCTACGATCACGGCGCAGGCAGAAAGGCGCAGATCACGCAGACCTTCGACGAGTTGGTCCGCCATATTGAGGTCGCCGGGCCGTTCTCCGAGAAGTCGAAGTGCTGGTGGATCAAGCTCGCGACCTTCGGTGACGCGAGGACCGAGAAGGGTTCACTGCGGCACGACTTGAACATCACCGAAGTGACGGGCGTCGAGGCCGACTATGACGGCGAGCAGATCCAACCCGAGGAGGCGATCGATTGCCTGGAGCGGGCGGGCATCCGGGCGGTTGTCTACACCAGCCCGTCAAGCAGGCCCGATGCGCCCCGCTGGCGCGTTTTGGCTCCGCTGTCGCGTCCGCACCCTCCGGAGGCGCGTACGGGGCTGCTGGCCCGCGTCAACGGCGTGCTCGGCGGCATCGTCGCGCCGGAATCGTTTGTGCTCTCGCAGGCGTACTACTACGGTCGGTTGACGACGCCGGGCGATTGGCGGGTACTGGTGACCTTCGGAGACGCCGAGGACGGCACGTGCGTTGATGAGCTGCCTGAGCTCGACGCCCAGGCAATCGGCAAGTCTGCCAAGACAACGCCGAGAACGGCCAGGCCGAACTCCGGCACGGACGAGCCGGTGCGGTTCACCGACGCAGAGGAACGGATCGCGAAGCTCGGGCGAAAGCTGCGAGCCGGCGACGGTCGGCGGGCGCTGTTGATGAGCTATGCCGCGTCGATCAGTGCGCGCGGGCTGGGCAAGACAGAGGTTCGCGTTCTGGTTGACGCCTTCATCGGCACCTACTTCGACTCTCAGTCGCCCTCTGGCGGCTACGGTATCGACGCTGTGGTCGCCTGGGTAACCGAGCGCGACGAGCGCAAGCGCAGTTAACTAAAGCAGCACGCGCTCGGGCAAGTTGTCCGCACGGATAGCGAAGGGGAGGTCGCATGGTCCGAACTGTTGCCACTGACGTCGCCTATCGAGCCGCATGAGTATCCGCTCGACGCGTTGCCGCCGATCATTCGCGACGCGGTAGCCGAGGTCGCTGCGTTCGTTCAGGCACCAATTCCATTGGTTATCACGTCTGCGCTCGCGACTGCGTCCTTGGCAGTGCAGGGCTATGCCGATGTTCGCCGTGCCAACTTCTTGCAAGGCCCGTGCGGGCTGTACTTGCTGGCGATCGCAGACTCTGGTGAGAGGAAGTCGACGTGTGATGGGTACTTCAGCGAGCCGATCAAGGATTACGACCGACGGATGCAGGAGGCCGCGAAGGTGGACGTCGACGCCTTCAAGGCAGCGCACGGCGCCTGGGAGGCCGAGCGCGACGGGCTTCTGGCGGCGATCAAGGCAACGGCCAAAGGTGGCAAGTCCACCGACGAACTCAAGCGGAATCTGGCAGAGATGCAGCGCGCGGAGCCAGCACCGCCAAGGGTGCCACGGTTGCTTTATGGTGACGCCACGCCCGAGGCGCTGAGCTACAAGCTCGCGAAGGAATGGCCCGTCGGTGGAGTGCTTTCAGCCGAGGGGGGCGCAATCTTCGGCTCGCATGGCATGGGGCGGGATTCGGTCATGCGGAATCTCGCCGGGCTGAATCAACTATGGGACGGCTCTGGCCAACCTGTCGACCGACGCACCTCGGAAAGCTATCGGGTCACTAGTGCGCGGCTGACCGTGGCGCTGCAAGTGCAGGGGCCGACGCTACGGGAATTTTCTGTTCGCAGTGGCGCACTGGCACGCGGCACCGGCTTCTTCGCACGATTCCTGATTTCGCAGCCTGAGTCGACGCAGGGCACACGGCTCTTCCGGGAAGCCCCGCCCGAGTGGCCCGCGGTATCCCTCTACCGCAGGCGCATTGCGGAGATCTTGGAGAGGCCGATGCCGATCCAGGAAGACGGATCTGTCGTGCCGCCTGTGATCGGGCTCTCGCCGGCTGCGAAGAAGGCTTGGATTGACGTCCACGATTCGATTGAGCTGGCGCTTTCCCGGGGCGGCGAACTGTATGACGTGCGCGACGTGGCGTCGAAGGCGGCGGACAACGTGGCCCGGCTGGCGTGCATCTTCCACATCCTAACCGGGGGTGGCGGCGCGGTCAGCGAGGAACACGTTGCCGGTGCGGCCCGTATCGTCGCTTGGCACTTGAACGAGTCGCTGCGCTTCTTCGGCGAGCTGGCGCTGCCCGTTGAGCTGGCAAACGCGGCAAGGCTGGAGCAGTGGCTGGTCGACCGGTGTCGTGCCGAAGGCGTCTGCGCGGTCAAGTGGAAGGGCGCGCTGCAATACGGACCGGTCCGCAAGGCGGACGATCTGAGGGCGGCGCTGCGCGAGCTGGCCGAGCGCGGGCGCGCACGGCTGGTCGAGGCGGCAGCTTGGCTGATCGAGGTCAATCCGCTCCTGCTGGAGGGCTGACCGTGGCGCTTGCCGACTTGATTCGCGGCAAGCCGGGGCGGATTGCTACCGCTACCGGCGCTACCGCTGCTACCGACATGCCTCGTCCGCGCGAACCGATCCGGGCACCGGTAGCAGCGGTAGCAGGGGTAGCGGTAGCAACCCCCCCGGGCGTGCTGTCGGCGAGCTGGGTACTGCACTTCGCCGAGGGGGAGTCGATCGAAATGACAGCCTACCCGCCGCTCGGGCATGCCCAGGTACTAGTGAAGTACCCGACCGCGCTTGCCGCAGAGCCGTTATCCGCACCTATGCCTCGGGAGATGCCGCACGCGCTCACGGCGACGTTCATGCGGTGCGTCGAGACCGGGCTGTACGCAGCGGAGGAGCTACCCGTATTGCGCGCGATGTACGCGGCCGACGCGCCCGGCACGCGCGCGCTGGTCGAGGCGATGCACGCGCGGATCGGGCGCTGCAACGGGTGCCGGCACTTTGCCCGTCCGGAGCTGTCGGATGGCTACTGCGGCGGGCGCGCTGACCTGGTGCCGGCCTACCGTCCGCGGCACCCGTTGCAGGCGCTACCAGCCGACGGCGGGGCAAACTGCGCGGTATGGGTCGAGCGGTAGTTTCTTTAGGGCGATGCGGGCCGCGACCGTCCCGGACTGTCCGATCGGGATGGCGATTCCCTCTTGATTTCAACTTCTGCGCAGATTCAATCCGACCGCAGTGGTGGCGTCCCGGGACGTGGTGTAGAAGCTGAGCGGTGAAGGCGGGCCCTTGCGGGGGCCATCGGTTCGTCCGGTAGGGTTGGAGTTACCAGGCTTCAACCAAACCGAGGAAACAAACCGATGACCGACGACAGGATGGCATTGGCCGAACTGCTTGAGAAGGGCTCCGATGGGGATCTGCTGCGCGAGATGATCGGCTTCATGGCGCAGCGCCTGATGGACGCCGACGTGCAGGGGTTGGTGGGCGCCGGCCCCGGCGAGAGGAGCGAGACGCGCGAGAACTGGCGCAACGGCTACCGCGATCGGACCTGGCACACGCGCGCCGGGACCGTGCCGCTGAGGATCCCGAAGCTGCGCTCGGGGAGCTACTTTCCAGGCTTCCTGGAGCCGCGGCGCTCGTCGGAGAAGGCGATGACGGCGGTGATCCAGGAGGCCTACGTGCAAGGCATCAGCACCCGCTCGGTCGACGAGCTGGTCAAGGCGCTGGGCATGACCGGC
>CAITIQ010000440.1 GCA_903892415.1 uncultured delta proteobacterium | reverse complement strand
GATCGTATCGAGGAGCTGCACCAGATCGGGATGGAGGTGGTGTGCGAGCGGGCGCCGAGCCACGCCGGCGAGCCCCTCGAGCGCTTCATGCAGCTCAGCTACCACCGGATCTTGGGCGCGATGCTGAACACCTTGAACGCCGAGTCGTCGGAGCGGCGCATCCTTCGGGCCATCGCGGACAGCGTCGCGCCGGTCACCCAGCATCTGGACGAAGGTGACTACTTCGCCGCCGAGGAAGAACGCACCGCGCATCGTCGGCGCGGAGCCGCAGCGGTCATCGCCGCGTCGTTCCTCGCGCTCGTCGCGCCGCAGGCCTCGCCTTCACCCGAGCTTGAGCTCGAGGAGGCGCAAGAACTCGCGCGTGTTCGTGCCGCGCTCGACCAGGCGGCGGCCACGCTACCGCAGGACGACTGGGCGATCGTGCAAGAGATCTTCTACGAGGGGAGCACGCTCCAGGCCGCGGGCGAGCGACGCAGCATGACGGCGAGCGGTGTCTGGCGGCGTCTGCAAGGCTCGCTCGGCGTCTTGCATCGCCGCATGCTCGAAGGCCTCAGGAAGTAGGGCCGCGCCGCCGCATGCCGGGGGATGGCTTGCTCGACTCGCAGGGCGAAGCGCTCGCGTGCGCGCCCGGTGAGTGCTTCGCCGGCTACGAGGTTACGGCGTTCCTCGCGAGCGGCGGGACGAGCCAGCTCTTCACGGCGCGCCACCAGGTGATGCAGCGCGAGGCGGTGATCAAGGTCCAGAAGGCGTCGCTCCGAGCCGATCCAAAACGCGCGCGCAGGATCGTCGACGAAGCGCGCGCGCTCGCGCTGATCGACCACCCCAACGTCGTGCAGATCCACCACGCCGACATCGACGAGCGCGTCGGCGTGTTCATCGTGATGGAGCGGCTCTCGGGGCGTGATCTGCGCAGCGTGCTCACCGCGCTGACCGCCGCGAGGAGGAAGGTGCCCGTCGACGAGACGATCGCGCTGGTGAAGCAGATCGCCGACGCGGTCGGCGCGTTCCACCGCGCAGGCGTGCTGCATCGGGATCTCAAGCCGGAGAACGTTTTCGTGAGGGTGGCGCCGGATGGCGAGCGCAAGGTGAAGCTGCTCGACCTCGGGATCGCGAAGCTGCCTGCCAGCAAGACCACAGAGGAAGAGGTCCTCACCGGCACGGTCTCGTACATGGCGCGCGAGCGCATCGTCGGGGAGCGCGCGACCGAGCGCTCCGACGTGTTTAGCCTCGCCGTGATGCTTCACGAGATGCTGAGCGGCGAGCACCCGTTCCTGCCGAGCGGTCCGGGCAGGCTTGCTTCGATCGATGCGCTCCGCCGCATCTCCAACGGCAACTACGTGCCTCTCAGCGCGAGCGCGCCCGAGCTGCCGCCTGCGCTCGCGCAGTTCGTCGCGAGGGCCATGGCGCGCCTGCCCGCGGAGCGCCCAGCGTCGATGGCCGACTTCGTGCGTGAGCTCGAGTTGGCCGTAAGCGCGACACCGCCCCTCGTCGTCGCTCCAGTCAAAGCCGCGCTGACGATCAAGATGACGGCGCGCGAACTCACCGCGGCGCGCGCATCCTCCGCGGTCGTCGACCTCGACGCGACAGCGCCCTTCGGCACGCGTGTGCCTGTTTTTGCGGCGGCTTCGCAGGGCAGCCTGGCGCCGATCGACCCGGAGCTCGCGCGACGCGCCAATGGACTCTGCCCGCCGCCGTCCGTGCGTTTGACGCCGCTCCCTTCGTTCGCGTGCGAGCTCGCGAGCCGTCTCGCCATCCCGAGCTTGGTGCTGGTCGAGGCACGCGGAGCGTGGCGGTTCATGCGCGTCCCGCTCGTCGTTCAAGCGCACACGCCGAGCGCGGGACCGCCGGAAGTCCGCATCGGTGAAGGCTCCGCGATCCCGATCCCGACGCTGCCGCCGCCGCCGCTGAACGTGAAGCTCGTGTCAGCCTCGGCCGCTGTCGTCGAGGGCCTACCGGGCGCGACCGGCCCTACGAGCCTATCCGCATACGAGACCTTCGCGTGCGGCGCCTATCGCTTCCAGCTGGTCCCGCCGACGCCAGACGGGCTGGGCATCCCGGTCGACTACGCCGCGTGCACCGTCGAGCAGGCCGCAACGCTGAGCGTGCCGTCGCTCTCGGTCCGCGCGGGCGCGATCGACGCGCTGACGCGGAGGTTCCCCTTGCGCGTAGGCGAGCTGCTGATCGGCGGCCTCGCAGGCGTCGACGTCCCGCTCTTTGGCTGCCGTGTGCCGCTGGCGGCGAGACTGTGCGTTCGCGTTGGCAGCGTCATCGAGCTAGCCCGCTGTGAAGGTGCAGAGGTCAGAGTGCAAGGCCCGAGAGCAGACGTGCTATCGCCGGGTGACGTGCTCGAAGTCGAAGGCTGGACGTTGGAGCTCGTGGGACCTCAGCTTGGGTTGCAGAAGCCAGGGTGATGGGCGTTGCAGGAGTCCTAAGAACTACGCCAACGCCATCAACGCTAGCAAGCGAGGTGAGACCACATGGCGCGAGCTCGCGCTCGAAGGCGTCCTAGTAAACCTTGTCGATCGTGAAGAACTCCGAACAAACGGCGTCTTCTTCAAAGGGCACGAGCGCATAGAATCCGTACTCCAGCGAGATTGAGCCGTCGGCATTGACCGAGCATTCGACTGCGAAGTCCGGCTCTGGGCAGTCCTCCTTGTCCCTGAGATCCCCTTCGACTTTGGTGCGTTCACAAGAGAGGTTGAGCGTGCAGCCGTCCCCTTCTGTAAACGTACCGCGGTACTCGATCACCACGTGGGGCAAGAGCCGTTCGTCGACGAGCAAGACCTCTTCGCCGTCTACGATCAAAACTCCGCAAGCGCTTGACTGGCCGCCTGAGCTGGGAAAGCGGCCGGAAGCAACGTAGCGGCCGTTGGGGATGGGGCCCTCGTTGCAACCGGCGAGCGCAAGTAACGCTGCCAAAACCGTGCGCGTGCTCAAGGCTCCACCTGCCAGTCCTCACAGCTCGCGTCACTGGGCTCGCCAACCAAGAAATCCGAAGGGCAGCTCAGACGGTCCCCTTCGACCGTGCAGCGAAGCCACCAGCCATCGAAGAACTCACACGCCTCCGCCTCGCGCTCCTCAGACGCGGGGAAAGGACTCTTCGGAGATGGGGCTGCGGAGATACAACTCCACGTGAGCTCCACAACTCCGTCGGCCTCGGTCGCGCTGCCCTCGAGCGTTACATCCCAGTACCGATCCGGGAACGCATACTCGTACGGGTAGGGAAGCGTTGCGACGAGCCGTGCGCTCGACCCCTCGATGCTGAGTTGGCCGCAGAAGCGAAACTCCTCCAGTCGGTCGGTTTCCTCCTCCACGAGTCGCCAGTTGCCTTGTGGGATGTCCTCTGCAGCGCAACCCCCCCGAGTGCAATCATCAAGCAGAAGTGCGCACGCCTCATCGCGATCATTCGTGAAGGCTAGGCACAAGCACGGCCTGCCTGAATCCGGGCCGAGCTGAGCCATGCAATTGTTACTTGAACGACACGCTCACCCATCCGCGAAGGCAATCATCGCGTCGCTTCAGAAAG
>CAITIQ010000439.1 GCA_903892415.1 uncultured delta proteobacterium | reverse complement strand
GCTGAGCCAGCCCGCTGCTCGTTGTGCGAGAACCCAGTGCTCGTCGTCGCCTAGCCGATAACCCGCGGCGGGCGCGCCTTCGAGGATGTTGGCATTCCAAGACTCGAGCGCCAGCTTTCTTAGCGCTGCACGTTTGCCAAAGGAGACTCCGTTGCCGAACGTGACAGCTTGAGCGGGCAGCTCGCTCTTTGCCTGTCCTTTAGGGCGAACAAACACGGCAGCCCCTCGAATCGGTGACTCTGAAGCCATCGGCAGCGCCTCAAGTGGTAGCAGCAGTTCAAACACGCCATCCTGGCCGGCTGCTACGAATCCAGCCTGCCCGCCGCCGAGCGCGGAGGCGTCAGTCCCTACCTCCCATTCTCGATGGAATTCGCTCGTCCAACTTTGCGCAAAGCTCGTCGCGACGCCCAACGTTGCGAGACAGGCTTCACGCTCGTCCGGCGCCATAGGCTGATAGTCCCACGTCGTCTCGCAATTTAACTCTGCTATCCCGCCGCCGCGTAGCGGTGACCCCAATCGAGGAAGATCCATGGCCGGGAAGTCGAACGCAATAGTGACCCCGTGATTGGCTCCACGAACTCGGCCAGCGATGGCGAGCCCCCGTTCGGAGAGCGCAAAGACGGTGTCCGCCTCTAGTGCTCCCCATTCACCAAGTTGGCCGTCGATGGTTAGGCCGGTTGGAAACGTATCCCGGCCAGCGCTGGTGGCAGCTGCCGCAACTTCGTTCCTCGTCTCTGCGCCCGAGGCCTCGACTGGATCGTCCGCTGCTGAAGCCGTTATAGTGGTGACGGCTTTCTCTGGTGCGACGCGGCCTCCAGGTTCCGGTGGGCGGCAGCTGCAGCAAACCGCAAGCATTAGCACGAACCGGGGCCCATTCATGACGTCGAGGCTTGGCTGGGCACGCCTCGAGAGTCAAGTCAGGGCGGCGGGGAGGGGGACGTTGAGTCGCCGATAGAGCGCCTTGGTTGCAAGTTGAGCGAAGGGCCCCTGCGGAATGTAGACGTCCTCTGCAGGTGCTTCGATCGTCGAGGCCTCCGGTTCCTGACCATCGGTAATCGCGTCCAAGTCGCGAAGTAATGCCCCCATATCCTTGTAGCGGTTACGCGGGTGTTTGCGTAGACATCGCTCCACCACCGCGGAGAGATAAGGGTCGAAGTCTCCGCAGGTGACGAGCCGCGGGGCTGGGGCAATCAGGTTGTGTGCAAGTTGATCCTGCACAGGCGCGTGTTGAAACGGCAAGCGCCCACTCATCGCTTTGAAGGCCAGCATGCCAACACCATAAACGTCCGTTCGGGCATCGACTGCATCAGTAACGCATTGTTCGGGAGCCATATAGTCGACCGAACCAATCGCGATACCCGCGGCGGTAATCGTTGAATCGCGTAGTTTGGCGAATCCGAAGTCGACCAATTTTACGCCATACGGTTCATCCGTCTCTCCCAGCAGAAATACGTTCTCTGGCTTCACGTCGCGGTGAATGACCCCGGCTAGATGTGCAATCTCCAAGGTACTTGCGAGTTCGCGAAGCACGGGCAAAAGCAGTTCTACCTCCATGGTCTGATTGCGCTTGAGGTAGGTTTCGAGCGTCTCGCCAAAGAGAAACTCCATTGCTAAGTAGGGCGTCCCGTTGCCTCGTTCCCCGACGAAAATGATGCGGGCTACTCCGGGGTGGTGAATTCGGGCAGCGGCTTCCGCTTCTTGCATGAAGCGCTCCTTTGCAACCCTGTCATGCGCCCACGGTGGTTCAAGCAGTTTGACTGCAACAGGGTCCCCGGAACGGTGGTCCTTTGCGAGGTAAACCCGCGAGGTCCCGCCTTGCCCAACAAAGCCACGAATCTCGAAGCGATCCCCGAGGATTGCTCCCATGTGGCGCGTTTTTCCTGCGTTGAGCAGATCGATTCTTGGGCTGGCAGAAAGCTCGGTGCCGTCGAAAGCACAATGCGTTTCGGCTCCGCTGTACGAGCGATGGCAGCGCGGGCAGATCATAGGCGCTGCCAAGACTAGCAGATCGTTTGAGATTCGGCGGCCAGCTCAGTTTGCACTAAGGCCCAAGGCCGCGGCCAGCTCTTGGTTCGCCTCCGCCCACATACGCAGCATTTCTCGGGTGGTCTTGAACGCGTACTCCAGCACAACCCGTCGAGATTCAAAACTGCGGGGATTTCTCAAGAAGAGTGCCGCTTCCTCGGGTTTGGGCTCAATGCGTAGCACCCCCATTTTGTTGGGCAGCGTTTGCATTTCACGCTCAAGCATGGCGTGGTTTGCGATTCGCCTGGATTGGTTGAAGACCCAAAGTAGGCCCTTGTC
>CAITIQ010000438.1 GCA_903892415.1 uncultured delta proteobacterium | reverse complement strand
GGAGATTTCGGAGGAGAAGAAGATGAGCGAGTTGTCGAGCAGCGTCTTGCCGTCGAGGTCCTCCACGGCGTCCAGGCTTGAGAGCAGGTTGGCGAACTGCTGAATCTCCCAAGTATCGATCAGGGTCAGCTTCGCAAAGTTGTCTGCGAGATCTTGATGATGGCTGAGTTCGTGGTGACCACCGCTCACGCCAATGAAGTCATAGCTACGATTGGAGCCGGCGTTGGCGAGCATGAAGGAGATCACACGCGTGGAGTCGCACTGGAACGCGAGCGTCATCAGCTGGTTCATGAGCGCGATGTGGTCGGCCAAGTCAAGCGGGTCCCCGGGCTTATCCCCAGGTGTGCACTGCGGACCTTGACCACTCGCGGCGAGCTTCTCCTCGAGTTCTCGAACGCCCGTCAGATACTGCTCCACCTTGAGTTTGTCGCTCTTACCCAGGCGGGTCTGCAGCTTGGAGGCATCCTCCTTCACATAGTCGAGGATGCTGGTTCGGTAGTGGAGCCGTTTGGCCTGCTCTTCGGCGGTTGCTTGCGGGTCTTGCCCGGCGAACATCGTGTCGAAGATGGCACCTGGGTTGGTGAGCTTGGGGAGCGGCGTCACTTCATCCGCCCAGCTGATGTTTTGCGCGTAGGCGCAGCTGTAGCCTGAGTCGCAATCACCGATGCCGCTTCCACCTTCGATCCCGAGCTGCAGGGAGTTGATGGCGGTCTGCTGACCGAGCACGCCAGCGGCGACTTGGTCCATCGAAATGCCGTTCTGAATGTCGGCGCCTTGGGTCTTCTTGGGATGAGCGTTCGTGATGAAGGCGCCAGTGCCCGAGGCGTGGTCCCCGGCGCCGTCGGGGCGCGCGGGCATGTTCGCTAGGCCGCTGAGTACGCTGACCTTCGACCGGACCGGCTCGAGCGGCATCAAGCTCGGCGAAAGCCCATAGTTGGCCCCCGTCGAGGTGGGACGGAAGTTCTGCATGTGGATGCCGCAAGGCACGTAGTAAGCGAGCAGACGCTTTGGTGCCATGTCCGCAGCTCGCACGTTACGCGGCAACAGCGACTCGAGCAGTGGCAAGCCGAGCAACGCTCCTGCGCCGCCAAGGAAGCTTCGTCGCAGCAGGCTCTTGCGAGCGGGACGTTGAATTCGGTTCATCACTTGCCTCCTTTCTCACCGCGGCGATAACGGAACGGTTCACTCAGCACCACGCGCTCCACCAGCCGCCGCAGCTTCATCCCGTCTCCACGGAAGCCGTCGTTGATCTCGGCCAAATACTCCAAATCGGACTCGCTTGTTCCGCGGCCCAAGGCGTACGTCATCATCTTCTCCACCGCACATTCGGAGAAGCGCTCATCCTCGGCGAGTAGATCGACGAACTCACCAGGCGAAGCGAAGGACTCGCCCTCGAATTCACCGGCAGGCTCGATCGGGAAGCCATGGTCGAGCGTTCTCCAGGCGCCAACACCGTCGTAGTTCTCCATCGCCAAACCGAGCGGGTCCATCAAGTTATGGCAAGCTGCACAGATCGGATCTTCACGGTGTTGGGCCAACAGTTGCGCTTGCGATTTGGCCTCCAGATCCTCCGGCTTGAAGCCCTCCACCCCAGCAGGCGGCGGCGGCGGCTCGGCGCAAAGCAGGTTCTCCAAGATCCACTTACCGCGCTTCACTGGCGAGGTTCGGTCAGGGTTGCTAGTCAACGTCAGCCAAGCGCCGGACCGCAGATACCCACCGCGCTCGGCAGAATCGAAGGTCACCTTTTGATGCTCGGATCCGTTTACGTCACCGAGCCCGTAGTGCTCGGAGAGTCGAGCGTCGACGAAGGAGAAGTCCGCGGTAACCAGCTCCGGTAGCGATAGCGACTCATCCTGTAGGAAGGCCTTGAGGAAGAGGTTTGCTTCTTGGTGCATCGAAGCTCGCAGCTCCTCATCGAAATCCGGGAAGGCGATGGCATTCGGCTCTCGAGAAGCGAGCGCCCTTAGGAACAGCCACTGGCCCGCGAAGTTGTCGACGAGGGCGTCG
>CAITIQ010000437.1 GCA_903892415.1 uncultured delta proteobacterium | reverse complement strand
TCCGAGACAGACGTCCTTTGGGTGTTCGAGTGAGGAAGTAGTCATGCGCGACCAACATATTCACGCTCTGCTCCGCGCTTCACGCGAGACCCAAGCCGACGAACTCGACTGCGAGGACTTTTTAACCGCTATGGCGCAATACGCAGAGCTGCGCGCGCTCGCTAGCCCGCTGCCGGAATCGTGGGCCAAGGTCGAGGCGCACGAGCGGCTATGTGCGAACTGTGCGGAGGAGTGCCGGGCGCTGGTTGACCTACTGCAAAGCGAGCCGAAGGGCGAATAGCTATTAGCTCGCCAAAAGGCGAGCGAGCAGCGTTTCGGCCTCGGTTTTACCGTGCAGTAGGGGCTGCGCGAGGTCCCCTTCGCGGTCGAGCCGTGCACGCAGGGTGCGCAGGCAGAAGGCGCGCGGATCGAGGGAGGGCGTGACCTCGGACCAGCGCAGCGGCGTGGAGACGGTGGCGCCATCGGTGCCGCGCAGGCTGTACGGCAACACCAAGGTCTTGCCGACGTGGCCCTGATTCGTATCGAGGAAGATCCGTCCGCGGCGCTTCTCGCGTTCGCTCTCTTGCGTGGTTTCGTTCGGCAGCAGGCGCTCGATCAGATCGGCGAGGCGGCGGGCAACCAGTTTGACGCTCGCAGCCTCCTGCTTGGCCGCGAGCGGTACGACGATATGCAGGCCCTTCTGCCCGCTGGTCTTCACCACACTCTCCACCTCGAGCAGCTCGAGCAGCTTGCGGATCGCGAGCGCGACCGTAGCCACGCGCGCCCACGAGCTCGCGTCCGGCGGATCGAGATCGAGCACCAGCCAGTCCGGGTGCAGCAGGCTGTGCTCCCGGCAAACAAAGCCGTGGAAGGTGATGGCGGCTTGGTTTACCAGCCACAACAGCGCCTCAGCGTTATCCACCGCGATGCGACGATTGCCCTCGATCATCAGTGCGCGCAGGTAGTCCGGGGCGCGCGGCGGAACACGGTGCTGATACCACATGAACTCGTCGATGCCGTCGGGCCAGCGCTGCAATACGAGCGGACGATTGGCCATTAGCGGCAGCAGCAGCGGCGCGACGTCAGCGTAATAGCCAAAGAGGTCTTGCTTGCTCAGCCCGTCGCGCGGGAAGAGCACCTTGGTGGCGTTGGTGAGCTTGGGCGCGGGGCTGAGAGAGGTAGGGCTGCGCGAGGTTAGGCTGCGAGCTGCGGCGGGTAACCGATGGGCAACCAGCCACGAACCCGCTCCCTCGTCTGCGGGCCGTGCCACCAGCCCATCGAGCCCCACCGCGAGTAGCGCGCGCTCCGCTGCAACGAAGTCAGCTCCGAGCTGCGGGATCAGCGTCATGCCCGCAGGCAGCTCGCAGAAGCTCGCGAGACGAGCTCGTCGCTGCTCGTAGGAAAGCTGGCTCGCGGGCCCATCTCCCTCGCGCAATAGATCGCGCACAATCAACAGTAGGTCCTGCTCCCTACCCTCTTGCATAGCGAGCTTGAGCCCGTCGAGGCTTGGCCTGCCCCTTTCGTCGAGCGCCACGAGCAACGCTTCAAGCACGAACAGCTCGGGCAGCGAGCTCACCGCGATCGCCTTAGCCCGGCTGGCAAGCTCACGCGTGAGCGAGCGCTTGGCCTCCGACACAATGTGCACCGCGTCCCCCTGCCGCGCGATCAGCACGCGCACCCCCGCAAGCAACGGCTCAAACACAAACCGCGCTCCGCTGGTTCGCTCGCGCAGAACCTCCAGATCCACCATCTCGATCAGCGGCAGCTGCGCGCCCTCGGTCAGCGCCCAAGCGCCACGCGGCAACGGACGAGTTCGCGCCGGTGCACGCGTACGACGTTGCGCTCGAGCGTGGCTCATGGGCCGCTCAGGCTAGCGAGCCTCGCGGCGCCGTCCAAATCTTCGACCGATTCACCCCGCCGTTTGAGCTGGTAGGCTCGGCGCCATGCGTCCGCTGACCTTTCTCTCCTTCGCGCTAATGGCCTTGGCGAACTGCGCTCCAGCGCACGGGCGTTTGGCGCGCGGTAACCTGGTGGTGGACGCGCCGCGAGATTACGTCGCAGAGCTGGTACGGCCTTCTGGTCCGCTGACGCAGAAAGGTCCTGTGGTGCGCGACTTCGGTGAGCGGCCGGCGATCATCCAGCGGCTGGTAACGCTCGATTGGGAGCGCGAGGCGATGGCGAATTTGCAAACGGCGTCGGACGAGGCCAACGCGCGCGAGGTCATGCAACTGCGTCAGCTGCTTGAAACCTGGTATTCGGACGGCGGCCACAATCTAATCCTCACCCGCACACGGGACGGCCAGTGGAGCCGCATCAAGGGGCTCGAAGAGCTGCAGCGCAAGCTGGCACCGATTGATAACTCGGAGCGCGCTCGCCTTATCGCCCATAGGGCGGGGCACGCTCCCTTCAGAGGCCCGGGCCCCTTGGCGTTGCGGGAGATGGAAGACGGCTACGTCTTCGTCGAGGAGACTGCAGCGCAAAAGCCGTTAGGCCAATGCTCCATGCAGATGGATGAAATAGTCGAGGTGGAGCGCTGGACTGTGCGCGTGGAATGGACGGTGTTTCGCGACGGCACAATTGAAGAGACCGACCGCGATGAAGTAGGCCAACAGAGGTCCACGATGGAATGCCATCCCCATCCGCGCGGGCGCGCCCCCGAGGGCTTTGTTGCGCATAGCGCGTCGCCCCACTCCTTCCGCTTCGCGGCGCACTATGAGGCTGCGTCGGTGACAGCGTTTCAACGGCTAGCGGCAGAGCTGCGCGCCCACGGCGCCCCCGACGAGCTGGTGCAGCGGGCGGAGCAGGCAGCCCGCGATGAGGCCCGCCATACGCAGGTGATGCTCGGGTTGGCGCAACGATTCGAGGGAGCGACGGAGGAACGGGAGCAGGATGAACAGGCGGAGGAAGGCTGTGCGGAGGAAGGCGGAGCGGAGCAGGACCGTGCGCGGCTCGCGCCGCAAGCCGTCTGGACGGTGCGTCCGCTCGCCGCCATCGCGCTGGAGAACGCCCGTGAAGGCTGCGTGCTCGAGGCCTATGCAGCGCTCGAAACGTTGCACCAAGCGCGCTATGCGGCCTCGGAGAAGGTGCAGGCCGAGCTGGAAAGCGTCGCGCACGATGAGCTGGCCCATGCCCAACTGTCCTTCGATCTACAGGCGTGGTTGCACCAACAGCTTCCGCCGGCTGAGCGTGAGGCCTGCGACCAATTGCTCGATACAACGCTCGCCGAGCTCGAGCGCCAGCCGCCCGCGAGCCCGCGGGATAGTGGCCTACCCAGCGCCGCCACGGCTCGCGCCCTCAAACAAGAGCTACGCGCTT
>CAITIQ010000436.1 GCA_903892415.1 uncultured delta proteobacterium | reverse complement strand
GGCCGCACGCCCATCTGCCCCGGCCGCACGCCCATCTGCCCCGGCCGCACGCCCATCTGCCCCGGCCGCACGCCCATCTGCCCCGGCCGCACGCCCATCTGCCCCCGCCGCACGCCCTTTCCGCCCGAGATGGTTTATCTCCGGCACGAAGCGCCATGGCCTCCGCCCGAGCTCCCAGTTTCCTGCGCGAATTACGCGGTCTCGAGGTCGCGTCGCCCTCGGAGGATGCAAGCGCCGCTCGGCACCACGCCCATTCGCCCTTAGATAAACCATCTCCGGCCGAAAGGTCCTCGCGTGCTCCCGACCCGCGCGAGCTCGAGCGGCGTCTCGGTCGCGCTTTGCTCCTCGTCCAGCGTCGCTACTGGCAGAACCACTGCCTGAGCTCCTTCGGGTACGTCTTCCACTCATCGCGCGCCTGCTTCGAGATGCTCCCGATCACTTCGACCTTTGGATCGTCGAGCGCGTCGCACGGCTGTCCGCTGAAGAGCGGCGTGAACTTGTCGCCGGCCACCTCGAACGCATTGAGCTTGAAGCCAACTCCCATCGTCGTCTCGCCGCCTCCGACCATCACTTGCGTTGCGTACGTCTCTTCGGTGCGGACGAAGGCGCGCTCACCGATGCGCCCAGCGCCGACCTCGACGGTGCATTGACCTTTCACGAGCTGCAACGAGACCGCGAACGCTGTCGAGCCGAGCGCGTTTGCGCAGCTTTGCATCGAGGCGGCCAGCTTCTGCGCGGTCACGTCGCTGAAGTATCCCCAACACAGCCCGTCCTTGATGGCTGCTGCGAGCGGAACGAGCTGCTCCACCGAGAGCTGCGCGCCTTGCAGGTGCGACGGCGCCAGCGTGCACGAGGTGAAGCCGTGCGTCTTCGGGCCCTTCGGGACGGCAGCGACCGGAGCCGCGGAAGGCGCTGAAGCGGAGGCGGAAGGCGCTGGAGCCGTGGAAGGCGCTGGAGCAGCTGCGGTCGCCGCAGAACCCGCGGTCGCCGCAGAACCCGCGGTCGCCGCAGAACCCGCGGGAGACGCGGAAGCCGCCGCGGACCACGCAGCACTCTGCAAGGCCGGCGGCTCCCTCGATACCGAGTCCACGTACTTGGAGGAGTCGCAAGCTGCGCTGGCCGACATCACAAGCCAGACAACAGCGAGACCGCCGCGGCCCCTCGAACGGGTAATCATGCAGGCAGCATACGCCAGCGAGCCTGCAGGCTATTCCGTGTGCCGTGCTCCCCGACGCTCGCGGTGACAGCGTGCGATGGGTTGGACGTGTTTACTGGCCCCAGAGCGGGTCTTCGATGAAGTCGCCGGGGCAGCGATACTCGTAACGCTGCTCGTGGCCGTGGACCCGCCCGCCCTTGATGTTGCTTTGGAAGTGACGGTAGCTCGTAGGACGTCCGTCGGCGTCGTAGGAAAGGGTCTCACGCACCTCGGGCAGCTCGACGGCACCTAGCATCTGTTTCCCCGAGTTTGCCTCGACCATTTGCTTGCCAACCCAGCGCCAAGTCCGGGGCGGCGGCGGCATGAGCGGCGCTGCAGCGGAGGACGTCCAGCCCGCGGAGGAGCGAAAACCTTGCGCATCGAAAGAGCTCGTCTTGCGGTCGCGCTCGTTGGAACCCTCGGTGGTAACAACCTCCACGGTGCCGTTGAACGGCAGCCACACCGGCAGCCCGTCTTGACCGAGACGCGGTGGCAAGCCGAGCTTGGGCTTGGTTCGAAGCCGCTGGCCCTTCCACGTAAACGTTTGCGTTACCCTAGGCTGCCAAGCTCCGTCGGGACGGTGCTCGCGATCGATACGAGCGGGCAGACCCTGGTTGTCGTACGTGACCGTGGTATCGCTGACTCGCTCATGCGGGCTGATCAAGAACGCATCCTCATAGGACACCACCCAGTCCTCTGCCCAGTAGAACCGCCTGCTCGAGCGCAACGTCGCCGTACGCGTCGCCCAAGAGAACTCCCACTCCTCGCGACGCGTGAGCCGACCGTCTTGCGCATACGCAACCTCGACGTTCGCCCTTGGCACGGTATCAATGATCGCGCGGCTGATCATACAAGCGCGGCCGCCCTCCTCGTTGAGCGGCACTACGACCAACGCGAAGTCCTCATCGCTTGGCGGCAAAGCCGGCGCGGAAAACTTCGGCGCAACCACCGGAGTTGCAGCCGAGGAAGCTGCCGCCGAAGCCGTTGGCAACCCCGTCGAACTTGCCACCGCCAGCTGCGCACTGGCACTCGAACTGGTCGCCGAACTCGCCGCGCGCTCCGCCGCCCGCGACGGCTCTTCATTCGGTGCGCCCGCCGCACAACCCAGCGACACGAGCAGCGCCAGTCCCCAAACCTTCCGCATGGACCTCCTTCGTGCAACCTCACGCGTAGGTCAACCGCGAGGCTTCTTCGCGCGCGAAGTCGGTCGAGCCTTCCGCTTCGGCTTGGGATCGATGCTGCCCACTTTGAGACCACGCTCCAGTTCTTCCGGCGGTCGCGCGAGCGCATTTCCCCCATCACCCATTCGTTCCAGCGCCTGGGCCGTCGTCACGATCCCGAGATCGTCTCCCCACACGCAGAGGTTGCCAGCCGAACAGAGCTCGAACAGGAAGGTCATCACCTCGCCGCTCAGATCCTGGAGAAACGCGCTAAACGATACCGTCCACTCCGGGTCGGCTTCCTCTTCACCCATCGCGACTTCGACCGCGGTCCCGTCCGCGAGCTTCAGCCGGTAGACGCCCTTGGTGAGCTTGGCCCCGTAGCGGGCGAGGACGCCCTTGCTGGCCTCGGCCTCCGCTTCACTCACCACGTGCACGGCGAGCTTGGCGGACTCACCCGTGAAGGGATTTGTGCGAACGACCTCTGGGCCCTTGGTCGTGCCGTTCATTCGCGTTCCGAACAGCATCTTGGTCGGTTTCACCACGTCGGAAATAGCATCGTTCGCGAGAAAGCGAGGGTCAATCGGCTGTCAGCTCCTCCAATACGAACGGCGCTTCGCTCGCTCCGTACGGTCCGGAGTCATCGATGGGCAGCTTCCATTCACTCAGCGCTTCCCAGAGCCTGTCCACCTCGCGCGGGGCCGGCCAAACCACGCCCACGAGCACAACCACCTGCGCGAGGTCACGCGTCTTCGACCAGGTCACCGAATCGACCTTGCTCTCGGCGACCCAGCCTTGGTCCACCAGCAGCGCCGTGAGCGCACTCCACTCCGGGTAGCCCAGCGACGGATTCGGCTCGTGCACGAAGGAGAACGGCCGCAGCACACGGAAGCCATCGCCGTCACCCCGCCGCTCCGGAACCAGCGCCGCCCCCGAGCCCCAGAAGCCCTTCAGGATCACGCACTGCCCTCGTTGATTCGGCTTGAGCACCCGAGGGAACTTCTGCGCGGCCACGTTGCTGCACGAACGCCAACGAGTGGAGGTTCGGTCGGAAGCGGGTTGGAGAGCGACGTCGCCAACGATCGGCAGCTCTCGCTGCGACGCTGACGGCGCAGCGCTCGCCGAGCCGTTGGACGACGCTGACGACGCTGACGGCCCTGACGAGGCTGCAACGCTCGCCGAGCCGGTGGGCGAGGGGACTTGCGCGCTGGCGACGCTTGCAGCCGCACGCGTGCCGTTCGCGTCTCCCGCCGAGGACGAGCACGCCCCAAGCGACGAAACCGCCACCGAGCAGAGAAGGGAAGCGCGCCGTACCATCGAGACCTTACGCCCTGCGAGGCGAAGCTATTCCGCCGAAGCCTGGATGCGCTCCGCGGTAGCCGATGGACGATGCGAGGCTCCTCGCTCCACGAAGCTCGCTCGACGCCGATGCTCGGAGCGACATTGGGCGGGGCGATGGTTTATCGCAGGCCCCAATGTCGCGGCCGCCGTTCGGTATGCAGCGCTGGCTGTGAATTTGCGTCGATTCCTCGCGTAAATCGAACAGCGGGCGCAGCCCTCGTCGGCGTGCGCCTATCGCTCGCCGGTGCTCGGAGCGACATTGGGCGGGGCGATGGTTTATCGCAGGCCTCAATGTCGCCCGCCGTGTGAGCAGCTGCACCCGCCGTCAGCGCAGTACGCGCTAGCGCGCGTGTGAGCAGCTGCACCCACCGTCAGCGAAGTGCGCGGCCGCGCGTGCAGTGCGCCGTGCACCCAGTGCGCGCCCGCGAGTGCCGCGCGGGCAGTGCGCGGCCGCGCCCAACGCGAACTAAGTCGGGGGAGCTGCGCTAGCCTACCGGCGTTACTTCGCTCAATGGCGCCCTCTCCACGCGATAGCGTGTTAGCGGCCTCTGCTCGATAGGCGATTAGTTCGCAAAAAGCCGCATGGCGCACGCGATGTCCGCGCCCCGGCTCGCGCTAGGCGCTGTCGGGCAGGCCGAATGCCGCTCGGAATGCGAACGAAGTCGAGGGGGCTAGCGCAGCTCCTGGGGGTTACTTCGCTTGCTCGCCTAGGTCTAACTCCACGCGCGGTTGCGACATTGGGGCCTCCGATAAACCATCGCCCCGCCGAATGTCGCACCGAGCACCGCCGGCGACGGGTGCCCGCCTTCGGGGTGTCATTGGTCGCGCTCCCACGCGCTCGTCCGCAAGCTCGGTTACGCTCCGCACCATGAGCAACGTGAGCGATGCGTCCTTCTTCGCCGAGGAGAAGCCGCTGTTGGATGCTGGTAACGGCGTGGAGCTCATCGAGTTCTACCTCCGCCGCATCGACGCGGGGGCGGCGGGGCGCGAGAAGGCCGAGCTGCTGTGCAAGATCTCCCGCGTGTTCGACAAGCTGCTCGACGACCCCAACCAAGCGTTCGACGCGCTGCTGGTGGCGTTGGAGCTCGAGGTCGACAACCCGACCATCGATCGTGAATTGGCGGCGCTCGCGAAGCGTACCGGCCGCTGGGCCGAGCTCATCCAAGCGGTGAATGGCTGGGAAGCTGCCGAGAAGGAGCCGACGCGCAAAATCGCGATCTGCTTCCTGCTAGCGCGCTGGTACGGCGAAGAGCTCGAGCGCCCCGAATACGCCGTCGCCTACTTCCAGCAGGTGCTCACGCTCGACGCCAACAAGGTGCCGGTCTTGCGCGCGATGGCGCGCGCCATGGCCAAGAAGGGTGACCTCCGCAGGCAGGGGATGCTCCTGGTCCAGGCGCTCGAGTCCTCCAACGACGCATCGGAGCAGGCCGCGCTCCGGGCCGAGATCGACACGGTGCGCCAGCAACTCGACGATTGAGCGGTACAGCGCACAATGCGTGACTCGGCGCCCCAATTGGGACCAATGCGCATTAAGGCGGGGGGCTGCGGTAGCTAGCGCAGCTCCCCGGGGTTACTTCGCTCAACTCGGGTGGCTCGACGTCTCAGCGGAGGGTCTCTACGAAGCGGTCCGGGTGCTGTTCGGCTGGATTGGCACTTCGCAGGAGGGGACCCGCCTCGCTTAGGGCGTTATGAGCTGCTTGCGCGAATCTGGCAGATTGATAACTTCCCGCCGACCCATGTCCTACGAAGCGTCGTTCGACGCCGGCCGAATTCCCGGAGAGTCATCCTCAGCCCCCTATTCGTTTGTCGCGTTTCCGTTCCCTCCCTCGCATTTCACCGTGCATCGCATTCATGGGCGAGAAGCGCTCAATCGGCCTTACGCGTTCGACGTCACGTTGAGCAGCAACACGCTCGTCGGTGAAGACCTCGAAAGGCTAGCGGTCGGACAGCGCGCGTCGCTGCTGCTCGACGTAGGTGGCCCCCTTCGCGTGATTCCTGGTGTGGTGGAGCGCGTGCGCTCGGACGGAGTGCAAGAGCGGAGGGGCGGAAAGGACACCGCGATGTTCACCATGCGGCTCGTCCCCGCCTTGGCTCTTCTGCGCCATCAGCGCGGCTCACGCATCTTTCAAGACGTTTCCGTTCCAGAGGTCGTGCAGCAGGTGCTCAGGGAGGCACGTATCGCCAACGAGTGGAACCTGACCAGACGCTATGCGTCGCGGCACTACATCACCCAATACGAAGAGTCGGATCTCGCTTTCATCCAACGGTTGCTTGCAGAGGCAGGCATATTTTACTTCTTCGAAACTCCCGGTTCAGATGTCGTGACAAACCTGACGGCCGCGTTCGCCGCCTCCGGAGGGGCCATCAGCGACGTGGTTGGGATGGCCGCGGCGGCTGCATCGCTCTCGCTTCCCGAGGAAACGGTGTTCTTCGCTGATGACGCAGCGATGTACCCCATCAGCGTCGCTTCCGCACCAATGCTTCGGTTTCTCGATGGCCGGAGCGGCGCTGAGGATGGATCGGACAAGGTGCTCGAATTCGCACCGACTCGCAGGGTGCGTTCGGAGGTTGCCGAGTACCGAGACTACGACCCTTCCAGACCCGGCGGCCCGCGCGTCAGCCGCTCACCCGCAGACGCACCAAGCATCGGAGTTCCTGATGATTCAGTAGCGGCCAGCGTACCACCTGATGCCACAGCGCTGAACCTCGACGCTTCCGCCAGCCTCGGTCTGGGGACATTCGCCGATGCGCTCCTCAGATTGGTCGGTCAGCGCCAACTCGAGACGTATGAGCATCACGGGAACTTCCTGTTTCCAGAATGGGACGACGCCGACCAAACTGCTTTGCTGATCCGGCGGCAAACCACGCGAAACCGAGTGGTGGCTCGTGGCGCAAGCCTCGCCCCGTCGCTCGCCCCAGGGCATCGTTTCAAGCTCGAAGGTCACCCTATCCACGACCACAATCGCGAGCATGTCGTCGTCACGGTCGAGCACACTGGCCGGGTTGGCGAGAAAGCCGATCTCTACAGAAACACCTTCACGACGGTTCCGGGTGAGGTTCCGTTTCCACCGCGAAGGCCCAAGCGTAGAACGGTTCAGTCAATGCTCACGGCGACCGTGGTCGGACCACCGGGGGAGGAGATTCACGTCGACGCTGCCGGTAGAATCAAGGTCCTGTTCCACTGGGACAGGAGGGGCATCCGCGACGACCGCGCCTCCTGTTGGATACGGTCCGTGCAGCCGTGGGGAGGCGCTGGCTATGGCCATCAATTCATTCCGCGTGTCGGCATGGAAGTAGCCGTCTCGTTCGAGGGAGGGGACCCGGACAAGCCAGTCGTAATTGGCTCCCTCTACAACGCGACGCACGTTCCTTCGTTCGCGCTTCCGGCTCACAAGACGAGGAGCGGCATCCGGACTCAATCGAGCCCCGGCGGAGGTGGGTTCAACGAGCTCTCCTTCGAGGATCAGACTGGACGCGAGCAGGTCTACTTGCACGCACAGCGTGACTTGGACGAGCTGGTCGAACGAAACCATACTCTGCTGACACGCGGCGACGAGCGCCTTCGAGTCATCGGGGATCGCCTGGACGTCGTCGAACACGATGCGGTGACACGCGTGGGACGCGACGCGAAGGAACACGTAGCCCGCAATCAAAGCGTGCTTGTCGAGGGGGATCGCGTCGACGTAGTGAGTGGCAGCAGCGATACGCGAGTGTCCGGAGCCCTGACGACCAGAGTCGAAGGGACCGAGCATCGTCACGTTCAGCAAAGCGCCGAGCTGGAGCACGCCGCCGATCTGACTACCCGCGTCCGCGGCTGCATGACCACCCTCGTGGGCAAGGCGGACGCAAATCGTTCCTGGGTGACCCATGCCGAGGGCATCGCGAGGCTGTCCAGCTCGCGGGCGACAGAGGTCGAGTCCGAGGAGGCCATCGTTCTCCGGGTGGGCAAGAGCTGGATCCGGATCAGTTCGGAGCAGATCGAGATCCAGTCACCATCCGTCGTAGTCGCCGGCCAAGCCGCAAGCGTCTCTGCCTCCGCTGATGGCTTGCGGTTGTCATCGCAGAGCGACGCCCAGTTGCTGGTCAAGAGGAAGATCGTACTGAAATCCAAGGATGGCGCATCGCTGGCCATGCAGCGCGAGTGCAAAGTTGACGCGCAACAAATCCTCCTAAACTCACCCGAGCAAGCCAGTGATCCTCCGCCCAAGGAACCTGATCCGCCGACGACGATCGAGCTCGTCGATGAGACTGGTCAGCCACTCGCGTTCGAGCGGTTCGTCATCACGATGGATGGGGGAGCCCAGCTTAGCGGCGTTACGGACAAGGACGGCAAGAAGGAGTTCGCCTTTGGGGGCTCGGGAACCATCAGCTTCCCTGATGCCAGCGACGCGAAGGCCGGCTGAACCAACCCACCAATTGCTTGAAAGGCGCATATGGCAAGCCCCGTCGCACCCAACGCAGACAACACACTCACGATTCCAGTTCGACGACTGCCGCTTGGCGTTCCCGTTCCCTCACCACCGGGCCCAACTCGATGGAGGGTGTGGATCCCGACCTACCTTGGCGGTGAGCTAACGATCCGCTGCAGCGACGCAAGCCAGGTCGAGATCCAGCAGCCTGATGGCAACAGCCTCGCTAGCGGAACGGCGGAGGCTGTCACGTTCGCCGCGTTCGGTGAGTGCTTTGTGGCGACGACGACCTCGGGTGGCATGATCATCGCCTCCCTCGTCCAGACGGCTTGGTCGCGCATGCATGAGTTGCTACCGAACAAGCCGCTCTTGCCATGGAACTTCTACTACTGGCCAGCCCTTCGTAGTAGCGGCGCAGCCGACGAAGCGCGGGACATTCTAAAGCGATACGCTTCGGCCGTCGGGAAGAGTCCCGATGACGCCGACACCTTCGAGCACGACAGCCACCAGTCCCCGGATGCCGCGGGGTGGGCTGGACATTGCCACCACGCTGCGCCGGCGTCGGCTCTCTTCGAGCAACCCGTCGCCACGACCATTGGTGGACAGTCCTTCAGCGAGGAAGAGATGGAGTTCCTCGCAACTGAATGGTTTGGCAACTTCGGGCAGGTGAAGAATGTAAACGATTGGACCCTTCGAAACACCAGATTCCCTTCCGCGATCGGTCGCTGGGACGTCCTCGGTTATCTCAAGCCGGGTGGCCCCAAAGACAGAGCCACCCTGATCAAAAGCTTGGGCAGCGAGTTCGAGCCGTCGGCCGCGGTCGCGGCGGGTGAAGTGTGGTCGATTGCGGTGGGGTCCGAAGCTGACTTCACGGACTGGATCAACAAAGACTTCGGCAAGGCCGCCGCTGGTTACTTCAATGCACTCCAGAATGTGCTCGCGTTGAACGGCGCTCCTCTCTTGTCGAACCTGCGTACCTACGAACCCCATCGCGGACCGGAAGAGGTCTGGAATCAGGTAGTATTCTACTATCGCGCGACCTTCTCCGAGACCTGGCCGCAGAACCCGCAAGATGACAAGGACCTGAAGGTGTCCTGCGAGGTCTACTCGAATATAGATACTCGCCCCTCGCCAAACCTCGCAGGCACGTTTGCCTCGGGCTCGGTCATACCAGGCCAGAGCAGCAAAGACGCCTGGCTGTACCGGAATGAGTGGCGCATCATCTTTGATGGTCAAGGCAAGATCAATGCGTCCGACGATCGCAATGCGTGGACCAGCCTTCAGAACGACCAGCGGCAAGAGCTCTTCGCTCCTACCAACTTGACCCAGATCGAGCTTCCAGCCTCCATACGAAAGACTGGCGAGCCGTTCGGCTTGGGCAATCCCGTCGTTGGGACGGAGTTCCTCAAGTACGCGACCATCAACGCGAGATTCAAATGAGGCGCTTCGCTCCCGCCTGCTTCGCACTCACTGCCTGTATCCATGCTGGCTGCGTGGATGCGCCCACCCACCCAATCAAGGAGACGACGATGAGCACGCCGACACAACCGACGAAGCCGACGGTGACCCAACCAACGATACCGTTCGAACGGATCTTTCCCCCGGCCTGGAAAATTGGCGACAAATGGCGTGTAGCGATGAAGACGCAGGTCCACGGAATCCCCGTGCGCGGCCCTTACAAGGGTCCTGAGTTTACAACCGTGGAGTTTGAGTTTCGCGTCATCGCGGTGCCTTCCGATACGGACGCCGAGGGAGTCTATCGTCTCGACATACGGGGCAAGCAAGGTCGAGACAAGCTGCAGTATTATGGGCTTTATCGCGCCAAGCCGTTCTCGTTCTTCCGGCTGGAGGATGAGCAAGGAAAGTCGGTCTCTGAAATGGATGAGACCAATCCGGCGGTGCCGTATCTCGGTGGGGACCGAGGTGCCTTTATCAAGGACTTCCCGGTTTTGCCGACCCCAGCGACCTTCGGAAGCGTCCCCTTCGTGGTCGACGCGGCACCAGCGACTCAGGAAATCGAGAGCATTCCCAACGGCCTCCGCTTTACGTTCACTCGTTACACCCTCAAAGTGGTTATGGAGTGGAAGGCGGGAGCACCCTGGTGGTCTTCGCTGGAGCGTATCGCGCTGCCGCTTCCAGGCCTTGACTGGCCTCCACAGTTCCTGGGCTCAGGGACGCTGCTCTCTCGCTGAGGGGTCGATAGCCGATGCGCGCGCATATCATTCGAGAGGGCGAATACCTCACCCAAATAGCAGCCCGACTGGGCGCGCTTCCGGAGGACTTGTGGAACCACCCCAAGAACGCCGAACTAAGGGCGAAGCGAGAGCACATGGATATCCTTAGTGCCGGCGACATCCTCTTCCTTCCCGACGAGCCGCCCCGGGTATCACTCACCCTCAAGAAGGGAACCGCTAATCGCTACACGGTCACGCTCCCGAAGGTGAAGCTGTCGCTTGTCCTGCGAGACGGTGACGTCCCGCTTCCGAATGAACCGTTCGTCATCAAAGGAGTTGGCGCTCCCATCGAGGGTACCACCGACGCGTCGGGGAGGCTCACTGTCGACATCTCTGTCCGCGTGCGCGAGGGTGAGATCGTGCTGCCCAAGCAGGGGCTCAGCTTTCCCCTGCATATCGGAAACATGGATCCTGTACGGGAGGACTCAGGCGTACAAAAGCGCCTCGAAAATCTCGGATTTTACAGTGCGCCTTCGAGCGCTGACGAGGACGCCGCAGCGGCAGCGCTGAAGGCGGCAGTGATCGCGTTCCAATCGGCGCACCAACTGGAACCCAACGGCACAATCGATGATGCGCTTCGCCAACTATTGACGCGCGAGCACGGTTGCTAGGCGCTACCGTTCAGGCTCGACCTTGCGTTCGAGCGGGGCTGCCGCAGCAGCGCCTCGACCACGCGCCCGTGCATGAAGCTGCGCGGCTTCAACCGACCCGCCGCGATCTTGGCAAGCGCCGCGCTGGGAGCTTCACACTCACCCGCCGCGACTTCGTCCTCGAATTCGCTCGCGAGCTCAGCAAATCGAACCTTCAGACGTCGCTCCAAGGCTCGCATCTCCGCCGTCCCCGGTGCCGGAAGCCGCGCCAGTTCCTGAAGGTCGACCCTGTCCTACCAAGCGCATCGAAAGCCCTGGTCGGCGTTCAGGTCTCCATGGCGAGCCGAGCTTCGGCTCGCGACGCCGAGGCACTCGGTCCTGTCGTTCTCGCCACAGCCATACTTGACGCTGCCACCGCGTACGCCGCCGCTTTCGGTCCATTCAAGGACGTTGCCCGAGAGGTCGTGATGGCCAAACCTTCCTGCGCCGGTCGGAAAGGACGCGACGGGGCAGGTCGTCTCGTCCGCTGGGCAGGCTCGTCCCTGCGGGCTCTCTGCGCCCCAGGGGAAGGTCCTTTCCGCGTCCCCGCCGCGCGCGGCCCACTCCCACTCGACGTCGGTGGGCAGCCGCTTACCGAGCATCTTGCAGAATCGCTTCGCCGTCTCCAAGTCCACGCAGTTGATCGGATGCCGCTCGCGGTGGGCGTCGAGATTGCAGACGTTTTCCTCCCCATTCCAGCGTCCCCCGTGAGACTCGCGGCGCACCTCGCTGCTGCAGACGCCCTTCGCGATACAGCCCAAGTAGGCCTCGACAGTCACCTCGGTAACGTCAAGACAGAAGGGCGCCACCCCTACCTCGCTATCCGTCCCCGCAGCTTCGTAGCGCCCGCCCGGAACCGACGCCATTCCCGGTGGACACGCCAGTTGCGCGCTGTCTTGCGCCTGAAGGTCGGCGCACCCATAGGCTACTAAAACGAGCGCGAGCAGCGGAATCGCGGCGCGGCGTTGCATCACGCAGTCCCGTTTCGCGGCGCTTCGTGCATGTTTCGGCTGGGCCTCCGCCTCGCGTAATGGCTTAACAGCAGGAGGACCGACGCGAGCCCAATCGACGTCGCGAGGCCCTTCATCAAGCAACCCATCGTTGACGCTCTCTCCCGCTCACCGCTGGAGAATAACCGCCTTCGCGCATTCGGTCCCGGATGCGCGCGAAGCGACATTGGGGCGTGCGATAAACCATCGCCCCGGCGAATGTCGCACCGAGCACCAGCGGCAAACGGCGGGCGCCGGCGAGGGCTCCGGCCCCTTTGCGATTCCCTCGAAGAATCGAGGCTCGTTTGTAGCCAGCGCTGCATACCGAACGGAGGCAGCGACATTGGGGCGTGCGATAAACCATCGTCCCGGCGAATGTCGCACCGAGCCCGGGAACCGCGGTGCGCCTTGCACGACGGCCGCGCCGGCTCGTGACGTGACCATGCTCTTTGAGCATGGTACGGATTGCGGGGACGCAATGCCGATCTCGAAGTTCAAGGCCACGTGTCTGGCGGCGCTCGAGCGCGTACGCAAGACAGGTCGCCCGTTGCGCATCACGCGATTCGGCCGCCCTGTGGCAGACATCGTGGCTCCTTCGGCGACAGAAGCGAACCGCGACTGGCTCGGGCGCTACGCGTCCAGCGCAACGATCACGGGCGATCTGGTCGACCCGGTTGGAGTGGACTGGGAAGCCTTGCCCAAATGAATCTGCTCCTCGATACCCACATATGGATTTGGAATCTGGTCGATCCGACGCGGCTGTCGCCGCGTATCGACTGCGGCCGCGGGCGCTGAACTGCCAAAGCGACTAATCCGTGAAGGCGGCGCCGTGTGCTGCACACGTGGCGTCCGCGTGGTAGGGTCACGGTCGTGCCCGTGCTCGACACCACCGCGGAAGCGGCCTCCGTCCAAACCCAAGCGCAACGGCGACTTGGCGCCGCTGGTCGGTTTCGCACTGCCGTAGAAATGAGCGAACTCACGCGCAGCTTGGCGAAAGCAGGCCTTCGAACACGACGTCCCGATCTAAACGATCGCCAGCTCGATCAAGAACTGCTCCTTCAGCTCTACGGTTTCAAACCTGAGGCGCGGTGAGCTTCCAGCAGCTCCTTACACGGCTCTCTGAGATCCTGGATAGAGCGCAGATCTCGTACATGTTGACGGGCTCGTACGCGAGTTCGGTGCACGGGACTCCTCGCGCAAGCCAAGATGTCGACATCGTCATCGCCCCCAATCGTCCCCAGTTGCTCGCTCTGCTCAAGCTGCTGCCGGACACCGAATACTATGTAAGCGACGAGGCCGCACTTGACGCGCTCGTCCGACGAAATCAGTTCAACGTGGTCGACTTTGCGACCGGATGGAAGGTCGACTTCATCATTGCAAAGGACCGCGAGTTCAGCCGGACCGAGTTTGAGCGGCGGCGACTAGTCGAACTGGATGGTCTCGCGCTTTACTTCGCTTCTCCAGAGGACGTCCTGATCGCCAAGCTCGAGTGGGCCAAACTGGGTGCTTCTTCTCGACAAATCGAGGACGCAGCAGGGATCATCGCCCTACAGGGAGACCAGCTCGACACTGCCTATGTCAGGCAGTGGGTGGACGCTCTCGGACTCCAAGAGCAATGGGCAACAGCGCAACAACGAGCCGTCTAACTCGATGTCGCAGTAGGTCGGTCGCGAGCCCGCTGGTTCAAATGCGCGCCCGCTGGGGCTAACCCATTGGGGGGTAAGTTGTTGAGGAAGGCGCAGTTGGGATAAGTGGTTACGAGTCTTCGCTCGCCCGGGAACCGAAGTGCGTCCCAGTCTCGAAGAAAAACGCACGAATATCCCTTTGTTTGTGCTGAGTGCGACGGATCCTTCAAACTATTTTTTGCGAGATCCGGCTGTCATGGTTGCTCGTCGGGAGCAGTGTAAGAAGTCCGAATTTCTTGTGCGGCCCAGCGCTTGCTGAAGCGACGGACATGAACCGCATCCACCATCTTCTCGTTGCTTCGTTGCTCGCTCTCCCCACCTTCAACGCGTTCGCTGAGGAGCCCACGAGCGAACCGACACCCACGAGCGAACCGACACCGGCCAACGTTGCGGGCGACGCCGGAGCGCTCTCGCCCCGCCGCAAAGACCTCTCGCCCGTCGCGCAGGAGCTCGAGGCGCCGCGCAAGAGCGTCCCGATGACCGTCGTGGGTTCGGTCATCACCGGGCTCGGCGTCGTGCAAGCCATCGCTGGCGCGGTGGTGCTCGGAATCGCCAACTCGCCTTGCGACGACGACGCCGTTAACAACCAATCCACGACCGTGTTGGGCACGTCGCTCTGCTACTCCTTCACCCCGACCTACAACCTCATCGGTGGGTCCAGCCTCGCGGCCGGCGTTGCCCACCTCGCCGTCGGCATCCCGCTCATCGCCGTCGGCGAACAGCGCCGAGAGCCCGAGTTCGTCCCGAGTATCGCGGTCTCTCCAACCGGTGCCTCCTTTCGCCTGGAGTTTTGAGCGCGGCTGCTTTGCACAATGGCTCTCCCGAATGGCCCAATGCGAAGTGAGGCCCAATGCGAAGTAAGGCGGACGGCCCAATGCGAAGTAACTCCCGGGAGCTGCGGCAGCCCCCGGGAGTTACTTCGCTCAACGCCGCCTCTTTGCGCAATAGCGTGTTAGTGGGCTCTGTTCGATAGGCGATTAGATCGCAAAAAGCCGCATAGCGGATGCCTTAGGCGCGCCCGGGGCCCGTGCTGGGCGGTCGGGTAGGGCGCATGCCGCTCCCAATGCGAAGTAAGTCGGGGGAGCTGCCGCAGCTTGCCCTACTTATTTCGCATTGGGCCATCAAACGGACGAAGCCATCGACCCGCTAAGGCATTCGCTTGAATGAGGCGAAGAAGCGCTCCGGATCGGCCTGCGTATCGCCGTCCGGAGTGAAGGCGAGGAGAACGTAGTAGCGGCCCTCCGCGACAATGATTCGACAAATGTTGACGCCCTTCGCCGGGCGCTCGACGGCAACCCGGATCTCCTTGCCGAAGCCACCATCAAGGGCACCTCTTTCTCGGAGAGCAGGCGCCCCGAGTCGTTGTCTTGATAGTTCTTCAGCTTGGTCTTCAGCGCGCCTTCGACCACATCGCGATAGTCGTCTTTCTTGATCGCTGCGTAGATCGGATTGATGGACTCGCGAACCGAGTACGAACTGGACCCCTGCGACAGCGAGTACTCCAAGGTCGCGGTGCCTTCGGCCAATCCCTTGCCTCCCTGCTTCTTGGGCGCCGACGGGAATTCGATACGAAGCCCGTTGGGCTCTTCCACCACCGCCCACGCAGCGCCGTTGGACGCGCTCGAGGAGGCGCGAGCGCTCGCGTCCCCCGAAGCCTGTCCGCTACAGGCGTTGAGCGCCAGCAACACCATCGCACCCGAATACAATCGAAGGCCCCTCATGGGTTACAGCCTAAACCCAAGCGGCGCGGCTTGTCCCGCGAAGGCGGCGCGCTCAGCGCCACTCCCAGCGCGCGGCGCGGGCCGCGTGGTGCGCCCGGTCGCGGATAGTCACCCGCCGAATGTCGCACCGAGCCCGGGAACCGACCCATCATCGAGCCCAGGAACCCAGAGGGCAGGTTCGATACCGAGCCCAACGGAAGCCCACTCGGTGGACAGCGCTTGATGTGAACGCTGGATAGATACAACGTACCGCCCGTGAAGACGCGCTTGGTCCGCATGGGCAACTCTCGTGGGGTTCGCATACCGAAGCCGCTCATTGAAGAGGCTGGGATCGTCGACGAGGTTGAGCTTCACGTCCGAAACGGCGCCATCGTCATAGCGCCTGTTCGAGCTCCGCGCGCAGGCTGGGCCGCGGCGCGAATGTCCCAGGGCCTTCTCGATCCGGAGACCCCCACTCGATTCGAGGATGACGAATGGGTGTGGTGAAGACCTCAAGACCGTGATCGTCGCGCCTTTGACGTCTGCCGAGCACGCCTATCCATTCCGCGTCCCGTGCAAGTTCGAAGGCAAGAGCGGCTTCGTGGCCCTCGATCAGCTCCGCACGATCGATCGAGAGCGCCTTGCGACGCGACTTGGTCGACTCTCCCCATCAACATTCGAGAAGGTTCTCTCTCTGCTCCAGGAGATGTTCGCGCCCTAAGCTGCTTACGACTCGGATCCCGTCCGCTCCGCACGATCTTCGATTGCATTGCGGTACGTGTCTCCCCCGAACTTATCGACGCCGCAGTCAAACAGGCTCTCGCCCGAGGGATAGTCAACAACGACGACGCCAAGCTGATCCGCGCGCGCGAGGGCAGTATGAACAGCTACGCAACCGCCGCGGCTTTCTCTCGAACGGCCCAATGCGAAGAAAGTCGGGGGAGCTGCGGCAGCCCCCGGGAGTTACTTCGCTCCATGGCGCGCTCTTTGCGCAATAGCGTGTTAGCGCGCTCTGTTCGATAGGCGATTAGCCCGCAAAAAGCCGCATAGCGGATGCCTTAGGCGCGCCCGGGCCGGTACTGCGGCCGGTCGGGTAGGGCGCATGCCGCGTCCAATGCGAAATAAGTCGGGGGGGCTGCCGCAGCTTGCCGGGGTTACTTCGCATTGGGCCTCACTGCGCGCGCCGCACGCCGCCTTCGGCCCACGCGGGGCCTGCGACATTGGGGCCTGCGATAAACCATCGCCCCGCCGAATGTCGCTCCGAGCACCCGAGGCGATGGGTGCGCGCCGACGAGGGCTGCGACCCGTGTGCGATTCCCCCGAAGAATCGAGGCTGGTTCGTGGCCCAGCGCTGCATACGAACGGAGGCTGCGACATTGGGGCGTGCGATAAACCATCGCCGCGCCGAATGTCGCACCGAGCCCGGGAAAGGCTCCGCCGCCGCTCCTGGCCGTCCCACCGGTCGCCCTCCTTGGTAACCTTGAGCGCATGAGCGCCTCCAAGGACCTTGAGCCTGCCCCGGTTTGGTGGACACCCAGCAAGGGATACGCTCCCTGTGAGTACCATCGATGCAACAACGCAATTTACGCCCCGATTCATTCAAGAAGGACGCCGTACGTCGCCTGAT
>CAITIQ010000435.1 GCA_903892415.1 uncultured delta proteobacterium | reverse complement strand
CTTGGTCTGCGTGTTCTTTCCGCGAATGACTCCGGTGGTGGCGACCGCCAAGGCGGCGAAGAGGTGGACCGTACCGTGGCGCTTGTAAGTGCTCTTCATGCCCTGGACGATCTTGCCGCAGCTGGTCTGCACATAGCCGCGTGCTCGCTCAAGCGCCTGGATCGGTGGCTTCTCGTCGAAACTGAGTTCTGAACCGCCCCGGCTTTCCCGGAGGCCCCTTGGTTTGAGTCACGCCGACATGACGGACTCAGGGGACTGCGAATAGTAGTTGGCCTCGGCCTCGGCCGGCGGGATGTTCCCGATCGGCTCCAGCAATCGGCGGTTGTTGAACCAGTCTACCCAGTTTAGCGTGGCCCACTCGACCTCGTCACGCGTGCGCCAGGACGACTTCCGATGGATCACCTCGGCCTTGTAGAGGCCGTTGATGGTCTCGGCCAGCGCGTTGTCGTAGGAGTCCCCCACGCTGCCCACTGAGGGCTCCAGGCCGGCTTGCGCCAGTCGCTCGGTGTAGCGGATCGACACGTACTGAACGCCGCGGTCGCTGTGGTGAATCAGGCGGTCCGGGCCAACCGGCTTCCTCGCGTACAGCGCCTGTTCGAGCGCGTCGAGCACGAAGTCCGTCTGCATCGAGGTCGACGCTTTCCAGCCCACGATCCGGCGTGCGAACACGTCGATGATGAAGGCCACGTAGACCCAGCCTTGCCACGTCGAGACGTAGGTGAAGTCGCTGACCCACAGCGCATTCGGCCGATCGGCCTTGAACTGCCGCTTCACATGATCGAGCGGGCACGGCGCCTTTGGATCGCTCACCGTCGTTCGCACGGTCTTGCCTCGAATGACGCCCCGCAAGCCCTGCCGCTTCATCAAGCGCTGCACGGTGCAGCGCGCGACGTCGAATCGCTCGCGCCGCATCTGCCGCCAGACCTTGCGCACGCCGTAGACCTTGAAGTTCTCGTCCCACACGCGCTGGACCTCGGGCATCAATGCTTCGTCGGCCTTCGCGCGATCGCAGCGCAGTTCGGGATCGGCCTTCCTGGCCGCGTGCACGTGATACGTCGACGGGGAGATCGGCAGCACTCTGCAGATCGGCTCGACCCCGTGCACGTCACGATGCTCGTCGATGAATCGCTTCATCGCTTCAAGGGGCGGTCGAGCTCCGCCTGCGCAAAATACGCCGATGCCTTGCGCAGAATCTCGTTGACCTGGCGCAGCTCGCGGACCTCGCGCTCGAGCGCCTTGATGCGCTCCTTCTCGGGCGTCGTCATGCCCTCACGCTTGCCGATGTCACGCTCGTGCTGCCTGATCCAGCCCCTCAGCGTCTCGGCCGTGCAGCCCACCTTTGCTGACACCGAGACGATCGCAGCCCACTGCGATTCGTACTCGCCCTGGTGCTCCAGGACCATCTTCACCGACCGCTCCCGGACCTCCGGGGAAAACTTGCTTGCTCTGCTCATGGCTCCATCTTCTCAAGGAATGGAGCCTCCGGAATCCCCGGGGCGGTTCAG
>CAITIQ010000434.1 GCA_903892415.1 uncultured delta proteobacterium | reverse complement strand
GTCGAGCGGCTCGAGCACGAGCGCGACCGTGCCGTCGCGCCAGGGCTTCTTGAGAAGGTAGCGAAGCTTGCCGCCGGCGACCTCGACGAGGCGCTCTTGCGCGATGGGCGGGCGACACACGTACCGACAAAGCCGCTCGAGGCGAGCTCGGTCCCGAGCCGGCAGCGCGACCTCTGCGTGCACGTTGACGCCGAGGCTCTCGCCCACTCGCTCGGCGATGCGGGCCTTGGCTGGGTCGACGACGCGGAGCAGCGGCTTGCCTACTCGCTCTCCGGCGAGACCCAAGCCCGAGGCCGCGGCGCCCACGAGCGCCGAGAGGGCGAGCTGCTCAGTGTTCTGCGACGGGTCAGCGGTCGCGTCCTCGAGCAGCCGGCCATGGCGTGCGAGCACCTTCTGCAGCCGCTTCGCGGTGCGCACGGCGACCTCCGTCACTTCATCGGTCGTCGGCGGCGCGAGCGCGTGGAAGACGAGCGTGCCGTCCGCGTCGCGCACGTACACGCCGTCGAGCGCGAGCACATGGAAGTGGACGTTGAGCCGCAGCGCCGAGTCGCCGCGCTGCACCACGCTCACCGCGCCGGTGTGCGCCCGCGTCCGGGCGGCGGCTCGAGGCAAGCATCGAAGAAGGCGACCGCGCGATCGAGATCGTGGACACCGAGCGAGACGTGATCGAAGACCGACACCGCTCGGATTCTCGCACGGGCTGGAAGAATCCGCGCAAGCGCAGCATTCCGACGCGTCGCGGGCAGCCTTTCGTCGCACGGCGGGGCGCCCCCGCGCATCGAGGTGGGCATGAAGCTCCGACTCCTCGCCGCCGCGGCCGCGCTCACCGCCGTCACCGTCCCCTCGCAGCCTGCATCCGCCACCGACTTCTACGCCGAAGGGACCCTCTCTGGCGGCGCGAGCAACTGGCCCGACGATCCGAACGTCCAGGGCGCGTTGCACCTCGGCTTCGAGTTCCTCGACATCATCAGCCCCGAGGTGCTGCTCCGACTGGGGTACGGCGCGGTGGACGAGCGCATCCTCGCCCTGATCGGGGTCGGGGTGAAGGTCGCCATCCCAATCGAGCCCTTCACTCCCTACCTGCGCGCGACCGCGATCCACGCCCACGAGACGCCCATCGACGCGATGGGCGACGATCACTTCGGACACGTGATGGGCGTCGGCGACGGCATCCGTCATCGCTTCGGCGTCGAGGGCGCGATCGGCGCGACCATCACGTTCGCGAAGATCGACAGGACCTCGCTCTAAGCGAAGGTCGAGGGCTTCGTCGACGCGTTCCCCGACGAGCGCGGCCCGGTGGTCTACGGCGGGGGTGGCCTCGGGCTCGGCGTGCAGGTCGACCTGTGACACGCTGGCTCGCCGTCTTCGCACTCTGCTCGATGGATTGCCACGCGGAGGATCAGTTCGAGGACGCGCTGTGCCCCGAGGAGGGCACCGAGCTCACGTACGAAAACTTCGGTCGTGCCTTGATCGGCAGCGAGTGTCAGACCTGCCACGCCACCGGCGCGGCCGATCGTCGCGGCGCACCCTCGCACGTGACGTTCGACGACCTCGAGCAGGTTCGCGAGTGGGCCCCGCGCATTTACGAGCGCTCGGCCGGTGCGAACGTCTCGATGCCACCCGGCCCTGTCGACCTCGAGCTCGAGGTCCGCGAGGACCTCGAGGAGTGGCTCGCGTGTGGGGCCCCCGGCGGCGAGTGACACTCCGAAGCCGAGCAGGCGAGCGGTCGACTGCGCATCGATCCCGCCGCTGTATAGCGAGCTGCACACCGACGCTGTATAGCGAGCTGCACACCGACGCTGTTCGCTCGCACGATCACGCCCCGAATTCGCCGCGCCCGGGACGAACGTGTTTCTGATTCACCACGGCACGAGAGCTGCAGTCGCGGCAATCATGCGAATCCTGATCTCTCTCGCGTCGTTCGTATCCCTCATCTTCTCTCTCACCGGCTGCTTCGACATGGACCTCGACTCGTGCCCAGCTGCCGACGTCGATGCCGTCACCGACGTCTCGGCGACCCTGACGACGTCGAGCGCGCTCGCGGATGCCTCGGTTGGTCGGCCCATCTCGGTCTACGCCCAGTACCTTGTCGACCCGGGCGAGCACTGCACCCCGGACCTGGACGGCACCTGCTCTTGCAACGACGGCGGCCCAGCGCCGGCTGAGTTCGAGGTGGTCGAGGTCGGCTGCGCCGACGACGCCTGCGACGTCGAGAACGTCGGGGATTACGTGGTTGCGTCCCGCGAGATCGTCATCGTCCCGAAGCTCGACGCCGTGACCGTGCGCGTGCGCCTGGTCTCGTCGTGGGACAACGCGCCGGACGCTACCGCGGAGTACCGAGTCGTCGTACCGTCTGGAGAGTGAACGCGCCCTCGAGATGGCCGCTCAGGGGCGCGCGCGCTGCGAGCGACGAACGCACGCGAAGCCCGCTGCGAACGCGAGCAGCCAACCGCCGCGCGCCGTCTTCGTGGCGACGCCACAGCCGCTCGACTCGGCGCTCGCATCGTCGGCGCCGGAGGACGAACCTCCACCCCCGGGCGGCTCAGGCTCCGAAGCATCACCGCCGCCGCCGAACCCCCCGAAGCCCGAGGGCGGGGGCTCCGGTGTCTCGGACGGCGGTCGCATCGCGGGAGGTTGCGCGTCGTCGACCAGCGCCTAGGGAATTCGAACTGGCGCCTAGGGAATTCGAACGGCGATCGGGCTCGAGGTCCTCGGTGAACGTGAGGCGAGGTCGGCGCGGATGGAGCGGCGGTTCAGGCTCGGTCGGAGGAGATCGGGTCTGCGCACCCGCCCCTGAGGTGGGACGGGAGCGGCCGCTGGGACCTCAGGATGG
>CAITIQ010000433.1 GCA_903892415.1 uncultured delta proteobacterium | reverse complement strand
GGCGCAGGTTCAAAAGTGAAGGTCCTCGCAATGACGAAATTACGTCCCAAGATCAACGCTTCAGTCTGTCCCGGCGCTTGGCCTCGAGTTGGCTCATCAACGCGTATTCCTCGGTTCGCGAGGAGCTTCGTCGCGGCTACGACAAAGGATCTCGGCCCGCGAAGTAGCATCCCGGATCCCTCAGCGAGAAGCTTTCGCGCGGGGTAGTCGGGGTTGAGGTACGACGCCAGTGGTCGCCAGCCGCTGAAATGGCCCGTAGCTAGGGCCGCGAGTTCGCTTAGCACCGCGTCTGGATCTTGAGCCGGTGTCGAAATGAACAACGAGTCCGTCGCCTCGCGGTGGTCGACAAGGACGGGGTGATCCCCGACCAACTCGGCGACTTCAAACGCGGGCTCGACGAATCTGAACTCCACCTTTCCAACGATGTGTGCGCGGAACACGTCCAACGCCCGGCTCTTGAGATCCCAGAAGGTTGTCTGGCGACGTAGGATGGTTCCGCCTTGGCGTAACGCTTCCAGGATAGCGAGCGTCATCTCGTCTCCCTAACGTATTGGCGTTAGGCGGCGGGCGGAAGAGGGCGCCCGAAGGGCGCCCGAGGCGACTGTCCGCAGCAACAACAGGTTAGGTGGCGCCCCCCTTACCAAACCTTCCACCAAGGGTTCTTCGGAGCAGTCTTGGAATGGGATGTGGCGGTGGTATTGGTGGGCCAGATAGAGCGAGTGAAATGGAGCCCGGCGTGTGCGCCATACGCAGCAATGCCCTCCTCTGGCCCGAGCTTGAACCGCTTCATTGCTCGTTGGACGGGCCAGCAAACGGTGCCATTGGGAAGGTGAAATGCGACGTTGATCTCGGCTTGAGGGTCGGAGTCGTCCCCACGCCATTCCCCGCCACCATTGCGCCGTAGAACCTCCCCGATGTAGGAGCCGATCGCAAAGAGCCGTGACCCGAGCGATTCGGCGAGGAGGCCACCGGTAACAGCCTTGCCGTTGTTCGAGTGCTCCGAGAAGAAGCGATCGACCTCGATGAGGGAGTCGGGTGAGAAGTCGGCTTGGTAGCCCGAGCTCGTGAGGGCCTCGCTGATCCAGTTGGCCGAACTCTGGACGTCATCGAGAATCGACGTCATCTGGGCTCCTTCTTTGCGTTGGGAATGCGTTGACGGTGGCACCACCACCTAACGATATGCCGTTAAGCTGCGAGTGCGAGAGGGAGCGCAGGCGAGGGAGGGTCATTGAGGTAGAAATAGCGCGACCTCAAACGCAGTCGTGAGCTTGAGCGTCGACTCGACAAAGTCGGGACTGTAGCCGAGAAAGTCCTCGGCGAGAGTGTTGGCGTGAGCAAGCAGGAAGTTGCGGCACTCGGTATGGGTGACAATGCCAGCCATGAACGCGGGCCAGTACTGGCGCTCGCCGTAGAGCAGTGACTGGAACAAGCGCGCCATTGATAGCTCTGCATTCCGGTCTAGGCCGGGAGTGCGTTCAACGACGACGGCCGCAAGGGCGATGGGATCAGGGGATCGCAGCGACTCGCTTAGGGCATGACAGCGCTGCACGATCTCAGGCCAGATGTCCGGGAGCAACCCAATCGTGCGGCATATGATCGTGGATGAGGCGATGGATCGGTCGGAGGCAGTCGACGAGGTGATCCCCGCAGTGCCCGTGCATATTGAACCTCCAGGCCCAGAGTGCCTCGGTAATGTCGCCGTCCTCAAACGCTCGCAACGGGTTGGCTAGGTCCGTGTAGATGTCGGCGAGGTCGTCTGGGATGGATGCGCCAATTGCCTGCTCGTCGAACACTGGGTCGAACACTTCGTGATAGAAGCCGCGGTCTCCGAGGAGGGCCGCCAGAGGCCCCATGGGAGAGGCAACCCGAGCCTTGCTGGCGCTGTCGGAATCGTCGTCAGGCTCAACCTCAGGGAGCGAGATGCCGGCGGCATACACCAGAGGAAGCAATCGAGCACACTCCGTGAGGAAGACATGTGCCGTCAGCGTTGATACCCGGTCGACCAGCGCGATGTAGCAGCGCGCCAACTCAGCGAACGACGCAGCCGCCAGGACGTGAGCTTCTTCGGTCTTCGGACGCATGGCGGAGATCGTTAGACGGCTTCAACGGTCGTATCTGACTGTCGTCGAGGCTTCGCAGTACGGCGAAATGGTATCGGCGATCGCCTTGGGTGAGGAGGAACACGATGGCGGCTCGTCCAGCTTATACGTATTGCTAGCGATTCTCATAAGCTGCAGTTCCTTGTTGGGCGGCGGCAACCTACGAGTAGAAGCCGTCCCAGTATTCGTCCGGCATGTGCGAAAACTCAGCGCCACGAGTCGCGCGAAGCAGCTGGTATCTGGCGGTTAGAAGTTCGAGGCCGTGCGGCAGGGACTTGAGCCCAAGTTCGCGAAGTCGGGCAAGCAAGATCATCTTGGCGTTCGCGATGATGAGAGCGTCAATGTCTGGCCAAGGTAGGCGGCTGATGGCGCAAGAGGCTTCGCCCGCGTAAGTCGCGGCATGGGTCATCGCTTCGCGAAGGAGTGACACATGCTCCGGAGCGCCGTCGAGTCCGGGGAGAACTGTGTAGAGTTCCCGTTCCAGCGACGAATCCCTTTTCAGGAACGCGGCGGAGTCGTCGTCCTCGTGGTTACCAAGGCAGAGACGACCGAGGAAGCGGTCGAAGAAGAACGTGGTGCGGAGTTCGGCGGCATCGATGAGTTCGACGACGATGGTCCCGTGGCGCGGTCCGCCGTCGCGACAGCGATCGACGGACAAAAGGCGTAGTGGATAGCGCGGAACGACCGGCCACTCACTGGCAGTCGCGCGACCTGGGATGGAATCGTCGAGCGGCATGCGTCACGTCCGCCCAACGAAAAAAGTTAAGCGGCCCGACGCAGTCGGGTCCGCTTGAACGACGGGTTAGGCCGCAACGATAGCCTGAAGTTGAGCTTTGACTGTTTCAAATTCGCCCCCGACCAACCCAACTTTGGGATGGTTACGAAAACCTGAATGCGCCGCATCGCTTGCTTGGAGTGCAAGGGAAGCAGACTCCCGAGCAAGTTCATGATTGCCTTGTGCGAGAAGGATTAGTGCTTTTGAAGCATGCCATTTGAATTTGTCGAGGGGGAACATCAAATCAGCAGAACGGTCTGTCAGCACCGCCAGTATGGTGTACCCGCGCTCTTGGTTGACAGCCGGGTGCGTCCCAATTGGATGAGGATTCGGGTAGGAAGAGATCCATCGTGAGTCGTCGTCCCCGAAGGAAGAACATGAACCCCGGAGTTCCCGCGCCTGGCCCACAGAG
>CAITIQ010000432.1 GCA_903892415.1 uncultured delta proteobacterium | reverse complement strand
TCCCCGGCACCTACGATGAGTACCTGGCCAAAGCCGGGGACGATCACTTGGACGCCAAGGTCGTGCTGCAGAAGCAGAAGGCCGAACAAGGAACGAGCAAAGCCCCCAGCGTCGATAGTGGGTGGGAAGAACAGAAGAAGCGCCGCAACCGCCTCAAGACGGTCCGCGACAAGAGCCAGAAGGTGACCGAAACCATCGCCGCCCGCGAGACCACCTTGGCCGCCCTCCGCCAGAGTTATTGCGCCGACGGTTATTTCGAAAAGACCCCCCAAGCCGAAGTCGACCGCGTGCTCGCAGAAGAGAAACGCCTCGCCGCCGAGCTGGATGGCTTGATGGCGGAGTGGGAGGCCTTCGAGGTCGAGATCGCAGAACTCGCGGCGCTATTGGGCGAGACCGTCTGAGGCTTGCGGGCGAGAGGCGGTAGGCCGGCCGGCCGCCGGGGCGCGCTCCGACCCCGCCGTCGCGCGTCGACCACGCGAGACCGCACGTCGACCACGCGAGGCGGCGCTTCCGCCCCGCGAGGCCGCACATCGACCCCGCCCAAGTGCGACATTGCGCCGAGTCTCACCGTCACACCGGGCGATCTGTCGCATCCGGCCGGGTGTCCGGCCGGGCGCCCGGCCGCTGGGCCGCGCTTCGACCCCGCGAGGCCGCATGTCGACCCCGCCGAGTGCGACATTGCGCCGAGTCTCACCGTGACACCGGGCGATCTGTCGCATCCGGCCGGGTGTCCGGCCGCGGCGTCCGGCCGCGAGGCGGCGCTTCCGCCCCGCGAGGCCGCACATCGACCCCGCCCAAGTGCGACATTGCGCCGAGTCTCACCGTGACACCGGGCGATCTGTCGCATCCCGCCGGGCGTCCGGCCGCTGGGCCGTGCTCCGACCCCGCGAGACCGCACGTCGACCCCGCCCAAGTGCGACATTGCGCCGAGTCTCACCGTCACACCGGGCGATCTGTCGTATCCCGCCGGGCCTCCGGCCGCTGGGCCGCGCTCCGACCCCCGCCGAGTGCGACATTGCGCCGAGTCTCACCGTCACACCGGGCGATCTGTCGCATCCCGCCGGGGGTCCGGCCGCTGGGCCGTGCTCCGACCCCGCAGGCGCAGCCGAGCGCTACTCCGAGCTTCCCGCGATCGTCATCTTCGATACCCTGATCGTCGGCGAGGCCGTGGAGCTTTTGATCTCGAGGTCATTGCCGACGGCATCAATCCGCTTGAGCAGATCATCGAGGTTGAGCGAGATCGTGACTTCGTTCACCGGGAAGGCGAGCTCTCCGCGGTCGACCCAGAATCCGCTGGCTCCGCGGGAGAAGTCGCCGGTCACGGGGTTGAAGCCGAAGCCCATCATCTCGGTGACGTAAAGCCCGCTGACGGTGCCGCGGATGATATCGCTCGCTCGTTCGCCGGTGGGGCGGAGGATGTAATTGCTGGTACTCGCTCCCACTCCGCCGCCTGCGCTACGTGAGGCGCTGGCGGTGGATTTGCGACCCAACTTGCGCGCGCTGTAGCTGTCGCAAAGGATGGTGGTGAGCCGGCCCTTGTCGACGATCGTGCGCGGCGCGCATTCGATGCCCTCGCCATCGAAGGGGCGCGATCCGAGCCCGCGCGGCATCAACGGATCGTCGTCGATGGTGAGCAGGGGGCTTGTGACGATCTCGCCCTCGCGGCCGAGGAGATAGGTGGATTTGCGCCAGAAGGCGCTGCCCATCGCGCAGCTGGCGAACAGGCCGAGGATGCTGCGTGCGGCGTCGGGGTCGAAGATCACCGGGGCTTCTTGGGTGTTTACTTTGCGCGCCCCGAGCTTGCGGATGGTGCGCTTGGCGGCCTGTTTGCCGACGGCCTCGGCGTCCTCGAGATCCTCGCGGAAGCGTTTGGCGGTGTAGTAGAAGCCGCGGCGTTTTTTGCCCCCCGCGTCTTCGGCGACGGGCACTACCGAGAGCGAGCTCATCGAGCCGGCGTAGCCACCGCGGAAGCCGGCGGAGAGCGCCATCGCGAAGCAGCCGTAGGAGCGTGAATAGGTCGCGCCGTCGCTGTTGGAGATGCGGCTGTCGGCGTCGCGGGCGGCGGTTTCACCGCGTTTGGCGATGATCAACGCTTGCGCTGCGGTCACGTCGCCGGTGCGTTCGTCGTAAAGGTCCAGATCCTGCGGAGGGCCTTTCATGATCGCTTCGTCGTCGGCGGGGCCTGCGAAGGCGTCTTCCTGCGAGATGTCGACCAGCTCGAGCGCGTCGGCGATGAAGCGCTCCAAGCCTTCTGGCGACAAGTCGCTGGTCGAGGTGAGCGCCACGCGCTTCTGCTTCATCACCCTCATGCCGATGCTGCGGTGCGCGGCTTCCTCGAGAATCTCGGTCTCGCCCATGCGCACTTTCACCGTCAGCTCCGACCCCGAGCGAGCCCGAACTTCGGCGACTTCAGCGCCGCGACTCGTCGCGCGCTTCATCACATCTTCGGCCAGCTGCATTAGGCGGGCGACTTCCTCTTCAGGCTTCAAGTTACTCATTCGGGGGGAGCCTATCAGCCCAAGGATCGAACACGAGCATCAACCTTGCGCCGCCCGCTCGTACTCGGCTTTCCGAGATCGTCGAGCGTTTGTCGGGTGAGCGCGACTGCCGCAGCGAAAGCGAGAAATGAGAGCAGGGAGGGCCCGAGCACCCAAACACCTCCCAGCGGAAGAAACATGCTCGATCGCAGAAAAGTCAGCGCGAGCACGCTGAGCGCAAACAAGCCCGCCGCCGCCAGCAGCAACGCATCAACCGTGCGGCCCGCCCAGCGCGCTTGCACTGCAGCCCGGGTCGTCAGCGAAAATCCGCCGGCGAGCAAGGCCGTCAACACCAGCCCGAGGGCCATCGCACGGCTCTCCGAAGCGACGATGCTGCCGAGGCTCCAGCGCGCATCGATCGCGACGCTGGTGAGCATACTGGGTGCGACGCCAAACAGCGCGAGCAGGTTGATGCAGCGCAAGTTGCTGCGTTCGAGCGTGAGGCTGCTGCTGCGCACGACCTTGGCGAACCAAAGTCCGAGGGCCAAGAGCAAGAAGGGCGCGATGAAGATGGGCACGCGTCAGGGAGCGCAGACTTCGGGCACTTCCGCCTTCGCGGTTCGAAGCTGATTGCCGACGCGCTTCTTGGCGATGGTGGCGCTGCTGGCCGCGTCACAGCTCGAGGCGGCCGAAAGATAGGCCGCGCGTTGTTCCACCGGCGCTTCTTTGCCTAGTTCGCGCAGGGCATCACAGCAGGCGGCGGCCTCGTCAGAACGCGGCGCTTTGCTGCGGCTCTTCGCGCTCGAAGCGGAGGTCGGCTTCTTGGTCTTGCTGCCTTTGCTGGCCTTGGTCGACTTTGCGCCGGGCTCATCGTCGTCATCCTCAGCAGCCGGTTTGGCCGAACCGTCAGCAGGGGCGTCTTTGCCGAAGCTCGTGGTGGCCGCATAGGCGAGACCGACCAGCGGCACCAGCATCAGCCCGCCGATCGCGATGCCGGGGAGCAGCCACGCGCGTGCTCCGGAGCGTGCGCGTCCGCGAGAGACAGGAAAGTTGTTGTCGGAGAAATCATTCGGTGACGTCACGACCTGGCTCCATACCTCAAAAGTCGAAAGCTCGTTGGGGGCGGCCGGTTTGCCGTCGCGGCGCTTGCGGCTCGGCCTCGAGCGAGAGCAAAAGCGCTTTGGTGCGCACCCCGCCCGGCGCCGAAAAGCCGTGCAGCTGGCCGCGACTATCCACCACGCGGTGACACGGCACCAAGATCGGAGTTGGGTTGGTCGCCATCGCGCGGCCCACAGCGCGAGCCGCTGTCTTGCGGCCGGCGCGGGCCGCGAGCTCGGCGTAGCTCACGCGAGCGCCCCGCTCGATATCGCGCGCGGCCTCGTAGATCGCGCTGCGGAACTCGGTAAAGCCGGTGCGGTCGAGCGGGAGGTCACGCAGCGAAATCGCCCTGCCGCCGAGCGAGGCGGCGATGCGCGCGATGGCGTTCTGCACCCAGGTGGGCGCAACCTCCGGCTCGACATGGGGGAAATCGGCCTGCAGCCGATGCTGAGCCACCTCGACGACCGCTCGCTGGGTTGCCGTCTCGGTCTGCGAGGGCAAGGCGATGGCGACGATGCCGTCGGGCGAATAGGCCAGCCCGGTGACCCCGAGCGGAGTGTGAAAAAGCAAGTGGGCCAGCAAGGCGCCGAGCATAGTCCAAGCGAGCCGCCTTTTGTTCGAAGAGGCCGGCGTTAGCAGAAGGATTGTCGGTCGGCGCAACTCGTGGCAAAGCTCAGCCAGCTGCCCCGCAGCCGATGCCCGGTTGAATCGAGCCGGCGTTGTCCTCGTCCAAGCTGGCTCGGAGCCCCATGAGCGAAATCGTTTCGAAGATCGTACTTCCCCGACGCTTGTTCCTCTTCGGCCTAGCGGGCCTTGCCGCTGTCACGGCCCTTCCTGCCACGGACGCGCAGGCGGCGAAGCTCACGGCCAAGGATATCGCGCAGAAAGTGCAGAAGTTCTACGACGGGACCACCACCTTCTGCGCAGGCTTTACCCAGGTCTACTTCATCAAAGTCCAGAACAAGAAGAAGGAGTCCAAGGGCAACGTGGTGTTCGAGAAGCCCGGTAAAATGAGCTTCCACTACGAGGAGCCCAACGGCAACCGCGTCGTCTCCGACGGCAAGGTGATCAAGGTCTACGAAAAAGACGCCGAGCAGATGTACGAGAGCCCGGTTGAGAAGTCGCAATACCCGGCGGCGCTCGCGTTCCTCCTGGGAGAAGGCAAGCTCGAGAAGGACTTCAAGCTCAAGTTGCTGGACTCAGCGACGATGAAGTTCGAGGGCGGCTGGGTGCTCGAGTGCGTGCCCAAAGAGGCCTCGCCGGCCTACCAAAAGATGCTGTTGTATGTGGACGGCGCGACGGCTCAGGTGCGGCGCGTGCTCATCATCGACGCGCAGGGCAACCGCAACCGCTTCGACTTCGTCGAGCCGGTGGTGAACAAGCCTGTCGAGGCGAGCGAGTTCGAATTCACGCCGCCCAAAGGGACGAAGGTCATCAAGCCGTGACGTCGTTCGCGCGAGCTTCGCGCGGAAGAGCGTCGCTCAACGTGGGCGCGTGGGGCGGGGAGCCGCTGAACGCGCCCGCGTGCGTTTCGAAGTGGGAGGCAAGGTCGCGCCGGAGGCCTCGATCGCCGCGTGAAAGCGGGCGAAGGCCAGATGCGCAAAGGCGTTGGCCAGGGCGTCGGAGGCGTCCAGGCGAGGGGAAGCGCCCAGCCCCAACAGCGAACAAATCACCCGCGCGACCTGCTCTTTGGTCGCCATACCCATCCCGGTGACAGCACGCTTCACCCGCGACGGCGGATACTCGAAGATCGGCAAACCGGCGCGCGCGAGCCGCAACAGCGCGACGCCGCGCCCATGCCCAAGCTTGGCCGCCGCTTGCGGATCTTTGGCGTAGAAGATCGCCTCTACAACGCCGACGTTGGGCCGATATTCGAGCAGCACCTGTTCCAGCGCGTCGTCGATCTCGACCAAACGCGCCGGGATCGAGCGCGTGGTATCGGTGTCCACCACGCCGTGCGCGATGTGGGTGATCTTGGTGCCCAGTTGCTCGATCACGCCCCAGCCAACGTGACGCGTACCCGGATCGATTCCCAGCACACGCAGCGGTTCTCGAGCAGAGGTCATGCTTGGGCTACTAGCAGCTGCGATGGGAGCCGGCGAAGATCTTGCCGGGGTTGAGCAGGCCTTGCGGATCGAAGGCCGACTTCATGCGCTTTTGTAGCGCGATCAGCGGCTCCGGTTGTTCCAGCGGTAAGAAGCGCGCCTTCGACAAACCGATGCCGTGTTCACCGCTGAGCGTGCCGCCGAGCCGAACCACCTCGCGGAACAGCTCCTCCAGCCCCGACTCGAGCAGCGGCTCTTGCTCGAGATCGTCGTAAAGGTAGTTCACGTGCAGGTTGCCATCCCCGGCGTGGCCGTACGTCAGCATCTTGAAGCCGATCCGCTCGCGGATGCGGTCCACGGCGGCGAGCAGATCGCCGATCTTGAAGCGCGGGACCACCACGTCTTCGGAGACTTTGTATTTGGCGAGCTTGCGCGTCGCGTGTGACATCGAGCGGCGGGCGGCCCACAGCTGATCGCGCTGGGTGCCGTTTTGCGCGACCGAGACGTCGCGTGCTCCTGCTTTGGTGCAACCTTCGCCGGCGCGCTCGGCTTCTTCGAGCAGCGCCGCCTCGGCACCGTCGAGCTCGATCAGCAACATCGCTCCGGCTTTGGCGTCGACGTCGATGCCTTGCGAACGTGCGGCCTCGAGCGCGAGCCGATCGAGCAGCTCGATGCAACGCGGCACCACCTTGAGCCGCAGGATCTCGCTCACCGCGCGGCTGCAGGCGTAGGCATCGTCGAAGGTCGCGACCAGCGTCATCAGGCTTTGCGGCTTGGGCAGCAGCCGCAACAAGATGCGGCTCGTCACCGCCAGCGTGCCTTCACTGCCGACCAGCGTCCCCACCACGTCGTAGCCGGTGACGCCTTTCTTCGTCCGCCTGCCGACGAACATCGACTCGCCGCCCATCAGGTGTACGTCGAGCCCGAGCACGTAGTCCCGCGTGGTGCCGTATTTGAAGGCGCGTGGACCGCCGGCGTTCTCGGCTACGTTGCCACCGAGCGCGCAGTAGGTGAGGGAGTTCGCGTCGGGCGGGTAGAACAGGCCGAGCTCTTCCACAGCGTCGTGAAGTTTGCCGAGGATGAGCCCAGGCTCGACCAACGCTGTGTGCTCGTCGCGATCGATATCGACGATCTGGTTCATGCCCAACGTCGCCAAAACGATGCCGCCACCGGCTGGAATCGCGCCGCCTGATTTGCCGCTGCCACCGGCGCGCGGCGTGACGAAGATGCCCTCTTCGGAGGCGATGCGCAGGGTGTGTTGGATGTCCTCGGGGGAGCTCGCCAGCACCACGAGATCCGGCAACACCGGCGTGTTCTCCGACTCATCCCCGGCGTAGGCGAGCAGGCCTTCCGGCTCGGTGAGCAGCTTGCTCAGGCCCAGCTGCTGCGAGAGCCGTGACTTGGCCTTGTCGATCGCCGAAGCGGAAGGGCGAGGGGAGACGGTGCGCAAAAAGCTCATGCGGGTTCCTCGAGGGCGGCAAGTTCGATCAGCGGCGCTTCACTCGGACAACCCAAGCGAAAGGTTGCCCAGTGCCCGGCGCCACTCGAGGTGTAAAGCGAGCTCGCCCCACGTTTGTATTCGCCCCAAAGTTGCCACTCCGGCAAGAGCGGCTCGAGCACGCTGCGTCCACCGTAGCCAGCCTGCGCGCCGTGCGTGTGACCGCTCAACGTCAAATGCACCCCGCGCTCGGCGATGGCTTGAAAGCCGCTCGGACGGTGGCAGAGGGCGAGCGAGAAATCGACTTCGGAGGGCGCGCCGTCGAGCGCCTTGTCGGCGTGCGCCGCGTAGTGCGCATGACCGCGTTTGTTCGACCCAGCCGGGTCATCGACGCCGAGCAACATCAGCCGTCGTCCAGCGTGCTGCAGCACCACATGCTCGTCATCCAACAGGCGCACAGCCGAACGCGCGTAGTCGAGCCGGGTTGCCCTGGCCCCGCGGTAATATTCGTGATTACCCATCACAGCGAAGTGACCGAGCGGCGCCTCGATCGTCTCCACCTCTTTGAGGGCGAACTCGAGCCAAGGCAGGTAATCGCAGATATCCCCGGTCAGCAGCACCAGGTCTGGACGGGCTTCACGAGCGCGTTCAATCAGCTCGCTCACGCCTTTGCGGGTGATGAAGGCGCCCAAATGTAGATCGGTGATCTGCAGGATCTTCAGGCCCGCGAGTTCCGGCGCGAGCCCTCGAAAGGCGAGCTTGCGCGGTTGAATCGCCGTATCGACGAAGGCGCCGCCGATGCCCAAGATCGCTGTCCCGGTCGACAGCGCCGGCACCGCGATCACAGCGCCCTCGAGCAGCCGGCGGCGGCCGAGTAGAGGTTGTGGCGTCGGGGGCGGAGTCGGCGCTGCAGCCTCAGCAGCGCTGGGCTCGCTGAGCGCAACGCTGGGCTCGCTGGGCTCGACGCTGGCCTCAGTCTGCGCCTCGTCGAGGCTCGGCTTCGCGGGTTCCGCCGCCGATGCAGCCGCTGCAACGGCGGGCGCGGGCGCGAACCGGTTGAAGATCAGCCGCAACAGCGTCGCGAACGGCATCGAGATGAAAAGCGACAGCAGGATCACGCTGCCACCGCCGGAGAGCACCGCGCCGAACGAGCCGATGTACGGGTTGCTGTAGGACTTGCTAACCAGACCGACGCCCAGCGCTCGCGCAAAGGCGCCCAGCGGAGCCAGCACCATCACCGCATAGAGCGCGCGCCGAAGCCACCGCTGCTGCCAAAAGCTCGGGTGAAACCGGCGCAGCAGCGCAATCACGACACCGCCAATCAGCAGATTGAGCAGCGCTACTCGAATCATTCTCCTCAGGTCCTCCGGGTAGTCGGCGCAGTATCCCAACGAGGATGGAGCAGCAAACCCCTGACGCAATAAGTTTTGTCGGCTTTTCGGCTTCCGCCAACCACTGCCAAAAAGGCTTAGCGCAGGCGCACGGGCCGGCTAACGTCCACAGCCTCAAGCGAGGATTTTATGACCAAGATCTACGAAGACAATTCCCGCAGCATCGGCAACACGCCGCTCGTGAAGATCAACCGTCTAACGGCTGGGCTCGGCGCCACCGTGCTCGCCAAGATCGAAGCTCGAAATCCGGCCTTTTCGGTCAAGTGTAGGATCGGCGCGGCCATGGTTTGGGACGCCGAGGAGAAGGGCCTGCTCAAGCCCGGCGGCGGTATCGTCGAGGCCACCAGCGGCAACACTGGCATCGCCTTGGCCTTCGCGGCGGCCGCGCGCGGTTATCGCTGTGTGCTCACCATGCCGGAGACGATGAGCATCGAGCGGCGCAAGGTCTTGGTCGCCTTCGGTGCTGAGCTGGTGTTGACGCCGGGCCCACAGGGCATGAAGGGCGCGATCGCCAAGGCCGAGGAGCTGGCCGCCAAAGATCCTTCGCTGCATTTGATGCGGCAATTCGAGAACCCGGCCAACCCGGCGATCCACGAGAAGACCACCGGCCCGGAGATCTGGGACGACACCGACGGCGGCGTGGACATCTTCGTTTCGGGCGTTGGCACTGGTGGCACCATCACCGGCGTGAGTCGCTTCATCAAGCGCACCAAGGGCAAAGCGATCGTGACCGTGGCGGTGGAGCCGGCGCACTCACCGGTGATTTCGCAGACGGTGGCCGGCCAAGAGTTGGTGCCTGGGCCGCACAAGATTCAGGGCATTGGCGCTGGTTTCGTGCCGAAGAACCTCGAGCTCGCCCTCGTCGATCGCGTGCTCCAGGTCACCAATGACGAGGCGATCGCGATGGCCCGCCGCTTGGCGCGCGAGGAAGGCATCCTGTGCGGGATCTCCTGCGGCGCAGCGATGGCAGCGGCGCTCAAGGTGGCTGCAGAGCCGGAGAGCGCCGGCAAGACGATCGTGGTCGTGTTGCCCGACGGCGGTGAGCGTTACTTGAGCGGCGCCCTGTTTGAGGGCCTGTTCGAGAACATCGAGCGGATGACCGCGTGAGCTCCGCTTCGCCGTCAGCAGCCCCTTCGCCGTCTGCGCCCGAGTCCCCGGTGGATGAGCTCAATGAGCTCGCCGGGGCGATCGTCGCAAGTTACAGGTCCGACGACCGCGGGCAATTTCTCAATCGCCACTACCTACCGAATCGCAAGGCGATCGCCGAGATCATCGATCTGTTCCTGGCGCTCTTTTATCCCGGCTACTTCGGTCGCCAGGACCTGACAGGCGCCAACATCGAAGAGCACGTGCTCGAGCTCGTCTCCACCTTGCGAGACAAGTTGGCGCGCGAGATCGAGCTCTGCCTTTGTCACGTCGCTGAGTGTGGGCAGGTGGTGGCGCATTGTGAAGAGGAGGCGCGCAGGCTCGCCAAGCGCTTGCTCGCGACGGTACCGACGCTGCGTGAAACGCTGATTTCAGACGTTGCCGCAGCGTTCGAAGGGGACCCGGCGGCCACCAGCGTGCACGAGATCATCCTCGCGTACCCGGGGCTGCTCGCCGTGACCATCTTCCGCGTCGCCCATGAGCTGCACAAGATGAGCGTACCGCTCTTGCCGCGCATCATGACCGAATGGGCGCATGCTCGCACCGGCGCTGATATCCACCCGGGCGCTTCGATCGGCAGCAGCTTCTTCATCGATCACGCGACCGGCGTCGTGATCGGAGAGACCTCGCACATCGGTGATCGGGTCAAGCTCTATCAAGGCGTCACGCTGGGTGCGTTGAGTCACCCTCGGGATGAGCAGGGGCGCGTGATCCGCAACACCAAGCGTCATCCCACCGTCGAGGATGACGTCACCATCTACGCCAACGCCACCGTGCTCGGCGGTGCCACCGTCGTCGGCCGCGGCGGCCTGATCGGCGGCTCGGTCTTCCTCACCAAATCGGTTCCCCCCGACTCGCGGGTCGCCCTCAAACAACCCGAGCTGTTCGTCCGCACCAAAGGCGCGCCGGAGAAGGCCAGCGAGCCGCCGCTCGAACCGAACCCGCCCAACTCGGACTAGACGCCGGTGGAGCCGTAGCCACCGGCGCCGCGCTCGGTGTTGTCGAGGCTCTTCACCACCGTGAGGGTCACGGCCTCGACGCGCGCGACCACAAGCTGAGCGATGCGGAGGTGGCGCGTGATCTCGAACGGCTGCTCACCGTGGTTGATCAAGAGCACGCTCACTTCACCGCGATAATCGGCGTCGATCGTCCCAGGGGCGTTGAGCACGGTGAGGCCGTGCTTGAGCGCCAACCCCGAGCGCGGCCGAACCTGCGCTTCGAAGCCGGGGGGCAGCGCGATCGCCAGCCCGGTGGGGATCAAGCGGCGCTGTCCGGGCGCGAGCACCACCGGCTCGTCGATCTCGGCGCTGAGATCCATCCCGGCAGACAAGGCCGTTTGCGCTGCGGGGAGCGGCGTATCCTCACGCCGCAGCCGCACCACGCGAACCTCGGTGGTCACGAAGGCCTCGGCACGACGTGGTCCAGCTCGTCGAGCCCGACCAACGCCTCATCGGCGTAGACGCGGGCGCTATCATCGAAGCCGGCGGCGACGGCGATCTTCATCAGGTCCACAGCGCGCGTACGATCCGAAGCGCGAGCAAACATGCGGGCCGCGTCGAAGGCGTCATTGGCGTCGCGATCACGCTTGAAACATGCTTCATACAAGCGACCGGCCCACAAGTAGGCGCCTTGCTCGGCCACCATCGAGGCCAGCGCTCGGGCGTCCTCGGTGCTGATGCCGTCGAAGCAGTCCACCGCGAGCGCAGCCGAACGAGCGGGCTCACCGAGCCGCAAGAACACCTGAATCAGCGGGCCGAAGACCTCCTTGCGCGAGTCTCCGGAGAAGCGCGCCGCCTCGAGCACGTTGCGCGCAGCGACTAGATCACCGCGAGCCAGCGCGACCGAACCATAAAGAGCCGGGTCCGGGGCTCCGAGCTGGTTCAGCCTTTGAACGACCTCGGCCGCCTTATCAAATTCACCTTTTTGCAACAGCGCCCAGCCGATCAGCGTGAGCGCAGCGACCTGCGCGCGGCCGCTTTCGCGATTGGCGATCGGCTCGCAGATGCTGAGCGTCTCATCCGCGCGGTCCGAATCGAGCGCAAGCTTGGCCTCTTTGAGCGCCTTGACGGTGGCCTCATCCGCCGGCGTCTCGAGGTCGCGTTTGGCGCGGTGCATTTCACCCGATGTGCGCACGGCCTCGCTCACGTTGCGCAGCTGCGAAAAGGCCTGAAAGGCCGCCATCGCGAAGATGAAGACGCCGAACAGCGAACCGACGCGCAAGGAGTAGAGCGCGGCCAGCACGCCGACGACGCCGGAGATGGTGAAGGTCCAGCGCAAACGCTTGGGGCCGAGGGCCGCCTGCAAGATATGACCGCCGTCGAGCGGCAGCACCGGCACCAGGTTGAAGGTGCTCCACACGATGTTGGCTACCACGAAGGCGCCGAGCAACGTCTGCAGGCCCGGGTGGCCCACGTCCACGAACCGGTCGATCAAGAAGCAGAAGCCCGCGAGCAAGTAGCCGAACAGCGGCCCTGCAAACGAAACCACGATCTGCCGCGGCCGCGTCAGCGGAATTACGATCTCCGGGATGGTTACGCCGCCAAGGAATTGCAGCCGAATCGACGAGCGCACACCGAAGGCCTTGAACGCGAGGGCGTGGCCGAGCTCGTGAATCAGAATGCTGAAGAACAGCACCAACACGAGCACCAGGATCATCGCCGGATTGGTCTGGGCATAGGACATGCCCATGATGACGGCAGTCATCAGGAAACCCCCGGTGATCTCCACGTCGTACCCGAAGATCCTCACATTCATTGGGGTCTTATAGTACGCCCTGGCCGTCTGCGCAGCCGACGAGTTGCGGAAGAGCTTCAACAAGCAGCTAGCGAAGTGCGTGGCCGCGGGTCGTGAGACAGCGGATCTCTGGCTCTTCAACCAACCGAAACTTGCCGTCGCGAGCGAACTCTGAGCCCAATACGCCGTGAACTTCGCATCGACTGTCTTGTACTCCTTGGTGCTAACGGGCTGCGCTGTCAGCCCCCCGCCTGTTGAAAGGGCAAACGCGGCTGCGGCGCTCGCAACGAGCGCGCCTTCACCGACGACCGTGCAAACTCCAGCCTCGAGCGAGCTGCCCAGCTCCACGCCGAGCTCGCCGGTGGCCGCGCCCACCGCGCCCGCTACAACGCCGTTTCCGGCCAAAACGACGGTGCTGCACGTTGGCGACTCCTTCGTTCATTCCGGCCTCACCCAGCGCCTGAAGGAGGTCTTTTCGGCCGAAGGCGTGCGCATCATCGCGCGCGCGCAACACAGCACCAACAGCCTGGATTGGGCCAAACGCCTGCCCGACGACATCTCGAGCACGCAGCCCGATCTCGTAATC
>CAITIQ010000431.1 GCA_903892415.1 uncultured delta proteobacterium | reverse complement strand
GACTCTTGCGTCCCTGCGTATCATTCCTGCGGGCGGCGCTCGAAGCGCTGCGGCCCACGGCCTCCCGAGCCGAAGTTGGAGGCCAACCGAACGAACGTCCAGGCGGTCCCCGAGAGTTTACGTAGCTTACTATCGCCAATTCGCTCGTTATAACCAATCGGCAGCTCGACTACCTGATAGCCGTGGCGGACCGGCTTGAGCAACGTGTCAATCGGTAGGGCGTCTCCCTCCCCGTCAAAGTTGAAGGCGCGAAGCATGCTCGTGCGATAGCCGCGCATACCGCTATGCACATCAACGGTGGGGACGCCGTGAGCGAGCTCGGCTGCAGCGGCAAAGGTGCGGTTGGCTAGATAGTTAGCGAAAGGCATCGCTTCCGGCTTGTGCGCCGTGCGCGCACCGTTGACTAAATCTGCCCCTTGCTCGAGCAGCCTTCGAACCAGCGGGATGCTCTCGGCGGGGTAGGTGCCATCACAGTCGATGGTAATGAGGGCCTCCGTCTCTACAGCGTAGAGCAGCGCCTCCATCGCTGGTCCGTGGCCGCGGGCAGGTACTTGCCTGATTACGCGCGCGCCGAGCTCGCGCGCAAGCTCCGGCGTCCTGTCCCGGGTGGAGCTGTCTACGCAAAGAATCTGCGCGTCGGGAGCATGCGTACGGAGCAGCTCGATCATCGGCCGAACGGCGAGCTCTTCATCCATGGTTAGCATGCCGATCGTCAGCGACAGGGGCCGTGGCTTAGGCTTCTTGCGTGCAAGAAACACATGTTGGAAGGCCATTAGCTCAGGGCTGAGCCGCGAGAGCAGCCGCTCCACGGGCCAGCCCAATTGGGCATAAAGCGCGAAGGGGAGGCTTTGGTCCAGGTTGAAGGCCCGGCCGTTTTCCGCGGCGCCCGAGCCTTCGGCCAGGCCCAGCCCGCGTTCCCGCAACAGCGCACGGCTCAGCATCGGGTTGAGGTCGCTGACGAGCAGCTCCAACCCCGCCGCCTCAATCAGCTCGATCGCCGATTGCCTAGTAAAAAACCGAACATGGTCGCGGTCCAAGATGCCCGAGGCCTGATAGTCGAACTTGCCTTGCAAGAGCCGCAGCCGCACCGGCCAAGCAGCGATGTTCGGCAACGAGATGAGCACGTGCCCCTCGTCCTCGAGGTGGTCGAGCAGCGCGCCAAGCAGCTGCTCTGGCCGGCGGACATGCTCGAGTACGTCGGCAAACAGCAGCAGGTCAAACTGGCGGTCCCCGAGCTTGCGGCTCGTTCCAGCCGCGTCCTCCAGATCGACGTCGAGCGCCTCGCTCAGCCGCTCGGCTGCGAGCGTCCGCGCCGCCGCGTTGCCTTCGAGCCCGGTGACGGTGGCCCCTCGTGCGCGGGCGCGCTGCCCGTTGATCCCGCCGCCGCAGCCGACATCAAGCACGCGCCGCGGGCGCCCGAGCAGGTGCAAGAGCGCGTGGTTCGTATGTTCGATCGCATAACTGCGGTCAGCCATGGTGTTGGGCATCCAATCGCACGATCGCCGTTGCCAAATCGAGTAACCGTGGCTCCTTCAGCCGAGGCTCCGCGGAAGCGAGTCGCTCGCTGGGGATGGGCCCGCGATGCGGACAGATCTCACAACGCTCCTCGAGGCTGAGCAGCGCGCTTTGCATTCCGGCCGCATGAGCCGCGCGTACGTCGGTCAAGGTGTCTCCCACCATCCAACAGCTGGCCGGCTCCACCTGCGCCAGCTTTGCGAGCTCGAGCAATAGTCCCGGCTTCGGCTTGCGACATGTGCACGGGCCGATCAAGTCGGCGCGACCGCCGTCTCCGCCCTCGGGGTGGTGCAAGCAGCTAGCGATGCCGAGCACCGGAATGCTGTGCTCCGCGAGCCGGTCGAGCAACGCCTGATTGGTGGTTACGATCGACTCCTCGCTGAGCTCGCCTTTGGCGGCTCCCGGTTGGTTGGTTGCAATCATCAGGGCGTAGCCCGCTTTGGCGAGCAGCTCGAGGCCGTGCAGTACGTTGGGCAGAAAGCGCACGTGCGCAGGGTGAAACGCCGGCGTGACCACGCCGAGCTCGCTGTCGCGAACGAAGTCGATCAGCGTGCCGTCACGGTCGAGGATCACGGCGCGCTCGAGCGCGTTGGGCAGCGCTACGCCTAGCTGCAGCTTCACGCGTTCTCACTAGGCGGTGCAGCCTCACAAAGCTCGCGCAAACGCGCACAAAGCAGGTGGTGATAAACGACGTGGAAACCCTCCACGTGCGGCGTCGTCGAGAGGCCCTCGGCGGTGCTCGGCACGATCAGCGAGACGTCGGCGAGCTTTCGTAGCGCCCCGCCGTCGAAGCCCACCATCGCCAGCACGAGGCCGTCACGTTGCTTGGCTAGCGTGGCCGCCCGGACCAGATTCTGCGACCACGGGCCGGCTTGGTCTGCGCCGCTACCGCCATGCACCGATAGGCAGATAAGCACGTCGCCTGGCTCGAATAGCGGCTCGAGTTGTTCACTGAATACGTGGCCAAAACCGAGATCATTGGTGATCGCGCTGATCAGCGCTGCATTGTCGCATAGCGAGTGAACGCGGAATCGGCGTTTGCCGCTCACCACTGTAAACTTCGCCAGGTCGGCTGCGAGGTGGGATGCGTTGGCGGCGCTACCACCATTGCCGCAGACAAAGATGCTGGCGCCGCGTTGCCACGCTGCGAACAAGAGATCGAGCGCTTGGGTTAGCGCCTCTCGGTCAGTGCGCGCTGCAATCTCAGCCGTTTCGCGAAGATAGCGGTCAACGAAGGAATCCATGAGGGGCGCGGAGCCTACGCCAGGAGCGGAGCCGCGGACGTCAAATTCGATCGCGTGCAGGGCAGTAGAGCGGTGCCGCGTCTGGCTACAGAAGCTGGGCGCCCTGCGCGCCAAAACGGAACGGAAGCTGTGAAAGCCCGCGCTCCCGCAGCGCTTGCTCGACGTTCGCGAGGCCATGGGGACGGGCGTAAAACATGATGAAGCCGCCGCCTCCCGCTCCCATCACCTTGCCGCCCAGCGCGCCTGCTCGCATACCGACGTCATAAAGTTCATCGAGCGTCGCCGAAGAGGCGGTGGTGACCTTCTGCTTCTCGCTCCAATGCTGATGCAGCAGCTCCCCGAAGGCGTCCAGCTTGCCGCGCGAAAGCAGCTGACAAACCTCGCGGCCCAGCTCCTTGATGCGATGCATGCCTTGCAGCGCCTGTTCTTCAAGCGCGGTGACGCGGGCCGTTTGCACCGAAAGTACGTCCCGCGACTGACGACGAATACCCGTGTAAAAAATGCTGACCCGCTGCTCGAGCTGACGCACGGTCTCCTCGGCGATTGGCGCTGGCGTAACCGAGAACTCGCCCGAGGTATCGATCTCGATGCATTGCAGCCCACCAAAGGCGGCGATGGTTGGATCTTGGCAACCCACCGGCTCTCCCAGCCGCGCGCTCTCGATCAGAAAGGCCCGCTTCGCCAGCTCGCCCGGCGTAAGCGATAGCCCTCGCTGTCGACAAATTGCGGTCAACAAGGCGACCGTGAAGCTACCCGAGGAGCCCAAGCCGGTGTTTGGTGGTACCTCGCTCTGCGAAGTAACGGTGGTCTCCAGCCGAAGACCGAACTCCTCCAGGCACGCTCGGGTTAGCGGACTATTACCGAGGGCGACCGCCGAATCATCGGCTCGCGGGCGCTCGAGCGCGCCAAGGCGCACCACCACGCTCTTGTCGATCGCGGCGCTGAGGACGAAGCCGCCAAAGCGACTGGCGTAGGCTGGCAGGTCCGTCCCACCTCCACCGAGCGAGATACGCAAAGGCGCCCGCGCGGCGATCACGCGTGGCTCTCCGCTCGCAGGGCGTGCGGGCTTCGCTGCAGAAAGGCCCGTTCGAGAGCATGCAGGCCTGCCTCGGAGCCGATCTCATAGAACCGCTCTTTGGCGTGATGCGCCAAGAGTCGGCCGCTGGCGGCGAGCTGGCTTTGCAGGCTCTCGAGTCCGAGCTTGCCGCGTTCGGGCAGGCCTTGGATCAGCGAGCGTTTGAGCGCTAACGCGCCATAGTCAATAAAGGTTAGCGGCGGAGCGCCGTCTAGCGCGTGCTTTTGATAATGGGTTACGCGCTCGCCTTTCACAGCCGCGTTCGAACGTTCGAGGGCGTCGTGGTTCTCGAGCACGGCCATGCAGCCATCCGCCTCTTTCAGATGCTGCTCGAGCAGCGCGAGCGGTGCGCAGTAGTCATACGGTAAGTACGAATCTCCGTAGGTAACGACGAACGTTGGCTGCAAGAGGTGGAGCGCGCTGCGCAGCGCCATCGCCGTCCCTTTGCGCTCGCCGCCGTCGACGCAGCTCACGAGCCGCATGGCCCCGGATGAGCGTCTCAGCGCAGGCGACTCGAGCGCAGCTTGAACCTCGCCCGCGAGATGACCCAGCGCAAAGACGGCCTGTTCAAAACCGCAGCGAGCCAGCCGCAGCACGAGGTGAAACAAGAACGGTTGCCCGGCGACCGGGAGCAACACCTTGGGCGTCTGCTCGGTGCGAGGCAACATCCGTGTGCCTAAGCCGCCCGCAAGTACGACCACCTGCTTCATCGCTGGAACACCTCGGCGGCGAGCTCGCGTACGGCGAGCTCCACGGCCTCATCGCTCGAGCGTTGTACCTCGTAGCCGTACTCGCGCAGCTTGGCGGGGTTCAGCCGCGTGACCGGTACGTCGCCGGCCCAACCGCGCGCGCCGCCGGTCAGCCGAATGCGTGCGCCGGCGTGGGGCGAGGCAGCGACGCAAAGCTCAGCGATGCGCGCGACGGTGGTGGTCGATTCGGGCGCGAGGTTGAAGGCCTCGAAGCCCGCTGGTTGCTTAGCCACGAGATGCTGAATTCCGCGTACGCAATCGGAGACATGGAGATAGGGTTTCTCTTGTCGTCCGTCGCCCAGCACCTCCAGCTCCTCCGGCGTGGCGGCTAGTTTGTTGAGGAAGTCGAGGATGACGCCGTGGGTCGCCCGGGCACCAACGACATTGCCAAAGCGCAGGACGCAGACGTCCATCGCGAAGCAGGAGGAAAAGGCCGAAAGGAAGCTCTCCGATGCGAGCTTGCTGGCGCCATAAAGCGATATGGGCAAGCTGCCGAGATCGGTCTCGCGCATCGGTTGGGGCTTATCCCCGTAAACGGTACCCGAGGAGGCGAAGAACATGCGGCGCACCCCGAGCGAGCGGGCTGCTTCGGCTACGGCGAGGGTCGTATGCAGGCCGAGCTCGAGGTCGAGCCGCGTATCGCTGAGTCCGCGCCGAGCCTCGGGGTTGGCGGCCAGATGAATGACGATCTGGTGCCCCGCTAGCGCTCGGCGGACCTGCTCGACGCTGCGTGCATCCCCCTCGAGGATGCGCAGGCGGCCTGTCGCGAGGGCTCCGCTCAAGAACTCGCGCCGACCTACCGAGAAGTCGTCAAAGACCGTCACCTCGTGGTCCGAGACGAGGGCGTCCACAAGGTGACTACCAATGAAGCCGGCGCCACCAACGACGAACACCGAGCTCATCCTGCACCTGGCGTGCGGTCGAGCCGCGCGGCGAACTGATACTCGCTGCGGGTGAGCAAGCGGAGCAGTGGCGAGTGGACGTCGAGCGGCCAAACCAGCTTGGTCGGTGCCGTCGTCATTCGAGCGAAGAGTCGCTCCCAGGCGATGGGCGATAGGTAGTTGCCGGTGACCGCGACGCCCAACGGCAGATTGCCTACGAGATCCATCGCCAGCAGCGTGCGATCGCTGGCATCGGAGAAGCTCATATGGTCCTTGATCAGGACGACTTCGGCGACTCGCAAGGCCTCACGCAGCAAGGGTTCGGGCTCGGGCGCGTGATGCAGCACGTCCGACAAGAGGCATAGATCGAAGGGGCCCGCGTTGACGCGCCTTCCGTCGAAGAGCGTGACGCGCTCGGGGTTGTGTGGACTCTGCTCTACGTCGAAGGCGCAATACGACGCACCGAGTTTGGCCGCCAAACTGCGACCTACGCGACCATCACCGCAACCAAGATCCAGCATGGTGCGGACGCTCCGATCGGCAACGAGGGGAAGCAGCCCGTCCACGATGCGTAGCGCGCGCTCGTTGGAGACGGCCTTGTCGAGTAAGCGAGTCCAGAGGCTCACGTTCAGTCCAGGAGCTCGAGCGCCTCGCTGCCGTGGAGCATGCCCGCCATGGCGTGTTGCACAAAGTCGATGCGCACGATGGGGGAGGCGACGTTCTCACTGAAGCCGCCGGGGATGCGCAGCTTGCGCGTGCACATCGCGCAGTTGTCTTCCGTCCACTGGTGGTGAAGCAAGTACTTCATGGTGCGACGCAGCGTGGTGAGGTCCTCCTCGACCGAGAGGCCGCGCGCGCGCTTGACTGCGACGGCAGCTGCCAGCCCTTCGGCGAAGCCGGCTGCGGCTGCGTGATGGGGCGGGAACACGTGGCCGAAGGCGTAGGCGCCCACCTGGTCGGCGTCGATGCCGCTGTCTTCGGTCTCGATGAAGCGGCTCTTCATCGTCATGTAGTCGATGCAGAAACGCTCATACTGATCGTTGCGGTGGTGGGTCAACGCGGTGCGCGCCGCCAAACAATGCCAGTTCTCCTCGAGGTAGAAGAAGTCGCGCAGCGGGATATCCCAATACGGCCCTGAATAGTAGGCCATGGCCTTGTCGATGGCTTTGCTGAGCCCTTCGGGACGGGGCAAGCCATCCCCAGCGGCGCCCTCGAGCAGCACCAAGGCGTAGACAGCTTGGCCCGCTGCATAGAGCGGATCCTTCCCGCTGATCGGTGCGTCATTGGCGGCGTCGAAAAGCGGGACGAAGGCGCCGTCCTCGCGCTGCATCGCTAACAAGGTATTGGTCAGGCGCGTGATCGTCGCGTCGAACTGGCCGCCCACCTGCTCGCGGCAGGTCAAGTAGGCGATGGCCGGAAGGGCTGTCGACCCGAGCTGTCCCTTGTTGGCGTTCTTCGGCCACATGATGGCGCCGCGCTCGGCGTTGCCCTTGACCAGCGTCTCCATGAAGGCCAGGGATTGCTTGGCGGTATCTTTCGCCTTTGCGTGGTAGGCGGAGGCGTCGCACAACGCGAGCGTCGTCCCGGCCTGCCGCGGCACCGAGAAGTTGTCGAAGCTGACAGCGCCGGTGAAGGGTTGCACCGTGTAACGGAAGCGGCCGTCCTTGACCTGGGAGCTGACGACGAACGCTGCAGCGCCGCGCAGCGCAGCCTTCATCGTGGGGCTATCGAGCGTCGTAGTGTTCTTGCGCAGGTGGCGCATCGCGCTCACGTTGCGATCGTGGGAGACCGAGAAGCTCGCCGTTTCAATTGCGGTGAGCCCGGCGTAGCCGCTGCCTTCGGACTTGAGGTGCTTGCGCAAGGCCTCCGGCGTCGTACCAAACTCGGCCTGCAGCGCTGCGACGTTGGTTGCCTCGGTAAAGGCGTCCAGCCCAAACAGTTGCCACGGAAGCAAGCAGCGCGCCCCATCGCATACGCCCTCGACGCCGGGCCGCACCAACACCGCGCCGAGCAAGGGGCCAACCTCGGGTAGGGCGCGACGCGAGCTCACAATATCGATGTAGGCCTCGCCCTCCGCTTGATAGTCCGCCAGCTCGCGGCTCGCCTGCGTTAGCGCCTGCTCCAGCGTATCCGACTGAAAGCAGAGCATGGTCGCTTGCGCTGGCGCCTTTGGTTCCTCGCTCCGCTTCAAGTAGGTGAGCACCACCGTGGCAACGCCGGCGCGCGGCTCGCTGCGACACTCGATCGGTGCGGCGAGGAACATGGCCGGGGAACCGACGGTGCCGCGCTTGGCTGCGCGCGCCTCTGCAACCGCGAGTTGAACGGTCTCCTCGAGTTCCTCCCGCTCGTCCGCGGCGAGCGTCCAGTCGGCCCGCGCCTGCGAAGCGTTGAGCGCGATCATGAAGCCAATGAACAGCAGCGCCAACGTGATCGCAGCGCCCGTGCCTACCGTCTTGCGCGCCTTGTGATCGCCGAGCGTTCGAGGTCGAAAGCCCCCAGTGATCGCGAGCCCCCAAACCGCCATCGGCAACAGGAACAACACGCCAACCAAAAAAGCCGCGATCGCTGCGGCCAGGATCGGCAAACCCACGCCGTCATAGATCTTGTTGACGTAGAGCCCGGACGAGAGCGCGGCGTAGCCGAAGTAGCCGAGGAAAAGCAGCGACAGCAGCGAGGTGACGCGGAAAGCGACCGCTCGCGTGCGGGCCCCGATCAAGGCCAACGCAGCCGTGAGTAGATGCCCGCCCGCGGTGAGGCCGGCTAGCCCAGCGAACACGGTGAAGCTCGGCCAGGGCAATAGATAGGCTGCGCCGCCGAGCACAGCCGCATGCAAAAGAGAGAGGCCAGCGAGCGACCAGCGAGGGAATCCCTGCGTCATGGGCGAACCATACACGAATCCGACTCTCGGGTTGCAGGCTCGCCAGAGTCAGAGTCTTCTGCACCCGATGGCCGTCGCCCGAGACCGCATCCGCAGCTATGCGGCCCGCGCAGTCCGCGCTGCGGTGCGCAGGCGGCAGCGGCGCTGGGCGGCGATGAGCTGGATTCAGCTCGGCTCACGGATGCTCTTGCTGCTCGTCGTCTTACTACCGAGCATTCTGTGCACCGCCAGTCTGTGGGCGGACACGAGCACCTATGGCTTTCACGATTGGGACGTGATGGCTTCCCATCGTTATCTCGCCAAGGTCTCGATCCTCGAGCACGGCGAGTTTCCCGGCTGGAATCCCTTCGCGTGCGGCGGTTTTCCCGCCTGGGGCTATGTCGAAGGCGGGACGACGGTGGTCTCGCCGCTGCTTCCGCTCTACCTCGTCTGTGACCTACCGCTCGCGCTGCGTTTGGAGGTGCTCTTGATGGGCTGGCTCGGCGCGTGGGGCAGTGAGCGCGCCGCCTCGCGCTGGACACGGAGCCTCGCGGGCCGAGCCTTCGTCGTCGCCTTGTTCGCCGTCAACGGGCGCTTTGGCTTGCAAGCAGCAGCCGGCCATACCTGGCACTTTGCGTATGCGCTGTTGCCCTGGGCGCTTTACTACTTTCAACGTGCTAACGCGGCGCCGCGTTGGTTCCCCGAGGGCTTGAAGCTTGGGCTGGTGTTCGCCTGGCTGGTTTACGCCGGTGGCATCTATCCATTGCCGCATACGGTCTTGGCGCTGGCGCTGCTCGCGCTCGTGGAGGTTGGGCTTTCGCGATCGTTTAAGCCGTTGACGGTGCTCGCTGTCGGCGGCCTTTGGGGTATTGGCTTGGCGGCGCCCAAGCTGCTCCCGATGCTCGCGACCTTTGCTCGCGCGCCGCGCTTGATCGAGTCGAGCGAGCAGCTCTCGCTGACCCATCTTTGGATCGCCCTGACCTCGCAGGCGCAAGGGTTCTACCAACGGCCTGCGCCAGTGCGCCCCTACGGGTGGCATGAATGGGGCATCTACATTGGAACGAGCGGTACTGTGTTATTGCTCGTCGCCGCAGCGCTGGTTTGGCGCAAAAAATCCTTGGGCGTGAAGCTGGCCTCCGTGGTGTTTCTGTTACTTGGCCTGGGCGCCTTTCACCCGCTCGCGCCCTGGCCTTTGCTGCATAACCACCTGCCGATGTTCAGTTCCCAACACGTGCCATCACGTTTCCTCTATCCGGCGGTCTTGTTGGCCGCGCTCGGATTGGCGAGCGGTGTCGGACCGCTGCTGAGGTGGTTCGGCAGGCGCGCAGCGTGGGCAGATTTGGCCCTTTCGCTAGCGGCGCTTGGGCTTGCTGTCGATGTTGCGACGGTCGCAGCGAAGCCGATGAGTGAGGCCTTTTGGATGGTACCTCCGCCCGAGCTGCACCGGGCTGCTGACTTCTCCTTCGCGGAGCGAGCGCCCGTGCAGTATCTGAAGCGTGATTGGGCCGAGCCTATGTATCTATCCATGTTGGCCAACACCGGGGTGATTCGCTGTTATGGCACGCCACCGTTCGAGGGCGTCGGCGCGCTGGCCAAGACGCACCCGCGTTATCGAGGGGAGGTCGAGGTGGAGCGACCGGGCCACGCCGTGATCAGCCACTTTTCGCCGAATCGCATCGAGGTACAGACCGACGCTGTGCCCGCCGGGACTCGCGTACTCGTCAATATGAACAAGGCGGATGGTTGGGAGGCGAGCGCGAAGACCGAGTCCGGTGAGCGCAAGCTGCAGCTCTTGGCTGGAGATCGGTTGGCCGCGTTCGCGCCAGAGGGCGCGCGTTCGCTGACGTTCCGCTACTCACCACCTTATCTTGGTCACGGCCTGATGCTGGCGGCCTGTTGTCTCGCGCTCGCGGCCTATCTGGCGTTGCGGCGTCGTTGGGAGCGCCGGTGAGCCCGGCTTTTCGTACCAAGGCTGGTTTGGCTCTTGCGCTCGCCATCCCGGTGGTGGGCTGCGTCGAGTTCGCCTTACAGCTCTTCTTCGAGCGGCGCGCGCCAGCTGCCGAAGAGTACGGCGCACTGCTACCGGCGATCGAAGCGTTGCATCACGAAGGCGATCTGATCGTGGTGAATCCGCCCTGGGCCGAGCCGCACGTGCGGTGGGTGCTTGGAGATCGTTACTTCCCTTTGAATGTGGTCGCGCGGGCCGATGAGCAACGCTTCGAACGGGCGCTCGAGGTCAGGCTTCCATCGTCGGGTAAAACCACGCTGTCGAGCTTCGTCGAGCGCAGCCGCAAGAGCGTGGGCGGGTTTGAGATCGCCGTGCTCGAGAACACGCAAGCGCACAGGCCGCTGTTCGACTTCGTCGCCAATCTCGATGAAGCGCATGCGACAGTGTTTGGCACCGAGCCGTTTGCCGCCTGCCGTTACAACTATCGGGCCAAGGTGGTCTCGGGCGGGCTCTTTGGCTTCCCAACGTTTCCCGCTCAACGCTTCGAGTGCGAGCGCGGGGACCTCAATGTCTCGCGCACGGTTGCGGCCGACCAAGACTACCGTCCGCGCGTTTGCATCTACGCTCATCCGCCGGCGACGGGCTCGCGCACGATTCGTTTTCCCAAGGTGCCGATCGGCGAGCGGCTGCGCGGGCACGCCATGCTGCATTGGATGCACGAGCGAGAGGGCACTGGCTCCGACGTTCGCTTGGAGGTGCGCGCGGGGGGAGCTTCGCTCGGCGAGGTCAACCACGTCGACGGTCAGGGCTGGCTCGCCTTCTCCTTCCCCACGGCGTCACTCCGTGGCACCGAGGCCGAGGTCGAGTTCGTAGTCACTGGCGACGGCAATTCACCGCGGCCGTTCTGCTTCGAGGCGGTCAGCGAATGAAGGCTCGTTCCTCGTGGCTCATCACTCTCGCGCTCTTCTTCGGCAGCTTGGCCTTGCTTTATGCCACGTCAGCGGAGCTCGGCTACGCGCGGGATGAAGGCTTCTACTTCGTAGCGGCCAGGCGCTACGAGGCCTGGTTCGATCTCGTTGCCAGCAAGCGGGCCGTCGCCTTCGACCGGACCGCTGTGGACGCTGCCTGGGTCGCCAACCACGAGCATCCGAGCCTGATGAAGTCGCTGTTCGCCCTCTCGCATCGTTTGCTCCACACCAAGAGCGGGCTGATCAGCGAGCCAGGAACGAGCTTTCGTTTTCCGGCGATGGTGCTCTCGTCGGCCATGGTGGCGCTGGTCTTCCGCTGGGTTCACGGCCGCTACGGCTGGCGCGCGGGGCTGGTCGCCGCGCTGTCGCTCTTGTTCATGCCGCGGGTCTTCTATCACGCGCATCTGGCGTGTTTTGACGTGCCCATCAGCTTCTGGTTTCTCGCGGTCTTCTTCGGCTATGCGCGCAGCTTGGAGCGGCGTGGGCTCGGTTGGCCCATCGCTACAGGGGTATTGTACGGCTGCGCATTAGCGACAAAGCACAACGCTTGGTTCTTGCCTGTGGCGCTCATCGTTCATGGGCTCTTGCTGATGGCGTTGCGTCGCAGTTCGGGTGAACGGGTGGGCCTGGTGGCAAAGCGCGCTGGTGCCGCTTTGGGCGCTATGGCGCTGCTAGGCCCGCTGTTCTTCCTAGCCAGCTGGCCTTGGCTCTGGTTCGACACCAAGCGGCGCTTCCTCGAGTACGCCGACTTCCACCTGAATCACGTTTACTACAATATGGAGTTCCTCGGTCAGACGTACTTTGAGCCGCCGTTTCCGCGGCTTTACGCGCCGACCATGTTCGTCGCCACCGTCTCGCTGGTGACCATCCTTGCGGCGCTACTCGCGGTTTTTCTCGCGCTGCGGACTTGGCTTGCAACGCTGAACCAACGCTTGCGTCGCGGGTGGCTCGGGGACGTCGCGCCAACGCGTTCGGACCGGCGAGCGTCGGAAGAGCTGTTGCTCTGGCTCTTGGGCGTTGGCATCAGCTTTGGCCCGTGGATATTCAATACGACGCCCATCTTTGGCGGGACGAAGCATTGGATGCCGGCCTATCCCTTCCTGGCGATGCTCGCGGGGGCGGGCTTTCAGCGCGTGGCTCGGCTGCTCGCGCTCAGCGTGCGGCGGCTGCGCTTGCCAGTCCGTCTGAGGTCGCTCTCCCACGTCGTGCTGCTGGTTTGCTTCCTAGCGGCGCCCTTGCGGCTTGCCTACGCAGGTCACCCGTGGGGGCTCTCGCTCTACACACCTATTGCTGGTGGCGCGCAGGGGGCGGCGAGTTTAGGCCTCAATCGCACCTTCTGGGGCTATACCTCCCAAAGCGTGATGGACGAGGTCGCGCAAGCTGCTCCCACCGGCGCCAAGATCTACCCGCATGACACGGCGCGTGCCGCGTGGGAGATGCTGCTCGAGGATGGGCGCGTGGGGCGCTCCTACGAGGCGGTTTGGGCGCCGGAGTTGGCTGATTTTTCGCTCTATCACCATGAACAACACATGGCGGTGCAGGAGTACCAGATGTGGGTCGCCTACGGCACGGTTCGCCCGTGGCTGGTGGACGGCCCCAATGGCGTACCGGTGATTGTCGTTTACGAGAACCCCCGCAGGCGAGCGCGCATCGCGCGCTAAGCTTCAAAGCGAGGGCGTTTGCTCAACGACCCCGAGGTCCACCGAGCCTCGGCTCGACTGGATGATGAACGGCCTCTCCTCGAGCGTTATCTCGCCCAGCCCGTCGTGCCTGACAACCTGCACTCTGCCCATGCCAAAGCCCATCACTCCGCGTGAGAAGTAGTCTGCCTTTAGCTCGTAAGGGAAGCCGCGCGGCTTGCCGTAAATAATAAACCCTTCCGGTCCATAACCGGTCCTAACGTCGGCCACCAACTCTCCGCCGCTCTTTAGCTTTGTATTGCCGTAATAGGCGTGGTCATTGAAGGTGTTGGTAACGTGAAGGTCAACGTCGTTGGCGTCGGTCTCCCAAGACAGGATGAAGCGCAGACTCGGAATATCCTCGAGCTCGACGTTGAACCGCTTGAGGTGAGCGCGGATGACGTGCTCCTGCTCTGGGTCACGGCGCAGCCAGGCTGCTCCAAGCAAAGCTGCGTCCTTCTGCAGGATGGAGCGTACGCCATCGTACCTTCCCGACGGCAGCTCGACGTGGAGCGCCTTGTCGACGGTCTCGAAGGCGGCTCGCGGGTTTCCTTGCTTCAATTGCGCATAGGCGAGCATGCGGTAGGCCGACGGATGATCCGGCCGATCCCGAATGGCTGACTCATAGGCTGAGACCGCAACAGCAAGCGCCCCCTCACTACCGATACGTTCGATGCGCTGGCCTGCATATCGCTTTAGCTCCACCCGGTACGACCAGAGATCGAGCAGAGAACCGTATGCGCGCGCGGCCAGGCGTGGACGATTGGTTGCTTCGGCCGCCTCGCCGATGGCGACGAACGCAAGCAACTCGCTCGGTGACTCCGCCGAGTATTGCAGCGCCTCGAGCAAGGCTTCATCCCCCTCTCCCAGCATTGACATCACCGTCTTGAAGCGCCCCAGGTACTGACTGGTGCTTATCTCGGCTTCGCTGCTCTCCGAGTTATTGCGGTTCCCGGGGTTGGGCGCTTGCGGGGCGGAAGGGAGTGGGGCGGCAGCCCAAGCTTGGGGTGCGACGCTCCCTGAGCTGCGGAGATCAAAATGAACGGGAAGGAGCACCTTGACGCTACCGCCCTCTGGCGCAGGAAAGGTCAGCCCCTTGAACGACGTGAGGACGCAAGCCTGAGTCTCCGCCGACGGTAGCGTGGAGGGCGCGAGCCGCGGGTTGGTGACCTCGCCTGACGGCGAGATGGTGAACGCCACGTTGACCGAGCCTGCGAGCTGCGGCAGCTTGGTTCGCGCAGCTTCGTAGCACATACGAAAGCGGCCAAAGTTCTGACGGACAATGCGCTGGATCACCTCGGGTGGCAGCCGCCCGTTGACCTGCAAGGCGCCCATCGAGATCCGCGGTGTTGAGGGCTTTGTTGGTTCCCCGAGCCTGCTCGGCCCGGAACCAAAGGTAGAGGCCGAGCCCAAGCCGATGCCTTGGCCGCGCCCGGCTCCGCCTTCCCCAATACCACCTAGGCCGAGGCGGCTCCCACCATTGCCAACGGCATCGCTTCCCCAGGCATTGCCGCGCGCTGAGAGGGCGTCTGCTTCAGGCTGAACGAGCCCGGCTGCGCCCGGCGAAGAAGAGAATAGCTCCGCCGTTGGTCCAGCTTGCCTGTTCTTCAGGTCGAGTCGCGCGCCTTGCTCTGTGACGATCTGACCGTCTCGGATGGCGAGGATGTCGACGGTGGCGTTGCGGTCGATGCTGAAGCGACCGTAGTCGAAGTCGCTCTCGAGCACGACCATGGCCGTCTCGCGGCTCAACACCCGGTGCTTGGTCGACAAGCCGATGACGCGCTTGCGAGCCGTTTCGTCGTTGGTTTTGGCGTCACGCTCGAGATCGGCGATCTCGGCAACAGCGTGGGCTCGCTCGAGCAGCTTCAGCGAGGCGGCATGCGTGGTTGGAATGTGGCGTTTTTCGCCGTCCACCTCGAGCGCGATGTGCTCCGCTAACGCTGGCGTGGTCAGCCTCGCAAAGACGACGAACTCATCGCCGGGCAGGGCTCCAGTGAGGGTCTTTGGCGATTGCCATTGAGCGCCCGGAACCACGAGCTCGAGCTTCTCCTGAGGTGCTTGCTGCAGGTTGTACAGCAACACTTGCTCGTCTTCGGTCAGCTCCTCCACGATGCCTTTGCGTACGCCGCTATTGACCAACGCCGCGAGCAGCGCGCTGTCGCGGATGCCGCCGATAGCCAGGGCGTCGATGCGCTCGATGCCCGAATCAGCGAGCTCGCGGGCCCGTCTGGCCAGCTCGTGCGGCTTGGTGGTTCCGCTGGTTGCCACGCCATCCGACAAGAAGACAATGCGCTTGGCCCTTGCGGCGGGAGCCACGTCCCGAGCGAAGGAGAGCGCCTTGCCGAAGTCGCTAGCTCCGAGCGCAAGGCGATTACGCAAAGCCGCTACGTGCTCGGCGTCGAAGTTCTCCGCTGGCCCGGAGAACACCGCGCTCACCTCCTGATCGAAGCCGGCCACCGTCACCCGCGCTCCTTGCGGTAGCGCCCTGATCAACGAGGCGAGACGCGAGAGCTCCTGCTCGAAGTCGAGGATGCGGCCGGCGCTCGTATCAACCAAGAGCAGCAGACCGTCGAGCGGGTCCGCCTTGGCCGCCCGATCGGGCACGGTTGCGCGTATCGCTACGAGGTCGTCGTGAACGAGCGCTACTTCTCTCGGCTGTGCGGACGTTGGGACCTCGAGGTCGGCCGTCGGCATGAACTGCTTTTCACGCAGCGCGATCAGCTGTTTGCCAGCCTGCTGCACCGATACCTCGAGGCTCCCGAGTTTGGGCAGCCCAGCCAGTCGCACGTTGAGTGGGGAGCCGCTGAGCACCTCGGCGTAGGTGAGGACCAGGTGTTTGGTGCCGTTCGCCGGGATCGGAAACACGCGCGCCGAGAACTGGTTGCCGGCTCCTTGTTCGAGCAAAGCTGGATCTTTGCGTTGATGGAGGAAGGACTCGTAGCTGGTCCGCGCACGCTGCTTCTCGACAACTTCCCCTTCTTGCCATTCTCCGCCGATCTCCATCGCAAAGCGGCTGACCGAGGCCCCTTCGGGCAGGGTAATGGCGAACCGGCCTTCCAAGGTGCGGGCCTCGGGGTTCTGGAAGGTCAAGGTGAGCTCGGTCAACGCAAGCGGGCCCTCGATCACGGTGTTCGAGCGCATCGCGCTGAGGATGAGGCCGCTGCCGTCGGAGGAGGTCAGCGAGAAGGGGGCTTGCATGCCCTGTTTGCGCTCAATCACCGGCGGGTCGCGCTCGATCGCGCCGATGGCCGGCTTTGCAAAGTGCACCAAGTCGTCGCGCCCGGCCTCCGCCTCGGGGTCGCAGGTGGATGCGGTCAACAGGGCGAGGACAGCAACCGGCGTGGTTCGGAGGCGCATGGGGGCGTAGGACTCCAAGAGAAACAGAAGGTTCCCGAACGCACAACGTTGCCCGTATCATCCCGGCCAATGAACCCTGTGCGACCGGTTGCAGCGGCGGCCTTGGCGTTGTTCTTGGGCTTCGCCGCCCCCCAGGTGCTCGAGGCCCAACCGCTCACGCCCGAGCAACGCACCGAGCGTTGCGCGTTGATCCGCGACGTAGCAGCCGATAACGGCATTGCGGCTGGCTTTCTGTTCGCAGGGATCGCGCAGGCGGAGACCAACCTTTCGCATTGTTGGTCGGAGCTCAGTTGGGCTTGTGAGGGTCCGGTTTCGGTGGACTGCGCGGGCCCGGTCGTCGCCGGGGCCGGAGACGGTCCGTGTGAGCTCATGCAAGGCGGGCTTGGCATGTTTCAGTTCGACGGAGGCACCTTCGACCAGACGATCGAGCGCGACGGCGACGGCGTTTTGTTGCTGTCCGGAAACGTGACGCGCGCCATCGACTTCGTCGTCAACATGGTGATTAACTCCCAGTACGTCGACGTCAGTACGCCCGAAGAGGCGAAGGCTTGGCTCAACCAAGTAACCGTTGACGGCCCCCTTTGGGACGAGTGGATTACCACCGTTACTCATTATTATAATGGCTGCACGCCAACGGGCTGCGCTGTGTTCGAGGACCGTTATCAGCACTATGCGGATAACGGTGTGGACGTTTACTTCGAGCAAGGGGAAGCGTTCTGGGTCGTCGAGCTGCCACCGTGCGCGCCAATCCCCGCGGCAGGTCGCTTACTCGAGGAGACAGATACCTGCTTCACCAAAGGCGGCCCGCTGCCTTTTTGGCGAGTAGGTATCGGCGGTGAGAGCAACTTGCACGTGTGGACGGGCACCACCGACGCGGCGGAACCGTTCAACTATGCTCAGTGGGACCTGACCTTCGACGAGCCGGGCGAATATGTGGTAGAGGTCTCCGTCCCCGCGGGCACCACCACCCAAGCCAACTACCTAATTGACCACGCCGGGACGACCGACGAGGTGCTGCTGGATCAGGCGAGCGTCGACGGATTCGTAGCGCTCGGCAGCTTTGAGTTTGCCGCTGGTGCAGGCCAGCGCCTGTTCGTCGGGGATAACACCGGCGACGCAGACCTTCGCCTTTCGGTGGACGCTCTGCGCTTGACGCGCGTCGAGGCGCCGGGGACGGGGGGATCGGGAGGAGGGGAGAACGCCTCTTCCTCGGGCTCAGGCGGAAGCAACGCGGGCGCGGCGGGCGGAGTCGGCGGCGAGGGCGGAATGGGCAATAGCGTAGAGGCCGATGCCGGCTGCGATTGTGCGGTAGGTGGGGAGCAGAAACAGAGCTCGCGCGGCTTGCTCCTTGGGCTCGCGCTGCTGGTTGCCTGGCGCCGTCGCGTACGAACGATGGCTTGATACTGGTTTACGGCACGATTCGAGCCGAGCGGATCACCGATAGGTTCGGGAACTCGGCTCGCAGGAAGGCGTTGCCTTCTTTCGCGATTTTGCCCTGCGCACGAGACGGGGTTTCCCCGTAGCCGTCGTGGAACTTGTCCACGACGTTCATCCCTTCCCCAGCAACCTCGCAGATGGGCGCGAAGCCCATCTTGTCGAGGTTCTTATTGTTGCCCAGATTGAAGAACAGCTGCGTCGTTCGCGTCGTCGGGCTGCCAGCCATGGCGTAGGTCAACGTGCCCCGGCGGTTGGTCTCTTTCGGCGGGTCGGCGGGGAGGTTTTGGCCTTCCCAACCCGAATTTACGCCGGGCGTGCCATGGATGCCGAACTGGGCGACGAACGGCGTTGGCTTCGTCACCACACGAAAGATGGTCACGTCATCGTAGTAGCCAATCGATACAAGGTTATAAAATCGATCCACGCCGTGGGGCGCCCATTCGCGGTGGCAGTTGACGGTTACCTCCCCGGCGCTGGTATCGAACTTGACGCTGAAGGTGGCAGGCGCCTCGGCCTTGGCCAGGCTCGGATCCCATAGGGCCGGGTTACCGTCCTTCGGTCCGGAGTTGCACGCGCTTAGCGCGATCAAGGCGAAGCAAGCTCGAAGGAGGCAACGTGAAGCCATGGCGCAGCCTAGTACCCCCGGCCCGAAGTTCGTATCCGGATCATCTGGGGGGTGCGCGTAGCGCAAGGAGCGAGAATCGCCTCCTCGGCACGGCCGGCATTACTAGTGGACTTGCGCCCGCGACGGTAGAAGCCTCAGGCTGCCGACCGACTCAAGTTCCTCTTGGTCATCCGTCTGCTGTTGCCAAGCCGGAAGCACGCGACGGTGTCTTCGAGCGATGCAGCCTGGCCCGACAGTTGTTGTGCCGCGCTCGCGGACTGTTGGGCTGCTGCAGCCGCGTGCTGGGTCCCCTGAGTCAGACCGTCCACCGACTTAGCGATCTGTTCTACGCCGCGGGTTTGGGCCAACGCAGCCTGGGTTACCGCTGCCATCAACTCCTGCGCTGATTGGACGCCGCGATGGATCTCCTCGAGCCCGTCGTGCACCTCGCCCTGCGCCAGAACACCGGCCTCCGCGCTGTGCCGCGCCCCTTCGATCAAACCAGCCGTGATCTTCGCTGCCTCGGCGCTTCGAATCGCCAAGCTGCGAACCTCTTCGGCGACCACCGCGAAGCCTCGGCCCGCGTCGCCTGCGCGCGCCGCTTCAACCGCGGCGTTGAGCGCGAGCAGGTTGGTTTGGAAGGCGATCTCATCGATGGTCTTTACGATCTTTGCGGTCTCGTCGCTCGAGGTCTTGATCTTGCCGATCGCTTCGCTCAGCCGCTGCATCGAGGTGAGGCCTCGTGCCGCTGTTTGCGACGCCGACTCGACCCGCTTTTGCCCCTCGAGGGCGTTGCTCGAGGCCGTGCGAGTGGCACCAGTGATACCCTCTAGGAAGGCCGAGATGTGTTGCAGCGAGCCGGCCTGCTCGGAGGCTGTTTTGGCGGTGGATTGGCTGCCGACGGTGACCTCGGAGGCGGCAGTTGCGACCTGCGCAGCAGCCTCGGTCACCTGGCTCAGCGTGCCACCCAGCTGCTCCATCGCGGTGTTGAAGAGCCCAGCGATTTCGTCCAGACCGTTACTGCCTGTCGCATCGAGGCGGGCGGTGAGGTCGTTGCGGGCGACACAGGATATCGCGTGGCCTATGGCCTGTGCGAATTGGTCGTGCTTTTGTTGCCGCTCGTCCCGGAGCTGCTCCCGCGATTGGCGCTCTGCTGAGAGCAGCGAGTCGATGACAACGGCTGCGTCCGCGTAGAGCAGTCGAGTCAGCGCGTCCTGAAATCGCCACTGTTCGAGCTGGGAAGCGCCAGCCTCAGCGACCGCCTGACCCCAGCCGGCGCGCACCGTCTCGTAGCCGGCCAAGAGTGAGAAGCCGTCGAGCTCGAGCGTGGCGTAGCGTCTGCCCGCAGCTCGCCGCGCTTCGCTCCAGGAGTCGTCCAGGATTCCACCGAGTAGCACCGATAGGTATGACTCGAGGCCTGCTGGCGAGGCGTCTCCGCGGCTGGCTCGCTGCCCGCTGGCGCGCGCGACAGCTTGGCCAAAGCGGTCCGCCACCTTTGTCAGAGTTGCGCGGCACGGGTCGCTCCACGTCGACACGACGCCGAGGTCATGTGGGGTTACACCGACGGCGGCAATTCGCTCAGCGAGCCCGGGGTCGGACAAGGATACCCGGCCTGTTTTGTAGACCCGCTCGGCGCGCGTGAAGAATCCCATTGCCGGTTCTACGGTACTTTCCGCAAGAGATTAAGCCGTTGTACTCCCACCGTAACGCTGAGTTGTGCTCTCTTAGCGAAGCTCCGTGACCCTTCTCCCAGACGACCTATCGATACTCGATCGGCTGGCCCACCGCGTTTGGGTCTTCGATATCGATCGCGGACGCGTTCATTGGTCGAACGCGGCGGCGCTCGAGCTTTGGCGTGCCACCTCGCTCGAAGAGTTGACGTCTCGCGATATGGCGAGCGACATGTCGTTCTCGGTGGCCAACCGACTGCGGCAATATCAAGCCGACTTCGAACGACACGGAACACGGTTTTCTGAAACCTGGACGCTCTACCCGAACGGGGAGGCGACCACCGTTCGCGTGCTCTTCAGCGGCTACCGACTTCCCGATGGTCGCATGGCCATGTTGTGCGAGGCGTTGTCGGAGCACGCCGGGGAGCCGGACACGCTGCGCAGCGCCGAGGCGCTGCTCCATACCTCGGTCATGATCACGCTCTATGAACGAGAAGGTGCTGCGCTTTACCGCAATCCTGCTGCCCGCGAGACGGTGGCCGACCCAACCGAGACCTGCTTCAGCCACCTCGTGTCAGCGGACGAACGACAGCGCCTTTTCTCTGAGCTCGAGCGGGATGGGCACGCGCGCCAGGTGGTGTCTGTCAATACGTCGCGAGGCGAGGCTTGGCACGAGATTTCGGCGCGAGGGTGCCGTGACGCCGTGTCGGGAAAGGAGGCCTGGCTCTTCAGCGAGATCGACCTCAGTGATCTAAAAAGGACGGAGGCGCGGGCGCACTATTTGGCCCACCACGACGCGCTGACGGGACTTCCGAACCGCAGCTTCGTGTCCCGTCGTTTTCAGGAGCGGTTGGACGCGGTGCGCGCGGCCGGGGAGGAAGCGGCCTTACTCTTCATCGACCTCGACCACTTCAAGCACATCAACGACTCTCTCGGGCACGGCGTTGGGGATGAGCTGCTCGTTCATACGGCGCGGGCCATCGGTGGGCTGCTGCGTGACGACGACCTCTTCGCGCGGCTCGGCGGTGATGAGTTTTTGGTGCTCGCTGCAGCGCCCAACATCCGGTCGTACGTCGAGAAGTTAGCCAGAGGCGTGCTCGATATCGTGGCTGAGCCGGTCGTGTTTCGCGGTTCCCGCGTGAACGTGACTCCTTCGCTCGGAGTGTGCTTGTTCCCCGAGGACGGCGAGGACGTGGAAACGCTGCTGCGCCACGCGGATCTAGCGATGTCGCGCGCCAAGGAGCGCGGGCGCAATCGCTTTGCCTTCTTTTCGACTGAGTTGAACGACGCCGCGCAACTGCGGCGAGCCCTCGAGTCGGAGCTGCGGCTCGCGCTCGAACGGCGCGAGTTCGTCGTTTACTACCAACCGCGGGTGCGCGTGAGCGACGGTCAGGTCGTCGGGGCCGAGGCGCTGGTGCGCTGGCAGCACCCGCAGCGCGGCCTGGTACCGCCTTACGTGTTTATCCCCGTCTGCGAGGAGACGCGGTTGATCGGCGCCGTTGGTAACTTCGTGCTGGAGGAGGCGGCGAAGCAGCAGCGAGCGTGGGCCGAAGCAGGGCTCGATCTGCGTATATCGGTCAATCTATCGCCGCGCCAGTTCGAGGACGCGGAGCTGGCGGAGCACCTGCTTTCGATCGTGCGCGGCGCGGGCGGCAACCCTCAGCAACTCGAATTCGAGATAACCGAGTCCCTTTTACTAGGTAATGTCGCCCAAACCCTGGCGACGTTGCAGACGTTGCGTGCGGCGGGTTTTGCCATCGCTATCGATGACTTTGGCACCGGCTACTCGAGCCTGGCGTATCTGCACCGCTACCCGATCACCTGCCTCAAGATCGACCGCTCCTTCATGAGCCAGGCCGATGGTTCTGTGGCCATCACCGAACTCATCCTCACCATGACCAAAATGCTCAAGCTCGACGTCGTCGCCGAGGGCGTGGAGACGGAGGCGCAGCTCAGCTGGCTGAAGGAGCGCCAGTGCATGGACTACCAAGGGTTCCTCTACAGCCCACCGCTGCCGGTGTCTGAGTTCGAGGCTCGGATCGGTTGGGACCCAACTCGACCCAAGGGCGATTCAACCTCTAGTTGATTCACGCCGAGTGGCGAGGCACGCATCCTTCTGTAGTCTGCACCCGCGTGGTCGAGGAACGGCTTTTCGGACGAAGTACGGAGCTCCAGAGCCTGGCGGAGGTCGTCTCGCTTGACCGTCTCGTGACGGTGCACGGTCCGCTTGGGGTTGGAAAGTCAGCGCTATTGCGAGGCTTCTGCGAGGTAGCGGTCGAGCCTGCGGTGCTTTTCGATCTTGCGCAGCGGGGGGCGACGCTACCGGCTGACCTGCCAGAGCGAGGCTTCATCGTGCTCGACGGCGCAGAGGCTCAGCTCGAGCTCTTGCGAGAGCGACTCGTAGCGTGGCAACGCGAACGGCCGTTGGCTCGCTGGATCGTGGGCTCGCGTTGCGTGCTCGGCCTCGAGAACGAGCGGGTGTTTCCGCTCGCACCCTTAGGTAACTCTGCTGCGATCGAGCTGTTCCACGCTCGCTCTGCCTCCGCCAAGCTGCCGCCACGCACGGCGACGGATACGGCGATTGAGCAATTGCTCGAGCGGCTCGACTACCTTCCGCTTGCGATTGAGCTTGCCGCGGCGCGCGTGCGCCATCTTGCGGTCACGGAGCTGCTCGAATCGGGGGACTCCTTGCTCGAGCTGCTGCATGTGGGTGCCGTCGACCTCAAGCAGCGCCTGGTAGCGCACGTCGAGAAGCTCGATGCGGAGGCTGCGTTGGTGTTAGCGGCTGTCTCCTGGTTCCGCGGTGGCTTTAGCCTCGACCTTGCGCTCGGCGTGTTGCCCGAGTTCGACCGTCCGCAGGTCGTCGACGGACTATCGAGGTTGATGGACGTTGGGCTCGTGTTGGTCGAAGAGTCGAACCTCGGCCGCCGTTATCGCTTGCTCGAGTTGGTGCGACAGCTCGGGATGGCCGAGCGACGAAAGCAGGGCGGTCAGCTGCACGCGACGACCTTTCTTGCGCTGGTCTTCAAAAATAAATCGGAGCAGTTGGAGCTGGAGCCCGCCAATCTGCGCGCCGCATTTGAATATTTGTGCGCCGCGGCAGAGCTCGAGCACGCTTGCGCCGTGGTGCTTGCTTGGAACCGCGTTGTCAAACAGCGCGATAGCGCAGCGGAGCGCGTGAAGTTGCTCAGCGAGCTACTCGACCGAGGCGTCGAGGGCAAACTAGCAGACGGTTCGCTTACTGACCTGCTATTGGCACGCGCTGAAGCCAGGGGGCAAGCTCGCGATGCGAGCGGCGCCAGTGCGGATCGCAAACAAGCCGTAGGGCTCGCACGCGAGCAAGGCGACGACCGGATTCGGCTTGGTCGAGCGCTCTGCGCACTCGGCCGTCAACTGTGGCACCAAGGCGAACTCGACCAAGCCGAGGCACACTATCGCGAAGCGCTGGCCAACCTTGCAGACCGGGATGCCGAGGAGGAGATGCTCACCTGGAGCAACCTCGCCAATATCCATGTCGTGAGGGGGGCGCTGGAGCAGGCGCGAGCCGAATACGAGACCGCCCTGATGGTTGCCGCTCGCGGTGCAATCGGAGGGGAGGCGCTCGGCCTCGTGTTCGGCAATCTGGGCAACTTGGAGCTGAATCTCGGGGAGACGTCGCTGGCGCTTTATCACCTCGACGAGGCGGTCAAGCTGCTGCGCGTCGCAGGTGCGTACCGCTATATCGTCCCATTCCTCGGTACGAGCTCAAGAATCGCGCTCTCCCAGGGGCTTTGGGAGCAAGCGCGGACGTTGGCGGAGGAGGCGCGGATCGCTGACGCACGTTTGACCGATTGGCCCTGGCGTGGGGATCTCCACATGCTCCGTGGTGAACTCTATGAGGCGGACGGCGAGCAGGCTTCGGCGCGCCGAGAGATGGAAGCGGGCGTCGAGGCGCTGCGCCTCTTTGGTCATCCGCTGTTATGTGGTTCGGCCCTGGCGAAGCTTGCTCGTTTGGAGTGTCTCGCTGGTAGAGCGGCCGTCGCGCAACGCCGCCTCGCACAGGCGGCAGAAGCTCTGGGGACCGAACGTCCGCTGCGCGCGCTCGTCTCGGTGATGCAGGCGCACCTCGAGCTTCGCGACGGAAAGCTCGACGAAGCGGTGCTCCTGGCCGACCAAGTCGAGGCCGACGCCGAGCGAAATTTCGAAGTGCGCTGCGCATTGCACAGGTTGCGCGGCTTGCTCGATTTGACGTCGCGCACCCCGGAACAGTCACCGCCTCAGCCCAGTCCAGCCACGTCTTCTGCGCCGAGCGCAACCGCCGAACTCACCGTCGACAAGAACGGTCGTTGGTTCTCGGTCCGCGGCGGAAAGCGGGTCGAGTTTGCGACCCGACGCGCGTTGCGGCTCGTGCTCGCCGCCCTGGCCGATGCCGCCGTCGACGCGCCGGGGCGAGCGTTGTCGGTCGAAGCGCTGTTCGAGCGAGGGTGGCCCGGCGAGCGGGCGCACCCTGAGGCGGCCCAAGCCCGGGTTTACAATGCTGTTGCCGAGCTGCGCCGTTCAGGGCTACGCGAGCTCTTGGTGCGCCGTGACGACGGGTACCTGTTCGTGGCCGCGTCGGTGGCGAGCTCACTGGAGTCGTAGACAGGTGCCCTCGGCGTCGTCATTCAGAAAGCCGCCAAGCCGTCCGAGCCAATAGCCGACGAGGTAGTCGTGGCCCGGGTAGGTCTGCTTGTTGTTGCCGGTGTCAGAGCGCTTCCACGGGTTGGAGTGCCAGGTGAGGAAGTAGACGGGCCGGGCGTCGACATCCACCGGGCTCGAGGCGCAGCTCCCCGAGCGAGGCAGCCGAATTCGCGGAGGCGCATCGAATTGCTCGATTTGGTCCTGTGCCTCACTCAGCGGACCGCTCTCTAGGCCGCCGCTGACGCGTCCATAGCCAAAGCTAAAAAAGCTGTTCTTATGGCCGCCAAGATCGCTCCAAACCGGAGCCAAGCCCTCGGCTAGAAGCTTGTTGCGGAGCGCCGGCTCGGTCTCCAAGAGGCCCCAGGTGTAGGCGCCGATGAAGCCGATGTGAGCGCCAAAATAGGTCGCTTCGCAGTCTTGTTCATGGTCGGACCAATTCGACGCGAGTTCGATCCAGTCGTTGCCGTTGCCCCAGTCATCGGCGTTCTCGAGCAGCAGTTGGCTGATGGCGGCGCGCTCGGCCTCGTAGCCGGGGACGCCCTCGGTCACGTGAAGAGCGGCACGCATCGCCCCGCCGGCCATCAAAGCGCTCGAGGCGCGCGGCACGTCGGGCACGCTAGAGAACTGCGACCATTGCCGGAAGAACACCGAGGGGTTCGGCATCATCTCTTGGCCGCCGCGGATCGCCCCGCCGGAGATATCGTTGAAGTCGACGCTGATCTCGACAGCACCGTCGATCATGTCAGCGGGCTCGGGAATGAAGAAGCGCGCTTCCCGCATGGCCACCGGCAGAGCGAAGCCGTTCACGACCAGTCGCACCGGCAGCGTGCGCTTGCGGGCTAGCTCGACAGCGAAGGGAACGAGCGCCTCGCGGATCATTTGGCGGTGCGGCTCGTCGTAGGAACTCAGCGAATCATAGGCCGCGGTCAAACCGAGTAGCGGTCCCATGTACATATCGCGGCTCGGGTCCCCGACGTAGTCCCAGGTTTGGCCGTCGTACTCTACGTCGCAATGTCGGTCGAAGGCGTTGCAGTCCCAGTTGGTCCACTCCTTGTGGTCGTTGTCGCTCGACGGGAACATGCTGGTAGCCAGGTTGCCTGGGTCGCCGGAGACGTGGAACAAGCCGTCGAATCGCTCGACCAGTCGTTTGACGTTGGAGCGCGCGTCAGCGGACCCGGTCGCTGCGAGCTTGAAGGACTCGGCGGCAAGATAGATCCCGGTGTGAAGGGCCGAGTCCCCGATGTAGATCGAGTCCACGTCGTTCAAGCTCGAGGTCGCGTACTTCACGCTAACGATCTGATCGAAGAACAGGCTGGCGGTCTGATCGTGGATCCAGCGCTCGAATAGCCGAGCTCGACCGTGGGTTCCGCTGGCTTGAACCTCGACGAAGCTATCGCTGGCAACGTCATAGAGAGCGCAGCCGGCTTGCCCCGCACGGCATTCGTCGGAGCAAGCGTTGGCTGTGCAGACGCCTGCCACGCAGCCGAGTCCGGCGGCGCAGCTCTCTTCGAGCCAGCTGGTCTCCCCACCTTGGGCGGTGCAAACCGCGCGCGTGTTCCAGCCGGTGCATACGGGTGCTGCTCCCTCACAGCTGCTTGACGCTCCCCCGCCAGTGCCTGGCGTTCCGCCCGTGCCTGAGCCGCCGGCCGCGCCAGCGCCCATCGACGTTCCGGCGCCAGCGGCGCCAGCGCCCTCGCCGAGCCCGCTACCGCCTGTCCCGTCACCGGCCGTTCCGCCAGTGTTGGTGCCTGCGCCGGAGCCAGGACCTTCGGGATTGGCGTTGGAGCAAGCGGGCAGGGCGATCAGGGCGGTCAACAAGAAGCGGCGCAACAGCATGGTTTGGCCGTAGATCCGCCTGCTGCTTGGTGGGTCTGAAAGAATCTGAAACCAGCTCAGCGAGGCTGCTTATCGAAGGCGATTCGCGAGCTGAACGCTGCTGCCGAGCGGACCTTGTCGCTCCCGGGCAGGCTCACAGGGTCGACGCGGACGAGGAAAGGCTGATAGCCGGTGGCGATCAAGTTGAAGAACGCGACCCCTGCCGCAGGATCGACGATGCCGTCGGAGTAGCGCTCAAAGATCCGCTTGCGGATGACCTCCGTCTCCTCCTCGAGATAGAGCGAGAGGCTCGTGAGCTTGTTGTCTTCGAAGTAGCCTCCCGCGGCGACGACCTTGCCTTGCTCGAACGGTTTGGGCGTACCGCTGCAGCGCGAGATCGCGCCGCTTTCCACCAGTCTGCGGGCGTCAGCCGGCTCTTTCGACCAATCAAATTTGTCTACCTGGTGCTTCGCCGTGCGGCATGCCTCGGCGAAGTCCGCGCGGCTCTGCCCAAACTCGAAGCCGGCGATGGCCGTCCAGATCTCGTCTGGCGGCCCGAGCACCTCGCTCAGGGCGCGGCGCGGCTCGTCGTCGATCTTGGCGTTGCGCAGTAGTGGCGCACAGAATGACGGCGCATCGGCCATACACTGCGCGCTCAGAGTAACCAGCCGATTGGCCTTCGACATGAACACCACAGCTCGTGCCTCGAGCACAGCGCTACGTTCGCCGGAGCCGAGGGTGACGCGGGTCATCACGTCGAGCCGATCATTTTCGTACTTGGCTTCGAATAGATTTTCGGTCGCGCCTTGCAGCCGAAGCTCGAGACGCAACGCCGCCTCGGCGTATTCGAGCGCCTCCCGTACCGTCCCTCGTAGACCCAGTGGGTCTTCGGGCAGGTCGATTCGCAGTACGTAGGCTGTACCGTCCGTCATCCTGGTCGGTGCTCGCCGTGCATCGACGACAACGGTCGACTTGGGTTCGCGCGCAGCTGCAGCTGCACGCAGCCGCTCTTGCTTCGGTGCCTCCAGCGGGACGAACGAGGCAGGGAGCTCCATTACGATTCCTGCGACCTTCACGACCTGTACGGCCTGCATCGAGACCGACGGGGTCGGACTGGCGGAGAGCGATTCGCCTGCGGGCGTAGGCTCTGTAGCCCTCTCCGAGCCACAACCGAAACACCATAGGACACAGGCCAGCATTGGGCGAAGCACGTTGACCCCTTATCACTTCACGCGTCGCGGCTGGTTGCTTGAGTGGTCGAGCGTGGTTTCGCTTCGGAATACCTCGGTCCTCAAAGGCGTTGACGCGCTCGCGTGGCGCGATGGAGCATCTCTCGATGCAGCTCGCCAGCAAGGTCGTCATGGTGGTCGTGCTCTTCGGCTGCGACCCTCAGCCAATACCGCAGGCCGAATCGGAGCGGCTCACGAGCGTCAGCGCCGTGAGCTCAGTATCTGCTTCTGCTTCTGCTTCGGCCAGCGCGCGTCCTGCCCCTGCGTCAGACCCTGCTCCACTGCGCGCGTTCACGAAACAACAGCGCACGGTCGACTGCGGCAACTACTTCGGTTGCGCGGTCCAGGGGGAAAAGCTCGCGTGCTTTGGGATGAACCAGTTTGGCCAGCTGGGCAAGCCCGCGACCAAGTACCCACGAAAGGGCAGCGCCTTCGTCAAGGTGCCCTCACCGGTGTCGGTCGCGGTGGGGCTCACGCACGGCTGTGCGCTCACAGCATCAGGGGACGTCCACTGTTGGGGCTCGTCTTCGGAGGGCGCGTTGGGAGACGGCGTGCTTTCGCCCCCGGATGTACCTTCCTCGCGCATCGTCCCGCCTACGAAGGTCGCCGGCCTGGGCGGGAAGGCTGTCGATATCGACGTTGGCAACAGCCATTCCTGCGCGGTGCTCGAGGATGGCGGCGTCGCCTGTTGGGGGGACAACTTCGCCGACGTGTTGGGCGTTGGGGCGCCTTCCTCGGCGAAGCCTGTGCGCATCGCCGGCGTGCAAGGGGCGGTCGAGGTCGCGACCTCGGACGAACTGACGTGTGTGCGGACCGCGATGGGCGAGGTCTCCTGCTGGGGGCGAGGCAAATCTGCGCCTGAGCGCATGGCAGGAGCCTGTGCGCGCCAGCTCTCGATTTCCTCGGGTGCCGTATGCGCGGTCGACTGCGCGGGAACCGTTAGCTGCTGGGGCGATCTTCCCGGCTACGACAACCGTTCGGCGACCCCCAAGGTGCAGCCTGGCTTCGTTGACATCGAGGAGATTCGCGGCGGGCTGTCACACTTCATCGCGCGCGATCGAGCCGGGCGCGTCGTCACGTGGGGCGGCAATGACTCCGGTCAGATTGGCAACGGTAAGCCAGCGAGTTGGGAACAGGCTTTTGCCGACAACCCAGTGACGCTTTCGACGAGCTGGCAGGCCAGTGCAGTGTGTGCGGGTGGGATCGTCGCGCGCCCCGATGGCCGAGACTACTTACGACCGTCGAGCTTCGTCGACACAGGCAGGAGTTGCGCCGCGACCACGACCGGCGAGGTCCAGTGCTGGGGCGAGCCCGATCTCGATTACGTTCCCAAGGCCGTGGAGCTGCCGAAGTAGCGAACAGGCCGAAGCGAAGGGCGTGACGCAGGCGGCGCTCCGTGTCACGCGACGCCCATGGTGAGTGAAACCTTCGAGCCCGACCTCTGGGAGCCGGTAGCCGGCTTCAACTTCTCCGACATCACGTACCACCGCGCCAAGGCACATGGCACCGTGCGTATCGCCTTTCATCGTCCCGAAGTGCGCAACGCCTTTCGTCCGCGCACCGTGGACGAGCTCGCCGTCGCGCTGGACCACGCTCGGCAGTGGAGCGACGTTGGCACGGTGCTGCTCACAGGCAACGGTCCTTCGCCCAAGGACGGCGGCTGGGCTTTTTGCTCCGGCGGTGATCAACGCATCCGCGGCAAGGTCGGCTACCAGTATGAGGGTGAGCCCGGTCAAGTAGACGTCGCGCGGCTCGGTCGGCTGCACATCCTCGAGGTACAGCGGATGATCCGCTTCATGCCCAAGGTGGTAATCGCGGTGGTCAACGGCTGGGCAGTGGGCGGCGGGCATAGCCTGCACGTGGTGTGCGACCTAACGCTCGCCAGCCAGGAGCACGCGAAGTTCAAGCAGACCGACGCCGATGTCGCGAGCTTCGACGGCGGGTTCGGCTCGGCGTACCTCGCGCGCATGGTCGGTCAGAAGCGGGCCCGCGAGATCTTCTTCCTCGGGCGCACCTACTCGGCCGAAGAGGCCGTGGCCATGGGCATGGCCAACGCCGCTGTGCCCCACGCAGATCTCGAGCGCGTCGCGCTTGAGTGGGCCGCCGAGATCAACGCCAAGAGCCCAACCGCGCAGCGCATGCTCAAGTTCTCCTTCAACTTGATCGACGACGGGCTCGTCGGTCAGCAGGTGTTTGCAGGCGAAGCAACGCGGCTCGCCTACATGACTGACGAGGCGCAGGAGGGCCGTGACGCCTTCCTCGAGAAGCGCAAGCAGGACTACTCGAAGTTCCCTTACTACTACTGAAGGACGCTGCTCCCTCAACGGCGAAATGTCCCCGCCGACTACGAGGCGGGGACGTTACGCGTTGACCGTGCCGCCACCCCACGCGGCCCATCATGCGAAATGCGATTCTCTTTGCGGGTGCGTTGTTGGTCGTTGGCTGCGGCGGTGGTGATTCGTCCAAAGCCGACAAGTCTGCAGCGCCGGGCTCGAGCGCGGCTTCGAGTGCAGCGAAGAGCGCCGGCTCGAGTGCAGCGAAGAGCGATGCGAGCGCGAAGCCTGCCGCCCCTGCGGTCGAGATGGAGGAGCTCTCCCTCGAGCCGATCGACAAGTCGCTGGCTGGTTACGTGATGAGCGTGCCGAAGGGCACTAAGATCGACGGCTCGCAGATCAAGTTCGGCGAGTACGACTTCTTGGACTTCTCGATGGCCGGTGGCTGGGAGGACGCAGTCAAGGGTCTCGGAAACGACAAGCTCAACGAGAACATCAAGAAGGTGAGCGACACCGAGTACCGCTGGGAGCGCGTTCCCCCGATCGGTCGTATGTACATGGTCGACGTACTCGTGAAGATCGGCGCCGCCAAGTGGTCCTGCACCACCGGCCTCACCGGTCCGGACAAGGTCGAGACGGCCGACCTGATCTCGAAGATGTGCAACAGCATCAAGAAGAAGTAGTCGCTTGAGGTGCGCACGGCCTCGCGGTGAGGTCGTGCTTGGCGAGATGGGACTCGCCAAGAGCACGCATGGTAGCTTCGCGCGGTGCGTAGGGCGGTGTGTCACTGGTTCGCTGTTGCAGCCTTTGCGCTGGGCTGCGAAGGCGCGCCGTCCGCTGGGGAGAACGTAGCGTCTGACGCAGCGTCGGGCGTGCTGCCGCCTGCCTCGATCGCGCCGACCGTTGCTGAGCCCTCGGCGGCGCCGGTCAGTGCTGACGGTGCCGGCGGGGCTTCGGCTGAGGTCGCGGAGGCCGCTCCTCCGAAGGTGCAATCACCGCCCTGTGAAGCGGAGCCGCCGCTGCCCAAGCAGCCGTTGGAGCTGCCGAGCGATGCGGACATTCTAGCGGGCCTGCGTGGCGAAGGCGGCCCCCTTAGCGCAGCCTCGATCGGCTCGCCCTCACGAGGGTCTTTGTTGTTCGGCGTTGAGCTCTCGGCCAGCGAGACCATCGAGCGCGCCGGCAAGTACCCTTATGGCACCGTCAGCGTAGTGGCCGCGATTGAACGGGCGGTGCGCGAGGTGAATCGCTGCTTTCCCGGCGCGCACAAGCTCGCCGTTGGCGACCTGAGCCGCAGGCGAGGCGGCTGGCTTTTGCCGCATCGCAGTCATCAGTCGGGGCTCGATGCCGACCTTGGATTTTACTACCGCTCGGGGCCGGCGTGGTACGTGCGGCCCACTGCTGAGACACTCGATGCGCGCAGGACCTGGCGGCTACTGCGCGCCTTGCGAGCTGGCGGGAACGTGGAGGTCGTGTTTTTGGACCTGAGGATTCAACGGCTTTTGCATAGCTATGCAACCAGCTTGAACGAGCCCGATCTCGATACGATCTTCGACCTCAACAGCAAGAAGAACCGCTGGTTGCGTCATGAGTACGGACACCACACGCATATGCATGTGCGCTTTCACGACCAACGAGCCGTCGCGCTCGGAACGCGCATTGCCCGACTCGATGCGAATGGCCTGCTGCGCGTGGCCTACTGGGCGAAGGCGTCGCGTTAGAGTCAATCAGCCCAGAGGCCGTCGCGCTCCTGCCATTCGATGCTCTCGAACAAAACGTCGAAGGCTTCACTGAGGTCGTGGTCGGTGCGCAGCTCGGCGCCACGGGCCTCGACCCACTCGAGCGCGAGCGGCAAGGCGAGGGTGGACGGCGCAGCATCTTCCAAGCGATCCACCGTTAGCGAGAGGGCCTGGGTCATCAGCACCGGCCGCGGCAACGGCGCGAGCTGCTCGGAGAGGGTCGCGCAATGTTCGGGCGCAGAGGTGACGGCGTATTCACGGCAGGCGAAGGGCCGCTCCTCGTAAACGCTGCAGCGTCCTTCGATCAAGAAAGGGCAGGCCAAGTTGAGCTCGAGGTATTTGCGCGACAGCGCGTCCCAGCGCTCGCTCTCGCTGCCGTCCCCTGGGCTGACCAGCGAGGTGCGCGGCTGATCATGTTTGGGGTGGATCAGGCCATTTTTCTCGAGCGTCGAGAGCACATGCGCAAAGCGGTTCTTCACCTCTTTGAGCTGCTTCTGCGGGAGCCGTGCCAGCGCGGTCGCCAGGGCCTTCGCCTCGATCAGTGAGACCGGCACGAGCTGATGACAGCAGGCGGTGCAGCCCGTTTTGCAACTGACCTTCAGGCCAGCGGCCCGTGCGCGTGTTTCGCTTTCGGCCATCACGGTCGAGGACAGCTTCCGAATCGCTGGTAGCAGCGCACCGAGCCCACCTGTGCCTCCAGGGAGAGGCACCGTCGCGGGCTTGTTTTCGCCGAAGATTGGCAGGACAACGCGTTTTTCTTTGGCCATGGTTGCGGACCTGTCTGTTGCTGACTTTCTTGACGGGTTACGACCTCGACAGTAAGCCAAACCGATGTCCTTCGTCGCTCGATTCTCGCCCGCCCGCCTCGCCTGCGCTGTGACCTTCTTCGCCGGCTCGCTCCTGGCCGTGGCAGGTACGGCTCAGGCGCAGGAGGAAACTGCTCCCGCTGCAGCTCCGGCCGCGGCTCCCGCGGTGGCGCTCCGCATCGTCGTGTTGGACACGGCCAAGGTGCTCAAGGAGTCGGAAGAGGGCATCCGCATCGAGGCCAACCTGCGCAAGCTTTTCGACCCGAAGAAGGCAGAGCTCGGCACCAAAGAGAAGCAGCTCAGCGAAGAGTACGAAGAGCTCGAGCGCGAAGAAAAGACGAAGGGTCGCAGTGAGCCGCTGGAGCGCCGCAAGGCCGAGTTCAAGCAGAAGGTGGCGATGTTGCAGCAAGCCGCCTACACCATCCAGCAGGACTACAACCAAAAGCGGCAGGACAGCTTGATGCCGCTCCTTGGCAAGGTCGGGGCCATCGTCAAGTCGATCGCGCAGCGTGAGGGCTACGACCTCGTGCTCGAGAAGCAAGCGGCGGTCTACTTCCGCACCGATTTGGAGCTGACCGAGCGGGTGATTCAAGCGGTCAACGCTGGGGAAGGCCCCAAGGATCCCAAGGCGCCGAAGAAGCCGAAGGACAAGCCCGCTCCCGCCAAAGCTCCCGCCGCTCCCAAGAAGTAACGCCCAAAGCGGCTGAACTGCCGACACTCGCTCGCGGCCACGCTACGCTGTGCAGATGGGGATCGTCTGCATGGTGCCGCCGTCGCTGGGCGCAGCGAAGGCTTCAGCGCGTGCAGAACTCCTGGCCGCTGCGCTGCAACGGGACCTCGCCGTCGAGGTTCGGGCGGAGGTGGCAGCGAACTATGGTGAGCTCGAGCGACACCTGAACGAGGCGACCGTTGATCTAGCCTGGTGTCCCGCTGCGGTTTGCGCCCGGCTGACGCGAGCTACGGCGCTCTTCAGCGTCGTTCGAGAGGGCGTCTCAAGCTACCGCTCAGCGCTGATTGCCCGTCGTGAGGACCGGCTGAACCTGTTGCAACTTGACGGCAAACGCGCGGCCTGGGTCGACCCGCTCTCGGCGGGAGGCTACCTCTTGGCGGATGCGCTGCTCAAATCGCGCGGGCTCGAGAGCGAGCGCGTGTTTGCGTCGCAAGCGTTCTTAGGCACCCATCGCGCAGTGGCGTTGGCGGTGTTGCAGAATGACGCGGACGTCGGCTCGATTCACGGCGTCCACGACAATGCGCTGGAGGCGATGATGCGTTGGTACGTCGGTCAGAACGGTGATCGCTTGGAGACCATCGCGGTGAGTGAGCGCTGTCGAAACGACGCGCTCGTGCTCAGCAGCAGGCTGCCTTCCGCGCTCACTGCGCAGTTGATTGAGATCGCGAGCAAGGCTCACGAGGGGGCCAAAGGCTCACAGGTGCTGGCCGCTCTCGAATGTGAGCGGCTGCAGCAAGCGGAGCTCTCGAGCTATCAGCGGGCCTTTGTTCAGCTCGGCCCGGGGCGAAAGACGCTGCCGCCGCCGCGATAGCCTCAGCCGCCGAGTCCCGAGGCCGAAGCATTGGGCTGCCACAGCACCTCGGCGGCTCGCTCGTATTGTGAGCCTGCGCGGCTCATCACGAAGAAGGCGTCGGAGAGGCGGTTGAGGTAGCGAACGGCCGTCGCGTCCACTTCGTGGTCGCGCGCAAACCCGACGAGCAGGCGCTCGGCCCTACGGCACACCGTGCGGGCCAAGTGAAGGTCAGTGTTGAGGCGTGAACCACCGGGCAGAACAAAGGAGCGCAAGGGCGCGAGGTGCTCGTTCATCGCGTCCATCTCGCGCTCCAGGAGGTCGATCTCGGCGTCGGTTACCCGCGGCTGCTTCGGGTGCACGTCCTCCGGCAGCGTCGCCAAGATCGAACCGAGGTTGAACAGCTCATGCTGGATGCGCAGCAGTGTGCTCGCGAGTTTGTGCAGCGCTTGTGTGTCGTTGTTCGGGCTCTCCGCGGCACCGAGCGCGCTATGCCGGCTCGCACCGACGATGGCATTGAGCTCGTCCACCGTGCCGTAGACCTCGATCCGTAGGTCGTCTTTGGCGACCTTCTGACCGCCGACGAGGCTTGTTTGTCCACCGTCCCCCTTTCGCGTGTAGACGCGGTTGATGGCGATGTGCGTTTCACCGAAGGGCTCGCGATTGGACTCCGTCATTCCGGCTTCATAGAGCACCTTTGCGGAACGACCAACGTACGAAAAGACTAAGCTCTCGGCATGCCGAGTTTCCCGGAGATTTTAGCGGAGGCCTTGCAAGGGGTTGCTGCCATTACTCCCGAGGCGTTGCGCGCGCGGCTTGCTGACGGCGACCTCGTCCTGCTGGATGTTCGTACAGCTCTGGAGTGGAAGGCCGGCTCGCTCGCTTCCGCCGTGCATCTGCCGGAGAGCCGCGTCGATCCGGAGGTCGAGGAGCTCCTCCCCGACAAACAGCGTCAAGTCGTGGTGTTTTGCTCCGGGGAGAAGCGCGCCGCGCTGGCCGCCGCCAACATGATCGAGCTCGGCTACACGAACGTATGGCGGCTTGCTCCTGGCTTCGATCGCTGGCGCCGGCTCGGCTTCGAGGTGACGCTCCCCGCTGACCAGCCGTTCTCGTTCGAGCGCTATCGCCGGCAGTTGGTGCTGCGTGAGGTGGGCGAACTCGGGCAATTGAAGTTGAAGCAGGCGAAGGTGCTGCTGATTGGGTTGGGGGGACTTGGCTCGCCGGCAGCGCTCTATCTCGCGGCCGCTGGCGTGGGTACGCTCGGTCTTTGCGATGCGGATCGCGTGGAGCTGTCCAACCTTCACCGCCAGATCCTGCATTCGACGGCGCGGCTCGGTGAGTTGAAGGTAGAGAGCGCGGAAGTCAGCCTCGCGGCGCTCAACCCCGAGGTCAGACTGCTCGCCTTCCCCGAGCGATTGACAAGAGAGAACGCTACGCAGCTGGTGAACGCCTTCGACGTCGTGGTGGACGGATCGGACAATGTCGCCACGCGCTACGCACTCAACGCCGCTTGTGTGGCCGCAAACAAGCCGCTGGTATTTGGTAGCGTGCACCGGTTCTCCGGCCAGGTCACCGTGTTCGGCGGACCGCGCGTGGGCGAAGGGGAAGGGCCTTGCTATAACTGCATGCATCCCGAGTCCGCGCCGACCGGGCTTGCGGAGAGCTGCGAGCAGGCGGGCGTGCTCGGTGCGCTCCCGGGGCTCGTGGGCACCCTGCAAGCCGTCGAGGTGCTGAAGCTGATCCTCGGCGTGGGCCAGGTGCTCACGGGGCGGGTGCTGCTAATCGACGCGCTCGGCTCTCGCTTCAGCGAGCTGCGCCTGCGAAAAGACCCCCGATGCAGCGTGTGCTCGGAGGTCCTTGTCGACGGAACGTTGGGGCCCGCTACCCGTTGAGGTCTTTGCTCAGGCCTGCGCGGAAGCTTGGGGCTTTCGCTTGAGCGTGTTGTAGGCGAGCACGTCTTTGCGCGGCGTGCGCGCGACGTCTTCGATCTTGCTGGTGATGAGCTGTCGGTCCTCACCAAAGTCGGTCGTGTAGGTGAAGAAGATCGCGTCGCCCTTCTTGGGACCATCGAGGCTGGGTACCACCGACCCATTGTCGTAGAACTTGACGCCGCCCTCGACCTTCAACGAGACGGCCATGTGGCCCTCGCACCAGCGCTTGGATTTGCGGTCGCGCACCGCCACACAGAGATCGTCACGCAGGTGATACTCGGTGTTTCTGGTGAACACCACACGGTGCCGTCTTCGTTCATTGCCTTCGTACGCCATCGACTTCCTCCGACTCCGAAAGGTAAGGAAGAAGCTCGCGTGCGGCCAAACAACCCGTGTCGGTTGGCGTTGCGACGAGTCATGTTGGCCCATCGCTCCAAGCGTCAATACGCTCAACGCCGGAAATGACCCGCGGTCCCGGCATCACCAAGATTCGTTGCCTCTGGCCCATCGCCGTCAAGCAGAGGACGCTCTACCGCGCCACCTTGCCGCTGCTGATCGAGTGGCTCGGCTTCGCCGACATCGTAAGCGAGGGCACGGTGGAAACTTCTGCTACCGGTGCTTCCTACTTTGGCAGCACACACCTGCGACTGCCGTGGGCGCACGCTCCACATCCAGCGCTGCGTGACCAGCGTGCACTGCTCGTGCTCGAGAGTGATCCGCACTTGCGTGTGCTCATTTTGCGCATTGCACGACGCGAAGCAGAGGCGCGCTGTCGTGGTGCGCTCCATGTGATGCGAGCTGACCTCAGCTTTTCCACAGACCCTGTGGGCTTCATTGTGCTCAGTGATGTCGACGCAACCGTCGCTCTCGCTGATGCATCAGCGCTTCACTCTTGACGCACGTGGCCACGTCGATAGAACGCTTGGTGACGACGCGCGCATGAAGAAACGAAACACAGGCGACGAGCAGAAAGTGATTCACGTCGTGTTCGGACCTGGCGGCGGTCGCGTCGGGCCGGCGTCCACGCACGATGACCATGCGACGTCGCGCAGCGCTGCACCCGCTGAAGAGGGTGAAGTCCCGCGTTCTTCTCGCGAGCCCGTGACGGACTTGTTCACGTTGACGGAGGTCGCGCGTCTGCTTTCGGTGTCCACCGGTCGCTTGCGCAGTCTTGACAAGAACGGCATCGTCACGCCGTCGGGCCGACGTCGCGGACGAAGGGCGTACACCTTTCAAGACGTGATCGCGCTGCGCGCCGCGCGTGACCTGCTCGCTCAGAAGGTGCGGCTGCGCGACGTGGCCAAGGCCATCTCGAGCATTCAGTTGGCGTTGCCGCGGGTGACGCGCCCGCTCTCCGAGCTGAGCATCGTGTCGGACGGGCGGCAGGTCGTCCTCCGCACTGATTCGGGAAACTACGAGCCCGTCTCGGGTCAGATGGTGCTCGATTTCGAAGTGAAGTCGCTGCGTGAAGACGTGGTGCGCGTGCTCCGCCCCAACGCCGGCCGCGAGCGGGCGCGCACCGCTTACGATCTTTACGTGAAGGCGAGCCAGCTGGATGAATCGCCGGCCACGTTGCCCGAGGCGGAACGGCTCTATCGCCAAGCCATCGAGCTCGATCCGTGGCTAGCCATCGCCTACACCAACCTCGGCAATATTTGCTTCCGCCGCGACGAAGAGGAGTCCGCCGTGGCGCTCTATCGCAAGGCGTTGCAGATCGACACCACGCAGCCGGAGGCACAGTACAACCTCGGCTACGTCATGCTCGAGCGCGGCGCCGCTGATGAGGCCATCACTTTCTTCGAAGGGGCGATCAAGAGCGACCCACGCTTCGCCGACGCCTACTTCAATCTAGCGATGGCGTTCGAGCAAACCGGCCGAGCAGACGACGCTCGTCCGTGTTGGCGGCGCTACCTCGAGCTGGAGCCCACAGGTACCTGGGCCGACATCGCGCGTCGCCACTTGTGACAGCACTTGCGCGATGAATCTGCGGGTTCACGACTTTCCGCCGTCGGGCTGACGACGTTGTTTGTGGCGTAACCATCAGATTGTGGTACGCACGCGCACGTGGCGGACAACCAATTGGCGCGGCAGCTGGCACACTCAGCCTTGGACGCCTTGAAGAAAGCTGGGCACATCGTGCTCGCTCCCGGAGGCGGGGAGCAAACGGCGCGGGAGATGGCTCAGCAGCTCGAGCCAGCACTGCCGAGGATCCTGGCGAAGGTCGTGAGAAGTCCGATCATGGGCGAGGTCTCCAGCACCTTCGGAGATGAAGCCACCGACGAGTTGGTCGAGGAGCTCGTAGAAGAGCTGCGTGAGACGGTGCTCGACTCCGACGGGGTGGAGGACGTGTTCGCGGAGGACCGGGCGATCGAGCGGGTCATCTTCCTCACGCTGCGCGATGAGCTGCGTCTGCTCGGCAATCGTGAGGCGGATGACGAGGCTGAACCGCCGCCCATCAGCGTTCGCTTGGACACCCTCGGTTACGTGGCGAAAGCTGCAGCGCGCGAGGCCGAGTTGCCCACGCTGCGTGACGCCCTCGATCGGGCGGCGATGGCGGTCCAAGCCGAGCTCGACAACTTCGATGCAGAGGCGCACACGGCCTTCTTTCGGCCGGGGGACTCGGATCCGGAGAAGCGCATCGAGATCGAGGCGGCGATCGAGGAGGAGCTCTCCGATCTTGTGGATCTCGGCGTGGTCGAGCTGCCCTCCGAGTTGCGCGTGGTGCCGTTGCCGGCGCTTGCGCCAGAGGCGCGTAAAGGGCTCAGCCGCCGACTTGACGATTTAGCGGCGCGTCATCTCGCTGACCCTCTGTGTCCGGGCTCGTGGGATTGGGGCGCTGAAAAGACCACCGTCGTGCTCTCCTTCACGCCGCTAACGGCGCCCAATCCGGCCTTGATCGACTCGGCGGCGGCGGCCTTTGGCGCAGGGCTTGCCGGTCTGTTGGCTGAGCTGCCGAGCCCGCCGGCCGCTGCTGCGATTGAAGCCGCGGAGAGTCGGCCCGCTCGCAAAGTTGCAACCACCAAGCCGCCCGTCGCCTCGAAACAGGACAGCGATGACGCACTCGCGAGGCGGCTGCTCGCCGCTCTCGAGTCCGAGCCGGCGCTGAAGAAGAAGCCGGCCAGCAAGAAGAAGGCAGCCGAGCCGAAGGCGGCCGCGCCGAAAATGCCTAAGAAAAAAGCGTAGTTCGAGGCTTGGGCGCAAAAAGCTGGAAATAGTTTGCGCCGCAATCGCGTAGAGAGCGTCTAAAGGGCGATGCTCTGTCTCGTACTTGGCTTGGAGGCTGGGTCGCTCGGTGGGTGAGTCAGCTTTCCCTGGCTGAAGGATGCGTGGCAGGATGTCGGCCGGCTTTATCAATCTGGAGGATCGAATGAATCAGAAGCTTATGTCCGTGGTGGCGGTTCTTGCTTTGGCAACGGGCTGCGTGGTGACGAGCAGTGACGGTACGGATGGCGGCGGTGGCACCGCGGGTGCTGGCGCGACGGCTGGCAACGGGGGTGAGGGCGGTACGGGCGGAGTGGCCAACGGCGGCGGTGGTAGCGGTGGAGCTCAGGCTTGCACCACGCCCGATGAGTGCGTTGGGATTCCCGAGGCTGTCTGCGTCGAGCCGACCTGCGAAGAAGGTGTTTGTGGCACCATCAACTCAGCAGAAGGCGTGCTCTGCACCGATTCACAAGGCAGCTCTGGCTTCTGCAACGGTCAAGCGGCGTGCGTTGAGTGCTTGAGCGACACCGACTGCGCCGTGGGCACCTGCAGTGCGGAAGGCGTCTGCGAGAGTGAAGTTCTCGGCGGCGTCTGCGGTGACAACTTCTGTCAGCTTCAACCGGGCACGCAAGAGTGTTTGGCCTGTGCAATTGGCACTGCCAAGTGCAACAACGAGCGCATCGCCTGCGTGAATGACGCAGACGGCAACCAGTGCGATACCTGCGGTGAGTTCTTCAACACCGGTGCTCAGAACTTCTGTGCGGGCAGCGAAGCGAAGGCGCAAGCCTTGCTCGATTGCGTCTGCACCGTCGGCGTCTGCGCTGAGTGATTGGACGGGAGCGGTTGACGCTCCAAGAAAGAGGGCGGTCGGGCTAACCGTCCGTCCTCTTGTTTTTGTGGGGAAGGGTGAAACGCATGCTCATCACGCGGCCGCTGTTGGTAAACCTTTCGCGGGAGGCTTGAAATGTTCGCACGTAGCTTCGGTCTTTGTTTGGCGGCATCGCTTTTGGTTGGCTGTTTGATCGTTGATAACAACGACGGTGAAGGCGGCTCGGGCGCTACCACCAACGGCGGCGGCGGAAGCGCCGGGTCGAACAACAACGGCGGCGGCGGTGGCACGGCCGGCGGAGCCACCGACGGCGGCGGCGGAAGCGGCGGTCTCGGCGGCACCGGTGGGGTCGGCGGCGTCACCAACGGCGGCAGCGGCGGTCTCGGCGGTGAGGGTGGAGCTGGCGGCGCACCCGGGTGCGGCACGGCGGATGACTGCCCTACGCCAGTGGAGTGCCAGGTGCCACTGTGCAACAACGGCGTTTGCGAATACGACAACGCGGTTGAAGGCACGCTCTGCACCGACGCCAATGGTGAAGGCGGCTACTGCGACAAAGCCGGGGTCTGCGTCCAGTGCATCATGGATAACGACTGCATCGACATCGAGGTTTGCGAGACCGGGACCTGCGTGAGCCAGATCCTTGGGCCGCCCTGCGGCGACAACTTCTGCCAACTGATGCCGGCCACGCAGCAATGCATCAGCTGCCTGTTCAGCGAGGGTGGCGCCGGTGGAACCTGCAACGCTCAGTACATGGCGTGCGTTGCCGAGGGCTCGCCTGCGGGCTGCACCAGTTGCTTCGAGTACCTGAACGGCCAGGGCAGCCAGGCGTCCTTCTGCAACAACGCGAACCTTGACAGTCTGCAGACGACCCAGAACCTGCTCGACTGCATGTGTGCGGCTGACGCCTGCGCGCAGTAACCAACGAGCGCAAAAAGGAAGAAGGCGTCCCACTCGCGTCGGGCGCCTTTCTTTTTTGGAGCTAGGCCCTTCGCCGAGGACCGAGTCAGTGCGGCTTGGGCGGAGGACGCAAGGGCAGCGAGGCAAAGAAGGGCAGGCTCTTGCCCAGCCGCGCCTTGGCCAACTCGACGATGCGGTGCACCTCAGGAATGCGCTCGAGATAGGCGCTGCGGTGCTCGCTCCGGCCGATCTTCCTGGCGCGGTCACAAATGGCCGTAAAACCAGCCTCGAGCGCGCTGTTGGCGCCGGCCTCATCGTCCACGGCAAGCAGCGTTTCGATCAGGGTCAGGTGCGTGAGCTCCTCCCACTCTTCGACCGGTTGGCCACGGATCAGATCCACGGCCTCTTGAGCAAGGGCCAACGCATCCCCGATCTCCCCGCGTGAGTAGGAGACCGCCGCCGCGACGAAGCGGGCCGTGGGAACGAGCGCCGGCAAACTGCGAACCTCGGCCTCGACGAAGGAAGCAAGCGCTTGTGCCGCCGCGAGATCGCTCGACTCTTGGATGTCGTGCCCCTCGGCGCGCGCCTGGCCGATGCGCCAAAGTAGCAGCAGCGCCTCGTACACGCGGGCGTGCACGCGCAACCGCGCAGCGCCTGTTTCATCGGCGATCTTCCCGGCTTCGCGCTGCATTTCGATGCCGCGGTCCACCAGGCCAAGGCGCGCCTCGGTCATGCCCAGGTTGTGCAAGGCGAAGGCCTCGAGGATGCGCATGCGCCGATCCCTCGCGTCCCCCAAAGCTCGATCGAGCAGCCAGCGAGCTTCCTCGAAAAGGCCGAGCAGGTTCATCGATGAGGCGGTGTTGAGGCGAGCGCGCGTCGCCAGCACCACGTCCCCGGCTGTGTCCGCGACGTCGATCACGCTGGGCCCGTTGGCCACCACCTCCGAAGGATCTGCGAGCTGCATCAGCGCAAACAGCCGCGCGTCCAGCACCCGCACCAGCGCCTCCGACGACTGCGACATGCGCGCGAGGGGCAGCGCCTCATCAGCGAGCTTGAGAGCCTCTTTCGGCTGGCCAAGGTCGACGAAGCCGCGCACGCGAGCGGCCATCAGCTTGGCCCGCGTGGCGCTCGAAAGCTCGGCTTGTGACTCGAGCGCAGCCTTCGCCCGAGCATCGCCCTCGATGCTGCGGCCACTCTCGATCAAAGCCTGCGCAGCGAGGCACTGCGCTTCCGCCCAACGATCACTGCCCGGCCGTGAGAGCTCGCCTGCGTCGAGCGCGGCGCGTACTCCGTCTTCGAGCCTGCCCAAGGGAATGCGGGCCTGCGCCGCCGCCAACATCAGCTCGGCCCGCAGCTCATCCGGCGGGCCACAATTGAGGCCGCGATCCGCGAGCTCGAGCGCTGTCTCGAGGTGGGCGCCGGCCGAGAGCGCCTGCCGCGTTGCCCGCGCATAAAGCGCCGCGGCGCGCTCGAAATCTTCGCCTGCGTCAGCGTGCTTCGCGATCAAACCGACGTCAGCGTCGCCCTTCGACTCGAGCCAGGTGGCCGCCGCTCGATGCATCTCTGTGCGGTCTTCCTCGAGGATGGAGGCGTAGGCTGCATCACGCAGCAGCGGGTGGCGGAAGGTCCACTCCGTCTCCCCGGCGATGCGGCTCTGCGGCTGCTCATTGAAGACCTCCATTCGCTCGAGCTCCACGAGGTGCTCGGCGGTCGGACGCTCGAGCAGGTGGGAGACAGCGCCCGTCCAGAAGACCGGCCCGAGCACGCTGGCACCGCGCACCACCTCGCGGATCGGCTTGGGCATGCGATCCAGACGCATTTGCAACAGCGTCTGCACCGTGAGCGGCAGCTCGTCTTGACCGCGATCCGCCGCGCGCACGAGCTCCTCGAGGAAGAGCGCGTTCCCACCGGCGCGCTCGACGATGCTGGTCTGCAGCTTCGGATCGGCGGAGGGCAAGGCCGCGCGAATCAGCCGTTCAGAGGCCTTCGTCGACAGCGGTGGCAAGGCGAGACGCGTAGCGTTGCGGTTTTGCCACAAGCCCGGGAAGCGCGTGGCGATCTCTGGGCGCGCAAAGGCGAACACGGCGAAGCGCAAATCCGGACAGCCGAGCAACCAATCGAGCAGATCCATCGTGGTTTCATCCGCCCAGTGCGCGTCATCAACGAACACGAGCTGCGGCATCAGCTCCGCCTGCGAGCGAATCAGCGCCTCGAGCGCCATGCGCGTGCGCGCCTGCATCAACTGCGAGCTGCGTCGCGCTGCTCGCAGCGGCTCATCCGCTTCATCGGGGAAGGGCACACCGAGCAGCTCGGCGAGGAAGCTCGCCAAGAACCGCAGTGCCTTCGGCAGGCGGAAGTTGAGAGATTGCCGCACTTTGGCAATTTGGTCCTCCAAGCTTTCACCGTCATGCACGCCGAGTACGGCGCGCAACGCCCGGCCAAAACACGAGAGGCTGGAGCCCTGGCTCATCGGGTCCCCGCGGATGATCAGCACCTCCGGCGGCAAGCCGCTCGATTCTACGCGCGTGATCAGCTCCTGCCGCACGCGCGATTTGCCGATGCCCGGAGGGCCGGTGACGATCGCGGCGCGGGGCGTACCCTCGTCGAGCAGCTCTTGATAAACGCTGACGAGCAGCGCGAGCTCTTTGTCACGGCCTACCGTGGGCGTTGGTCTGCCCAAAAGCAAACGGGCTCCAATGCCAGCCGTGTCTTCGCGGAGCAGCAGCGCTCCGATCGGATCTTCTTGCAGCACGAAGCGACCTGCGAGCGAGGCGATCACGCTGGTATCAACGCGCACCGAGCCTGCCGTTACTGCCTCGAGCTGGGTAGCAGCGCGCTCGAGCGCTTGGGCAGCGAGGCTGGTGGAGCGGGTGCGTGAGTTCGAGGCGGAGGCGATGGCGTGGCCTGTGGCGAGCACCGCCTTGGCGCTGGGCAACGCTTTGGTCAGCATCAACGCGGCGCGAGCGGCACGGATGGCCTCATCGCCGTCGGAGCGGGTGAGGCCCAACATCGTGACGATGCGGCTCCCCAGCAGCGCTTCCACGCGCGCGTCGCGACCGATGATGTCCCACAGCTTGGTCTCGAGCTCGCCCTCGAGCGTGGCGCCGCCCAAATCGAACAGCACGGCTGCTACCACGCGACGCTCAGCGGCCTCTTTTTTCGGCACCGGCGCGTCGGGGACGAGGTTGGGCGCTCGCATGAACGCTCCCGTCTTGCGGATGGCCGAGGCCGAGCGGTCGGTGGTGGGCGGATCGTTGTTGAGCTCGCCGACGCGAGCCAGCGCGCGCGCGAACTCACCAGCGTTCTCGAAGCGGTCGTCCCGTTTGCGGGCGATGGCTTGCAAAATCAGCTTGTCGAGCGCGTCGGGAACGTCGAAGCGTACCGCTTGAGCGCTCGGTGGATCCTCGATCACGAGCCGACCCAAGAGCGCGACGATGTGCTCGGTCTCGAACACGTTGCGCGCGGTGATCAGCCGAAAAAGCGCGGCGCCGAGCGAGTAGATGTCGGCGCGTGCGTCCACCGCCTCACCTCGAGCTTGTTCGGGCGCCATGAAGTGCGGCGTGCCCAAGATCGCGCCCTTGTCCTCGGCCATTTCTTCACCGGGGATGCGCACCACACCGAAGTCGATAAGCTTGACGTTGGCGCCTTTGCCGTCGATCAGGAAGATGTTGCCGAGCTTGAGATCGCGGTGAACGATGCCGCGCGCGTGCACCGCAGCGAGGGCCTGGGCCGAGCGCCGAATCACCTCGACGGCGTCGCGCATGCCGAGCGGGCTGTGGCGCTGACGCTGCACCAAGTCCTCACCGTTCAGCCACTCCATTGCGAAAAACGGGCGGCCATCCGGCAGTAGCCCGTGATCGATGTATTCGACGATGTTGGGGTGACGGAGGTCGGCGATGACTGCGATTTCACGCTGAAAGCGCCGACGTTCCACGCCATTCGCCGAGCCGCGCAAGACCTTGACCGCGACCTCCGCACCGGTCTCGCGGTCGGTCGCTCGATACACGTCCCCCATGCCGCCACCGCCGGCGCGGCCTTCTAGAACGAATCGATCCGTCTTACGGTCGAGCTCGGGTAGCCCCACAACTCCGGCAGCCTACTCGATATCCCCGGATTCGTCCTCGCATCCTGTACGCTGGGCCGATGTTTGAGCCGAACGTCGAGCGGAGGTGGCAGCCCGTGCTGTTGGGCCTCGTCCTCACGGCCGGATGCGAGGCCGCCGAGGGTCGCGAGTGTCTGCCCAACGACTACATCGCTTGCAGCTGCGCCTCGGGCGAAAGCGGCTACGCGGTGTGCGATGAACTGGGCTCAGGCTACGGAGAATGCGGCTATTGCGGTGCTTTGCCGCCAGGAACCGCGGGCGGTGGGCAAGGCGAGGGCGGCGGCTTGCTGGCGTTCATGTCCGAATGTGAAGAGGACGCGCAGTGTGAGACCGAGCTTTGCTTCGTCTTCAACGCCAAAGGGCCGCATTGTTCGCACCCTTGCAGCAGCGACGCGGAGTGTGAGAGCCCTTCGCCTGGCTGCAACAAGATGGGCGTATGCAAAGCACCTTGAGAGGCTTGGGCCTCCTGATCGGGGTCGCGAGCGCGCAGCCGCTTTGGGCCGACGAAGTGAAGCTCGTGGCGCCCGAGCCTGCCGCCGCAACTACCGCCGCAACAGCGCCGACCGCAACCGCTGCCCCGACGACGACGGCTGCGCAGCCCGCGGGCTCTAGCGAAGACGAAACGATCGAGGTCGAGATCGTTGGCGACAAGGCCGAGGCCATTCAGAAGCTGCCCGGCTCCTTCCTCACGCTGCGGAGCGCCGAGATCCGAAACGCGGCTGCGCTCAATACGGCGGAGTTATTGCGCCGCGTTCCTGGGCTCACGGTGCGCGAGGACACGGGCGGTGGAGGTCGCTTGGACATCGGCGTGCGCGGGCTCGACCCGGGGCGCAGCCGGCGTTTGCTGGTGCTCGAGGACGGCGTGCCGCTGGCGATCAACCCGTATGGTGAGCCGGACTTGTACTTCGTGCCGCAGGTCGAACGCTTCGAGAAGATCGAGGTGCTCAAGGGCAGCGGCAGCATCTTGTTCGGGCCGCAGACGCTCGGCGGGGTAGTGAACTTTATTACCCACAGCGCTCCGGACTCGCTCTCGAGCTACGTCAGCGTCGAGGCCGGGGAGTTCGGTTATGTGCGCACGGTGGGGCGCGTGGGGACGGCCATCCCGGTCGACTACGTCGGCGAGCCGGTGCGGTTTTTGACGCAGTTCGTCGCTAAACGCAGCGACGGAGCCCGCAACCAACCGTCGTCCGATCTCGACGGCTTCGCCAAGGTGGTGGTGCCGTTCTCCGAGCAAACGCGCGCAACGCTGAAGATCGCCGCGCACCGTGCTTCCGCGCAGAGCGAGGACGTGGGTCTGCCTCGCGATCTTTTCGCCGCGCAGCCGGACCACCCGGGGATGAGCCGTGCGAGTCGCTCGCAGCTCACGCGTTTCGATGCGTCGTTCATCCTCGACGCCGATCTCGGGGAAGAAACGCGGCTCAAGACGCTGGTCTATGCGAGCCACACCGATCGGCAGTGGAGGCGGCAGCAGTATGACCGCTTTCCAGGCGCGAACGACGTAACCCAGTCCTTCGGAGATACCCGTTTGCCCCTGGGGGCCATCTACTTTCGCGATGGCGCGCGGCTGCTCGACCGTTCGTATTTCGTGTTCGGCGTCGAGCCGAGGCTCACCACCAACTTCCGCACCGGGCGCATTGCTCATACGCTCGATGCTGGATTGCGCGTCTTGGGCGAGTCGGCCTCCTTGGGCGATCACGAGACCGAGCGGGCGTACGGCGGTGGCGAGCTGACGCTCGGGGAGCTCGAAGACCACGCGTCGCTCGGGCTCGCGGCCTATGTGCAAGACCGCATCCTGTTCCGCGATTGGCTGGTGGTGACGCCGGGCGTGCGCTTCGAACACGCGAGCTATCTGCGTTCGCGGGAACTCTCGGCGGGTGAGCCGGTGGACGTCGCCGGCAGCGACTCGAACAACGCTGTGATTCCTGGGCTGGGCATGACGTTGGGTGCTCCGCGGGCGCACGGCTTTGCGGGGCTGCACCTGGGTTATGCGCCGCCGCGCGCGACCGAGGCCATCTCCGACGCCGGTGCCAGTCAGCTGCTTTCGCCAGAACGCAGCACCAACTGGGAGCTTGGCGTGCGAACCAAGCCGATCGACGCCTTCAGTGCCGACGTGGTGTTGTTCTTGGACGAGTTCTCCAATCAGGTGGTTCCGAACACCTCGCTCGACGGCACCACCGAGCTGGTGAACGGGGGTCGCACGCGCAGCTTCGGTGGGGAGGCGAGCTCGACTTTGCGGGTTGGGGAGCTGGCGGAATTGCCGATTTCGATCGACGTCACTGGGCGCGTCGGCGTGCTCGAGGCGCGCTTCGTCGACGGTGCACGCGACGGCAAAGCGTTGCCGTATGCGCCTTCCTCCACCGCCTCGGCGCTGCTCGATATTGATTCGCCGATCGGCCTCGGGGCGGGCTTTTCGATGACCTACCAGGGCGCGATGTTCGCCGATGACGCCAACACCCTACAACCTGACGCGAGTGGTCGCGTTGGCCTGATCGATCCGTACGTGCTGCTGGATGTGAACGCGCGTTTTCGCGAGCGTTCGAGCGGGGTGGGAGCGACCTTGGCGGTGAAGAACCTGCTCGACCGTCCGGTCGTGGTCTCACGCAGGCCCGAGGGGATCTGGACCACCGGCTTTCGACAGATCGTCCTTGGGCTCAGCTACGCCTACGATCGGAAGCCCTGAGTTCACTGAAGAAGCGCGCGATGTCGCTGATTGTCCTACCCGCGCCGGCCGGTCAGTGCTAGGCCGTGGGCCCATGAAGCAGCTCTTCTCGGTCGCGCTTTTGGCCAGCCTGGTGCTCACCGGTTGTTCATCTCTCGCGCGAGGGGGAGCCGCTGGGGCTGCGCGGTCTTCTGCCGATGAAACGGAAGAAGAGGATGACGGCTTCGTCGGGCTAACACCGTCGCAGGCTCAACCGCCGGGCCAGACCGACGTCGCTTGGGAAGACAACGGCATTCCGATTCGTCAGCTGGTGGGTCCCGGCAAGCCGCACGAGATGAAGGCTGGGGACGCTTCGAAGATCCAAAAGAAGCCGCAGAAGCCGGCCGCTGCGCCCGCCAAGTAAAGTCTTGCGAGCGGCAGCAAGCCAGCTTGCCACTTCTACGGGAACAACCACCGTCCGTTTGGCGTCCTTGGGCTACCCTATCTCGAGGCACTGATGCGCTGCCCCGCCTGCAAGGATCTCTTCGACCTCCGCGACGTCAAGTACTGCCCAACGTGTGGAGCAGCCTTGTTCGTGCTTGGCCAAGATCTGTTGCTCGGGCAGACCGTTGGGGGTCGCTACAAGATCAACAGCCTGATCGCCGAGGGCGGTATGGGCCGGGTCTATTTGGCCGAGCAGGTCCTGGGCGGAGTCAGCCGCAAGATCGCGATCAAGGTCCTGCTCTCCGATATCTCGGCGCGCGATCAGGACTCGAAGCGGTTCGAGCGCGAGTGCCGCACGGTCGCTGAGCTCGAGCACCCCAACACCATCAAGTTCTTCGACTTCGGGCAGACCGACGACGGGGATCTGTTCATCGCCATGGAGTTTTTGAGCGGCCAGTCGCTCGCTCAGATCCTGAAGAACGGCCCGCTGTTTCCTGAGCGAGTGGATCTGATCTTGGGTCAGATCTGCGGCTCCCTCCAAGAGGCGCACGACCGCGGCATCATCCATCGCGATCTCAAGCCGGACAACATCATCATCACCTCGCCCGGAGGAGCACCGGACTTCGTCAAGGTGCTCGATTTCGGCATCGCCAAGCGCACCGGCGGTCGCGATCCCAAGCTGACGCCGCTCGGCGTCGTGCTCGGTTCTCCGCCGTACATGAGCCCGGAGCAGTTCACGATGCAGGACATCGACGCGAAGAGCGACATCTACTCGCTCGGCGTCGTCGCCTACCAGCTGCTCACCGGCCAGCTGCCTTTCAACGCCAATGATCCGATCGAATGGGCAGCCCTGCACATGGGCGTTCAACCTACGCCGATCGAGTCTCACGGGGTTTCGATCCCGAAGACGATGGCAGCGGCGATTCATCGCGCGCTGTCGAAAGACCTGCACGCTCGGCCAGCCAGCATGCGCGACTTCTACTCGCAGCTGACGATCGGCGTCGGCTCGCTGTTGCCGGGGCGCGCCTCGTCGATGATGCCGCTCAGCCCCTCGCAGATCCCGCTGCCGCCGCGAGCGAACTCGCGCAGTTCGGTGGGGCCAGACAGCGATGACGTCGGGACCCGCGTTCGTGAGCCCTCGGAGGATGAAGAGGGGCCACCGACCGAGGTGAAAGTCCCACGCAGCGCCGAGACGATCGAAGCGCCAGGGCTCTACGCCGAAGCATCGTCGTCGTACGCGCCGGGTCTCGGTCCCGCGCAGCCGGAGCTGCCAGTCTTCTCCTCCGCCAATGGCATGGCCAGCGCACCGCAGATCTCCTTTCATGAGGTGAGTCAGCCGGATCTGTCGGCGTTCCATTCGGAGAGCCAGCCCGGTTCCGCCTCGAGCTCCACGCGAGCGGTGAGGTCGGGCAAAGGCACCTTGGTGATGGCGGCAAGCGAGCCGCCTCCGCCGCGAGGCCGCTTGACGATGCCGGATCTGATGCCGCCGACGGTGCGCGATCCAACGGCGATCATGAAGGAGGTGCGCGGCTCGCGTTCGATCCTGTGGGTCGCGCTTGGGCTGATTTTGCTCGGGGCCTTGGCCAGCGCTGGCTTGTGGCTTTTCTGGCTTCGTCCGGCGGCCAAGTCGGAGCAGAAGCGCAAGGCTCCTCCTTCCGCTTCGGCCGCTGCATCAATGCCGACGAGTGCGCCGCTCCCGGGCGCGCCGGTCAACCTGCCGGCCCGCGGCTCCGCTCCGATCCTAGCGCCGCCCAGCGCGAGCAGCGCGATGCCCGCTTCCTCCGCGCCGAAGGCAGCGAGCCCTTGTCAGACGGCCATCTTCAGGGCTGTAAGCGGCGATTGTGTGTTGGCGCAGCGAGCCTTCGCGCGCTGCGAAAGCAACAGCCCGTTTCGCGCGAGCGCTACACGGGCTGTCAGCGGCCTCTGCGCCGAGGCGCGTTAGCTCGAACGCCGACGCCGGCGGACCATTGTCGCCAAACCGATGGCCGCGAGCGCCATCCATCCGCGATCGTTCGATTGGCTCGTGCTGCTGCGGCAGTCGCAACCGCTGTCCTCGTCCTGGTTCTCGCCGCCAGCGCCGCTACCGCTGGAGCTGCCGCCCGAGTCGCCGGCTCCACTTCCGCTACCACCTTCACAGCCGCCGCCAGCGCCGGTTGCCGCGCAAGGATCGACGGGCGGACCTTCGAGCGCTACCAGGCACACGTCATCGATCGTCCAACCGCCCATCTCGAGGCCTTGGTCGCTGCTGAGGACGAAGTGCACCTGCCCACTGCTTAGGCCGGCCAGCTTTTCACTCAGATCCACGTCCTGAAAGCGCCACTCCTTATCGCGGTGATGCGTGTTCGAGTCGCTGCCGTCCTCGCTATCGAGGTTCTGCCAAACCGGCTCTTCTCCAACCAGAATTTGCGCCTGATCAAAGTGACCGTCTTCAACGTTCAGCCAGCGCCGATATTGGAGATGGATGTTGGTGTAGCCCTGAAGGTCAACCACCGGGCTCGAGGCGAAGTTGGTTTTTTCGGGTTGGTAGAGCCCGTTGTAGTTCGACTCCACCGAGAGGTCGTTGCCGAAGGCCTTATCCCCGGAGTAGGCGAGGGGAGGGTCACCATTGATGATCGTCCCGTTCGGCTCGGCCCAAACCCAATCATCAGCGCCTTCGATGTCTTCACCCTCGAGCAAGCCGTGCACCCAGCCGTCATCGGCCGGATCGGTCTCGAAGGTGGTGCAATAAAGTGGCACGACCGTACCGACGAACATCTCGTATTCGGGGTCGGCGGCGTTGTCGGGGAAGGCGAGGGTGCGGTCTTCCAGCTCTACCTCGACGCGATACTTCAACACGGTATTTTCGGGGACGGAAGGCAACATCCCGACCAGCTTGGTGCCGCTCAACGTCATCGCTTCGCTGCCCTCGAGTGCGCTGCCCGCGCGATCCCGGAAGCTGAGCGTACCGCCGACGATCGACTCTCCGGGGCACTCGGGGAACAGGCCGGTCAGCTCCACCGCGACCTCGAAGCCTTGCTCGGAGACGCCAGTGGCGCCGAGCGACGAGGTCTTGGTGCCAATGGCTTGCAGGCCGTGTCGATTGAAGGCCTCGTTGATCGCACAAACGTTCGGGGTGCCGTTGGTCACGTCCCCGTCGTCATCGTCGGCTGCCAGGACCTCCACGTACATGGTGGGGATGTCGGTCGCGCGACGAATCGCCTGGTAGTGAAGCTCATCGCTGGTCGCTGCGCCCTCGCTTGCGCCGAGCGAATCGATCAGGTTCTTACGCAAGTCCCAAAGCGCCTGCCCGATCACCAGGCCGTCTTCGTGAACCTCGCCGACCAGATCCTCCGGCCAGCGGTTCTCCTGCCCGTTGGGATCCAGATGGCGCAGCGGGGAGCTATTGAGGAAGAAGCCGCGTGCGGTCGCCGGGTCTCCGGTGATGGTCGCGGCGAGATAGTCCGAGATGCCTTCCGACAACGCCCCATCGAAGGCACCCACGCCCTCGATGATGGCGTGAGCGTGAATCGAGTGGCCGTACTCGTGATAGACGACGTCGGCGATGCGGCCGGTGTTCTCGCAGCCGCCGCCCAACGAGTAAAAATTGATGGTCGTGCCGTCGGAGAAGGCGTTGCACTGCTCGGCAATGTTGACGGTGGCGCTGATCTGATTGTTGAGAAAGCCGAGATTCGGTGCGAAGCCTTTGGCAAAGGTGCGCACGCGCTCGGCGTGGATGAAGGTCGTCAGCTGGGCGTCCAACGCGGGGTCTTGGCTCTCGTCCCAAACGAAGGGCGAGGCGTCGTTCAAGGTCGTGAGCAAAGTTGCTTCAGCGCCGGCGTCGTTGAAGATGCGAACCCGCGGGCCGGTGAGAAAGAGTTCCACCTCGGTGCTCGGGCCGGTAGCCCAGGTGACGGTGCCGTTGACGTTGGTCTGCGCGCTGGCGCCTTCAACGTTCACGTTGGCCAGCACGGCGGGAAGATCAATGCGTTCGCCGAAGGTCGGAGAACGCAGCGGGACGCGGAAGAGCACCGGCGCCGAGGCGAAGTGCAAGAGCGACCGGCGGAGCACCGGCTGCCCCGAAATCAGGTCCACCGCGACGCTGTACTTCCCGGTGATTTCACTGGTGCTGACCTCGACCAAAACGGCCCGCGCGAAGCGCAGAGCACCGCGTGCATCGCGATACGGGACAATCAACTCGGCGCTCGGTTCGCCTGCGACCGAAGAGCCGAAATCGCTGGTGACCCACGAAAGAGCGGCCTTCTTCGCCTCGTCTGCCGAGACGACCGGCGCCGACGAAAGATCCGGGACGTGCGCGTAGGCTTCGCTGCCGATCACGTACAGCCGATCGTTCTTGTAGCGAAAGCTTACCTGCCCGCCGCTCACGGTTCGTCCGTTCTTGGTCTGCCGGAAACCGATGCTGCGGATACCGGCGTCTAGATCATTGGCGACGAGCTCGAAGTCGCTGGGTTTGGCGCCGGGCGAAAGCAGCGCCATGTGACGCTCAAGCACGTTGCGTGCGTGCGCGACAGCAACGTCGCCGTCGCTCACCGCGTTCGGCACGTGCACGCCAGGCCCGAAAAGGCGGCTGGGTACGCGACGAACGCGGTCGAAGCCCGCCCGCCAGCCCTCGCCGAACTCTGCGCGAAACAAACGGAACGGCTCGACCAAGCGCCCCGGCGGCTGGTCCCAATCGATGGTGCCGCGGGAGGCCGCGGAGCGCGGACTCCCGGCGCTCGCTTGGTACAGCTCGATCGCCGGGCGCGTATCTACCTCCGCCTGCGGCTGAATGGCGTGGCCCGGCGACGCCGAAAGACCAAGGACGAGCGCGAACGCCGAACCTGCGAGCTGGGATTTCCGCATGACGTTTCGTTACATCGCTGGGAAGCCGGGGCAATCCCGGCAGCGGCCCGCCCACCCTTTTGATCTACGTTGAGGTGGCTTGACGCAGTGCGGCCGGCGGATCTTCGGGCCGGTTGAAGAGTTTTGCGACGTCCAGTACAGCTGAAGCATGCCCTTCCTTGCTGCTCCGCCCGGCGTCTCCGCACCCACCTTTCCCGTTTCGCTCGGCCGTTTGCGCCTACTGGGCTTGTCACGTCTGGGCTTGCTCGCGCTGGGCGCTGCGCTGGCCGGCTGCGGTGATGACAGCGGTTCTGGAGGTTCTGGCGGCAGCGGTGCAGGCGGAAGCGGAGCTGGTCCGGCGGAAGTGCAAGGCTGTGAGGGCACCACGCTGCTCGAGTCGGACGCGGATACGTCGCTCCCCGGACCGTGGCCAGTAGGAGCAAGGACGCTCAACATCGGCGGCTTGGTGGTCGAAGCGTGGTATCCGGCCAAGCTCGGCAGCGAGACGGGCGCCTCGGCGGTGGAGTACGACATTCGTGACTTTTTGCCCGCCGGGGAGGCCGAGAAGATCTCCGACGCGGACCGGCCGCGGCAGGTTTGTAACTGTTTTGCAGACTTGCCCGTTGATGACGCGCACGGTCCCTACCCGGTGATTGTTTTTGTTCACGGCACGGCGGGCTTTCGTTCCCAGTCATTGGAGCTAACGAGCCATTGGGCGAGTCGAGGCTTCGTCGTGTTGGCCGCCGATCATCCCGGCCTTTACCTCAAGGATTTGCTCGGCGGTCTCTGTGGCGCAGGCCAGGTGGAGCGAGACCTCGATGGGGACTTGGCCGCCATCGTCGCGGCAGTGAAGAGTGGCGTCGGGCTCGGGGATTTGGGCGCAATCGTGGACGGCACCCGCATCGGTATGAGCGGCCATTCGGCGGGCGGAGGTGCGATTGAGCAGCAAGGGGAAGCCGCGCAGGTGCTGATCCCGATGGCTGCCGGCGGAGTCACCGCGGGGGCCGCGCTCAAGAGCACGCTGGTCTTCGGCGCGAAGGAGGACCAAGTCGTCGAGTTCAGCGCGCAGCAGGAGGGTTACGCGTCTTCCCCGGCACCCAAGCGCTTGGCTGGCCTGAGCCCGGCGGGGCATCTAGCCTTCGCGAGCCTTTGCGAAATCGTAAACGACGCAGGCGAGGATCTAGTGGCCATCGGTAAGGCGAACCAGGTCTGCGGCCTCGAGTTTGCCGATGCTCTCTTTGATTGCGACCCGAGCTACATCGAAGCCGAGCGTGGCTGGACCATCGTCAATGACCTGACGAGCGCTACCTACGAGGAGACGCTTCACTGTCAGCCCTCACGCGCCGACCGGCTTACCGGGGCGCAGGATCGGTACCCTGAGCTTGCCGAGTATCAAGAGGAACTCTGACAGTGTGCTCACCCCGTCCGCGCTAAGCGTGCGAGTCATTAAGTTGTGCTGCGAGTGACCGTTCTCGCTGATGTATGAAGGGCATCGTCTTCAATATCTTCGAGCGGTTCGTTCAGCAAACCTGGGGCGGCGAGGTGTGGGAGGACGTGCTCGACACCACCGAGCTCATCACCAAAGACCCCTTCGTCGGTCCCGGTGACTACCCTGACGCGGACATGTTTGCCCTCGTGGCCAACATTTGTGCGCGCTACGAGTTGCCTCTCCCGGCCGCCTTGCGGACCTTTGGTCGTTTTGCCTTCGCGGAGTTGAGCGCAGCCACTCCGCAGTTTGTGGCTGGTTTCTCTCACCCGAAGCCATTCCTCTTGACGCTCGGTGACATCGTTCACCGCGATGTGAAGAAGTTGTACCCGGCTGCAACACCGCCGGAGATCGACGCCATCGACTCGGGTCCCGATCGCCTTCGTCTGGTGTACGCGTCGAAGCGCGGCCTCGGCGAGCTGGCGTACGGCCTGATCGAGGGGGTTAGCGATCACTTCAAAACGCCCTGTCAGATCAGCGTGGCGGACCGCACGGCGGATGACACGCGCTGGGTCTTTGATCTCGACTTCGCAGCTCCACCCAACTCGGCTGGAGTCGCTGGATAATGGACGTCAACGCCCGTCGGCTGGAGCGCGCTGAGCGAAAGGTCGCGATCCTCGAACAGCTGATCGAGGACAAGACGCGTGAAATCTACGATGCCAACGCCGTAATCGAGAAGGACCGCAGCTTTCTGAACCGCGTGTTCGAGTCGATGTCGAGCGCGGTTTGGGTTTTCAACTTTCGCGGTCGGATCGAGAGGGCCAACGAGGCGGCCTTTACCCTGGTCGGCGTTGGTGATGAGCCGCCACCGATCGAGTTTGCGTATATATTCCCGGACCTTCAGTTCGAGGACCTCGCCCCGCAGCTGCGCGTCGAAACCAGGCTCTGCCGCGGAGACGGTTCTTACCTGCCGGTGATGTTTGGTGCAACGACCACGGGCTCCGGTCCCGACCTTCAGCTGATCGTCAATTGCGTCGATCTGTCGGAGAAGAAGCGCTTGGAGGGCCAGCTGCAAAACGCTCAGAAGCTCGAGGCTGTGGGGCAGCTCGCCGCGGGCGTCGCGCATGAAGTCAATACGCCGATCCAGTTCATCAGTGATGGCGTGAGGTTCCTCAAGGAGTGCGTGGACGACTTGGCGACTGGCTGGACTGCCCGCAGTGAGCTCTTCGATGCCCTCCGCTCTCGAGGTCTTCTGAGCGCCGCTGATGAACGCGCCATCGCCTCCATCGACAACACCGCCGACGTCGACTTCCTGTTTGCAGAAGCCCCGGCAGCGGCCGAGCGAACCCTGCGTGGCGTTGGCCGCGTCGCGGAAATCGTGCGCGCCTTGCGCGCCTTTGCGCACCCCGATGGCGACGTGTGCGCTCCCTCCGACGTCAACTCGGCGATTCGAGACGCTGCGATCGTCGCGACGGGCGAGTACAAGCAGGTCGCGTCGCTCAAGCTCGACCTCGAGGATTTGCCGTCCGTCGAGTGCAACCTCGGCGAGCTCAATCAGGTGTTCCTGAACCTGATCGTCAATGCGGCGCACGCGATCGCCGACCGGCAACTCGAATCACCGGGCCTGATCTCGATCACGAGCCGAGTGGAGCCTGGCGGTGTCTGCGTCCGGGTCACCGACAACGGCGCGGGCGTCCCCGAAGCGGTACGGTCTCGTATCTTTGAACCGTTTTTTACCACCAAGCCCCTCGGCAAAGGCACCGGACAGGGGCTCGCGCTCGCCCACACGATGGTTGAGATGCGCCACGGTGGCCAGCTGACGTTCGAGACCGAGCTGGGCGTCGGAACCACGTTCATCGTCAGACTTCCACTAAGCCGCATGCAGAAGATGAGTCGAGCCGCATGACCTGGAGAGCCTTGGTTGTCGATGACGACCCAGAGATGCTGGCGTCCTTGCTCATGCGTGGGCGCAAACACCGTCAGTCGTGGACCTTCGTAAGCGCCCAGGGGGGGCAGGCCGCGCTCGAGAAGCTCAGGAACGACAAGTTTGACCTGTTGCTGACCGACCTCACCATGCCAGGGACTAGCGGCGGTACCGTGCTTTCAACGGCCCGTGAGGTCGCACCAGAAACGGCAAGATTCGTGCTCTCCGGTCGCTCGGACCGTTGGATGGCCAAAGAAGCGTCGGCGGCCCATCAGATCTTCACCAAGCCAGCGGACTTGGACGAGGTCCTCGGTCAGGCTGAGAGCGTAATCAAAGCGCGCGCCTTTCTGGACTCGAGTGAGATACGCGCTGTGACGTCAGGCGAAGGGGCGCCGCCTTCACCCAGGATCTTCGCCGCACTGCGCGCAGCTCTCAGCGAGCCCGACTACGATCTGAACTCGGTTGCGCGCATCGTCGAGCAAGACATGACGGTGATGGGTCGAGTTCTGCAGCTCGCCAGCTCGAGCGCGCTTGGGCCGCGCCGCAAGGTCGCGAGCGTCCGCGAGGCCGTTGTGGCGCTGGGTAAAGACGCCATCGAGCAGCTCGTACTGCTCGAAGAGTTGATGGGGGCACAACCAGCACAAGAACGAGACGCCCTGCGGGATCATGCTCTCTTGGTCGGACGCTTCGCCTCGGCGTTGATGCCAGAATGCCAAGAGAGCTTCGTCGCCGGCGTGCTGCATGACGTCGGCCATCTGATGTGCAGCGAGCCTGATACGGCTAGCGGTCGACACGGCTACTTGGGTAGTTATGCGGCAGCCTTGTGGGGTTTCCCCATCAACGTGGTCGACGCGATTCGTGAGCACCATCGTCCGCCGTGGGGCAAGCAGGCCAACCTCAGTTCTGCGTTGTGGCTCGCCGACCGGATTGCAGACAACGGACCATCGGCCCTTGAAGACCCTTTGCTTACCCGCTTCGACCCAAATCTTACGCTGCGTTGGCGCGAGGTGGGCTTTAGGATTTTGCAGCAAGAGCCGAACAAGCAAGAGGACGCGCATCGCGCGGCGGGGTGCCATAGGTGAAACCATGACGAGGCGGTTGCGCGTGTTGTTCGTAGACGACGATGTGGACTTGCTTGCTGGTGTCCGGCTCGGTCTGCGTAAGTCCCCATACGAGATCTTTACGGCAAATTCTGCCGATGAAGCTGCTGCGGTACTGCGTGAAAACACGGTGGACGTCGTAGTTTCCGACGAGCGTATGCCGGAGGTTGCCGGAAGTCGCTTCCTGGGCTTCGTGCACCGCAACTTCCCCAACACGGTACGCATTGCACTCACCGGGCAGGCGTCGCTGGATGCGGTCAAACGCGCGGTCAACGAGGGAGGCATCAGTCGCTTGCTGACCAAGCCGTGCTCGCCCGAAGAGATCGCCAGCGCCATTACCGAAAGCTTCCAAGAGCGGGTCGCGAGCGCGAATGCCACCTTGAAGGCGGATGCCGAGGCTCAGCTATGACACACGTCCCGACTGTCCTGTTCGTCGATGACGACGTTGATTTGACTGCGGGCTTGCGGCTGATGTTGCGCAAAGAGCGGTTTCGGGTGCTCACCTGCAACTCGCCCTTCGAGGCGCTCGAGATACTGGCACGAGAGCCGATCGACGTGGTGGTCTCCGACGACCAGATGCCGGTGATGAGCGGCGCCGAGCTGCTCGCGAAGTTGCGCGATGAGTATCCCGACGTCGTCCGCATCTTGCTGACGGGTCAGACCGACATCAAACGGGCGGTCAACGCCGTGAACGACGCGAGCGTTTTCCGTTTCTTGCTCAAGCCGTGTGACCGCCCGTTTTTGGTAGCGACGATCGAGGCTGCGTTTGCCTCTGGTATTTCGCTACCCCCCGCACGTCTGGAGGAACAGCGGATTTTCGAAGAGGAGCTGTCGCAGCTCTGGCTCGCTCACCAGCCGATCTATCAGCGTAACGGCTCGGTGGCTGGCTTCGAGCTGCTCATGCGCAGCTCCTCGCCTAGCTTCCGCGGGCCGGAGCAATTGATCGCCATGGCTTCGCTGCTCGAGCGCAGCGCAGATCTCGACCGGTCTGTCGGCAATCGAGCGGTCTACGCGGCCGAGGCGCTCGGCGACCGACTGTTGTTCGTCAACGTCGATCCACCGTCGCTTGGGCGGGACGATCTGTTTGCGCCGTTGCTTCCGCAAGCGCACCACATCGTGCTCGAGATCACCGAACGCGACGCGCGCGGTGAGAAGAAGCAGCTCGAGGCGCGCATTCGTGAACTCAAGGAGATGGGCTTCCGCGTGGCCGTCGACGACTTGGGCTCGGGTTATGCTGGGCTGAATTCGGTCGTGGAGCTCAGTCCCGACATCGTCAAGCTCGACATGGAGTTGATTCGCGACGTCGATCAGAGCTTCGTCAAGCGACGGCTGGTGCACTCCTTATGCGACGCGGCTGAGGATCTCGGCATCAAGGTCGTAGCCGAGGGCATCGAGCGGCTCGCGGAATTGGATGCGACGTTCGAGGCCGGATGTCACTACTTTCAGGGCTACCTGCTCGGCCGCCCGGGTCGCGATCCGGTCTCCTTGGCTTGGCCGCGCAGCAGCAGGTCAGTGCGACCTGCTGCGCGCCCTCAAAGCTGCCCGCCCGGGCCCTGAGACAACTGCAGGTCGAATTCGGCCCGCAGAGCGAAGTGGTCGGAAGGGTGGGTCGCGCTGCCGTCGGTGTGCCGAAGCGACCCGCGCATTGCCAATTGAACGTCGGCCACGCGTAGCCACTGGCCCGCTGGTTCGCGGAAGAGGATGTAGTCGATGCGCTGTTGCGCTGCGTTGGGCTCGAACCGTCGCGCCAGCACGTTGCCGCCTGGGTGCGGATCGAAGGTCACCTCGTCGGCGTCGGCGCCCAGATCGACGAGGTCGTGGAAGGTCTCGCGCAGGGCATCGTACTCACGCAAAGCGCGGCTCTGCTGGAGACCGCACACGTTGAAGTCGCCACAAATGACGAGAGGTCGCGCGCTATCCCCGACTTCGTCAGCGAGCTCACGCAGCTCGCGCAGCTGCCGGATGCGTACGCGGCCAGCCCGCTCGTTGTAGCCGGATTGCATATGCGTGGTGATCACGTCGAGTTCGTGACCCGGCGCGAGCTCGATGCGCGCGTGGAGCATGCCCTTTCGAGCGAAGCGTTCGGAACCGATATGGGGCCGAGCGAAGCCACGCGAGAGCTCGGCTTGGATGGGTAAGCGTGAGGCAACGCCGAGGCCCGAGCCCCCTACGGTCAACGGGAGGAGTGTCGTTCGATTGTGATCGCGACGCTTGTGCGGGTGAGCGAGCTTGTCGAAAAACTGTTCGGCATCGGAAAGAAACAGCTCCTGAAAGCAGACCACGTCGGTGGCGTGGACCTCGCGGTGAAGTTCGGCGTGCTCAAACCGATGAGCGTCCGCTGCTCCACGCCAGCGCAAGAACGCGAGGACGTTCATCGCTGCACCGAAACAGTTCCAACTGGCAACAGAGATGCGCTGGTTGCTCAACGTCCAGCCGTCTCCAACTCGCCTGGGTTCGGCTCCGATTGCAGCACCCAATCCAAAGCTGCGTTCATCACGGGTTCAGCCTCTTTCCCGTATTCGCCGTGACGTGCGCCGGGCAGCGGCAGAAACTTTGCGTTGCGACCCGCAGCAACGAACTCGTCGCGGGCCAATTGCAGGTGTTGCTGCGCATCTTTGTCTCCCGCCATCAGCAGGATCGCTGCGCTCTTCTTGAGGCTATCCGGTTTGGGGGCGCGCGGGCCGCCGATCAAGATGACTCGCGGATAGCGCTCGGGGAAGCGCGTTCCGAGCGCCTCGGCCATGAGCGAACCTTGCGAGTAGCCGATGGCGACCCTGGGCTTGTCGGCCAAACTCGAACCGAGCTGCTGGTCGAGTTGCGCGAGCGTGCGTGCGACCCGGCGATCGAGCCCAACGACGTCGCCACTCCACTTGAAGCGGTGGCCATCGGCGCAGGCCTGGTCGCCCACGAGGGAGACGATCGTGCCATGGGCTCTGGCTGCGCGGGGCCAGTTGAGAAAAGCCTTGGGGTCGCCGCAGCGACCATGGAGGTAGATCAGCGCTCGCTCCGCTTGCTCGCCAATTCCCGGTAGCACCCAGGCCGCTTTCTCGTAACCGACGCGCACAGTGATGGGCTCGGGCGCTGGCTCGCTCGTGGTGCTCTCGGCCAAGGCTGCGGGCATTAGCGGCTCTGTTGCGTCGAGTGGAGCGGGGGCGCTCGACCCTGCGCCGGTTGCGGCCGCAGGGAGCTCAGCTGCCGGTTTAGCGACAGGTGCTGATACAAGCGTCGGATTCGCGGCCCCGCTCGCGCAGGCCAGCGCGAGGCTCGTTGCCAAGCACGCCATGAGTTCCCGCCGCATGTCTCATCGTAGGCCGCTGCAGAGCACTGTCGCAACTTTGCCGAGCGGTCTGGCGCCTTGCGCCGTGCTAGGGTGTGCCGCTCTTAATCGGGATACAGATGAACAAGCCCCTCTTTCTTGTCTGCGCAGCCGTGCTCAGTGCGCCCTCCTTGGCCTTTGCAACGACCTATCAAGTCGGAGCTGATAAGCCGTACGCGACGATCCAAGACACGCTCGGGTTGCTCGCTCCCGGGGACGTGGTCGAGGTGGATGGAGATGCTGTTTACCCCGGCGACCTTTGGTTTCGCGCGGAGCAGGGCGGGACGCCGGATGCGCCCGTCACCGTGCGGGGGATTCCCATCAACGGTAAGCGTCCGGTGATCAGCGGGATTGGCACCGAGCAGTACCACAACATCGTGGTGTTCCTGAACGCGAACAACTTTGTGTTCGAGGGGTTCGAAGTGACCGGCGCTCCAGGCGTGGACGACTTCGGCATCGTGCACAAGGCGGACAACGTCACGGTGCGGAACGTGGTTGTGCACGACATTCCCGGACAGGGATTGCTCGGCACCGACTTCGACTCGGGCTCTTTGACGCTGGAGTCCTCTGAGTTCTACAACAACGGCTCGGGGCAGCAGCGGCACCAGATCTACATGGCGACCGACGAGAGCGTTTACCCCGGAGCGGTCTTTCGCATGCAGTTCTGTTACGTGCATGACTCTGCGGGAGGCAACAACGTCAAGTCACGCTCGGAGCGCAACGAAATCTACTTCAATTGGATCGAAGGGGCGCTCTATCACGAGCTTGATTTGATCGGCCCAGACGGGCAGGACCCTTCGCTCGCACGCGAAGACTCGGACGTCGTGGGCAATGTGCTGGTGAAGCACTCCGAGTGGCGGATTGCGCGCATCGGCGGAGACGGCACTGGCAATACCGCGGGCCGCTATCGCTTCGTCAACAACACCATGGTGCTGAGCGCCAGCGCCGACGTCGCGATCGGTTTGCAGCAGTCGGTGGAGAGCGTCGAGATGCACAACAACGTGCTCGTGCGCGCTGGCGCAGCCGGCGGGGTCTTCGCCAATCACCTGGAGATCGAGGGCAGCGCGGCTCAGTGGTTCGGCAGCAACAACTGGGTCCAATCAGGCTTTACCGACATTCCGCCGAGCTTCACCAACACGCTCTCCGGTGGCGCGGCCGGCTTCATGGATGAGGCCGGCTTCGACTTGCGGCTGGCGGAGGGGTCTCCGCTGATCGAACAAGGCACGAGCTCGACGCTGATCGGCTCGCCCGGCGTTCCGCAGGCGCTGGATTTGCCGACTTTTATTCCGCCCTCGCGCTTGCTCAGCACGCACGGCAATCGTCCCGAGGACGCTGCTTTGGACATTGGCGCATTTGAGTTTGGTACCGGCACCGAACCGGGAGAAGGCACTGTGTCCACCGGGGTTGGTGCGCCAGGGACGGGGCCGGGGGCGGGCCCCGGCGCCGGAGCCGGCTCAGCCAGCGGCAGCGGCGGGGATGGTGGTGCCAACGCTGACGCCGATGGTGATCTGGTGGGGAGCTGCAACTGCGTCTTGGCCGAGGCTCCCTCCCAGCCGAATCCAGGCCTCGCAGCGTTGGCCTGCGCGGCACTGATCGCAGCTGGTCGCCGCGCGCGTCGGGCTCAACGCAAGGGTCACAAGCGCCAATGACTCGTGCGAAGTCTCAAGGACGAACGGGGCCTTCGGCCGTAGTTCTCGAAGAGGGCCCGAGTCATTCTGTTTGCTGCATCCGCCTTCGGCGGAATGACTTCACCCGCCGCGTGGATGTACTACGTTGCCGACGATGAGTTCCAAAGATGTTGGCAAGGCGACCGCGACCCCGAGCGGAGACGTGTTTCGAGTCGAGCGGGAGGCTGAGGAGGCCTCCGCGAAGCTCTACGCGGAGAGCCAAGATGGACTCACCAACCGCTGTGAAGCGTGTGGTGCGCTCGGTAGCCTCGAGGAGCAGGAGGACGGCGAGGTGCGTTGCGTCGATTGCGACGTCGTCGTGGCTCAGCGATCGAAGCTGGGCGGCTACGGGAGGAAGTAGTCGTGAAGCGGCTTCGCATCGCTCAGATCCTCACCAGCGTTCACACCGGCGGAGCAGAGCGCGTGGCTCTGCTGTTGGTGGAGGAGCTGCTGAGGCGAGGGCACGAGGTGACGGTTGTCTCCTTGGAAGAACTGGTAGACGGGCCGCTGGCCTCAGCGTTCGAGCAGACGGGCGCGCGCTTCCTGAAGATTCCGAAGGTGCAGAACCAGGTGGATCGCAGCTTGTTCGGGAAGATGTACCGGTTCTTCCGCAAAGAGCGCTTCGACGTAGTGCACACGCACAACCCTTTGCCGCTGATGTACGCAGCGCCTGCGGCTCGGCTCGCAGGCTCGCGGGTGGTCCACACCAAGCACGGCGCTCATCCCGAGGGCTTCAAGCGGCTGATGCTGCGGCGCGCCGCCATCCTCGGCACCAACGCGTTCGTGGCGGTGAGCCAAGCCACGCTCGACTACGCCTTCAGCATCTATGAGGTCTTCCCGTGGAAGACGCACGTCATCACCAACGGCACCGACTTGCAGCGCTTCAAGCCGGACGCTGAGGCTCGGCGGCGGGTGCGCGCCCAATACGGTATTCCGGAGGACGCTGTGGTTTTCGGCACCGTGGGGCGCATGGCGACGATCAAAAATCACCCGCTGCTCGTGCGTGCGGCCGCTCCTTTGCTTGGGCCAAACGTGCGCCTGATGATCGTCGGCGGCGGCCAAGAGTTCGAGAACACGAAGCAAGTGGTCGAGGCGGAGAAGGTGGCGGACTTCGTTCACCTCGTCGGTGAGCAATCCGATATCCCGGCCTACCTTGCAGCGCTCGACGTGTTCGCGCTGAGCAGCGACTCCGAGGGCATGCCGCTGTCGCTGACCGAGGCGATGGGCGTGTGCCTACCGATGGTCTCAACGCGCGTGGGCGGCGTGCCGAAGATCATCACGCATGAAGAGACCGGCCTTTTGGTCGAGGCGCAAAATCAAGCAGAGCTCACAGGTGCTTTGCGACGGCTCGCCGAGTCGCCGGAGCTGCGACGAACCATGGGCGAGCGCGGTCGCAAGGTGGCCGAGGGTCAGTACTCGCACACGCGCATGGTGGATGATTACGAGCGCGTTTACGTGCCGTGAACCACACAGAACAACATCGTTTCTAGGGCGCTTTTGGCTCTTTTGTGGGCTATACTGCGCGCATGTTGAATAGGTCTCTTCGCTTGGTTGGCGCTCTCTCGTCGGCGGTTCTTGTGGCTTCGTTGGTCTCGCTCGCTGGTTGTGGTGACAGCGGGACCAGCGCCGGTGGCTCAGGCACCGGTGGTTCGGGCGGCTCCGGCGGGACGGGCAACGGTGGCTCGGGCGGCTCCACGAGCTCCGGTCCTGCAGGCAACGGGCTCGTGATCAACGAGCTGCAACCGCAAGGCGCCGAATGGGTCGAGCTCGCGAACACCGGCGACGCCGACGTTGATCTCGAGGGCTACGGCCTGTGCGATGAAGACGCCACAGGAGCATGCGAGATAGCCTCGGCGATTCGCTTTCCGGCGGGCACCACGCTCAAAACGGGTGAGTTCTTGCTCATCGTCACTGATCAAGACCCAGCGCTCGGCGTAGGGCCGCAGAACGCCTGTCTCGGTGGCGTCACCAGCTGCTTCTACGCTCCTTGGAAGATCAGCGCCGCAGACGGCGAGACCATTCGCCTGGTGGACGGCTCTGACGATGAGGTTTCGGCGCTGACGTTGCCGCCTAACGCAACCGCGGACGAGACCGAGAGTTGGGGCCTCCTGCCCGATGGCGAGGGTGAGCCGCAGCTGCTCGCTGCGACTCCGGGCGCGCCCAACCAGGCTCCCTGAGCCGCGGTAGCGCAGGCGAGGCAGAGCGCCGCACAGACGCTCTGCCGTTGGTTCGGCCTCAGGAGCCGTGGGCCTTCTCGAGCGCAGCACGCAGCGCATCGTCGATCTCGCCGCTCGCAGGTAGACCCTGGTCGTTGCGGAATTGACGGATGGCCGCCTCGAGACCGTCGTCGCTGATGAGCTCGACCGGGCCGCTCGCTCGCAAGTAACCGAGGTGCGCCAAACGAGCCTTCACGCCGCTGTTCTCGGCCACCGGATCCACGTCCCCGAGCCGCACCAAGAACACCTGACCGCGTTTGGGGAACACGATGCGTACTTCGCGCAGGTGAATCGGCGCCTCGAGTTCAATCACGCCGCTATCGTCGGCTTTGCCGGAGAGCGGCTGCAACAAGCCTTCAACCTTGTACTCCTCGCCGGCGAACGGCTTGCGCACGTCGGTGAAGACGAGGCGGGTCTTCACCAGCGGAATGCTGGCGCGATACTCGTTCGAAGTGCCGTGGGTGAGGGGATATTGCTTCTTGGACGAGCGGGCGAAGTGCAGCACGTCGCCCGGGGCCAGCTGATTCGGGTCTTTGCGTTTGGCCTTCAGATCGGCGTTCTTGCCGTCATTCCAAACCTTGTCTGCGTCGAACCCGTGCCGGAAGGCGAGCTTGTCGAGGAAGTCTCCTTGGCGGATCACGTACGGCTCGGGTGAGCCCTCCGTCTCGTCGCCGCGCATCGTAAGTTCGGGGAAGACGACCCAGCCGTCTTGCTCGAGTTCGAGCGAGACTTTGCCATCGTCCCCAGTCATGCCGCTCTGTTGGCTCTCGTCGTCGAGCGTGAGCAAGTAACGCTGTTTGCCCAGAGGCTCGCCCTGCTCTGAGAGCAGGACGAGCTCGGTGGGCGGCGGAGGCTCGGGCGGCGGCGGATCTTCTGCTTTGTCCGGTGAGTTCAGCAGGATCTTCTTGCCGTCGATCTTGACCTCTTGATCGAGGGAGAGCGAGGCGCCTTTGGTTTTGACGACCAGCTTCTTCTCGACCAGCAACTGCGCGTCTCCCTTCGACACGATCGACAGGGCGTCTTCCGTAGCAATGAAGCCGGTGCCGCTGCCTTTGACGTTGATGGTCGCCGCGCTCAATTCGATCTGGTCGCTGGTCATGCGCAGCGTGCTTTCACCGACGCGCAGGACCAGCTCCTGGTCGGAGGCGAGCTCCAGCCGTTTGACGCCTACGAGCGTCGCGATGCCCTCCGCGTGCGTTACCCAGGAGCGAGGCTTGTCTGCTTGGCCCACCACCGTGGTGACCGAGCCGAGGGCTCGCAGCGTTACATCGGCCTCGGCGGTGACCAGGACATCACCATGGTTGTCGTGTTGCAGCTTGCCCTCGACCCGCGAGGTGCGTGCGCCGGTGATGCGTTCATCCGCGCTGCCGGAGACCGACTCGAGGCGGTTACCGAAGACTTGATCGCTGCGGTCCCCTTTGACGATCTGCGCGAGGTTGCGTTCGATCGTGTCGAGCCGGTTGCCCAGGATGGTGAGCCGCTCATCGTTGTTCACCGTCAGCGTGTGATCGCGCCCAACCTGCTCGTCGAGGTCGCGTTGGGCGATCAGGAGCACCTGCTCTTCACCCGCCGCGTCCTCGAAGGAGAGCTCATTCGCGCCTTTACCGCCGGGAGAACTGGAGGTTCGGAAGCCGCTGCGCGTCTTTTGCTCGGGCAGCTTGAAGGGCACCGGATGAATCGCGTTGGCGAGCGTACCGGTGACGATCGGCTTGTCGGGGTCCCCGCCCTCGAACATGACCACCACCTCCATGCCGACGCGCGGGATGAACTGAACGCCCCAATGCGAGCCGGCCCAGGGCTGCATGGTGCGGATCCAACAAGAGCTCGAATCATCGCGGGTGCCCTCGCGGTCCCAATGGAACTGCACCTTGATTTGCCCGCGTGAATCAACGTGGATCTCGCTCGCTTGTGGACCGACCACGGTCGCGGTGAGACAGACCTGAACGCTCTTGCGCTTGGGGCGCGGCGGCGGGTAACTCACGTTGGCCGGCACACACTCGAACTCGCACTCGTAGACGCGGTGCGAGCCCGAACCATCGGCGAAGTTGCGCCCGCGGTGGTGCACTGAGATCAGCGCGAAGGCGTGCTCCAGTCGAGCCAACGGATGGCCGTCCAAGCTGAAGCGGCGCCCAGGTCCGAGGTCCGAGCAGCCGCTGCGACCGCGGATCACCGAGGCGCGCCGGCGCTCTTGTCGCAACATGCGCGCCGCCTCTCCGCTCGAATACGACCACTTCGGGAAGAGCGTCTGCGCGTGGTGATCGTACACCTCCAGGAAGGTCGGCCCGCCCGCTGCGGAGATCGCGTTGGTCGCAGCGCTGATCGCGCTCGAGGCGGAAACGGTGCCAACGCCGGGAACGCTGACCGAGGCGTCCACCGTCACGTCGAGCGTGGAGGCGACCGCGCTGGCCAAGCCTTCCAGGCCGTCATTGCCGAAGGGCGTGTTGGAGAGGGCGCGTGACTGTAGCGGGGTGTGCGGGCGCTCGGGATCGTACTCGCGGAAGGTTGCCACCGAGGGCTCGACGCTGTTGCGCAGATCGAAGGCTGTGATCTTGTCGCTTAGCGTCTCGCTCGCTTGCTCGAGCTCGAGGTAGTGAAGTCGCGGCGCGTCGCGTTCGAGCAGCTCGCTCAGGGTCTTGACGATCAGCGCCTTGGCGGCCAACGCGTCGGCTGCGCCGTCCACGACGCTGGGAAGTGGCAACGCCGAGAGCATGGCCAACGAGCCGGCGCTTTCATCGCCCAAGGCCGGATAGAAGCCGGCATCATCGGCGCACAAGATGGAGTCACCCGAGACGAGCGGACCCATCGCCGCGGCTAGGCGCGCAGCCTGCGCAGCGAGCGTCGACACTGCGCTCAGTGCCGCCGCGGCTCCCGATAGAATCCCGCTGGGCGCGCCTTGGTGGAAGTAGAAGAAGATGCCGGCCTCGGCCAGCAAGCGCGTGACGAACTGGTAGTCGGTCTCTTCGTATTGGGTGCAATACTCGCGTACCGGATAGCTGTGCTGGAGCTGCCAACGCGTAGCGATGCCCGCCTCTCCGAGCACCGCCGCGACCACGTCGATCACCCTCAAATTCTGGAACACGCGCGTGCGCCGCTGCTTCTTGAGCAGCCACAGTCGGGGCACCAAAGTGAGCTCGTAGTCACAGGCGTCTCGTTCGCGGCGCCCGAGCAAACGCACCGAGGCGATAAGCCCATTGAAGGCTCGCACCATCGAGGGATAGACCTTGAAGGTCAGCTCGGCGTGCGCGCCCAACGCAACGCGCTCGAGCTCTGGCGCACCCGCCGCGACCCGCACCACGATGCGAAACTTGTAGCTCTTGGACAGCGCCTCTTTCCCGTCCAACGACAAGACGGAGATCGGCCCATCAAAGCCTTCGAGCTCGAGCGCGTACGAGGAGGTCATCGCGGCGACGACATCACTTGCACCTGGGCTTCGTCAAGGTTGGTCGAGCGAAAGAGCGCATTGAGAAGGGCGTTGGCAAGGCTACTGCGCCTTGGCTACGCTCGCCCTCCATGCGTATAGCCGCAGTCATCTTCGGCTCCGGCCTGCTCACGGTGATCTTCGCGAGCTGCGGCCCGAAGCCAGCGAGTAACGGCGCATGCGGCGACAACAACGCACGCATCCAGCACCGAGAGTGCACGGCCGCGAGCGACGAAGCGACCTGCGCGCAGCGCGGCGGCAGCTGGGTGGACAGCAACGCCAAGTCTCGCAATCAAAGCTGCGGCCCGAATGGCAAATGCGCGATGACAGAAGAGCTACCCATCAAGTTCAGCTGTTCGTGTCCACGGCCCGACGACGGCTGCCCGTGCAGCGCGGCGAGCGATTGTGTGGGCGCGTGCTACGCGCCGGAACAAGGCGACAAGTGCGCGCCTGCCAGCGCCGGGACTTGTGGACCTCCTCACAAGTTCGGTTGCAAGTGCCTGATCACGGAGCAGGGTGCAGGCAACATGTGCATCTGACCGCTCGAGATCGCCAAGGACCGCGATGAAGCTGCGCCTTTGACGTACGACGGAGGCTCATGCTCTGCTCCCACGTCCGATGCTGATTCAGCGCTCCGTGACCTGCACGCTCGTAAACGAATCCGAAGCAGACATCATCGCGACGGGGGCGAGCGTGAATCACAAGATCGAGCAAGGGGAGCTGCTCGGAGCGATGCCCGCGCCGGTGGCCTCTGCCGCGAGCGGTAGCTGGACGCTGGTCCAATCGGCTGCGGCGACCACCGGTCCGGCGGGGTGGGCTTGTTACGAGCGAGCGGGCGAGGTGGTCTACCAGCTTCGCTTCGGTAACCCAGCCCTCGGACGGGAAGCGTTTAGCGTCGTCTTCAATTACCTCGAGAGGACCGGAACCGCCGCCTACGAGATCAAGTTCGCCAACGCCGCAGGGCCGATCCCCGATGACAAGATCGCCACCGAGCTGGACCTGCGGGTTGAGTACCGCCTGCGTTGGCAGCCGGCCGCTTGCCCCGGGGTCGCGCCTGGTTTGAGCGGCGCCTCCGCGCAAAGCGTCGGAGCCCAGCCGAATGGGGTCTCTTGCATCACCACCCCACCCTTTATTGCGCGTTGGAATCAGCCAAACATCACGGAGGCACGCAAGAAGGTCCTAGCGGCAGTTGCGTCCGTCTACCCGATTTTGTGGTCAGAGGACCCAAAGGCAAACAAAGAAGCAGCGGCAAAGAATGGTGGGGGAACCTTCAAGCGAAAGCCTACGTGGACCAAGCCGGGCACGACCTGCACGAGTTCCTGCCCCTGGGTCGGCAACAAGGTTTCACCCGCCACCTCGAACAAGTGGAACTATAATGCGCCAATCGTTGGACGCGGCGCGTGGGTCCGTTGGGGGACCGGGACACAGATGCCGAGCGTCGGCGATGTGTATGTGCTCTGGTGTGACGAGTACGAACGCCCGCTTCCTCCTCGTCCGAAGCAAGCCCGTATCGTACAGCCCGCTCCACCGGCAGCTCGAATCAAGGATCCCTTATGGGACTCCTGGGATCAGACCGTTGGGCAGATGGACCCGCACATGCGGCAGGTGGGGGTCATCGTGCAAGTGCCCACGACAGATTCGGAGTGCTTCATCACCGCTGACGGCGGTCAGTCCGTCAACGGGATCCAGGCGGCTCACCTGGTCAAACGCTCCTTCACCCGTCGCATGCCCGGTCCAACGCAGGCTACTTTTCAAGAGAAATGGAACACGTCGTTGGCAGGCAAAGCTCCCTATGGGCCGCCAGCCGACGTCGAGTGCTTGTACCTCTCCGGCGAGGCCGAGACAGGGCCTGGAAATCGGCTGCTCGGGTGGATCGACGTTGACGTCTTGGCGCAGCAGAAGCTCGTCCTCCCCTACGACCCACTGACCGACGACCCTCTCTACGCCGAGCTCGGGGCGCGTATCGCGAGGATCTCGTGAGCCGCTGGCTGCCTTTCCTTCCGCTGCTGACCCTGCTGGGTTGTCACGAGGGCACGCTCGTGTCGACGGGGCGAGCGCCATACGCTTCGGCCACGGCCGTAGCCTCTGCGTCGGCTGGCTCGACGCCGACGGAGGAACCGCAGCTTGCGCTTTCGCCCTGTGAACTTGCCGCCAAGCAGCGCGAGCGCGCGGCTGGACTGCAAACAGAAGGGAGAATCGCGAGGGCGCAGCGGGTCCTTGCTCACGCGGACGAGCTTTGTCCGGCGAGCCAAGCCGAGAGCGCACCGGCACGAGCGCAGCTGACGGAGCTCTTGCGCGACGATCGCACGCCGCAGGAGCTTCTCGCTCTCGGCATGAAGGCGGAACTCGAGCGGAACCGCCCAGAGATGCAACGCATGTTTGACCGCGCGGTGGAGCTGGCGCGCGTTCTGAAGACGCCCTTCGTGATTGAGGGTCCAGCGCCGCGCTGGCGACCAGGGGTGAGCTTTCGACCCGATGGTCGATTGCTGGCGGTGCTTGGTAGAGAAGCTGTCTCGCTGTTCGATGCTCGAGCAGGGTATCGGGAAGTGCGTCGCTTGCACGGTTTTGGTGAACTGCGCACGCTCGCGTTCTCGCCGGATGGAAAGCTGCTCGCCGTTGGGAATGAGGGCACCACCATCCATTTGTTTGACGCCACCAACTTTCGCGAGCTCAAGCGCTTGCACCACCCCTCGCTCAAGCCGGATTTGAGCCCGATCGATACCAGGGTCGTGCTCGGATCGCTGGCGTTCTCGAGCGATGGAGCGTTGCTCGCTTCAGCGTCGTGGGATGGGGGCGTCGATGGGACGGTGCTGCTCTGGGATGTGAAACGCGGCAAGCCGAGCCGGTCTCTCGAGGAAACCACGAATGCGACAATGGTGCGTTTCGACTCGGAGGGCCGGCTCGTGGCCCAATGCGAGACGCCGTCGTGTTCGCCGGAGGCGCCGACGATCTGGGACCCTGCAACGGGCAAGTTGGTCGGCGGTGCGGTGGACGTTGATGCAGGTCGTGCGCGTGCCGCGCTGGCGCGCTTTCGACCTCAGAACGCCGAATCGATCAAGGTCTTCGCCTTCTCCGGCGATCGCAAGTGGCTCGCGCTGGGCCTGCGTGCGGAGGTGTTGCTGATCGAAGTCGCGACCGCGCAGGGACGGACGATCGATGCCTCGCTTGCGCGCCGCGCGCGCGCCTTTGCGTTCTCTCAGGACAGCAGCACGCTCGCGATCGATGGGGAGGATGGTGTGGCCGTGCTTGACGTTGCCTCCGGTCGCGTGTTGCGTGAGCCGCTCGCGGTCAGAGTCGCGGACTCTGTCCTTGTGAGCCGTGATGGTTCGAGGCTCGTTGCCTTGGACGGGAAGGCTCAGGTTTGGTCACTGGAGGCGCCCGCCAAGGTGGTCGGTCTCGACGGGTATGTCGGCGCTGCCGCGCTATCGGCGGACGGCCAGTTGTTAGCGACGGACATGGAGGAAGGCCTTCAGCTTGGACCTAGCAACGAGTCACGACGTCCGCTCGTTCCCTCCGTGGACGGGGTACGAGAGCTGGCCTTCTCGCCGGATGGGAAGGTGCTGGTCGCTGCTGGAGAGAAGACCAAGCTGATTGACGTTGCAACGAGGCAGACGCTGCGCGACCTGCCGTTCCCGGTGGGCTACAATGATCAGGCCGTTTTCGCCCCTGACGGCCAGCTCGTGGTGTTCGGTAGCGAGTTGGTCGATGCGAAGACGTGGCTGAAACGAGCCTCGCTCCCAGGCAGCCCGTTCGAGTTTTCGCCGGACAGCGCGCTGCTTGCGACAACGCGCGGGGATAAGCTTGAATTCGTCGACCGCGCCGGAAAGCCGCTGTTCATGCTCGACCCAGCCTGGTCGAGCGTGAGCGCGCTTGGCTTCGCGCCAAGCGGCAAGCTCGCTGTTTCAGCCAGCAACTACTTTGGCCCGGGTGAGGTCCAAGTTTGGGACCTGGTTCAGAGGCGTGAACAAGCAAGGTTCGGAGCTGCGAATAAAGCGAAGTTTTTGAGCGACACAACGTTACTCTTGGCCGGCCCCGGGTTGTCCGTGCGCTCGCTCGATGGGCGAGAGTTGGCGTCACTCGCTGCGGTCGGTAGCGGCAAAGCGGGTTTCATCCTCAGCAGGGAAGGGCCGTGGGTCGAACTCGCTGGAGAGGCCCCCGTCGCACGCGCCGCGCTCAGCTGCAGGTTGGCCGACGACTTCTACCCCTTCGAGGTTTGCAGCGATCACTACGAGGTCACCGGTCTCGGCGCGCAGCTCGTCGCCGGTGAAGCTAACGCGGTCGGCAGTCCGTAAGTGCATCGAGTTCGACCACCGCTTCGTGTGGCCCAGTCCGTTTCTGCTTTCCCAGCCAAACGGCACTCAACTGTCCTCCTTGTGTCGCGGGGCTCATAAATGGCACTCAAGTGCTCCCTTTTACGCGGCGGTGTCTCGCGACGGCACTCAAGTGCCTTTTCTTATGGAAATTGCGGTCGGGGAGCAAATCGACCGGCCGTGGTCGACTTCTTGTTGAGAAACATCCCTGACGGTCGCCTTGTGGGAAGCAGCCTTGGGAGGGCTGCTTTGACGTGGTTTGACATCAGGCAAGTAGACAGTCCTATGCTGTTAGTGCGACAGCATGAAGGTCACGCTGGTTAGCTGACGGCTCAGGCCGTCAACGAGGGAATATGCATGTACGCTGGTCAATCATTAGTCTGTTTGGGATCGCCGCTTGTGCCAATGTGGTGGGGGGTACTGATAGTGAGGATAATGTGGTTGCGGAGGCAGCCAATGACTCCGACTTTGAACAAGAAGAGTTAAACTTCGAGCGGAATTGCTGGCCAGGTAAGCCTGCCAATCTACGTCACCTGGCGCAACTTCGACACCTTGACGGGGCGGAGGGGACTGGTGGTTTACACGGGTGCTCGTTGGTGTGGACGGTACCATTGCTGAGTCCAGTCCGCTGCGAAAGCTCAATGCAATAGCCGACGGTCAGACTGTGCGTACGCCAAACAAGGTTACTATCTTCGGAACCAGCGTATTGGGCCTCGAGCGCATCTACATGGCTTTTAGCGAACATGCGAATACCGCCGCTGTTACCTGTACAGGGCTCGCCGGCGGGGCCGCTCCCGACCCGACCGATACCTGTAGTGTCCCCCTTCCGTCAAGACAGTTGCGTGCACGGGATTCAGGTATGTCGTGCACGGACGGCATGAGTTACGCGGCGTGGGCGAGTGGAGCTG
>CAITIQ010000430.1 GCA_903892415.1 uncultured delta proteobacterium | reverse complement strand
TCGGCTTGTCGGCGGGGCACTGGAAGTCCTCTTCACATTCCACGCACTCCTCGCCCTTGCGACAGATGGGCGTAGCTGCGGCACAGTCCACGTCGGTTACGCACACGACGCAGGAAGCCTCGTTGCTGCACACCGGCGCCGCGACACCGCAGTCCTCGTTGCTCAAGCAATCAACGCAGTTTCCGCTTGGCACATCGCACTTCGGCCGGCCCGCCGTGCAGTCGGCGTCCGAGGTACAGATGGCTTTGCACTCATTGTCGTTGCAGATGCCGCCGTCACAATCGCTGTCCACGTTGCACTCGCCGCATTCCCCGTCCTGTTGGTCACAGATCGGTTGCGCGGCTCCGCAGTCGCTGTTCGAGAGACATTCGGCGCACTGCTTGGAGTCGTTGCAAAACGGTGCGTCGGAGGGGCAGTCCGCGTCCCCGATGCAACCGACGCAGGCTCCAGTCGTGGTGTCGCACAGAGGTTCATCGTCGCCGTTGCCGTTGCCGTTGCCGTTGCCGTTGCCGTTACAGTCGGCGTTGCTCATGCACGAGGGGCGGCACTCGTTGTCCTTCGGAAAACAGGAGGTCCCGGGGCCGCAGTCGCTGGTCCCCGCACATTCGCGGCAACGGCCCAGTTCGCAGAACGGGTTGGCTACGCCGCAATCGGTGTCGCTGATGCACTCGACGCAGCCGAGGTCGCTGTCGCAGAGGACCCCGCACTCGACGCCATTTTCGCTGCAGTCCGCGGGGGTGTTGCCTCCAGCTCCCCCGCCGCCGTTGGCCCCGGCCCCGCCGCTATCTCCGCAAGCAGCAGAGAGCGCTACGGAAGCGACCAGGAGCGTAGAGAATCCAGCGAATGTCTTGTTGATCATAAAGACTCCAAGCATCAGGAAGGGAGGTTCTGGCCAAAGCTGGCCACACCTCGAGAGTTTATGGATCGGAGGCGATGATGGTGACTCATGTTGCGCGCTCAGCCGGAGAAAGCGTTGACCTCGAGAACACGTCCGTCACACTTTCCCGCCCAGGTACGACCTCGGGCATGGCTCGCCTTACCGCCCTTCTCCTGTCACTGGTCGTCCTGGTCTCCTGCGCGCCGAACGCAGCTGCGCCGCAGCTCCCGGTAGCAGACTCGGTTGGCGAGCAAGCGCACCCGGCGCTTGCACCAACACAGGAGCGTCCGCGTCTCTTGGCGCAACCCGGCCTGCTGGCTTGGCCCAGCGAGGTGACGGCGGTGGCACCAAGCTCTCTTTCCCAGACCGAGCTGCTCGAGCCAGCCCAAGGTCCAACCAGTCAGCTCCTAGCGTGCGGACTTCACAACCCCATGCCTGGCGGTTTTGCCGCTGGTTACCAAGCCGATACGGGGCTCGATCTCGCAGGGATGAATCAGCCCGTGTTCGCCTTGGCCGCTGGGTACGTCGACTACGCTGAGGCTGGCCACACGGCTTGGCGCAGTCCCGGCGACGACGACCGCGCGATTCGCATCGAGCTTGATGAGCCTTTGCAGACGGCAGCGGGACGCGTCACCCATGTGTGGTACGCGCACCTCGCCGACCTGGCCTTCACCCAAGCCGAAGGAGCAACTCCTCGTCGGCGTATCGCGGCTGGTCAGCATCTCGGGACGAGCGGTCGCGCCAACGGCATGTACCACCTGCACCTCGGCCTCTTGCTCGATCACGACACAACGCAAAACGGCGGGACCTTCCTGCTCGAGGATCAGGTCCGCGCCGTTCTCTGCAATCTGCGGCACAAGTCACGCTTGCCCGCTGATTGAGCTCGTTTGCTAGTTATTGGCGTGGGTGAGCGGCGGTGCGACCGCATGAAAATCGCGCCGTATCTCTTCGAGGTAGCGAGCCAAAAGCTCATCGACGCGGGCGGGGGAGGGCGAGCGCACGATCATCCCGATGTGGAAGGCCTTGTTGAGGCGCCACACCACCTCAGGCTCGGAGAAGGCTGTGCTGTCGGGGTGCTCTTGGCGCGAGAGTGAGACGAGGATCCCGGCATACTCGTCGCGCGTCGGCGGGGCGGTGTACGAACCGTTCTCTCCGGCCAGCTCGATCTTTGCCCACTCAGCCCAAGGATTGAGCCCAGTCGCCGCTTCCAGCATATCGGCGAGGTGTGCCCCACCCACGCGCGCGCTGGTCTCGAGGAAGTACAAAAGGCCGTCGTCGCGTCCGCGGATGAACTCGGTGTGGCTTGCTCCGCGCACCAAGCGCATCGCCGCGAGCACCTGTGCGTTCATCTCGATCAGCGCCTGGGAGTCTGAGGTTCCCGTCGGCAGGATGCGTGACGTAAAGACGTCCCCTTGGTGCGAAACGTCGAGCGGCGGCCTGCCGTAGCGGCTGGCCCGAACGAACAGCACCTTGCCCTCGTGCACCAGTGAGTCGACGTGGAATACGTCACCTGCGACATAACGCTCGAGCAAGAACTCAGAGCGCTCATCGCCGAGCTTGTTGATGATCTCCCAAAGCTCCTCTTGCGAGTGCGCCTTCTTGATGCCAATGGCACCGGCGCTGGAGCGCGGCTTCACCACCCAGGGGGCAGGCACGCGGCTGGTGAACTCGCGGATGCGGTCTTCATTCAGCAAGTGGACGAAGTCGGGAACGTTGATGCCGGTGCTCTGGGCGCGCATGCGCATGGCGAGCTTGTCGCGGAAGTAGCGGGTGGTGGTCTCTCCCATGCCGGGGATACGCATGTGCTCGCGCAAGAGCGCGGCTGTCTCTAGGTCGAAGTCGTCGAGCGGAACGATGCGATCGAAGTTCCTGGTGCGCGCGAGGTAACTTACCGCGCGCTTGGTTTCGTCGAGGTTCCACTTCTTGTCGACGTCCCGCATGAAGAAGAGTTCGTCGATCACATCGGTGGGGAATTGATGGCTGTGACGCAGGCTCTCCGAGGTGATGAGTACGACTCTCCAGCCCTGCGCTTTGCACGACCGAAGGAAGTCGTGACCTTTGTCGTAGCTCGCGATAACTAAAACTGTCTTTTCTGAAGACGCCATGGCGCCGCATCATAAGGGCAAGTGAAGACGCGCGAATGAAGGTTTCCAGTAATTTCGAGGGCGGAAGGATCGAGGTTCAGGAGCTCGGGGCCCATGGCGCCACGCTGACCATTCCTCACGACGTCGGCGCCCAGCGTTTTCGGCAGTGGTTCGCCTTTGACGTAAGCGGCCAGGCGGGCTCTTCCTTCGAGCTCTTTATCCAGAATGCTCATGAATGCACCTGGGGGGACGCTTTCGGCGGCGCCTACAAGGTGTTTGCCTCGGACGGGCAGGCGTGGCGGCGGCTCGATTCGAGCTTGGTAGGCGGAAAGCTCTTGATTCGCGGCACTCACGCCGAGCGACGTCTTCGTCTCTGCTATTACCCGCCGTATCCGGCGGAGCGGCTCTCGGCCCTGCGCCGACGCACTCGTTTGTCCGGAGGAACTGTCCGCTTGCTTGGCCGGACGCCCGCGGGACGCGCGATCGAATGTCTGCAGTTGGGTAAACAAGACCGGCCGGTGTGGGTGATCGCTCAACAGCACCCTGGCGAGGCGATGGCGGGCTGGTTCGTCGAGGGTCTTGTCGAGTTCTTGACCGGCGGGGGCGCTGCGGCCCGTGCGCTCTTGGAATCTGTGGGTTTTGCCATCATCCCGCGGATGAATCCCGACGGCGCGGCGATCGGAAATCACCGCACGACTCCGCAAGGACTGGACTTGAACCGCAAGTGGGCCCACGAGAGCGCGCCCATCGAGGTGAGCGTCACTCGCGCTGCGATGATTGAGAGCGGAGCGCGGTTCTTTCTCGACGTTCACGGTGACGAGCGGCTGCCTTGGGTGTTCGCTCAGCCGCCGGATGGTCTCCCGCCTGTCGAGGTCCGGAATCAGGTGGATGCGTTCCAAGCGGAGATGCTCCTGCTGACGCCGGACTACCAAACCAAGCATCGCTATCCCTATGATTCGCGCGTCACTCCGAGCTTGGCCTTTGCGACCAACTGGGTGCACCACCAGTTCGGCATACCGTCGCTAACGCTCGAGTTGCCCTTTTCAGACCACCTCGGTCGGCCGGATCCGCGGGGCTTCTTTCCTGCGCGAGCTCGCAGGTTGGGAGCCCGCGTCGCCCGCGGGCTCGGCGTGGTGCTGATGCCAACGCGCTGAAACCTGCGGTTGCTGCGGCCGGGTTTGCTGGAACCACAACCAGGCTTAGCAGGCGTGCGAGTGCGTCCGAGTACGACCGAAGTTTGCTGACGGGATTCCGCAAGCGGACTTTTGTCGCAGCCGTTCCCACAACCGGGCGTAGCATCGTCCCCATATACGGAGGCTGCATGCCGACGCTCGACTTCACCTGTGCGATTGGGAACCCGTTCGACATTCGACGATTCACCGTTCGCGAATCGCTTCATAAGCTGTTCTCGGTCGATCTTCTCGTTGTAGCCGAGGACTACAACATCGACCTTTCCGCCGTCGTTGGGCAGCCTGCGAGCTTCCGCATCGACACTGGCTACGTGCGAGTTGGTGCAACCAAACGCGGTTGGTCTGGCGTCTGCAACTATGTAGAGCAAGTGCAGGGCATGGAGGTCGGACGTCATGGCACTCGCGTGCTCTCGACCTACAAGCTGCAGGTGGTGCCGGAGCTCTGGATGCTTGGGCGGCGCAAGAACCACCGCATCTTTCAGCGCCTCTCCATCCCGGACATCATCGACAAACTGCTGGGTGAGTGGGGCCTTGCTCCCACGTGGAAGATCGAGCGCGGCAAGTACCCGAAGCTCGAATACAAGAGCCAATACGGCGAGACCGATTACGCGTTCTTCTCCCGTCTGCTCGAGGAAGCTGGCATCACGTACATCCTCGCAGACGAAGAAGAATCGACGTCGCTCGTCTTCGTCGACGACATCACCAACAAGCCGCTGCGCGAGGCTCCCAACGTCCCCTATGAAGATGCGCCGATGGAGGCCGCACAGAAGCCTTACGTCACCAAGCTTCGCTACTTCCACGACGTGCGACCTGGGGCCCACGAGGTCGTCGATTTCGACTTCCGCAATCCCAGCTTCCGTCTGTTCGGCGAGGGCCCCAAAGCCGGTGCGCCGGAGATGAAGCTCGAACACTACGAGTACCATCCGGGCGCTTCACGCATTGAGGGTAAGCCCGGCGGCAACACGCCGATCGCCGATGACAAAGGCGCTTATCGCTATGACGGTGATTACCTCACCGCCAAGGCCGGTCGCGGGCTCGAGGCCCGTCGAGCTGGCAAACGTTCGATCGAATTTGCCACCAACGTCGTCGATCTTTCGCCGGGTGTGGCGCTCCAGATCGATGGCCATCCGCATGAGGCCGTCGCCGAGAAGATCCTCGTCAATTGGTTCGAGATCAGCGGCACCCACGACGGTCATTGGGACATGACGGTCAACGCGCAGTTTCGTTCGGACGCCTATCGTCCCCCGCTCGAAACGGCCAAGCCGCAGGTTCACGGCGTTCAGAGCGCCACCGTGGTCGGACCCAAGGGCCAAGAGATCCACGTCGACGAGTTTGGTCGCGTGCGCGTGCAGTTCCCGTGGGACCGCGAGGGCACGATGGACGACAACAGCTCTTGTTGGATGCGCGTGAGCCAGGGCTGGTCGGGTACCGGCTTCGGCATGATCAACATCCCGCGCATCGGACAAGAGGTGCTGGTCGGCTTCCTCGACGGCGACCCTGATGAGCCGCTGGTGGTGGGCCGCGTCTTCAACCAGCTGAACCCGGTGCCTTACAAGCTGCCCGAGAACAAGACCGTCTCCGGGTGGAAGACCAACTCGTCGCCGACGACTGGCGGCTACAACGAGTTCAAGTTGGAGGACAAAGCGCAAAAGGAGCTCATCTACCTCCAGGCGCAAAAGGACCTTCACAAGTTGGTCAAGCGCGATTGGACCGAGCGCATCGGCCGACACCACCACCGAACGGTGGTCGAGAATCAGCACCTGATCGTGGTCAAGACCAAGAAGGAGCTGATCAAGGTGGATGACCACCTTCACGTGATGGGCGATCGCATGCAGAAGATCGACAAGTCCACGTCGCTGACGGTCGGCGTCGATCAACAAGAGAAGGTCGGCAACAAACACGCTGTCGACGCTGGCAAGGAAATCCACCTCAAAGCAGGGACCAAGGTCGTGGTCGAAGCTGGCTCGCAGCTCACGATCAAAGGCGCTGGAGGCTTCATCTCGATTCACCCTGGCGGGGTGGACATCGTGGGAACGCTCGTGCGCATCAACAGCGGCGGTTCAGCCGCCACTGGTGGCGGCTCGTCACCGACAGCGCCGAAAGACGCCGAGGAGGCTTTCCCGAAGGACTCATCCGACCAAATCCAGGATTAAGCCATGCCCCCTGCCGCACGCATCTCTGACATGCATACCTGCCCCATGGTCAATCCAGGGCCGGTTCCTCACGTAGGTGGTCCTGTCATCTCCGGCAGTCCCAACGTCATCACGGGCTACATGCCGCAGGGGCGCGTTGGGGACAGTCTGATCTGCGTCCCCGCGGTGGACAGCATCGCAGCTGGCTCGCCTACCGTGCTCGTCAACAACATGATGGCGGCGCGGCTCGGTGATTCCACCGCACACGGCGGGAAGATCGTCGCTGGCTGCCCAAGCGTGCTGATCGGGCAAACCGGCCAGGGCTCAACTCTGGCCGGTGCCGCTGCTAACGGCACGCCGTTCTGCGAAGAGTGCGAGAAGGCGAAACGCGCGCTCGCCAAAGAACTCGGAGAGGCGCCTCCGGCGAATCAGCCTCCGCCGGGCTCGGCAAACACCCTGTTCGAGTCGGGCAAGGCGATCATCGAGAGCATCAAGAAGAAGATCGATGAGATCGCTCCGCCGGCCAAGCGTGAAGAGTTCAAGAAGCTCATCAAGACGCTCAAGCCGGTGGCGGAGCAGCTGCGCTCCAAAGGGGAAGACGCGCAGTCGGTGGCGAACTGGGCGGTCACGGCGCGCAAGGTGATCGCCGAGCACTACGGTGCAGAGCTCGACACCCACGGAGATTTGCTCAAGTTCGTCTACGACCGCAACCAAGCCAAATTCGGGGACAAACTCGGCCCCGGCGTCGCTTGGTTGATGGAGGACAAGAACAAGAAGTACCGCGACCTCCTCGACGCCGCTGCCGAGGGCAAGTTCAAAGAGGGTCTCAAGAACCTGCGCGGTGACATCGTCGACGATCTGACCGCGAACGTCATTGATGACAAACGTACGCGCGACCTCATCCGCATGGCGGCGGAGGGTAAGTTCAAAGATCTGAAGGGTGAGCTAGCCAGCGACTTGGCCGGCAAGTTCACCGACAACGACAAGCTCAAAGAACTCGCTTCAGCTGCGGCGAAGGGCGAGTTCAAAGAGAAGTTCAAGCAGATCACGGGTGAGGTCGCCTACGATCTGGCCGGCAAGTTCACCGACAACGAGAACCTCAAGATGCTCGCCGAGGCGGCCGCACATGGCCATCTCAAGGAGTCGTTCGAGAATCTCAAGGGCAGCCTCGCAAGTGATCTTGTGGGGAATTTCACCAGCGATGAACGTCTCAAGGAGCTGGCGTCGGCTGCCGCCGATGGCAACTTCGAGGCGAAGTTCCGTGAGATCGCGGGCAAAGAACTCGCAGGCGCGGTCGGCAAACAGGTTGATAACGAGAACATCAAGGCGCTCGCCGCTGCCTTGGTTGAAGGCAACATCAAAGAGAAGTTCGCGATGGTCAAAGGCGACCTCGCTTCGGACATCGTCAAGAACATGACCGGCAACGACAAGCTCGGGGTGCTGGCCAAAGCTGCGGTCGAGCAGAACTTGCCGCAGCAACTCGGTCAGTTCTCGAGCGAGGCTGTCGACAAGTTGCTCGGGGGCATGATGAACAATCCGGAGGCGGCCAAGGTGCTCGGTCCAGTGGTGGACTACCTGAAGGAGCAGGTCAGCACCAAGGTGATGGAGGAAGCGATGAAGCTCCTTCCCGGAGGCGGCTGAGCATGTTGGTGCTCGACTTCCTGCGAGCAAACACCTTCTTCTCCTTCGACCCAGCCACAGGCGCGATTTCGCCGAGCGAAACGCGCGGCGCACCCAAGGGGGTGGTGATGGATCTCGGGGATCAGCGCGCCGTGTTCTTCGCCGAGTCGGGGCGTTTGCACCTGCACCTCGGCGAGGAGCGTTGCGTGCTTGGTAAAGGCGCTGACTTGAGCGCCGAGGTGGAGCTGCCGGATGAAGACGGTGCGCGCGCCTCGGTCGTTCGTGGCCCCGGCAATGAGCCTGGCGCTGAGACGGTAGTGGTGAAGCTCTCTGGCGAGGATCTGCGCAAGCTGCGGATCGAGAAGGGAGGCAAGCTGCTGCTGGCCCATTCCTACCCAAACCCGATCAATCCACCGATGGAGTACGACCTTGGCATGGCCGAGGAGGAAGACTTCGATCTTGGGCTGTTCATCGCCAATGTCGCCAGCTCTCCCGAGCGTGTGGACTTCCTGCTCGAGAAGTGGGCGTCTTGACCTCCAACTGGGGCGCGGCTGCGGACGTCGCGCCGCGGGCTGCCATCATGACTGACGCAAGCAACGATCTATCTCCGCCCTCCCAGCCGCTTCGGCGCGGCATTCTGATGATCCTCTGGGGACCGCACGCCTTTCGCAAGATCGTGCTCGAGCCCGGTCAGACGCTGACGATCGGCCGCACCGATCGCGCGAATATCTCGGTCAATGATCCGCAGCTGAGCGGGGTTCACTTCAGCATTTGGTGGAGCGGTCGGCAGGCGTTGGTGCGTGATCTGGGCAGCGCGACGGGGCTGCAAGTAAACGGTGATCTGCGACCACGCGGCTTCATCGAACACGGCGGTTTTGTGATCGCCGGCGCTACCACCTTCCAGATCTTCGTCGAGGGCTTTACCGCCGTCAGCGACGAGCCGCTCGCCGCGTCGCGCGCAGCTCGGATCGAGGCCATCAAGGCGGAGCTCGGCCCTCGCGACGGCCAGCTCTACGCCATCTTCGATGCGGCGCGCGATGAGCGCGTGCGGTGGGTTCTGTGCGAGTCGATCGATGCGCATCAGAATCTGTACGAAGGCTTCGAAGGGCGCATCCTCGATGACAAGGCTCCCTACCTCGTTCGTTTCGAGGCTGACTCGGATCTGCTCGACCGCTTGTTGATCGGCGGCTGGGGCAACGCGTGGGGCATCTACTTTCGCTCCGACGCGCACCAAAAAGAAGTTCGGCGTCACGCGCGGCGCTTCTTGATGGCAGAGGAAGAAGAGACCACCGAGAAGCTGTATTTCCGCTTCTATGATCCGCGGGTGTTTCGCGACTTTGTCAAGGTGGCTACTCCGCGGCAACGTGAAGAGCTTCTCGCCTCCACGCAGGGCTACTTCTTCGAGGCCGAGGACAACTCGGTCGCCAGCCTGCTGCCGGCCGGCCCCACCGGCTGAGGCTCGGCACGTCGGCTAAAGCTTCCCGTGGGGCGCCTTCGCCACGTGGGTGATCATCCGCGCGAGCGTCGCTGCTTCACTTGCGAGCTGCGCCAGCGAGGGCGAGGTGGTTGCGGTGTGCCCGTACAGACCGGTGAGGTGCAGCGCCTGAAAGGCATCTGCGGCGAGGCACTGCGCGAGCTTCTCCGACTCGGTGAACGGGATCACATCGTCGTCGCGACCATGCACCACGACCACCTTGCAGCGTGCTCGTCGCGCGGCGTCGCGTCCGTCGAGGTACATCAGCCTTTCGCGGGCGCGCTCGAGCCCACTTTCGAGCCAGCCGTTGGCACCGTCGCTTAGGCAACAGCCGCGCAAGAACGGCTCGCGCAGTTGCTCCGGTAACGTTTGCGCGATGCGCTCGGCGTGCGGCCGGAGGCGGTCGTCCTGTTTGAGCTCACTTTGGCCCCACGTCGCTTTGGCCATTTCGATCCAAGCGTTGGCTAGCAGCGGCTTGTCGCTCACGTCGAGTTCGGGCAACAAGTTCAGGAAAACCACCGGGGGGTTCAGCGGATCCCGATGCGCCTCGAACGGCGCAGGAGAAGGCTCCGTACGACCCGTGACCGCGAAGCGCACCGTTGGAATGAACTCCGCGTAGCCGCCAAACAGCAAGAGCGCGCCCGGCGGCTGCTCGCTGGCCGCGAGCTCGAGCGCGAGGCGCGATCCAAAGCTGATCGAAAAGATCGCTGGCGCTGGGTGGCCACGTTGAGCAGCTTGCGCTTGGGCGTACGAGAGCGCTGCTCGCGCGTCATCGAACCCTGAGGGCTCGAGCACGAGCGAGCTGAAGGAGCGAATGAACGGCGCCACCACGTGAAAGCCGGAGCTCGCCAAGGCGCGACAAAAACGGTCCAGCCGAGGATCGTCGGGCCCGGCGTAGTGCAGGCCGGGCAGCACCAAGTAGGTCGCTGTTGGCTCGCGCGAGCCCTCGAAGATCAGCCCACGCGTCGCGCCGATCTCAACTTCGGTGCGGCGAACGTCTTTGGGCGTGCGAGCGGCGCTCCACGGGCCGAGCCAATACGCCAGCCGTGCGAACGACTGCTGCCACGCTTGGGGTCGCATGCCCTCGACGGCACGTTCGAACAAGCCGTTCGCACTCACTCGAACCAGCGCTCGGGGACCTGATGGTTCATGAAGTGGACGGTGTTGGGCGCGTTCAAGCTCGACCAGGCGGCGCGCACCGGACGCTCGGCGTCGCCAGCGACCAGCCCCTCGCTCGCCGACCAACTCGGCTTGGCGCCGGGAGCTAGCCCGTGCAACCCGCTCTGCCACGCGCCAATGATGAAGGTGTGGCCGGCGACGCGAGCCTTCAATTCGCTTGCGCAACATTCGGCAAATCGTTGACCGCGCTGCGCCCCGAAGGTCTCGCAGGTTCTGAACCAAAGCAGCGGAGAGGTCGCCTTCGTCATACGTTGGGCCAGGCGAGTCAGCCCTTCACGATGGGCGTGTCCGCGGGAGAACGAGCTCTCCGACAGCGCGTCTCCGGCGATGCTCGCGCTGCCCCAGTTGCCGTGCCCCCAAAACTGCACCTCGCTGATCGCACTGTCGCCCCCCACCGAACCGAGCCACGCGAGGGCCTCCGTCCAGCTCTTGGCGCCGAAGCTCTCATCCACCCAACCGAGCGAGCGGTAGAGCTTCGCGCCCACCGACCAAGCGCTGCGCAGCGCCTTTTCGCCCGCTTTGGGCGTCCCATCGAAGACCAGCAATCGAACGCTCACCCACGGTTCGTAGCAAGGTCGTGGCGCCCCCGCCAGCCGATCGGTGGCCAAGAGGAAGGCTCGTTGCTGCGTTCAGGGGCAAGCCGGAGGAGGCGTGGTTCAGGCTGGGGCCGCCAACCTCGGCGGGCTCCTTAATCGCTCTTAAACGAGGTGGTGCCTGGCTTGGCGGGCTGGATCTCGCGTGGTACCGCTTGGTCATGAAGGTCTTGCTTGGGTTGCGTTTTCGCGCGGCATCAATTGCAATTGCGTCGCTCGCGCTGGCAACCGCCTGCGACTCCGAGGTAGAGCGAATCGATCAACAAATGCTGGTCGGCCTCGCGGAGAGTGAGGGGCAGGCCACCTCGATCGCCCTTTCGCTCGAAGACGGTCACGTCGTTGCCTACGTTTGTGGCGAGCAGACCTCGCTCGAGTCAAACACCGGCTGGCTCGAGGGCGAGCTGATGGAGGACGGCTCCTTCGATCTGAGCGCGAACGGTCTGCGCCTGCGCGGCACGGTGCGGGGCGATGAAGCCGAGGGAACGCTCCACAACCGCGCGGGTGTCGTGCTCGCGTGGCATGCCGACGGGACGCGCTCCGACCTGATGAGCGGTCTGTTCGTCGCCACGGGGGCGGGCTGTCGCACGGGGGTGATCGTTCATTCCGGCGAGCCCGGACACGCTCCGTCGCTGCGAGGCAGCGCCTGCCGTGAAGACGGTACGCGGACGCAGGTCACGCCGGTGCACCCGGAGGCCATCTCAAAGCTCGGCTTCGTCGTCAGCTTCCAGGACGGTGCTAGCGAAAAGCTGGCCATCGTCAATCGGCTGCAACCCTGAGCACCGGTTTGAAGTCAGAAACCTTCGTTTCGCCCTCTCGCTTGATCGGGCGCCTATCCGAGAGCGCCGAGCTCGAGCAACTGCTGCAGGGGCATCGCGTGGTCACGCTCTGGGGGCCTGCTGGCATGGGCAAGAGTCGCTTGGCGATGCACCTCGCTGAGCGTGTGCTCGCTCGCGGAGAGACCGCAGTCTTCGCGGAGCTGGCGAACGTGCATGATCGCGATGGCCTGGTCAGCGCGCTCGCTCACGCGTTGAACTTAGGCGCACCGCGTGGGCCGCGCGCGCGCGCAGCCGAGTTCCTGCGCCAAGGCCTGGAGAAACGCGCGCCGGCGCTGCTGATTTGGGACAACGTCGAGCAGATCACCGACGTCGCTGCGGCCTTGCTCGCCGAGCTGCTGCGAGGTTCGGCGAAGACGCGCTTTTTGCTCACCACCCGGGAGCTGTTGCGCATCGCGCCGGAGCGAGCGTATGAGCTCTTGCCGCTGGGCCTGCCGGTCGCTGGTGAAGATCCTCTCGAGTCGGACGCGGTGCGCCTTTTGGTGGAGCGCGGGCGCGCGGCGGGCGGTGGTGAAGCCATTCCCCGCGACCAAAGCGAGGGGCTCGGGCAAATCGTCACCGAGCTTGAAGGTGTGCCGCTGGCGATCGAGCTTGCCGCCGCTCGGTTGGGGGTCTTGGGCGTCGAAGGGCTGACGGCGCGTTTGGGTCGCAAGTTGGACGTGCTCTCGCGAGGGCGCCGCGACATGCCCGCTCGCCAATCGAGCCTGCGCGGCGCAGTCGCTTGGAGTTGGGAGCTCCTTACGCCCCGCGAACGCACGCTGCTCTCGGCTTGTTCGGTCTTTCGGGGCAGCTTCGATCTGGAGGCCGCTGTCGCCGTCGCCCAGGGCGGGGATGCGACGCTGAGCCACGATGAGGTGATCGACTGTTTGTGCGAGCTGCGCGACAAATCGTTGCTGCGTGCCCATCGCGAGCCGGGCCGCTTGGCGCTGTTCGAAAGCACGCGCGCCTTCGCTGAGGAGCTGCAAGAGGAAGCGGCCGCCAGTCGAGTATCGGCGGCCCACTTGAACTTCTACCAAGCCCGCGCACGGGCCGGTTCGAGCGCCGACGCCGATCTCGAGAACTTCGCCCATGCGGCGCGCGCAGCTCTGCGTGCAGCGCAGCTCGAGGCCGCGCTCGCTCTTTGCGTAGCGGTGGATGCCATCGTCTCGCGCCGCGGCCCGTTTGGTCATCACTTGGCGCTGCTCGACCAAGCGATCGACGCCGTTGGCGAGAGCTCGGTCGACCTCAAGTTGGTGGCAGCCGTGCTGGTCGCACGAGGGCAGGCCCATGCGATGGCTGGGCGGGCCAACGAGGCTGCGCGCGACTTCGATCGGGCGACCGCGACGGTCTCGCAGAGCAGCGACGATCGACTGTTGACCGAGGTGCTGCTCAAGCGTGGGCTCTTCTTGCATCGCGAGCGTCGCCTCGATGAGGCCACCGTCTGCTACGAACGCGCGGCGGAGCTGCTCGTGCGCCGCGGGGACGCCGTCGGGCATGGGCGCGCGGTCGGCAACCTGGGCGCCGTCTCGCATGACCGTGGTGATCTCGTGGAGGCGGCGCGCCGCTACGAAGAGGCCATCAGCATTTTGCGACGAGCCGGCGAAAGGCGTATCGCTGCGACCTTGGAGGGGAATTTCGGCCTGCTCGAACAAGAGCGCGGTGCGCTTGAGTTGGCGCGCGTGCGCTTCGAGCGCGCGGTAAACGAGCTCGAGGCTGTAGGAGAGCGTCGCTTGCTAGCCATCGCGATCGGCAACTTGGGGGCTCTCTCGCACGAGGCCGAACAGCTCGAGGACGCGCATCGTCATGAAGAACGAGCGCTGCGGCTGCTCGCAGGGCTCGGGGACAAACGCTCCGAAGCGATCGCTCGTTCGCGGCTCGGAGCCGTGCTCGCGGACCTCGAGCGCTTCGACGAAGGGGAAGCTTCACTCGCGGCAGCGCGTCGCCTGCTGCTCGATACCGAGGACCACCTCGCACACGGCATCGTCGATATTCACGAGGCCTTCCTCGAGTTGGCGCGCGGTCGCAGGTGCTACGCCGAGGGCGATGCTCAGCGCGGCAGCGCCTTCTTCGAGCTGGTCCGGTCCCGCATCGCCTCGGCGTTGGTGGAGGGGAGAGACGGCATCTCGGCCGCTGGCAGTAGCGATGACGTGCGGGTGGCGGTGCGCATCCTCGAACGCGGCCTGGTGCGCGCCGTGGTCAGCCAAACGCTGTCGCCGCTCGTCTTGATCGTCGAGCGCGAGGCCCGTTGGTTTCGCATCGGCGCAGGTGCCGTCGAGTGGCTCGACAAGCGCAGGGCACCGCGGCTGCTCCTGCTCGCGCTCACCAAACTGCGCGAACAAGCGCCCGGCGTCGGGCTCACCGGGGAGGCGCTCTTTGCCGCAGGTTGGCCAGGAGAGCGCGTGCTAGCCGAGGCCCAGGAGAATCGCGTCAACGTCGCGCTCGCCTTCTTGCGGCGCGGTTCGTTGCGACCGCTCTTGATCAAAGGCGAGGGCGGCTATCAGCTCGATCCGAACGTGCCGGTCTTGTGGTCGGACCGCGAACCTTGACGCGACTTCAGCGCACGATGCGAGCGATGGCCACCGACTTGAGCGCCGCTGCGTGCGACTCATATTGGTCGGCTTGGAAATGCGCCTCCACCAGCGTTCTCATGCGCAAGCGGCGAAAGAGCGGGAGCTTCTTACCGAGCGCCTCCGGGAGATAGATCGGTATCCCGGTGGA
>CAITIQ010000429.1 GCA_903892415.1 uncultured delta proteobacterium | reverse complement strand
TTCTTCACCAACTACCGCCCGCAGTTCTACATCCGCACCACCGACGTGACGGGCACCTGCGCCCTCCCCGAAGGCGTGAAGATGGTTATGCCGGGCGACAACATCACGATGGACATCCAGCTCATCGCCCCCGTCGCTCTCGAAGAGCAGATGCGCTTCGCTATCCGCGAAGGCGGCAAGACGGTTGGCGCTGGCATCGTCACCAAGATCATCGAGTAGTTTTTTCTCCGCGCGCTCCTCGAGCGAGGGGTGCGCGGACCCCCCAAGTTTGGTTTTTTGCTCAGCTCCCGATGCAAAGCTGGGCTTTGAAGGAAGTTCTCTCATGGCCGATGGCACCAAGATTCGTATCCGCCTCAAGGCGTTCGACCACCAACTCCTCGACAAGTCGACCACGGATATCGTCGAGACCGCAAAGCGAACCGGAGCACGCGTAGCTGGGCCGATTCCTCTGCCCACTGAACTGCGCCGCTACACGGTTCTCCGCGGCCCTCACGTCGACAAGAAGTCGCGTGAGCAGTTCGAGGTGCGCACTCACAAGCGCCTCTTGGACATTATCGAGCCCACGCAACAGACCCTCGACGCCCTCATGAAGCTGGACCTCTCGGCCGGCGTTGACGTCGAGATCAAGTCCTAGGAGCTGTCCCATGATTTTCACCGTCTACAACCTGAAGCGTGAAGAAGTCGGCAAGCTAGAGCTATCCGACGATGTTTTCGCTGGCGAAGTCCGAGAGCAGCTCTTCTACGAAGTAGTCAAAGCTCAGCTCGCGTCGCGTCGTTCCGGCACCAAGGCAACCAAGGAGCGGTCAGCCGTTCGTGGTTCGTCGAAGAAGCTATACAAGCAGAAGGGCACTGGCCGAGCTCGCCAGGGTTCACTGCGCGCACCCCATCATCCCGGCGGCGGTAACGCCCACGCGATGGAACCCAAGGACTGGTCCTACCGTCCCCCGCGCAAGGTTCGCGTGGCTGCACTGAAGAGTGCACTCTCGCTCTTTGCCAAAGAGAACCGTCTTACCGTCGTCGACAGCCTCGAGCTCTCGGAGATCAAGACGAAGGCTCTCAGCTCAGCGCTCACGACGTTGAAGGTGGAGAAGAAGGCGCTCGTGGTCGATTCCAAGACCAACGAGAAGCTTCAGCTCTCCATCCGCAACATCGAGGCCCACCAGTTCCTGCCGCCGGAAGGCGTCAACGTTTATGACCTGTTGAGGCACGACCACCTCATCGTGTCGAAGGATGCGGCGAAGGCCCTCGAGGCCCGCTGCCTTAAGTAAGGCGAGAACCATGCTGCGCACCAACGAAACCATTCTTAAGCGCCCGATCATCCTGACGGAGAAGTCGACGCGTCTTCGCGAAGGCGACAACAAGGTCATCTTCGAGGTCCTCCCGACCGCGAACAAAGCAGAGATCAAGAACGCCGTACAGAAGCTGTTCGGCGTGACGGTTCTCGATGTGAACACCTGCGTTATCCGAGGCAAGGATCGACGCATGGGGCGGGGCTATTCGCGGCTCCGCAATTGGAAAAAAGCGGTCATCACCCTGAAGCAGGGCGACGAGATCAAGTTCTTCGACGAGAAGGCGGAGTGAGTTATGGGCATCAAGACTTCTAAGCCCACGTCCCCGGGACGGCGTTTTTATTCGGTCAGCGACTTCAAAGAGATCACGACCGATGTCCCCGAGCGAAGCCTGATTGAGAAGCAGACTTCTTCGGGTGGCCGCAACAATCGCGGTCGCATCACCTCGCGTTTCCGCGGCGGTGGTCACAAGCAGCGCTACCGAGTCATCGACTTCAAGCGCAACAAGATCGGCGTTCCGGCCAAGGTCTACTCGATCGAGTACGATCCCAACCGAACGGCTCGCATCGCCCTGCTCCACTACGCAGACGGTGAGAAGCGCTACATCCTCGCTCCGGACGGCCTCACCGTCGGCTCGGAGATCGTGTCGAGCCGCCACGCCGACATCAAGGCCGGCAACTCGCTCACGCTGCGCTACATCCCCCCCGGGACCAGCATTCACAACGTTGAGCTCAAGAAGGGCAAGGGCGGTCAGCTCGTTCGCTCGGCCGGCTCCTCGGCTCAGCTGATGGCGAAGGATGGGGAGTGGGCGCAAGTTCGTCTTCCCTCCGGCGAAATCCGGAAGATCCACGTTGAGTGTCGCGCGACGGTCGGCCAGGTGTCGAACCTCGAGCACGCGAACGTGAGCCTCGGCAAGGCTGGCCGCACTCGTTGGCTCGGCTTCCGACCTCACAACCGCGGCGTGACGATGAACCCCGTTGATCACCCGATGGGCGGTGGCGAAGGCCGAACCTCCGGTGGTCGTCACCCTTGTTCGCCCTGGGGTCAGCTCTCCAAGGGCAAGAAGACCCGTAACAACAAGCGAACTGATTCAATGATCATTCGTCGCCGTAACCAGAAGGGCTGATTGATATGCCGCGCAGTGTAAAGAAGGGCCCGTTCATCGACGGCCATCTGCTTGAGAAAATCCAGGGCGCCCAAGGTCAACAGTCGAAGAAGGTCATCAAGACCTGGTCACGTCGCAGCACGATCTTCCCGGAGGCCGTTGGCCTCACCTTCGCCGTTCACAACGGCCGGAAGTTCGTCCCTGTGTTCGTCACCGAGAACATGGTTGGGCACAAGCTCGGCGAGTTCGCTCCGACGCGCACGTTCCACGGTCACTCCGGGGACAAGAAGGGCAAAGTCGGAAAGTAGGCTAACGCCGCGTTCCGATGAGGCGCTGCTCCCGTACGGGGGTGGCGCCTTCGCCTTTTGTGCGCGGCGGCGAGGCTGTTCACCGCGCCAGAGGCTTTTGGGTGCGGTAGCGGTCGCGTCCCCTCGCTGTCCCTCGACCATTGTGATGGGGCGTCCAACCATCGTGAGCTGTTTGAACGCCAGCATGGTGCCTGCGGTCGGGTGGCAAAGTGCGACTGTGGCTAAATGGCTTGGTGAGTCACCCACGCGGCAACTTGGCGCGCAACATGCTCTAGCGCTTGTATGTTGAATTCATCTGCGAGCGAGCTGAAGGGCGCCGGCGTTCGGGCTGTCACGGACGACTCCCCGTTGGAGGCGGTGCGAGGAATCTTTGCGGTGAGAGGAACAGGCTCACATGAGTCCGAGTCCAGTCGTACGTTCGCTTGTGCGCCAACCGAGCGTCCCTCTTCATCGCTTGATGCTGACCCTCTGGCAAAGATGCATCCAGAGCTGCTCTTGCGCGGCTCGAGCCGTGCGATGACGCGTGTGTTCGACGTGGTGGCACGGGTTGCTCCGAGCGATGCGTCGGTCTTGATTTGTGGTGAGACGGGGACCGGGAAGGAGCTGATTGCGCGGGCGATCCACAACCTTTCGCGGCACCGAGAGGGCCCCTTTGTTGCGCTCAATTGCGCTGCGGTGCATCCCAATTTGCTCGAGAGCGAATTGTTCGGGCACGCCAAAGGCGCCTTCACTGACGCGAAGGTGGCACGTCCGGGGCTGTTCAAGCAGGCGAGCGGTGGCACGCTGTTTCTCGACGAGCTGGGCGAGATGCCGATCGAGATGCAGGCCAAACTGCTTCGCGCGCTGCAAGAACGGAAGGTTCGCCCGGTAGGGTCGGACGAAGAGGTCGACTTCGACGCGCGCATCGTCTCGGCCACCAATCGCGACCTCGAGGAAGAGGTAGTCCGCAAACGCTTTCGCGAGGACCTCTACTATCGCATCAACGTTGTCAAGGTTGAGCTGCCGCCACTGCGGGAGCGGGCGACTGACGTGCTCGAACTAGCGCATCACTTTCTCGAGGTGGCAGCGATGCGGGATGGCCACGCAGCCGTGAGGCGCTTGTCTGGGCCGGCCGCGGAAAGGCTGATGCAGTACAACTGGCCGGGCAACGTGCGCGAGTTGGAGAACAGCCTCGAGCGCGCAGTCGCGATGTGTTGTGACGATGAGATTGCGCTCGAGGACCTTCCCGATCGGTTGCGCAAGTATCGCTCGGAGGCGCTGCCTGTTGCCGCGCAAACCAGCGAGGAGGTCGTCACCTTGGATGAACTCGAGCGGCGTTACATCGACCGGGTGCTCAAGATTGTGAGTGGGAACAAATCCCGGGCGGCTGAGCTGCTGGGGCTAGACCGGCGAACCTTGTATCGCAAGCTAGCGCGCAGCTCGAGCCCCGGAGCGGAACTGACGATGTGAGGTTCAGTCCTCGGCTACGACGTCAGCACGAAGCACGCTCACGCCCGTCATCGTGAGCGCGTTGGCTGCGGGCTCGGCGCTGACATTGAGGGTGAACTTTTTGAACGAGGTTTTGAACTCGAAGCTGCCTTCTTGATCGCCGTCCACTTGAAAGGCTCCCACGTTCTGCGCGTTGGGCGAGCCGTCTGGGGTCAACCAAATCACGTAGGTCGTGGCCTTGGCGTTGAGGCGCTTGGGATCCCCAAGGTTCTTGACTCGCACGCGCACGGCACCGTTTCCGGTCTTTTCATAGCTGGCTTGGACTTCCCCTTCAGTGAAGGGCGCGTTGGCTGCGGGGGTCATCGCCGTGCTGGTCGCACAGGCCGCTCCTGCGAGGAGCAGGCTGACTACGAACAAGGCCGAAACGATGGGCGTGATCTTCGAGATCGACATGGGGCACAACCTTCTGCAGGCGAGGCCTGCGGAAGGTCGTTGAGCATGCGCCGTGCCGCAACGGAAGCTGGAGGCGCTCCCCGACTAGCGGTCCTCGGTGCCCGCGACGCCGTAGATGGCGACCTCGCCAGTTGGGGCCGCGGAGGGCGCGCTGGAGGTGGATGGTTCAGCCATTGGGGCGGGCCCCTCGGTTGCAGGAACGCCGTACTTCGGCGCGCTCGGCGGCGCACCGCAAGCACCGAGCGCTGCGCTCGAAAGACCCAGCACGACGGCGATGGCCGTCTTGGCCAGGCTTCCGTCTGCGTTGCGCATGGTGGCTCCGCAGTGCGGGCAAACAGCGTCAGCGAACTTTACGGCACAGGCACATTGGGCGCAGGCAACGAGCGACATCCGCTAAGGGTCTGCGCGCTGCGCCCATTCGTCAACGATGCGTTCAGCAGGTTGAACGCGCGCGTCACTTTGAGGGAGAAAACGCGATCGGGTAGGAGACTTTGACCGAGCCGCCCTCAGGCTGCGGGAATGAAAGACCACGAAATGCGCTGGTGACACAGCTTGTGACAGCGCTTGGAAGATCGCCGCTGCCGCTGGCGGAACTCACTGCGCCGTTACTACCAATCACGAAGTTCACCGTGACTTTGCCTGCGAGCTTCGGATCGCTACGCAATCCGTTCTCGTAGCAAGCTCGATAGCGGCCGAAGCTCTTTCGAACCACGCGCTGGATGACGTCTGGCGCAAGCTTGCCGCTCACGCTCGAGCTGCCGGCTTTGGCGTTGGCGGTCGGACTTTCATCGGACTTGGTTGCGTTGGAGTTGGTGGAGTCGGACTTGGTTGCGCCGGCGCTCTGCGAGGTCGGCGCCGCGGTGGGGGCGAGTGCCGCCAGGTTGGCGCGCTTGATCGCGGCGTCGAGTTCAGCGGCATCGAAGGGCTGTTGAGCCTGCTGAGGAGCCTGACCCAGCGCCAGCGGCTGATCGAGTTCGCCCTCACGCGAGGCGCGCGGATCGGCCGAGGGGGAGAACGAAGCACTCGCTCGCGACGCTTGCGCGAACAAAGAGCCAAGCACCACAACGCTTCCAAGCGCGAGCCCAACCCGTCCCGTGGTTGAGCGATGCGCAAATCCACCCAAGACGAGCGCCACCAAACCCACCGCGAGCGAAACAGCTCCAAACATGAGTACCCTCCTCATGTTCGCCTCGAAGGCGAGGCGCTGCGCAAACTCGGGCAGGCCAGCAAGCCCGCCACTGCTCGTCTGAGCGAGATTCATCAGCGCCAATCCCAACGCGGGGACCGCGAGCGCAGCGACAACGATGGCAGCGATTCCCAGCCCGTTCGGCCCGCGCGCTGCAGTAGCCGTTGGCGGACTCCAAGGTTGCGAGTACGCAACCGGCATCATCGACTGCTGTGCGGGACCCCAAGAAGAAGGTGCGTTGAGTGAGGCCTGGTGTTGCGGCGGTGGGCTCGCCTGATAGCGATTCATGGCGACACAGTAGTGCGACATCGCACCTTGGTCAACTCGGGTTTCTTTTCGCAAAAAGCGCCGAATAGCTGCTGGAACATAGGGGTGACTGCCCCCATCCCTCGGGTTCATGCAGGCAATGAAAGGATGAGTTTCGAGCCATCGAATTGTGGTTGCAGCGTCGAAGCGCAACCATCGTGCGCATGAAGATCGCGTTCCTCGGATACGGAAACGTCGGTGCCGCCTTGGCGGACAAGCTCGCGCTGGCCGGCCACGATGTGGCGCTCTGCTCGAGCAAAGAGGCTTCGGCGAGCCTCAGCAAAGCGCTCGCGCGCAACCCAGCCTTGCGTGCGGTCGAAACCAAGGCGGCGCTTCGTGCGGCTGACGTCGTCTTCCTCGCGACGCCCTTCCAAAGCACCCAGCCGCTGCTCGAAGGGCTCGCCGATGAGCTGAACAACAAGATCCTCGTCGACTGCACCAACCCCGTTGGACCTGGGCTCTCCCACGGCCTGAACAGCGCTCAATCGGGGAGCGCGCTGATTGCGTCGCTCGTTCCGTCGGCCAAGGTGGTCAAGGCCTTCACCATCTACGGCTTCGAGAACCTCGAGAACAACCGTTTCCCTGGTCACGAAGCAAAGCCCGCGATGTTCTTTTGTGGCAGCGACGCAGCGGCGAAGGGCGTCGTCGCCGGATTGATTCGCGAGCTCGGCTGGGAGCCGTTGGATGTCGGAGGTCTCGAGCAGGCGCTGCACCTCGAGCACATGACCTTGCTCTGGGTACGCATGGTGCGGATGCACAAGGCTTCACCGCATATGGTTTGGTCGGTGCTCAAACGCTAGTGCGGTGCTCAAACGCTAAGGAGCTCCGGTCTTGCGACCGGAGCTCCACCAGCGCGCGTTAGCTCACTGCGGAACGGGCGGTACCACTACGTCATTGATTGGCGCCACGCTCATACCGGCGGGATAGGCGTAGCTCGCGTAGTAGTCGTAGCCCCAGACCGTGAGTCCGAAGGCCGAGTCACTCGAGGCTTGATGCACGCCGTTGGAGCAGCCGCCCACCCCAGCTCCGTTGTCGACGATCAGCAGGCGCAAGGCCTCCGAGTCGGCGTCAACGGTCTCCCAGCCGCTGAGCGTGCCCATGCAATCGAGCGTGACGTCGTGGAACTCGCCGTTTGCGTCGCGCTTGCGGGTAAACACCAGCGCTGTGTGGCCGTACGTCGGGTCGGTGACGAACAGGTAGCTCGAGAGGTACTGATCGGGCGGGACGGCGTTGACGTACTCGGGATCACCAAGCCCCTCGCCGTTGGTGGCTCCGCCGGTCATGTGCGCCGCGACCGAGAAGGGGAACGCCTCGCCTTGGCTCTTCACCGTGAACGGCGCCGAGGCCGAGACGATCACCACCTCGCCCTTGTCGATCGTGCTCGGTGCTCCCGACGGCACCGGCTGGAAGGTGAGCTGGGTACCGTCCACCATGCCGACCAACGTCACCGGCGCGTTGTCGTCTCCGCCGCGGCTCGGATAGCGAGCGACGATGTACTCGTTGCCGAGCGACTGCACCGGCAGCAGCTGTTGGTGAGCCGCGTCGCAGGCGTCGAGATCGGTCGGGATGTTCATGCAGCTCGAGCCGCCCCACACACTGACCGGCTTGTCGGCGGAGAGCAGGGAGCCGGCGAGCCGACTGGGTTGTTCGATCTGGAGGAAGTCCCCGCGCATCAACGTCAGGTTCGCAGGCACGTTCGCTGGCATGGCTGGAACGATGCCGGTCGCCGGGATGTTCGACTTGGGTACGAAGGTGACCTTGGTGTTGTCTTGGCTAGCGACGATCTGCGTGAAGGGGTTGCCAGAGGCTTGTTCCCACGCGTCCGCGGTCACCACGTTGGTGCCCCAGGAACTGGTCGGGAAAAGCAGCGAGGCGCTGGTGGCATAGCTGGTGGCGCCGCCCCACGGGTAGACGTCATAAGCGACCACCGGGGCTGAGGTGGTGATGTTGAAGGCACTGCCGACGCCGGAGCCGTTGATTTGCGTGGAGGTCGTTTTCCACGACGGCTTGGGACAGCTGACGCGCAGCGGATCTCCCGAGTTGTATTGCGAAAGGAAGATCACGCCGAGCTCTCCCGGCCCGAGCTGCCCGTTCGAAAGCGGTTCATAGGAGAGGTTGCCGGAGCCGGTGGGCTTGTACGCGTAGGGCGCGGCGTCGGTGGTCTCGCCGCCGTACTCGAGGCCGATGCTGATCGGCGTGGTCCAGGTGTTGGCGATCATCGCCGCAAAGCAACCTCCGCGGGAGCCGAACACCACCGGCGTAGTGACGCTATAGAAGTCGCAACCGATGGTGCTTTGGTGCTGCCCAGCCGCCTCGCACGGTGCAATGCAGGAGCCGCCGGGAGCACAGGCTTTGTCTGCGGGGCACTCGGAGAGCACGTTGCCGTTGCAATCCAAATACGAATGAAGGTCCGCCGAGCAACGGTTGGAGCAACCTCCTTCGCCGTTGCCGCCAAAGCCGCTCATCGTCGAGCCGGAGCTGCTGAAGTCTTCCCCACCACCGCCATTCGCGTTGCCCGCTCCCGTCCCCGGCGGGTCGGAGCCAGCGCCGCAAGCGGCGACCGAAAGGGATAAAAGGAGCAGAGACCCGAGACCCAAGTGTTGGCGGTTCACGCGCGGGCGCTAGCAACCGTTGTGCCCAGTTGCGCACACCGGTATTCGCGCCGTTTCGTGCCTTCTGGCCGCGAGCTTTGCACCGCCAGCCCAAGTTTTGAGCAACCAACTCCGGCGGCTTGCACTTCGTGTGTCGCTTGTTCGATGCGGTCCCTAGTATGCGCCGATGCGAGCCGGATTCCGCTACCACGCGCTCTTCCTGGTCATCGTTGGCCTGTTGATCGGCGTTGTGGCGCTGCCCGAGGTGCCGGCGCTCTCCGACTTTCCCAACCACATGGCGCGCGTGCACGTGCTCACGCACCTGCAATCCCCAGCGGTGAACCGTTTTTACGACGGCGCTTGGGGGCCGTATCCCAACCTCGCTTTCGATCTTTTCGGCGTGTTCGTCGTGCCGGGGCTCTCGGCGATCACCGCGGGCAAGCTCTTTCTCGCGCTGACGATCGCCACCTGGTGTTCGGCCTGTGTGCGGCTGGGCGCTGCGGTCACCGGCCGGCCCTCCTTGCGCGCGCTGGTCGCCTGCACCTTCGTACTCAACGAGCACTTCCTTCAGGGCTACGCGAACTACGCCTTCGGCATGGCGCTCGCCGTGCACGCGCTTGCGACCTTGGTCGCTGAGCGCCGGCGCGCGGTGGACTTCGCGAGCCTGGCTTTGCTCTCGCTCGGCACCGCCGTCTCGCATGGCGCCGCGCTGCTGACGTTGTTCGTCTTCTGTTTTGCGGTCGCCATTGGAGGCGTCGGAAAAACCAGCAGCTTGCGCTCGCGTTTGCCGGGCTGCGTGTTCGCCGCACTGCCCGGCTTCTTGTACCTCGCGCACTGGACAGTGCGTTATGCCTCGCGCAGTGCGGATCGCGCCTTCTCTCCGATCGGAGCGTCGGTCAAGCATCTGCTGTTCTCCATCGTGCCGTCGCTCAACCGCAGCGTGGACCTCGTGGTGTTGGCGGGCTTTGTGATCGCGATCGTGGTGCTCGCCTTCGCGGCGCGCAAACGCGGTGTGGTGTTGCCGATGCTGATCGGCAGCGCGCTGCTCGCGCTCTTGGTGTTCATCGCGCCCTCCGAATTTGCTGGTACGTACGAGGCGAACGGTCGCTACGCGCTCGGCGCCTGGACGCTGGCGCTCTTCGTCTTAAAGCCGGCGCCGCTCGTGTACGAGAAGCTCGAACTCGCGGCCTTTGGGCTTGTCGCGTTGCTCAGCAGCGTGCGCTTCGCGGTGTTGGCCAAGACCGAACTCGAGCTTGGGAAGGAGCTCGCGGCCGAACGTCAAGTGCTGGCGCTATTTCCGGTTGGAGCGACGCTCGGCAACGTGACCTACTTGACCGAGGGCGACCGCGCGCGCGCTTTGCGCGAACGCTCTTTGCTGCACGCCCCGGCGCTCGCGGTGATCGACCGTGAGGTCAACCTGCCGACGCTCTACGCCATCCCCGGCGCCCAGCCGCTCGTGCACAAGCAGCCCAAGGTCGCGCAACACCGCATCAGCCCGCAGCACAAAGTCGACGTCGAGCACATGCGCGCCGAACTCGACGGCGCCTGGCTCTGCCGTGTACCCGCCGACGTTCGCGAGCAGCTGGTCGGAACGGGAACCAGCTTGGGTCGGCAGGGCGATTGCGAGCTGGTTTTGTTCGGCAAGTGAGTGCGGCGATCGTCGCGGCGAAGTGCGCTTCGCACTGCCGCCGCGAAGTTCGTTGGCGCTCAGCGCGGCCCATGTCGAACCCGCCCGCTTCTTCGCGAACTCGGTGTAGCAAGGGATTCGGCATAGATTCTGCTGAACAGCCAGCCATGCAAACTTCGCTTCCTTCTTCCTCTGTACGCCCGCTGCTTTTGTATGCAGCGGCTTGCATCAGCGGGCTTGGTCTCGCGCGGCCGGCCTTCGCACAAGAGCTGCTACCCAACGGCCTTCCGGTCGCGGCGAAGACGTTCGAGCTGCCCGAGGTCGAGGCGCCGGAGCGGCACGCCGTGCGCGAGATCGGGCAGAGCCCTTTCTACTACCGCATCCCCGACACCACGGTCGCGGCCTGGTCGCGCAGCGCGATTGGCGCGCAGGTGACGCTGCCGACGAACGAGGAGGAGGACGCTTTTGCGCGGGCTACCGAGGGAGGGCGCTTCAGCTTCGACCTGCTCGGCGGCGTCGAGCTCAGCTTCGATCGGCGCGAGCCCTTCTCGGTCGTCGCAGAGCTTGGCTACAGCTACGTGTACGAACGCTCGCATTGGTTCGTCGTTGGGCTCGGACCCGGCCTGCACGGCGTTGGACCGACGAGCGAACCGGAGGACCCGCGACCGAGCGGTGACTTCGGCGTGGCCCTCGTTCCGCACGCCGTGGTTGGTTCGCTCGACGGTCACTTCGCTTACGGCGCACGCAGCAGCTTGCTGATGCGTTGGGAAGTGTTCGGCATGGAGCTTGCGCATCAGGTCGCTTACGTCGAGGACCTGGACAGGACGGTGCACGAGCTGCATCTGATGTTCTCGCCGACCTACTCGGGGGACCTATGAGCGACTTGCTCAAGAGCGTTGCCTTCGCTTGGCTGCTCGCGGGCTGCGCTCCGACGCTGCCTTCGCTACTGGCGAACAAGCACTACCGCGAGGCTGTGTGCGCCGGAGTAGATGAGGAGGCGGCCGACGAGGTTGCTGCTGCGTTAGCGCGAGACGCCGATGCACAGCTTCATATCCATACCCTCACGCAGGAAGAGCTCGAGCCGGTGCTCGGCAAATATGCGCCGATCATCGACGCTCGCCACGAGTTCGTCCGCGTGCGCATGCTCACCAACACGCTGCCGGTGGACGGCTATCAAGTGCAGCTCGAGGTGGAAGAAGCGGAACGGCTGAATGAGGCCGCGCCGGTCAACTGGGCCTCGTTGATTCGCGCGACCAAAGAGAAGATGCCGCCCAATCGGCTTTATGCGACCTATGCGACGCCGGACAACGCGCTGAAGACGACCGCAGCGTTCTTCTCGTTCGGGCTATCGCTCTTCTTCACGAGCCCGTTCCAGCCAGGCCTGGCCGAAGGCGAGCCGTCGCCGGAGGACTTCGAACGCAGCGCGCCGATCGCGAGCCGATTGCAGCAGGCGTTCGGTCCGACGGGCTGCGATAACCCGGGCGGTCCTGCGCAGCCGGGCGGTGATTGCACGCTGTACTTCGTCTTGCCGCGCAACGCCAAGGCACGCTGGAAGCTGCAGGTGAAGCAGACCTTCTTCACCCAGCGGCTCGGCGATGACCGAAGGCTCGACTGCTCGGTGAGCCGCAGCGATTCGCTCGACTTGCGCGCGCACTTCGAGGCGAAGACCCGGCCGCTCAGCGAGCTGGCTGAGCCTGCGAAGAGCCGCTGATCTCCGTGCGCTGCGGGCGCTTGTGTGAAAGGCTCAGTCGATGAAGCGGCTCGCCTGTTGGACGTCCTCGCTCGTGCTCATCGCTTGCGGCCAGGGTAGCGCGCTCGACAGCAGCGGCTCGAACGCCGCAGCGAGTTCGAGCACGGTGGCCTCCGCGAGCGCAGCGACGCCGCCGGTCTTCGCGGGGAAGAAGACGGCGGAGCTCGCGCTTCGGCCGGAGGTGCTCGAGGCTGCGCTCGCGCTGTCGCGGGCGAAGGCGTACGAGTCCAAGTACGTCGGATACGGCGGCTCTCCCAGCGCAACGTATGCGCTGTTTGAGACGCTGCGAGGGCTGGCCAACGAGCGCGAGCTCATCGCCTTGCTCGAGCACGAGAGCGCGATCGTGCGCGCGTACGTGGGCGTTCATGTGGCGAACAAAGTCCCCGCGGGGTTGCCGGCGTTGGTACGCCTCGGGGCGGACTCCACGATGCTCTCGACGTTGAACGGCTGCATCGGCGGAGGGTCTGGGGTTTCGATCCTGGTGGTCGAGGCGCTGTGTGCGTCGGAGCTCGAACAGGCGCCTGCAACCTTGCTCGCAATTCACGCCGCCGGAGGTTGGTCCGCTGCGGATGCGCTGGCTTGCGCAGCTCCCTTCGCCGGCAAGCAGGCGAGCGCAGCCGCGCTCGAGGCGCTGCGCGCGGGGCCGAAGCCAGCACACAAGGCCGCCTATCTGCGCGTGCTCGCCGTTGCTCCGGCCCCAGCTGCGGAGCAATGCCCGGTCGCGCTCGCGGCCTCCACCAGCGACGACGCCAGCGTGGTGATCGCCGGGGCGATGGCGCTGTGGCGCTGCGAAGACGAGCCGTCCAAACAGCGCTTGAGCGAACTCGCAGCGGGCAAGAATGTGGTGGTGGCGCGGCAGGCGCGCGCGAGCATGGTGTTGCAGCGTCCAGAGCAATTCGGCGCCGCCGACGAATACGAGGCGATGTACGACGTGGACACGCGCTTGCGGGAGGCGCTGCGTGGAACCGATAGCGCGCCGGTTTGGCTGCCCCTGGTCTCGAAGCTGATCGAGGCCGACCCCAAGCGGCTGGCCGGCTCGCTGGCGAGCGCGAGCGTCAGCCCTGAAATGACCGAGTTGGTGTTGCGTTTGGTCGCCGGCACAGCGTCGCAGCGCGAGCTTGGCAACGCTGCTCCGCGCTCGCAGCTCCTTCGTTATCTCGCGCGCAGCCAGGATCCACGCGCGCTCCCGGAGCTGCGCCGTTCGCTCAACTCCGATGAGCCCAACGAGGTCGCGAGCGCCCTGCGCGGCCTCGCGCTGCTGCGCGACAAAGCCTCGAGGCCGCGCGTCGAGCAGCTCACGAAGCACGCAGCCCCCGCGGTTGCTCAGGCCGCGCGCGAGGCCTTGCAGCAGCTCGACCGCTAGTTTGCAGCGCCGCGTTGAAGCGAAGGCGAGGTTGGTCGATCATCGAGCGCATGCCGTCCTCGCTCGTGGTTCGTATCAGCCCGTGGCTCGTCCTCGCCGCGGGTTGCGCCGCCGTGGTTCGTGAACCGTCCGACGGAGGAGGCGCGCGACGCTCTCGGTTCAGGATGACGGCATGGTGACCGCCGTCGCGATGTTTGCTTACGAGCCGGATGTTGAATATCCGGGCTGGATTCATCTCGCGACGTCGCTGGTGGTGACCGCGGAGACGAAGAGCGCCAAGCTTACGATCGATGCGACGGGCGTCGCGCCAACCCCAGCGGGCTCGGTGCTCCTCCAAATCGAGCTGCCTTCGCTCGAGGACGGCTGGAGCTATTGGCTCGACGACGGATGCTCCTGGGAGCAAGCCGTCGAGCCTGGGACCGTGCTGGAAGAGCGATCGATTGGCGATCAAACCTGCTCGTGGTTCGAGCCCGGTTCGCCGATCACCGTTACGCTGCGGCGCGATCACGGCGAGGGAACTGCGTCCGAGGTCGTCGCTAGCGCGTGCGTTCCCTCCTGGTCCGCGGGCACGACCGTTCCGCTGGATCTCACGGCGCCGCTCACATGGATCGACGCCACCGTGCGGGTGCAAGGGGAAGCCTTGCCGCCGGTGAGCGGCTCCTGGCGACTGACCTCCTGGGGACTTGCGCCTGAGGTGATGACCAGCTCAAACAGCTATATGGCGAGCGCGCCACACCCCAGCTGGGTCGTGCCGCTCACCGCGCCGCTACCGTTCTATCTCTTCGATACGGGCGATGGCGGCGACACCCCCTACTGCGATCGCACGCTCGAGGGCCAGCGCGCGTACGGGGACGGACAGCTCGAGCTCGATTGGCAACAGCTTGCGCGGCCCACCTCGACAGGCGACAGCTGGAGCCTAGAAGATGGCGCCATCGGTGACTTCGTGTGGTTGTCCGCGAGCTACGGAACGACCGGGGAGGCCCTCTGGTGGGACGTGCAGGTCCCGGCCAATTCTCAGGGTCTCATTCCGCCGTGGCTCGAAGCGCCCGCGGAGCTCAGCGCAGCGTCCGCGATGGGCGGCGACCTGTTCCGCCACGCCGATGAAGTCCCGGCGACGTGGGCGCTCCGTGCGCACGAAGAGTTCGTCGGCCTCGACTACGCCGACGTCACCGCGATTGACTTCGATCCCAAAGCCGACGGCGTAACGCGCTTGCGAGCCTCGTGCGAGAGCGAGAACGTCACCGTTCGATAGTGCGGCGCTGTACTTGCCCTCGCGCGAGGCCTTGCTGCAGTTCGACTAGTTCGCTGCGCCTTTCGTGCCTTCGGCCAAGCCGAACGGGCCGGTGCCATCGGGGTTGCGCGACCAGGTCTCCGGATCGGCCATCGGCTTGACCAACTCCCAGCTGGTGCTGTCGATGAGCGTTGCGGTTTCGTCGTACAGCAGCACCGAGTCGGCGGCGCCGCCCAGGCCGAAATCGAACTGGCCTTCCATCGTCCCGCGATCGATCGCGAGGTAAGCGCCCGCTGCGAGGGTGACGCCGTCGGCGAAGGTGAAGATGTGCGTCGGGTCTTCGTCGGTGAAGGTCCAACCGCTGAGGTCGGCGTCGGCCGTCCCAATGTTGGTGATCTCGATCCAGTCCTCCGGGTTGCCGTCGGCCGCGACCTCGTTGATCACGACCTGCGCCGAACCAGCCCCGCCTTGCCCATTGCCGCCTTGTGCCGAGCCGCCTTGCGCGGAGCCGCCTTGTGCCGAGCCGCCTTGCGCGGAACCGCCTTGTGCCGAGCCGCCCTGCGCAGAGCCGCCCTGCGCAGAGCCGCCTTGCGCGGAGCCGCCTTGCGCGGAGCCGCCTTGCGCGCTTGCGCCTGTCCCATCACTGCCGCCGGCGCCACTTCCACCTGCACCACTGTCACCGCACGCCGCAAGTACCGCCACCACCGAAAGCCACTGAGCCAATTTCATGGCCAGCTCCTTAGCGCGTCCTGCGCCCGGCGAAGGTGACAGTTTCGATCCAGCGACGTGCGACGACAAGACCGGCTATCAAGGATAGGTGAACCGAGCTGCGCCCTCCCCATGTTGAAAGCTCTTCGTCTTTGGTTGCTGCGCGTCCTGGGCGCGCCGGTTGCTGCGGAGCCGGCGCTCGCTAGCGAGCCGCGCACTGCGCTGCCTGCGGCGGGGTTGTCAGCGGAGGGTGCAGCGCCTGCGGCCCCAGCACGCAGCAACTTCACGCGCGCTGCGCGCCAGAGCCTGCGCGCGCAGCGGCATGCCCGCGTGGTGATCGAACGACTGCGACGGGATCTGAAGGCCGCTGAAGCAGGCAGCGAGGGGAGGCCAGCAGCTGCAACGCGGGAGCGCGCGGCTGCAACGCCGGCATCGACGGCGCCCGCGGCTGCAACGACCTCCACATTGGAAGCCAAGCTCGCGGCGTCAACGGCCCGGGCCAAACGCGCCGAGGAGGCGCTTCACCGCGAAACCACCGCGCGCGCCCATGAACAAAAAAAGCAACGCCAGCGCGCGAACCACGACGCGAAGCGCCTGGGCCAACTCGAAGCAAAGTTGCGCGCGGAGAGCGCACGCGCGCTTGGAGCGGAGATCAAACTGAAGGCGGCTCAGGAAGAATGGGTTGCGCAGACCAACGTGAAGCCCAGCGCTGCTGCGAGCCCCACGGCTGCAAAGGCTGCGCAGACCAGCTCAGCGAAGAAGACGCCGCCCGCCGAAGGCACGCTCGAGGTGCACTTCAGCCCCGGCGAAACGTGCCTCGGCGCCATCCTCGACCAACTCGAAGACGCGCGCCGCAGCATCGACGTGTGCGTCTTCACCATCACCGACGATCGCATCGCCCGCGCGCTGCTCGCCGCGCACGAGCGCGGAATCAAACTGCGCGTCATCACCGACAACGACAAGGCTAACGACGAAGGCTCCGACATTTGGAAGCTCGAGCGCGCCGGAATCCCGGTCCGCGTCGACCGCACCGAGTGGCATATGCATCACAAATTCGCCGTGTTCGACGGGAGGATCGCGCTCACCGGGAGCTACAACTGGACTCGAGGAGCGGCGCGCAACAACGAGGAGAATCTTGTGCTTTGCGACGATGAGCGGTTTTTGACGGCGTTTCGGAGAGAGTTTGAGAGGTTGTGGGAGAGGTTGGGGAGGGAGTAGGGGGGAGAGAGGGAGGAGAGGGGAGGGAGAGGGGGAGAAGAAATCGGGCACGGACTCCCTACCGTTCGTCAAGCCGCGATCGCGAGGCTTTGCACAGGCCGCTTGGCGCGGTCGTAGGGCTGAGCCGAGGCGAGTACCGCGACGAGGACCTTGAGGAGACGGTCGACGACCCCTCGCACTGCGCG
>CAITIQ010000428.1 GCA_903892415.1 uncultured delta proteobacterium | reverse complement strand
TTGGCTCTGGCTCAGTCTCCACCTTGATGACGGTCGCGAGTCCATCCTCGCGCTACTTCGCGCCGCGCCGCCCGTCTTCGCCGACCATGCCTGGACTGGAAGCACCTGCGCGCTGGCGGCGCTCCGTGCGTCAGTTCGGCATTCCGAGAAGCTTCATGATCGGCTCGTTCAAGCGACGAGAGCCTATCCACCGGCTCCGGACGCAGAGCCGAAGTTGAAAGCGCTCGAGGAGGACGAGCTTCCAGCGTGGCTGAGGAGCGTGGCCGAAGTCGCCATCGCGCGCTCCGACGGGCGCGTTCTTCTCACTCTTTTCGCATCGACCCTGGTGCGACACGACTTGAGCCCGCCTTGGAACGGCCAACGGTCATGGCCGGCGAGTGGCCATGCGCTGCGCGCCATCTACGAAGCGCTCACCCCGAAGCCCACGCTGGCCGAGTGCCAGCAGGTCGCAGGCATTGGAGGCGTGCCGAGCAACCGCACCACCATCGAGTATGCGACGTATCTGATCACGTCGGCGGTGTTGGGCGCCGATCCGAGAGAGGTCTGGGCTTGGTACCGCGAACTTCTGCTGAAGAACGACGATGACCTGTGCTGGCAGGCGAAAAGCTGCCACCGTCGCGCGGTTTGCTACGTCTCCTTGGCAGAACGACTGGGACAGCTCCCTGACCCGTTCGGCGAGTGGAGACCCGTTTGGAAGGCGCTGTTCGTGACTGATCGCGAGCGGGCCCGATTCGCCACGCTCGACCAAAATGCGCTGTATCCCAGCCTTCATCTCCTCCGTGTCGGGGCCGAGTTGCTCCGGCACGCTCCATCTCGAAGCGGCGCGTGGAAGTTCTTGGAGGAAATCCTCGATTGCACGCGCATTCTGCTCGAGGGCTACGCGCGTCGCTTCAACCCGATCAAGCCCGAGGTCGTTCTCGATGTGCTTGATGTCGCTGTGCGCATTCCCGGAGGCGCCTGGCGCACGGTCGTAGGAAACTACCGCACGCTTCTTGCCAGCGCCACGAACCGTATCTACGCCGCAGCGGTTCTTCTCGAAGGAGGAGCGTCGTTCGGTGAGATTGAGTCAGCCATCGAAGTGGCACCTCATCGACTCGTGGACACGATCGCCGAGCTCCGAAACGACTTCAGTGTTCATCATATCTGCGCGTTCGTCTCGGAGGCGGCGAAGCATCATGGGCGCGAACAGTCCGAGGAGGCTTCGGCGCCATGACCACCGCCCCCACCTTCGACCTCACGCCGTTCCTCGGCCGCGACGAAGGCCAGCACTTTGACCGAAAGTCAATGTTCGAGGGCGAGGAGGGCAAGAAGCGCCCGCGTGACCGCCGCAAGGTGCGCGACCAAGTGGCCGAGCAGGTCGCGGGGTTCGCCAACGCCGAGGGCGGCGTGCTCATCCTCGGCATCGAGGACGACCACCGCGTCATGGGCCACCAGCTCCCGCCCGACGCCCTCGCGGCGCTGCTCGACGTGCCGAGGGTTCGCCTGCATCCGCCGCAGTCGCAGGGCTTCGTGCTCCAGCACGACGGGCACTCGCTCATCGTCTTCGACGTGCCGAACTGCGATGTGCCCGTTCGCGTCGAAGGCGACGGCTTCCCGCTGCGCATCGGCGACAAGACCATGCAGGTCTCCGAGTCGCACATCCAGAAGCTCAAGTTCCGCGGCCTCGTCGAGAGCTGGGAGAGTCGCCCTTCACACCTGCGTC
>CAITIQ010000427.1 GCA_903892415.1 uncultured delta proteobacterium | reverse complement strand
CGTGGATCGATCGGGATCGCATGGTGAGGGGTCTGTACGCACAATGAGCGCTGCAGGACTCGAACCTGCGACACCCGCCGTGTAATGGCGGTGCTCTAACCAACTGAGCTAAGCGCCCGGGGAGGGAGAGGATAACATGCCGTTGCGATTGGTCACATACCTGATCCTAAAGACATGCAGGACAGAAGGTTGAGTCGTGCGGCTTGCCTGCCCCGTCTCCGGTCTGGGATCAGCCCGGCTCTCGTAGCGCTGGACCAGAGATCGGGGGCAGGTCGCTTCTTCAGCATCTTGCTGGCGCCCGTGGCCCAAGGGGTAGTATCGGTAGTCAACTTCGTCGACCCCGAGCTCCCGTCGCCGCCGAAGGAAGATTGCGTTGTGGCTTCCTGGTGGTGCCGTGCATCGTGCGCCTGAGTCCCAAACGGGAGGCTCAGAAATCGGCGCAGCCCACCAGTGCGCCCAGCGCTACCGGTTGGGGTCACTCTCCGCCGACCAGTTCGTATCGCTTCGCTGGCCAGGTCGACTGTCGAACTCCACAACGGTGTTCGCCAGCTTCTCGATGTCCTCGCGTTGCTCCTCCACCAGCTTCAAAGCAGCTTCGTGCGTTTCGTTCTGGATCTTCGCAACCTTCTCCAGGGTGACGGCGCAAGTAGCAAGATGGAGGCGCGCGTCGTCGCGCTCGACTGTGAGCGCATGAAGTTGGGCGTTGGCCCGGCCTTCAACCTCCAAATCGAGTTGCTGAATTCGCTCGTCGAGTTTCCGTTCTCTGTCTTCAATTGCGAGCCGGGATGCGGCGAGTAGCCCGCGTTCGCGGCGTAACGCCCTGCCAAAGAGCCGGAACTGTCGCCAAAATGCCCGCTTGCGCTTGGGAAGTACGCGCGCACGATCAATGATCAGTCCATGAAGGACGACCTCGAGGACGATCGCAGGAGCAAATGACATGATAAGCGACAGTGTCGGGATAAAGAACGTCAGCACGACATCGATCCGCTGCTGCTGGGTCCTGTTGGCCATGAAGTAACTGAGGAACTGCGCCATCCTGCCCGGGTAGCTATCGAGCATCTCCTGTTCGGATTGTTGTCGCAGGCGGTTGAGCTCAAGGCTGAGCTGCTCCTGCCGCTCAGGTATGGCGATGATCTCTCGCTGAATTGCAAGTGGATCCATGTTTGCCGCATCTCGGATCGCACCTGCCTGCTCAGCCGCACGTCGTGCCGAATCGCGCTCGGTCGTGATCCGAGCCATCGCGGATTCATGGCGACTCTGTAGCTCGGCCAATTGGGCATTCAACTGCGCTTGTGCGGTCGAGCTGCGCTCTGCCGAGCGCTGACGCAGCGCCGCAATCTGCTGTTGCTGTGAAGAGATGAAGGAATCGCGTTCGGCTCGGAGTGCAGAAATTTGCCCCTCGATTTCGCTGGTCGCCATGACACCTGCGATTGAGGATGAACTCGCAGGTTGTGGTGGCTTGACCGGCGGAGGCGGAACTGCTTTAACGGGCTCGGTGGGCCGAGGCTCACGCTCGAACTCCTGCGAGAGCCTCGCGATTTCCCGATCAGTCCGCGCGCGCTCGTTTCTCAGTTTCACTTCGAGTTCGTAAAACGCCGTGTCGTTCTTTCGGTGTTCGGCGCAACGGCGCTCGTACTCCGCCTCCTCGGCGTCTCGACTTGCTTCAAACTCGATTCGGCGCTTGTTGTACGCGTCGATCCGCTCGCGATAGAGCGCGACTGCCTTATCATGATCACTTGACGATTGAGCAAGGATCTGGCGGTAATTCTCGTCAATGCGAGAGCATTGCTCGATCCAGGCCGCGAGCTCGGCAGAGCCCGCGGCCGCCGCGCTTCGAAGGAGCTCGGCGTTCCTTGACTGGACGGAATCAAGCTGCCCCTGGAGCGCTGCGATGTCGACCTTGTATTGCTCTGTACGGGTACGGAGAGACTCGTCAAGACCAGCG
>CAITIQ010000426.1 GCA_903892415.1 uncultured delta proteobacterium | reverse complement strand
GTTGTGACGGTTTGCGATGCGTTCGTCAAGCACTGCGGACAGGCGTTCCGGTCGTGGTGGAACATGCTCCCGTTGCCACTATCTGCCGGTCAACAAGCTCAGTTCACAAGTGCAATGGGCGCAACCTTCGCTTGGGCAACTTGGGTGAGTCACGGGTCGCTCCGCTGACTCCTGCTGTTGAACGCCTTCACCGCACTGTTGATGGTCGCATAGCGATGCTTGCGACAGAGCCCAGAACGCTCGAGTCGTTCGATCGCCCGCGGATTGGCTCGCGCGATCGCGATTACGACTCCCGCTCGCTCCTGCTCCGCGATCACCTCCTCGAGCATCTCGATCGCAGTCGCGTCGATCTCGCCGACTCCTTCGAAGTCGAGCACGACCCACTCCTCGCGCCCAGGGTTCGCTTGCAGAGCCGTCGCGAGGCGCTCGCGAAAGCGGTTGGCGTTGGCGAAGAAGAGCGGCGCGTCGAAACGATAGACGAGCAAACCGGGAGTGGTCACCAGCTGGTGCTCCTTGGCATCCACCCAACCGTCGAGCTTCTCCGCACGCGCGAGTATCGAGTCGTTCGGGACGGCAATCCGTCCAAGCGCGAGCAACACCGACGCACCCACGGCGAGCAGGACACCGCTAAGCACATCGAACAGCATCACGCTCAATGCGGCCAAAACTGCGACGCCAAACTCGAGCCTGCTGATCGACCATAGCCTCCGAAACCCCTCGAGGTCGATGATGGCAATGCCCGCCGACAGAATGACCGCCGACAAGGCAGGCTCGGGCATCTGCGCGAGCACAGGACCAAAGCCAAGGATCGCCAGCACGACGAACGCTGCCGCAACCAGGCTCACGAGTTGGGTCTTGCTCTCGAGTGCAGCGGGGACCGCCGTTCGACTCGCGCTCGAAGAGATGGCGAAGCCGCCCGACAGCGAGGAAGCAACATTGATCGCTCCCAAGGCGAGCAACTCTTGCGTCGCGTTCACGCGGTAGCCGAGACGAGCGGCAACCGAACGCGCCGTGAGCACGTTGTCGGTGTAGCCCACGAGAGCGATGCCGAACGCTGTGGGCAAAACGGCGCTGAGATCTGCCCAGCGCAGACTGGGTAGCGCCAGGTGCGGCAAGCTCGCGGACAATTCACCAACGACCCGCAGGCCGTGGCTCGGCAACTCGAACAGGTGGCTCACGAGCGTGGCACCGCTGACTCCAAGGAGGGCGCCCGGCAACTTGGGCGCATACCTTCGCAGCGCCGTCAGCACACCCAGCGTAACAACGGTCACGACCAAGCTGAGCGGATGAACTTCGGCGAGCCGCGAACCAAACTGCATGACCCGAGGGAAAAAGCCGTCGGCCTTGAGCGACATTCCCGCGGCCTTGCCCAGTTGGCTCGAGATCAGGGTGAGGCCGACACCGGTGATGTAGCCCACCAGCACCGGCTTCGACAGCAGCTCCGCGAGAAAGCCGAGTCGCAACAGAGCTCCAGCAAGACAGAGCGCCCCCACGACCAACGCGACCACCACCATCAACGCCGCGTAGCGGTTGGGGTCTCCGAGCGACAACGCGCCCACCCCTGTGGCGGCAAGAATCGCTGTTCCAGGTTCAGGGCCGACCCCCAAGTGCCTCGAACTCCCGAGCAGTGCGTACACGACAAGAGCCAAGAGCACCGCATGAAACCCTGACGCTGGTGGCATCCCGGCGAGCTCGGCATAGGCCATCGACTGCGGGATGAGCATGGCGCCAACGGTGAGCCCAGCGATCAAGTCTGGGCGCAGAAAGCGTCTCTCGTAGCTCTTGGCCGCGGCCACGCCTGGTAGCCAACGCTCGATGTTCACCGGTCCACCTTCGCTTCAAACCACAGCGAGCCGCGAGCAAGAAGCTCGCGTCAGCGTTCGATTTGGTAGTCCTTGATCTTGTACAAGAGCGCCCGGTGGCTGATCTCGAGGATTTCTGCGGCCCGTGTTCGGTTTCCTTTGGTCTTCTCGAGCGCCTTCTTGATCAAGATCTCCTCGATCGCTCGCACGGTCTTCTTGATCGAGAGTTCACCGCTGGCCAAATGGGCCTGCACTGTGTCGTCAGCGTCGCGAATGCGTTCGGGTAGGTCCTCCTTGCCGATCACCTCGCTCTCGCACAGCACCATCGCTCGTTCGATCGTGTTCTCGAGCTCGCGCACGTTACCGGGCCAGGAGTACTCGAGGAACGTCTTGCGTGCTTCAGGCGAAACGCCGCGGATGTTGGTCGAGAGCCGGATGTTGTTCCGAGCGATGAAGTGATCCATCAAGAGCGGGATGTCCTCGCGACGCTCGCGCAGCGGAGGAATGCGAATCGTCAGAACGTTGATGCGGTAGAACAAGTCCTCACGGAAACGCCCAGCAGCTGTCTCCGCGGCAATATCGCGATGGGTCGCCGCGAGGATGCGCACGTCCACCTTCAGGTCTTTGTTGTCGCCGAGCTTTCGAATCGTCTCTTCCTGCAAGACGCGCAACAGCTTCACCTGAAGGGACAGGGGCAGTTCCCCGATCTCGTCGAGCAATAGCGTGCCGCCGTTTGCCTG
>CAITIQ010000425.1 GCA_903892415.1 uncultured delta proteobacterium | reverse complement strand
GCCGAGACCATCCACCCCGAGTGGGCGCATAAAGTCGGCGACGACCTCTTGCTTCACCCCGCGATGCCGCCGCTTCGGGTGGTGACAGTCGAGCCGGCGCGCAGCCTCGTGGCCGTTGCGCGCGCCGACGAAAAGGCCCGCAGCAGCGGAAGACCGTGGGCCGCAGCGAGCTGGGCCTTCTTGCTCGAGCCGCGCAGCGCAGGGGGTTGTCGCGTCGTCAGTCGCTTCCGCTCCGCCTGCTCCGATGACTTGGCCACGCGCTTGATGCAAGGACCTGCCTTGCTCGAACCCGTCGGCTTCGCAATGGACCGTCGAATGCTCCTCGGGATCCGCGATCGCATCGCCGCGACCCGAAGTCCGAGCGCGTAGCGGGGTACAGAACGGTTCCCAGGGGGTACAGAACGGTTCCCAGGGGGTACAGACCGATTTTCCTTCCGTACAGACCGATTTTCCTTCCGTACCGACCGATTTTCCTTCCGTACCGACGCACCCACAGGGGCACGGGGCACGACGGGGAGAATCAGCCCTGACCGCCTTGGGACCGCGTGCTACGGCCTCGCGCTGCATGGACTCGCTCGATTGCGTGGTGATCGGTGGAGGGGTGGTGGGGCTTGCCGTCGCGCGCGAGCTCGCCCTGCGCGGTCGCGAGGTCGTGCTGCTGGAGGCCGAGGCGAGCCTTGGCCAACACACGAGCTCACGCAGCTCGGAGGTGCTCCACGCGGGCATCTACTACCAGCCGGGCTCGCTCAAAGCGCGGCTTTGCGTCGCCGGTAGGCGGGCGCTGGTCTCGTACTTGCGCGAGCGCGGCCTGCCGCATCGAACGACCGGCAAGCTGCTCGTGGCCGTGTGCGAACCTGAGCTGGCGAAGCTCGAGCAGCTTCGCACGTTGGCCGAGGCCAACGGCGTCGACGATCTCGTGCAGCTCTCAGCGGCGGAGGTGCACGCGCTCGAGCCGGAGGTCGTGGCTGTCGCTGGGCTGCTCTCGCCTTCGACCGGCATCCTCGACAGTCACAGCCTGATGAACGCGCTGAAGGCCGATCTAACGGCTGCGGGTGGAGTGGTCGCAGTCGGCGCGCGCGTGACGGGCGGCACGATCGACGATGCGGGCATTGTGCTGGAGGTCGCGGGCCCAAGCCCGCTCACACTGCGTTGCAAGACGCTGGTGAACGCTGCGGGGCTACGCGCGCCGAGCGTGGCGCGAACGCTGCGTGGCCTCGACCCAAGCCTGATCCCAGGCGAGTACTTCGCCCGAGGTCACTACTTCACGCTGAGCGGTGCTTCGCCTTTTCAGCGTTTGATTTATCCGGTACCCGCGCCCGGCGCGCTCGGTATCCACGTCACGCTCGATCTCGCCGGCCGCGTGCGCTTCGGGCCCGATATCAGCTGGAGCAGCGAGCTCAGCTACGCCTTCGACGAGACGCGCGCAGCGACCTTCTATCGCGCGATTCGTCGCTACTACCCCGGGCTCGCAGAAGGCGCGCTCGAGCCTGGTTACGTGGGGATCAGGCCCAAGATCGCGCCCGAAGGAGCGCCTAACGCTGACTTCGTCGTCCAAGGCCGAGAGAGCCACGGCGTCTCCGGGCTGGTGAACCTCTTCGGCATCGAGTCGCCGGGACTTACCGCATGCCTCGCGCTAGCGAACGAGGTAGCGGTGCGCCTCGGGCTCGCTTGAGAGGGGCCGGGCTTCCGTTCACCGGCCGCGGGTCGTTCGCTCGCGCCGCTAGCCGTGACGACGCGCTAACTCCGCCACGATGCGGTCGGTGCCGACCGAGCGCGAGCTCTTCACCAGCACCATGTCAGAGGCCGTTACGGCCTCGAGCACGGCCTCTAGACCTTGCTCGACCGAGGGCGCGTACAAGACCTGAGCACCGGCTGCGTGCGCGGCCGCGGTCATGCGCTGGGCTTCACCACCACCGACTGCCACCACCAACCGCGCGCCGCTTTCGGCTGCGGCGCGGCCGACCTGCTCGTGCCCCAGCGCGGCCTCGCTGCCGAGCTCGCGCATCTCCCCGAGCACCAGCACCAGCGGCCGGCTCATCGCGTTCGCCATCTCCAGCACCGCGCGAATGGACGCGACCATCGACGAAGGGTTGGCGTTGTAGGTGTCGTCGATCATCAACAGACCGCTCGCTAGTTCGAGCGGTACAAGCCGCTGCGCGCCCTCGCCCAGCTGCACCCGCGCGAAGGCCTGCGAAAGCCGCGGGCCATCGAATTGCACGCCAAACGCGGCCTCGACCGCAGCGATCGCCCCGGCGCAAGCGAGCGCGCCGGCCTCGCCGACGAGCGGCGTCTCGATCGCGCTGCGGCGTCCATCAGCATGGCCGATCACGACGCTGGAGCTT
>CAITIQ010000424.1 GCA_903892415.1 uncultured delta proteobacterium | reverse complement strand
GAAGCGCTTCGTCCAAATCAAGAGGCCCGGCCACAGCAAGTGGCTCAGCGCGCTCCGCGGGGACCTCTCGCTCGTCGCCTTCGCCGCGCTGCTCTGCTCGAACGCCTTGCTCTTCGCAGCGCTGCTCTCCGGCTACATGGTGTGACCGACGCCCGAGGCGCGGCCCGCCCAATGCGAACGGGGCACAACCGGGGCGAGCACTCGCAACTGCTCGTTGGCGTCAGCGCCGTGCTCGGTTCGAAGTTGGACAGTTGCACAAGCAGGTTCGAGTCCCCATCGGCCGCTCACTCGCTCCCGAATCCACTCGAGTGGAACTTCCTAACGCACGGCGCTGCAGAATCCACTCGAGTGGATTTTTTGAGCTCGCAAGGTTTCAGAATCCACTCGAGTGGAACTTTTTGACGCACGGCGCTGCAAGAACCCACTCGAGTGGATTTTTGGCAGGGCTCGGCTTCGGAGAATCCACTCGAGTGGATTTTGTGACGCGTCGCGGTGCTGAAATCCACTCGAGTGGATTTTGTGGTGCGGCCGGCAGGAATGAATCCACTCGAGTCGATTTGGGCTCGCACCAGCTAAGAGATTTCGAGCCGAGTGGATTTGCGCGAGCAGCCGAATCGGGCAGTCGAGCGAACAGCGACATTGGGCCGCGCGATAGCTTCATCCGGCGCCCCAATGTCGCACCGCCGGTGAGCGGCACAGCGACCTCGCGTTGCAAACAGCCAGATTTCAGCGAATTCTCGCGCGCCCGTTGTCGATTGCGCTGGACCTCCTCGAGCCCGTTGGCGCGGGTGCGACATTCGGCCGATCGATGAACCATCGGAAGCCTGAATGTCGCATGCCCGTGCAGCTGCGCTTCGCCGGTGCGCAGCGCTGAGCTACTGCATCAACCTGCGGTTATTCCCCGGGCGCACTCCCATTGGCGGAGGGGCGGAGGGTCGGGCGGAGCTTCACCCTGCCCGCAGCGCACAGCGAGAAAGCGGTCGAGGTTCTCGTCGGAAGCACCAATAGCGCCGATCTGAGCCCCGGTCCGCGGGCGAATCAGGACCCACCAGTCGAAAGCGTAGCCTTTGAGCGGCTGCACATAGTCGTGGCGCTAGATCGCCAGCGTACCAACGAGCGCGGGATCGGAGCAGGTGTTGACGACGCGAAGGGCGTTGGCTGCGCCTAGGAAAATGAGCGTTCCTTTATCGAGGATGACCTCATACAGCCCTGCGGAAGTGCCGTATTTGTCGGCGAGGAAATAGAGGCTCCGCTCGTCGGGACTAAACGAGCAGCCGTGGATCCCCGCTTTGCTCAGCGGAGTGCCTCCCCTTTCGTAAAGGACCTTCGTCCTACCATCGACGATCCGCTTCGCTGGCCCGGCCTCGCGGCTCAGCCAGAGTTCACCGACGCCGCCGTTCGCGCGCAGCGCTCCTGACCGCGAGACGCACACAGCCTCGCGCTCCGCCACCACTGAACCCGGTAGTGGGCTCGCAGAAGTGGCGCTTGGAGCTTCTTGTAGAGCGGCGCTCGATGTCGGTGTAACGGGGCTCGTTCAGCCCTACGAACGAAGCGAGGAGCGCCGCCGCGACGACGGTTGAGCGCCAGCAGAAGGCTGCGAGTTGCGAGAGTTCGTTACGCACAACCAGCCATACGTCGAACCGTGACGATCGACCCATCAACGGACCGCATGCAGGCGCAATCGTGCTGCGCGGTGGTGGACGCAATCTCGCTGGCTATCGTGACGCTTCTTTCACGTCGAGCGCGCGTTGGCGCGAACGGCCTTTTGCTTAGGAGTGTCATGCGAAAAATCACATGGTTGCTGGTGCTGGGGTTGGCAGGCTGCGGAACGAGCATTGAGGTGGACTCCGACGAGGACGGCGCGAGTTCCACGAACGATGAAGAATCGCCCAGCTCACCGGGAGAGATCCCCAGCGACGCGGGCCTCGAGACGTACGGGATCCCGTGCCGTTTCTTGACCGGAGAGGCCACGCTGGAGAGCTGGGATGAGGACCTGACGGAGGACGACTACTGGCGCGTCCTCTACTCCTTCGAGTTTGGGACCAACGATCCCGACGTCGTCCGCAACGACGGCGACCTCCAATATGCCGCCAACATGCTCGTCGTGAACACCGTCACTGACGACGAGTCCTTCATCGTCGATCTGGGAGACTTGCCGCTGGATGCGGTGCCAACCGAGCTCGACGCTGCCGATTATCCGACCGGCAATTGGGGTGACCATGACTACCTCCAGGCGGTCGTGAATCACACCTACGTCGTGCGCACCATCGACGGCAACACACGACAATGGGCCGCCTTCAAGCTCACCTCGGTCGCGCCCTCCGACAGGATCACGCTGACGTGGATTCGCTCGCCGAATACCGAGACACTCGAGGTACCGAGCGCGTGTCTGTGAATCAATGAGGCGAGCCCTCGCTTGACGAAGGCTGCAACGAGGGTAGGATAAAAGTATGACCACGTCGAAGGTAGCCATCTCCATGCCGAGTGAGGTCCTATCGCTCGCCAAGCGCAAGGTCCGCGAGGGCCGGGCGAAGTCG
>CAITIQ010000423.1 GCA_903892415.1 uncultured delta proteobacterium | reverse complement strand
GAGGCCTCGCTGGGCTCGTTCGCGTCGTCGGGTGGGCCGAGGGTGACCGTGCCGTTGGCCGCGACACCGAGCACCAACCAGAGCGGCTGCTCAAGCTGGGGAGACGCACCAAAAGCGCAACGACGCAGCTTCTCGCTAGTGCCGGCGAGATCGCTTCGGACCTGCTCGGGCGGCTTGGCGCTGCCTTCCGCCCAGTTGATCGCGATCACGGTGCTGTTCAGCTCGTGCTCGTCTGCGATCGGCGTCGCGGTAAATCCGCCGCCGAACTGCAGCGTGTAGTCGATGCTGCCGCTGGCTCCCGGCGCCAGCGCCGCCTTCGCCAGCTCGGCCTTCACGCAGCTGGCCACGCTCAGCGAAGCGAGCTCCCCCGACGTCTGCAGCGTCTCCGGGCGAGTGACCTCCCATTGGAAGCGCAGCGCGCCGGTGAGCCATGGTTCGCGCTCGAGCGTTGGCCGCACGCAGTAGGCAATCGACGTAGTCACGCTACGCGTTGCTCGCTCCGCCCCGGCGTACGAACCGCCTACGGTCTCGCGAATGCCCAAGGGTGCTAGCGCCGAAGGCGCCAGCGGCTGCTCGAGCGTGACCTCGGTGCTCGGCACCTCGACGTTCGTCAGCGAGGGACCACACGCTGTTGCCAAGAGCCAAACCCCACCGAACTTCCTGTGCATGTCCCGCGCTTAGCATGACTGGGTGGCTGCGCGTACCGAGCCGCAGCGTTGCGCGATGCGAGCCGCTTGCCGGGCCCGCGCGCCCCCGACTAACGTGGCGCCGTGCGCTTCTTCCTCGCTCTGCTTTCGTGCGCTGTCTTCTCGATCGGCTGCGGTTCCAAGAAGGAAACGCCTGCTCCCGAGTCGACGAGTGCCTCGCGCGCCGATGAAGCTCCCACCGCCAGCTCGACCCCGATGAAAACGAAGCCCCGTACCCCGCCGCTTCCCCCCTCGCGCCCCAATCCAACGCCCGAGGCGCTCGAGCGCAAGGCGCGTTCGGAGCGGATCTTGCGTGAACTCGGCGTGCCGATCCTTGCGGAGCTACCGGTCGTCGATACCGCCGCGGAGGCGAAGCCGCGCGCGCAGGAGGCCGTGGTGGACCGGGCAATCGCGCTGATGTTGGTGGCTGTGAAAGGCGAGGGGCTCGAGCAGGAGCACGTCGACCGGCAGCTGAAGAAATTTTCCGCGCAACCCTTTCTGTCGCCGGAGGAGGTTGCGTTCATCGCCCAGCTGAAGCCGACCCAACTCGAGCGAGCCAAGTTCGGTTGGAGGTACGAGTGCCTTTCGGTGATGACGTGGGCGCTTGGCTACGACGCCGAACTCAACCCCGCCAACACCATCGTCGACGCGGGGAGGGTGGTCCGGCTCGTCCTCGACAAGGGGCCCGCAGACTTTCGTTCGGGGGCCAAGCTGCGGCCAGTAAGCGAGTTGCTCGACGCGAATGACCTTGTTTACCGCATGAACTGGGCCTGTGTGAACGCTCGCGTGAATGGCCAGCCGGCGCCGCCAGCGCTCGACTGCGAGATCGTCCTCGAGCGTCATCATGCGCTCAACTGGCTCATCGGCTACCAGGGTCAAGCCTGGGATGACGTCTCCACCGACACCTGAGGCTGCGGCCCGCGCCGTGCTACGCGGCATTCCGTTAAGTCCTCGGCGTTCGAACCGTTCTCCCTATTCGCGACCCATCGCTACGCATTGCGCGGCGAGCCCATAGGAGTCACGAATGAGACGGATTGCGATTTGTGGGCTGGCGGCTTTCTCAACCCTGGGTGGTTGCGAAACGATCACCAGCGGCGTCCTACCGCCTGCAGAACCCTCCTGTGGAGCGCATGGGCGCGCCGACATGGATGAAGTCACGGGCTGCGCCTGTGACGAGGGTTACGCCGGTAGCTCTTGTTCCGAGTGCGCGGCCGGCTATCAAGATCAGGACGGCGATGAAGTTTGTCTCCCGGATTGCGCGACAGCCGGGCTGCAATGCGCTAGCGGCAGCAGCTGCGCTGTCGAGGGCGGGAGCGCAAAGTGCGTCTGTGACGAGGACCACGCAGGAGCGACGTGCACCGATTGTCAGGAGGATCTCCAGGACAACGACGGCGATGGCGAGTGTGCGCCGACGTGCGGCTCAGCGGGTCTCGCTTGTGGCCCGCACGGCACCTGCAGCGACGCTGACGGAACTGCGGGCTGCGAGTGTGCCGCCGGCTACGCCGGGGATGATTGTTCCGCGTGCGCCGCGGGGTTGCAGGACAACGACGGCGACGGCGATTGTCAGCCAGCTTGCTCCACCGCAAACGTTGGCTGTGGCGATCACGGCAGCTGTGACGACACCTCCGGTGTTGCGCAGTGCGACTGCGCTGAAGGCTATACCGGCGACGACTGCTCCACCTGCGATCCCGGAATGCAAGACCGAGACGGCGATGGCGTGTGTCATCCATCCTGCAAGGCGGCGAACCTCGTTTGCGGGGATCACGGTGCTTGCGACGACGCCTCCGGCGTGGCGGTATGTTCCTGCGAGCCCGCTTACGCAGGGGCCCAATGCGAGACCTGCGCGTCTGGTATGCAAGACAACGACGACGATGGCGAGTGCGCTGAGTCATGCGCCGCGGCGGCCCTTGTCTGTGGCGACTTCGGTGTTTGCGAGGACGCGAGCGGAGCTGCAGAGTGCGCCTGTGACCTCGGCTACAGCGGCCCATCCTGCTCGAGTTGCGCGGTGCACTTCCAAGATCACGATAGCGACGGAACGTGCGCTCCGGCGTGTGGCGTAGGCATCGTCAACTGCGACCCCGGCAAGACGTGCGACGATTCGAGCGGTACGGCCGAATGCCTATGCCCCGCTGGGTACAGTGGCGCCAACTGCGAAGACTGCGCTACCGGGTACCACGATGACGATGGGGACGGTTTCTGTCGCGCACCGTGTCCGAATGCTCCCTGGTGGAATGGCGACTACGCAAGTCGCGTTTCGCTCACACTGCTGAACAGCACCGTGGGTGCGATGGCAACCGGCACCCACGTGGTTGGCGATTTCGATCACGATGCGCTCGTTGCGCAAGGGCTGTCGCAAGCCTCCGGGGACGACGTTCGCGTCGTCTACTTTGACGGCGTGAACAACGTCGAACTTGCGCGACTACCGTTTGGAGAATGGGACAGCCCGAGCACCGGCCTGATCTTCGACCTGATGGCTCCGATCGATGCCCGACAGACGTCCCTTTCCTATTGGATCTACTTCAATGCGCCCAGCGCGGTGAATCCGCCCGTGTTGGCCAATCCGTATGCGGTCACCCAGGAGGACGACGCCTCCAAGTCGTTGACCTGCGCATCCGAGATCAACGCACCGTACTACTCCGGGCAGCTTCGTCAGGTGAGCCCAAGCCTTTACCAAATCCATCTCTACGACCAAACCCACGACCCCGCGGCCTACGTCCGAGTGCAGATCACCGACGTCGCCTTGGACACGACGCTCAAAGACACGACCTACGGCAGCTACGGCGACTTCCAAGCGCCCGGTACGTTCGACGAGTACGTCAGCATCGACTCGGCCAACTTCACCGTGACCATGACATCCAGAGAGTCCACCGGCTCTGTCGTTTCGTTTGGCTGCGAAGGGTTTGCGTCTGCCCATGACGTCACCGGCACGACGACCCGCTCGTACGTTCGAGGTGCTATCAATCCTCACCCCGAGATGGGGCTCTGCGGACCCTGAGGGCGAGCAGGACCTGCAGATGAAGCAAGCGCCTGGTGTTCGGCACCGGGCGCTTGACGCTTTTGTGTCTCGAGCAGGCGGGCGGTGGGCAGCTGACCGCCCTGCTCAGAGCGCAGCTCGCGCAGCGTTTACTCGCAAAGCCAGCTGTTCCCAATCTCCTCGTCGCGCTTGCGAGATCATCAAGCCGAAGCCGCCTTTGCGGCTCTTGACCACGAACATCAGTTCGTCGCCGGCCGCAGCAACCGCGGCTGACTCCAACACCTCAATCGCGACGCGCTTGGAGCTGGCCGAGCCGGAGAGGCCTGCTACCTCGAGCACGAAACCATCGAACGACGCGCTCTTCCCGCCATCCCTTACCTGAAAAAGGTCGGTCATCGTGGGTCAAGTCTAACCGAGGCGCGGGCTCGGCCGTAAGCCGCTCAAGTCTTCTTGTAGTGCGGCTTGGCCTTGGGTGTGAAGGTGATCTGCCGCAGGATGGAGAGGGCGACCTTCTTGTCTTCGTCGGGGGCATCTTTGGCGATGATGACCATCCGCAGCTTGTGTGAGAAGTCACCGGTTGAGTAGATGTCCCACCAGTAGAAGTCAGCGACCTCGCCGCCCTTCATTTTGGCTGTGCCGTAGCCAGCCTTGAGTGGGATCTTGTTGGGGCCGACGTCGATGATCTCCCCTTCACTCAGGTGCTTCACCTCAGAGACCAACGCCGACTTGATCCAGGTATCGACGGCCTTGGTGGTCGCGTCCATCTTGAGGTTGACGTTGTCGACGGCCACAGCCTTCTTGCTCGGCGCCCAGTAGACACCGCCACCACCAGCATTGTTGAACCTCCACGGCGGGTCGGGGTGGGTCGACTTGATGGTGTAATCATCGGCCATACCGGTGCCTTGACCGCCGCTGAACGACTCTGTGAGTACAGTTGGCGGCGCTCCTGCGAACACAGCTTTCCAATCAGCGCCGCCGATCAGCGCGAGGTCGTTTCCGGCTGCCGGAGCCGCTGCGCTCGCTGGCCCGGTCGCCGAGGAAGAAGCGGCTGGCGCGCTACTCTTGTTGCTGGCCGGCTTGCTCGAACTCGCACCGCTGTTGGCCGCCGCCGCAGAGCTCGAACTCGCACTG
>CAITIQ010000422.1 GCA_903892415.1 uncultured delta proteobacterium | reverse complement strand
TCCACCTGCACCGAGGCGGCGCTCTCCTCGTACGCCAGCAACGCCGAGAGCCGCGCAAAGGCGCTGCCGGCACGCAACGTCTCACCGTAATTCGACAGCTTGGAGAGGTCGCTCTCCGCCGACTCACAGCCGCTCCCCAGCGACTCGAGCGCAGCGAGCAGCGCCCGCAGTACCTCGATGCGATGTTGTTGTTGCTCGGGGAACGAACCCTCCACCGTACGCGTCAGGGCCGCCGAGAGTTCACGCAGCTGAACGTACGAACGCTCCAAGCTCACACGCAGCTCCGGTCGCTCCGTCAGCTCGCGCAGCACCTCGCGACGAAAGGCTGTGATCTTCGGGTCGCTGGGTGGGTGGGCCACGAGCTGAGCGAGATGCGCCACGCACGGCTCCCAAGCGACGCCAGCGATCTCGATCGGGAAGCTCTGCCGCACCAAGCTCTCGATGAAGAGATCCGCGGCGAACTGCGACGGGTCAAAGCTCGACGCGGCGACGCTGGCCCGCGAGAAGGCCTCTTGCAGCTGCTCGGCGCCATCTCCGACCGCAAAGGCAAAGGATACGATCTGCCGCACGAGGTCTGCGGGCAGGCGACGCTGAGGCTCAGGGTGCAGCAGATCGGGGAAGGTCATGGGGGAGCAAGCAGACAACCGGGTCTGGGAAGAAGTTCCCGGCATGTTGGCCGCGCCTGCTGGGCCCCGAGTCTACGCCCAATATTCGGCGATGGTTTCGGCCGGGTGCAACGTTTCAAAGATGCGGCCGGTAACCACGCGCACGCGCTCGTCGTTGAAGCGCGCCGCAGCGACCTCCAAGAGCCAGGAGGCCAACCGTTCACTGGTGGGCGTAAACGGGAACAGGGCGATCTTGATGCCGCCGGGATAACGATTGGCGGCGCCAGCGAGCTCGCCCTCCAAGCCGGGTTGCCGCTCACCGCGGTGACCGAGCGTCTCCTGCCGTGATTTCACCAGCACCTCGCCGAGCGGTTCGAGCAGCTTCTCGGTGTCGGCCCAGGTGGCCTGCCCGATGGCCAAGCTGTGATCGAGCAAGTTGAAGGCGGGCACCAAGACGTCGGAGTGCACGAGATCGAAGTCGACGACGAAGCCCTCGGCGCTGAGCGTCTTGGCCTCGAGCACGACCTCGAACTTCCAGGTGTGACCGTGGAGTGAAATGCACGGCCCAGAATGACCGCGCACGTGATGCGCAAAGTGAATGTGGATGGAGGCGGAAGCGCGGTACATCGATCAGCCTCGGAAGATCACGCGCGACACGTCATTCTCTTTGAGCACCAGCTGCTTGAGGCCGGGCAACTTGGGCTTGAGGTTGTCCCAAATCCAGGTCACCAGCACCTCGCTCGTGGGGTTCTCCAGGCCGGCTACGTCATTGAGGTAGTGATGGTCGATCTGCAGCCAGAGCGGCTTCATCGCCTTCTCGATCTCGGCGAAGTCGAAGACCCAGCCGGTCGCTCCGTCCAGCGTGCCGGTGACGTGAATATCGAGATAGAAGGCCAGCCCGTACACGTTGTGACAAGGGTGGTCAGCGGGAGTGCGCGGCAGGCGCCGGGCCGACTCGAAGCGCACTGTGTGAACGAGCTCGTATTCGCGTGCAGACATGGCCTTCGCTTAGCCCATGTTCAGGTCGTACGCAAAGTCGGCACCGCTTCATCCGCTTCGTGTCCGGCCCGTTTGCGCCAAGCGCGCAGCGAGGCCACCTCGGCGCGCGAAGGATTGAGGATCACAAAGCCGTGATCGGCGTCCACCAACGCCACGTCGCCGGGGGCGGCCCACTTCAATGCGCCGTCCACTTCCCCGATCACCGGCACGTCCAAAAGCCGCGTGAGCACCTCGGTGCGCGGTGAAATTGGCTGCGTTAGCACGATGGCCTGCAGCTGGGCGCGCGCTGTAACCAACAGATCGAAGACGGTCACCTGATCGCTGATCAGCACCGCCTTGGCCGGAACGATGCCGCGCGAATCATGCGCCGCGTGCATCAGCACGGCCTCCACGAGATCCTCGATATCGCGTGAACGCTCCTCCAAGAACGGATCGCCCACGATGCCGCGCGCGACCCGCGTGACCTCGCGAGCCACGGTGGAGAGCGCCTCGGAGGCGCCTTTGCCTTCGCGGATGAGCTCGATCGCCCGTTCACGCAGACGCTCGTCTCCGGCCATCAGCACGTAGCTCTCGAGGAAGCTGGTTTGCCCAACGAGGTGCATCGAAACGGCCTTCTGCTGCAGAGCGCGCAGTGCCTTTTCAACGGTGTCAAAGGCGGCCACGACCATCTTTTCTTCGTCCGGTCGCGGCGGCGTTTTGCGGTCTTTCGCTGGTCTGCGCAAAGCAGCAATCGCTCCCATTGCACGGCCTGGCAAGATCGGACGGCCGGGCAAGGTGACCTTGCGCGTCCCTCCGCCGGTGCGACGCTCTTGCTTGTCGCGCAGGTCGTCGAGCAAGGCGGCTTGACGCACGGCGTGCGCCACTGGCGCGGTGAGCGCAGCTGCGAGCAGCACCTCCTCATCGGAGAAAGCGCCGGTGCGCCGTTGCGCGACCAAAGCGCCCAGCGGCTTCTTTTCAGCGCCCAAGATCGGTAGCGCCAAGAACACCGGGAAGCGATCTTCATCGAGCTCGTCGAAGCGACGGAACTCTTTGTGACCAAACGCGCGATCCGCCTGGATGGGCCGCAGCTCTTTCACCGCGAGGCCGGTGAGCCCTTCACCGACGCGCAAACGAATGGTGCCTTGCGCGTTGGGCCGAAAGCCGATGTTGCCGCGCAGAACCAAGCCGTCGCCGTGACCCTCGAGCAGATAAACGCTGAGCACCTCGGCGCGCAGCAGCTTGGCCGCGCGTTGCGGAAAGCCGTCCAGCAGCGTGGTGAGCGGCATCGCCCGCGAGACGAAGGAGACGAACTCGAAGGCGCGATCGAAAGGCACCGCCGGCGCGACGGGAGCCGGGAGCTTGGGCGGACGCAGCGTGCGAGTGCGCGGAGCCGGTGCGGGCTTGGAGGTCTTATTCGGCCGAACGGTCATGGGAGGTCTCTCCGTGCAAAGGAACCGAGCGCGCGCGGGTGGCCCCAGGGAGGTCCGTCGTGTAGCATTGTTTTCCGCATGAACCGACAGTCGATTGGCCGTAGAGGCTGGCTTTCAGGCTCCGCGGCCCTCTCGCTTGGGGCGGCCGTAGCTGGGTTGACGCACGCTGGAACCAGCGCTTTTGCGCGGGAGAATCTCTCGGTGGCGCGGCCCACCGGCTTCATTCCCTGGTCCAACCCCGGCAAGGTGGTCAAGGTCGAGAAGGCCAACACGCTGATCGAGAACGGTCTGTGGCCGAAACAAGAGGCTGCGACGGCGATGTTGCAGCGGGTGATGGAAGAGCTGACCGGCCGGGCCGATCTGGGAGAGGCCTTCAAGCTGTTCGTGGACCCGCGGGACATCGTGGCGATCAAGCCGAACGGCATCGCAGGGCAGCAGGGCGCCACCATGGCCACCAACAAAGAGCTGGTGTTGGCCGTGGTGAACGGGGTGATCGCCGCTGGCGTGCCCGCGCAGAACATCATCATCTACGAGCAGTTCAAGAAATTCCTCACCGGCACGCGCGTGGTGGACAAGGCGCAGACGTTGGATCCGGAGTTCCCCGCCGGCGTGCGCACCGCCATCCACGACAACAAAGACGCGGTGATGGAGGAGATCAAAGTCGGCAGCTACACCACGCGTTATGCGCGCGCCTTCACCGAGGCGACCTGCGTGATCAACCTGTGCATGATCAAAGACCACAGCATCTGCGGTTTCACCGGGGCGATGAAGAACATCACCCACGGGACGATCATCAACCCGCACGTGTTTCATGAGCACAACGCCAGCCCGCAGATCGCCCAGCTCTACGCACAAGACGTGGTCAAGAGCCGCGTGCGGCTGCACATCAGCGACGCCTTCAAGCTGATCTACGATCAGGGCCCGCTCGACAAAAACCCCAAGCGGCGCATCCCGCATGAGTGCCTTTACGCCTCGACGGATCCGGTCGCGCTCGACGTGATCGGCTGGCAGGTGATCGATCACCACCGCAAAGAGAACGGCCTGCCCTCACTCAAGGCCGCCGGCCGTGAACCTTCCTACATTCGCGCGGCTGGAGAGCTCGGGCTCGGCACCTTCGACGTGAACAAGATCCGCCTGCGCGAAGTGAAGATCTAGCCCACCTGCAAAAAGGTGAGCGCTCGCCGATGCGGCTGGCGATGTCTAGTTTGAACCCAAGGCCGTCCGCCTTGGGCCGCAGGGCAGAGCATGCCCGCAGGAGCCAATCACCATGGGCGCAACCACCTTCTTGCTCAGCATTCACGACATTGAAACGGAGCTCACCGTTGTCTCGTTCAAGGGCCGCGAGGCGCTCTCTAGGCCCTTCCGTTTCGACGTTAAGCTTCTAGCCCCGCAAGCCCTGGATATCTCGGGGACCCTGGGTCGCGCCGCGAGGCTCGACCTTTGGGTGGGTGGCAAGCAGCGGACCATCGCCGGAATGATTGCTGCTGCCGTTCGGGGGGACGTGCTCGCAGACGGACAAGCCCAACCGTCGATCAGACTCGTTCCGCAGATCGTTCGACTCTCCACCCGACGGTTAAGCCGCATCTTTCAGGACCAGACGACTCCCGAGATCGTTTCACGCGTACTGGCCGAGCACCATGTGCGATTTCGGAATGAACTCCGGGACGAGTATCGAAGGCGTGTCTACTGCGTACAGCATGAAGAGACCGACCTGTCCTTCGTCCTGCGCATTCTCGCCGAAGACGGCATCGTGTTTCGATTCGAGCCGCCGACTCGTGATGAGCCAGCGGATGCGAGCGAACGCGTCGTGTTCTTTGATCGCACTGCGTCCTATCCAGAGGCGGAAGTCGGCAAGCCGCTCCTTTATCGACCGAAGACTGGCGCTGGCGATGGGCTCGTGCGGGATGAGCATCACGTCTTTTTCTTCAACGAGTTTAAGAAGCGCGCGCCTAGCGCGGTGCTGCTGAGCGACTTCGACTTCGAGCAGCCCAACCGCCGAGTAATCGCGGCGTCGGCGGACAACGCACTCCCTTCGACCGAAGGCTTTGGGTTGGAACTGGTTCACGAGCACCACGGCCCATACCCGGAGATGCAGGTCGAGCCTCAAGCCCCAGGGTTGGTGCTCGATCAACTTCGTCGTGCGGCGATCCGATACGAAGCGAGCAGTGCGTGCGCTCGACTTGCCGCGGGTCAGCGGTTCGAGCTGAGCGAACACGACGAGCCCGCCCTTTCGGCCGGCTACGCCGTAACGAAAGTTGTCCATCGCGGTGAGACCGAACGGGCTGGCGGCGGAAGCTACGTCAATACCTTTTGCTGCGTGTCCGACGCGTTTCTTTTTCGACCTGCGCGGCCGAAGCGTAGCGTTCGGCAAACGCTGGAAACAGCGACGGTGACTGGCCCTGTTAACGAGGAAATCCACACCGATCGGTACGGCCGCATCCGCGTGCTCTTCCACTGGGACATCGCAGGTAAATCCGACGACACGAGTTCCTGCTGGTTGCGCGTGGCCCAGTCGTGGTCGGGAGCTGGCTTCGGCGCACAATTCATTCCTCGCGTCGGCATGGAGGTTCTCGTGGCGTACCTGGGTGGGGACCCCGACCGCCCGATTGTGATCGGCTGCCTGCCCGATGCCACTCACCCCCCTGCGTTTCCTCTGCCTGCGAACAAAACCCGCAGCGGATGGCGTTCACATTCCACGCCGAAGACGTCGCTGGCCGGTCATAACGAGATCTCTTTTGAAGACGCCGCAGGGGGCGAGCGGGTGATCGTGGATGCGCACCGGAACCTCGACCTCAGCGCAAAGAACGACTTCAACACCACCATTGCCAACAATCACACGGTGCAGGTTGGCGGCGACACGAACCTCACAATTGAAGGCGGCCAAGCGACAACCGTTCGTGGCCATGGCTCAACCTCCTACGGCGCTGGCGGCACCTTCGCAGTCCAAGGCATCTTCGAGGAGCAAATCGCTGGCAGTCGGCATTCAATCATCGGCCAACACCAACAAGAGGCAGTGGCGGGGTCCGCAGATCGCGAAGTAGGCGGGACGCAAACCACGACAGTCGCCGGGCCATGGACCAGCCAGGCCGAGAGCATCTACAGCTTGATCGTCGGAGGCCCAGACGGAGGCGGCCAACTCGACGTTCAGGTTCGAGGCAACTCCGGTCAGATAACCGATGGACACGCCGTGATCGAAGCACGTGAAACACTTTCGATCATCTGTGGCGAAAGTCGATTGGTGCTCTCGCCCAAGCAGATCGTGCTTGAGAGTCCGACGCTCCTCCTTCAGGGCAAGAGTGTAACGGTGAAGGGAGACGGCCCTGCGCTGCGACTCGATGAACGGGCTGAGATCGTAGCAAAGCAGCTCAAGCTCTATGGGGAGGCCTCATCGGTCGAGCTCAACCAGACTGCCACTGTCAAGGGAACGAAGATCCAGCTTGGTGGAACGCCCCAGCCACCTCTGCCGCACGATGAGAACGGAGAACGTGCGATGGAGAAGCTGCGAGTCAAGCTAACCGACGAGCTTTACCACCCGTACGTGAGGAAGCATTACGAGCTTCGGGCGATGGGCTTCTTTTACGAGGGGACGACGGGCGACGACGGTAGCGTCGAGCACGATGTCCCACGCGATGCTGGCGTCGCCAATCTTGAGCTCTGGCTCGAGGACTATCCGACCGGCAAACGGCAATCGTTTACCTTCGAGCTAGCCAAGCTTCCACCACCCGAGACAGTTCCTGGGCTGCGCACGCGGCTGCGGAGTCTTGGATACTTCAAAGGCTCGGACCAAGGAGATGAACTCGACGCTGGCGTCGTCGCTGCACTCACGCAGTTCCAGCGAGAGCATGAACTTCAAGTGAGCGGCAGCGCCGATGCCGCGACGATCGCTGCCATCATCGCCCGTTACGGGCACTAGGTCGATATGACGATTGAAACCGAAAAGATCGTTTCCACGGTCGAAACGAGTCAAACCGCTGCCGTTAAACTTGCCCCGCAAACCGTGCAAGCGGCGCCACAGCTCGCCGTCTCCATCAACGAGCTTTCGATCGGTCCCGTCCGGCAAGAGGGCTTGGGGGATGGGAGCTTTAAGCTCAAAGGTGCTGTCACGAGTGACGACCTCAAGGCGGTCGTGGATTGGGTATGCGAAACGCTCGAGGACGACAACTTGTGGTCCAAGGTCTGGCAGACAACAGGCGGAACACACCCAACGAAACCGGTCGATGATGCGGAAGAGACCTGGGCCAAGTTGATGGAGGAGCTCTTTCTCGGCTCCGCCTACACTGGATCAAGCATGGTCGCTGACTTCCCTTCCAAAGGCACAGTCAGCGGTGGTGCTCAGCGCTACATTTACAGCCGGTTCGAAGCCGAGTCCGAGGGTGTCTACGACACGGAAGCGAATCTCGACCCGGCCTATCCCTTGGGGCTCTCGTGCCAACAGTTGACAACGCACGGTGCCATCGCGCGCGGGATCAAGCTCGAATCAGAGCTGGATGGGGCCGGCATTCCAGCGAGCCAGCGCGCTTGCACGCTGCGAGTTTTCAAAGAGGGATCGGGCAAGTGGTACTCGACGAAACCGATCACGATCTTTGGAGCGGAGCGCGAGGTCGATGTGTCGATGTACGGCAGAACGACCGGAGCAATTGCCTTCAACGCGAAGCAGGCGAGCGCCACCCTGACGAACTATGGAGCTGGCACGATCTACACGTACAACCCGATGCGTCACGCGGAGTTTACCTTTGCGGAGGTTCAAGAAGCGGACCTGTGCGCGACAAGCGAGGCATCTTTCTTGACGAGGACGGTGATCCTCGAGTGCAACCAAGGGTCGCGCAACAGCTCGAGCTAAGCGCGCAAGAGGTAAAAAACTCCCTCGAGAAGGTCGGACTTGTCGTAGCGATTGACGCCGCCACCCGCGCGCTCGTCCGCGCGGACCCAAACTTGTCTGAAGCCGATAAGAAGAAGGCTGGGGTCTATACGGCGAAGCTGTTCCACAGCGTGCAACTGGAGGGGTCGCACGCATCGATGGTTCTACGAAGCTTCACCCGCTCAGAAGCGGAAGGACCTGTTGTGCAAATGCTCGACACCTCCGCACACGCCGGTGGTGATTCGGTCATGTTCGACCCGTACAAGGGCATCTATGCGGGCGGAGCCTTCTCCACGGTGCCCGGTACCCAAGCCAACTTCGTTGGCCTCGGCACGTTGCCGCCCTTGACGGCGGAGGCGGAGAAGCAATTCGACACCCTGCGCCGGGCCCGGCCGGTAGGGCTGGCACGGTTGGTGGTTGCGCAGCTTCCGGAGCGGGCCGGGGCTGAACTCGGCGAAGAGAACATCCTTTTCATTAGCCGAATGATCCCGATGTGGAGTCGAGAAGAGCCAACGCGGAACTACTCGATCGCCCGCTTACTCTGCTCGCTGAGAAACACGCCCTATCACGCATCATTGCGCGCGTTTTGGATCGTCTATGCACCGCGTGGCGTCTTTGCGGAGGTGATGTGGGAAGCCGGCGCGCGCGACAAGTCCTTGGAGGAAATGCAGACGGAAACCGTCGCGCGAGCGAATGAATACGCGCCTGGCAAGCCCGAGCTGGACGAGGACGAACGCGAGAACTCAAAGAAGCAGCGCTCGCGCCTTTCCACCGCGCTCGATCTGTTGCCGATGGTCGTGCTCTCCCACAACGAAAAGGGCCTGGCACGACAGATCTGGCGGCTTCATCTGGCGCCCGTTGGCCAAGGCACGCCCCCGAAGATCATTCGCGAACTTTTCATCGCCACAGGCTCGCCCTCGATCGCCTATCTCATGAAGAAGCAGAAGGAGCTGAACAAGCTAATAGTCGACGACAGAAATCGAAGGGCCAAGAAGGCAATAGAACTCAACAAAGCCATCACGAACGCAGAAGGTCGTGGTGAGAAGGCAGCGGTTGCCAGTCTCAAAGCCGAACGCGACGCAATGTACGCGGCGCCGCTGGAGGGGCTCTCCGACTTGCACGAGATGGCGCGGGACCCCTTCGCAGACAAGTTTGTTTCACCGCTCACGCCGTACAGGGAAGATCCGTTCGCATGGTTCACTCACCAGTCTCTGTCTCAACCAGCAGCCTTTGCGTTGCCAGAGCTCCTGCGATGAGCTGGGCCATGCGCGTGGCTTTGCTTTTGGTCGGCGGTTGCTCCTCGGAGCCAAGCTCAAGCCTCGAACTCGGTGACACCGCGAGCGCAAGCATCTCGAGCACAGGCTTCGCCTCAAGCGCTAGCCTCTCAAGCGCTAGCACCTCGGCCCCTGCCGCGAGCACCAACCCACCAGGCCGCAGTGGGATCCAGCCCTTCGTGTTGATCCCCGACGGAGATTCACCGGAGCCCACCCCAGCTGAATGGGCGTCGGCTCCGACCTTCAATACCAGCACCGCGACTGGACGCGACGAGACTTGTCCAATTGCCGTGAAGCGGGAGTGGGTGCGATTTGGCTGCGTCGGCCGCATGCCCACGTTGGTTTTTGGCGTCCCCGAAAAGGGCTTTGGTTGGCGCGCGAACCACGCCTATCTGGTATTGCGTCTCCGACGCGGAGACTTGTTCATCATTCGGTCCTGGACCGACTCAACCGACGTCTATTCAAGGGTTGCGTGGCCGAGTGATGCAGCTGGGCCGACCGTCGCGGAAACGTGGCGGGACCCCCAAGGTGCCCTCGTTGTTGAACCGCAACCGGTTCAGCCCATTCCAGACGTTCCCCAGCTCGGCACCGAAAGACCACGTCCCGCCGACTGGTTGTCAGGAACGCCGGTCAACACCGCCGCAGAGTACCGGCGCCCCAAGAGCTGCGAGCTGCGTGTCCTGCGCGATTGGGTGCAATGGCGCTGCAGCGGAAGTGGGTTTGGTTACGACCGGAGCTCCGGGTTTGGAGCGTCCAACGTCGATCTGTTCATGATCACGGGCGCTGGTCTTCGGCAAGGCGAGGCCCGGCTCAAACCGGGTATGAGCGCAACACTCAGCCTAAGGCTCGCGATCGAAGCTCCCGCCACTACGATCAAGATCCACTGGCCCGTCAACGAGCCCAAGCCCTCTGAGATCTCCGTTCAAACGGCGAGCCAATGAGAAGCTTGTTAGTCCTCGGGGCTGGTGCGGTCGCGAGCTTAGCCTTTGGCTGCGCGGGCGAAGCAACGACGGAGAGGGCCAGCTCAAGCGCAAGGAGTTCCGCCTTCGTTGAAGCGCCGAGCCTCGCGTCTTTAAGCGGGACATCGTTTGGTGCTAGCTCCTCCGCCAGTCAGAACAACTCGGCGCCAGTTGCAGGAGCGCCTGCAAGCCGGGCAATCGTGAAGATTCCTGCGGGCAGAACACCAGAGCCAACAACGATCGAATGGGAAGGCGCGCCGACGTTCAACACCAACACAAGCGCATTGCGCGACGAGAGATGTCCCATCGCGTTTGTTCGCGAGTGGGTGCGCTTCTCTTGCAAAGGTGGGCCGTTCCTTCTTCCGAGTCGTGTGTCGATGAAGGCTGGCTCCGACTATTGGCTTCGAGGGGTCGCCAACGACACCTTCATAGGACGTCTCACCCCAGGGGCGTTCATCGAGTTTAGCGCGTACTTGGGCGAGGCCGACCGTCCAGTGATTCGGGTTGTATGGCCTAGTGGCCAACCAGGACCAAGTGTTGCGGAAGCGATCAAGGATCCTGGCGGACCACTAGCCGTTCATCCGAGAGAGGTGAAACCAATACCCGAGCTCGGCCCACCCGGACCACGTCCGCTCGCAGGCGACTGGCAGGACGCAACCCCAGTCAATACAGGCGCACCCGCGCGCTGGCCAAAGAGCTGTGAAGTTCTCGTGCTGCGTGGCTGGCTCAGGTGGCACTGCAGTGGGCCATTTCTGTTTCTGCGAAACACTGAGGGATTTGGCAAACTCGGGAAGGACCATTTCCTCACCAACACGAGCAATCTCATGGCGGGTGAGGTGCAACTGGTCACCGGAATGAGAGCAGTTGCGCGTGTTCAATTCGATCTTGATGGACCGACAGCCGAACTAAGAATCCACTGGCCCGTCAACGAGCCCAAGCCCTCTGAGATCTCCATTCAAACGGCGAGCCAATGACCTTGACTACCTCTGGTGAGAAGCACCCTGCAACGGTTGGAGCGGGCGACGAAGAGTCCCCGCCGCTCGCTCTCGAGCGCTATGCGGAGGCCTTGGCCTACGCGCGTGAGTATCCAATTGAGGTCCGCGCTGCAGTGCTCGCGCGCCTGAAGATCGCCCCAACCGAGCTCGACGCAGCTGGTGCTTACTGGTCGCGCCGCATCGCCTTGGCGCTCACAAACAACGAAGCCGGCCCGGTCGTGGAGCTTGCGCGCGCCTACGGCGTGGCCGAGAGGTACGCCCGTGTGCAACGGCCCCCGGTGGCGCGCCTTACAAGTCGGGTAAAAAACACAAACCCGTTGGCAGGCCGAACCCTCGAGGTGCGTGCGCGGGTCCCTGCCGAGCTGAGCACCGTAACCGCGACCGAGATCAATGCTGGCAAAGGCGAGCTACGACCAACCTATCTGCGCGCGCCAGTGCAACCGGCAGCACCGTTGCTCGACCCAGACGGGACCCAGGATCCTATCCCCCGTTCCCCAGTTTCACTTCCGTTCCGACGTAGCCTCATGCGCGAAGTCTTTGAGGAGTCGCCTGAGCAACCGTTGATGAAGCCAGTGGTACCGCCTCGAACCGCCAGCTCCGAGACGCCGCTTGGTGCGCAAGCGGTTGATGTCGATCAGACGGCGATGATTCCGCTCGCGGCGATCGTTCCCGCAGGCACTGGGACGTTCCGAGACCAGCTAGGCTCGCTGGTCGTTCCCGTTCTGACGCTCGAGGAGTACGCCGAACTACGGGCTCGCCTGACAATATTTGGTGAAGGCGACGAACTGACCCTGAAGCGTTTCGGGGTCAGCTCCTCGGAGATCCGCGAGGCGTTGCGCATGCAGTTCAACGAGCAGTTCCAACGTGATCCAAGCGCACAACAGAGATTCCTCAGCGCGATGCAACTAGCGATGGCTCGCGCACGCAGCGAACGCGGTCGCGATTCGTGAGAGGAACGCTCGGCAGAGCCCGCGCTGCTCACCGGCCCCAATAGGAAGCACCAAAGCCCGCCACGTAGATCAACGCGGAGGTCAACCACACCACCACGTTGATGCGCCGGCCAGCGCGCCAGCCGTACAGCACGGCGAAGGGCGGGAACAGGAACGCGAGCAAGCCACGCCAGCGCGGTTTCTCCAGCAGCAGGACGAAGACGAGCCTCAGCTGCGCGGTCATTAGCAGACCGAAGCCGAGCACCATCATCAGCAGGACAACCACGTCGCGCATCGAGACTGGACCTAGCTATGCCCTAAAACGTTCGACGAAACGGCCACAACTCGCAAAAACAAAGGAAAAGAGGCAAGTCTGGAACCTTCAGCTAGACTCGCACCGTCAAACTCATGAGTAGCTCCTCTGGCAACGTTCTCACTGGTTTGCTCGGCGGTGTCATCCTTAGTGCTGCGCTCGGCTATTCGGTAGCTGAAGCAGTCCCAACGAGGAGTGATCTCTTCCCGCTCAAAGACGTTAAACCCGGCATGAAAGGCTACGGGCTGACGGTCATGAGCGGGACAAAGCCCGAGAAGTTCGACGTCGAGATCATCAGCGTCCTGAAGGGCTTCCGGCCCAATCAAGACCTGATCCTGATCAAGACGCCCAACCATCCTCGGCTGGAGATCGCACACACCGTTGCGGGTATGAGCGGCAGTCCCATCTACCTCGAGGGGAAGATGATCGGCGCCTACGCGTACGGCTGGACCTTCGGCGCTGAGCCGATCGCAGGCGTAACGCCGATCCAAAACATGATCGAGGATCAGGACAAGCCGCTGCCGCCGCTGTTCCAGCCGCGCACCAACTTGGGCCCGGCCAAGAGCAGCGAGAGCAAGCGAGATGCAGCGCCCGTTCGGCCGCTGGCTCGCATGATGCCCAACTTGCTCGAGGGCGAAGATCCGATGGCCAACAAAGCCTTCGCCTACAACCTGAAGGATCACGCCAAGGTGCTCGGCACGCGCGCGGCCAAAGAGCGCGGGACGTCATCCACGCTCGCTCCCGCCGCCACGCCGATCATGATCGGTGGCATGACCTCTTCGGCCTTGTCGGAGATGGAGGCCATGCTCGCGCCGATGGGGCTCGAGACCTTGCAGGCCGGTGGCAGCAGCCAAAGCGTCGCGTCCGATGCGCCCACCGCCTTCGTTGACGGCGGCGCCATCGGCGTGCAGCTCGTGCGCGGTGATATCTCGGCCATGGGCCTCGGCACCGTCACCCGCGTCGAGGGGGACAAGCTCGTCGCCTTCGGCCACCCGATGATGGGCGGCGGCGCTAGCGACATGCCCACGGCGATCGCGCAGGTCCACTGGATCTTGGCGAGCTCCAATCGCAGCTTCAAGATCGGTGAGGCCGTGCGGCCGATCGGTACGCTGGTCAATGATCGCCAAGCGTCGATCGTGGTGGACTCCAAGCGCACCGCCTCCACCTTCCCGGTGCGCGTGAAGATCGAGGGCGTCGAGGGCGCGGTGAAGACCGAATGGAACTCGGTGTGCGCGCATGATCCGTTCATGGCGCCGATGCTCGCGGCGATCGCGCTCGGCAACCCGCTCGAGACCACCACCGGCGAGCGCGGTGACGTCACCTGGCGCACCACCACCACCATCAAGGTCAACGGCTACGGCACGATCACGCTGAAGGACTTCGGCGCCAACGCCGGTGACCCGATCGGTGCGGACGTCTACTTCCGCAGCCGCGTGGTGCGAGCCCTCGGCATGCTGCTCAACAACCCTTGGGAGCAAGTGAAGATCGACGGCGTCGATTCGACGATCAAGATCTCCTTCGGTCGCGACGTCTCGATGATCCGCGGCACGCAGGTGGTGGACGCCGAGATCGAGCCGGGCGAGCCGGTCAAGGTGCGGCTGGATCTCATGCCCTACCTCGGCAAGCTCGAGTCGCGGGTGATCGAGGTGCCGATCCCGCGCTCCTTCGCCGGCCAAGAGGTCGATATCGATCTGTCGCCGGGCTACGAGAATGAGCGTCCGCGCGCTACGCCGGAGAGCGTCGCCGACTTGGTTGCAGCGCTCAACAACCCCGCCTTCCCCGAGGAGAGCATCGTGTCGACGATCCGCATCCAAGGCGAGAGCGGCGTTGCTTTCCGAGGCAACGTGGCCACCCGCTTGCCGCCCGGTGCGGCAGATACGCTGCGCGTGATGGCCGGCTCAACCACGCCGGAGACCTTCAGCTCGGTCGAGCAGCAGGCCTTCCCGATGAAGCGCTTCATCGTGGGTCGTGACCGCATCCGCGTGAAGGTTCGCCCCGACATCAAGTGATTCGCGATGCAGGCCGCCTTTCGCGAGTCTCGTCTCGTGAAGGGCGCATGCTCGCGTGAGTTTTCTTTCTCCGACCGCATCCCTGTCCAAAGCAAAAACCGCGTATAGCCATGAAGAAACTACCTTCCCTCCTGACTGCACTCACGTTGGGTCTCGTCGCCACCACCGCCGGAGCCGTTGGTACGCGCTCCTTTGATCTTTCGGTGATGGATGACCTCGCTGGTGGCGACCTCACCGGCGTCACCATCGACTCCAAAGGCATCGTTCGAGCTGGCTGGGCCCTCGGCCAAACCCCCGTGAATGAAGCGCAGAGCGCGTGGCAAAGCCTGGTGATGCCCGACGGCTCGGTGCTGATCGGCACCGGCAACGAGGGGAAGCTGATCCGCGTAAATGGTTCGCAGGTGGAGATCGCCGGAACCACCGAGCAGATGGCGATCACCTCCTTGGTGCAGGCCTGGAACGGGGACGTGATCGCGGGGTCGATCCCGGCGGGCAAACTCTATCGGCTGCCCAAGGGCCAGGCCTCCAAGGCGGAGAAGCTCAAGGAGTTCGGCGCAGCGGTCGAGGGCGTCGAGTACATCTGGGCGATGGCCTACGACGACAAGAGCAAGTCGGTCTACGCGGCCACTGGGCCGGAGGGCAAGGTCCTCCGCATCGACGAGCAGGGCAAAGCCCAGGTCCACTTCGACGCGGATGACGCGCACGTCGTGAGCATCGCGGTCGGTAGCGACGGCAAGGTTTATTGCGGCACCGCCGGCAAGGCCTTGCTCTACCGCATCGACGCTCCCGGGCGCGCCGTCGTGATCAACGACTTCGACGCTGAAGACGTCTCCAACATCGCGCAGCACAAGGACGGCACGCTGTGGGCTACGGCCAACAAGTACGGCGGCAGCTTCAGCCTGCCCGGGCGCGGCGGCATGGGCATGGCCGGTCCCTCCTCGGCGCGACCGAGCCGTCCCGGCGAAGGCACGTTGATGCGCTTCAAGAACGGCACCGCCGAGACGATGATGGAGTCGCGCTCGGCCCACTTCACCGCGCTCATCCTCACCGAGGACGGCACCCCCTACGTCGGAACCGGCGCCGAGGGTCGCGTGCTCACCGTCAACGATGACCACCTCGAGCGCATCGTCGCCGACGCTGAAGAGCGCCAAATCCAGAGCATCTTCCTGTCCGGCAAAAAGCGCCTGCTGGTCTCCTCCGACCCGATCGTCGTGCGCGAGATCAAAGGCGAAGGCGGCCCGGATTCGATTTGGACCAGCAAAGTGCTCGACGCCGGGCTGCCCGCAGAGTTCGGTCAGCTGAGCTTCCGCGGTCAAGGCACCGAGGTGGAGACCCGCTCCGGCAACACGCAAGAGCCCGACGCAAACTGGACCAGCTGGACGAAGGCGCTCACCACCTCCGGCAAGCCCGGCACGACGCGTGGCCGCTACGTGCAAATGCGCGCCCGCTTCGGCAAGGACCCGAACGCTTCGTTCAGCGAGGTGCGCTTCCACTTCGTAACCGACAACGTGCGAGCGCTGATCAAGTCGATCTCGGCGGATGGCCGTGCACAACGCTCTGGCCGTCTTCAGACGGGCCTGCAATCGTCGGGCGGCAAAGTGTCGAAGTCGTCGCCCAGCGTCTCGGTGCGTTGGGACGTTGAGAACCCGGACCGCGACGAGCTTCGTTACCGCATCTTCTACCGTCTCGATGCGCAGACCACCTGGCGCGACGCGCTCAAGCCGGCCGAGATCTTCACCCGCACCGACTACGAATGGGACACCAGCACGCTGCCCGAAGGGCTTTACCGCATGCGCGTCGAGGCCACCGACGAGCTGGTCAACGCCCCCGACAAAATCACCAAGCACGCGGCCGAGTCCGGCGTGATCGTGGTCGACAACACACCGCCCTTGTTCGGCGCGCTGGCCATCAACGGTCGGCGTCTCACCGGCGACGTAACCGACGGCCTTGGTCCGATCGCCCGCATCGAGCTGGCCCTCGCTGGCACCGATGATTGGCGTCCCATCAACCCGAAGGACGGCATCTTCGACAGCGCCTCGGAGTCCTTCGACGCTGATGTCTCGGCGATTGTCCCGGCCGGTTCGCGGTTGATCGGCGTGCGCGCCTTCGACAACGCAGGCAACTCGGCGCTGAAGGAGCTCGAGGCGAAGTAAGCCTCGAACGAGCCCACGCAGGGCTGGCCACGCAGGGCTAGCCACGCAGGCAATACAAACGGCCCGCAACTCCGAGCAGGAGTTACGGGCCGAGCTGCTTTTGTAGGGCGGACGAGGCGCCCCGTGAACGGTTATAGCGTGGGGTAGTCGGTGTAGCCCTTCGGCCCGGGGGTGTAGAAGGTGCTCGGGTCAGGAGCGGTCAGCGCCGCGTCCTTGCGGAACCGCTCGACCAAATCCGGGTTGGCCAAGAAGGACCGTGCAAAGGCCACAAGATCCCCGTCCCCTGCGCTGAGCTCGGCCTCGGCGCGCGCCTTGTCGAACCCGCCGGAGAGGATGTACGTACCGCCGAAAACCTTGCGGATGTTCTGCTTGAGCTCGTGCGAGACGGGCGGCGCACCCATCGACGAATGATCGACGATGTGGATGTACGCGAGGCCGAGCTTGCCCAGCTCTGCGGCCAAAGCGACGTATTGCTCGTCCACGCCGGCGAAGGGCCCGGTCGCGTTGAAGGCGCCGTGGGGCGAAAGCCGAATGCCGATCTTCTCCTTACCGACGGCCGCTACACAAGCCTTGGCGACCTCGATCGCAAAGCGGTTGCGCCCCTCAGCGGAGCCGCCATAACCGTCTGCGCGGGTGTTGACGTTGGCGTTGAGGAACTGCTCGATCAAGTAGCCGTTGGCGCCGTGAAGCTCCACGCCGTCGAGCCCGGCTGCGATGGCGTTCTTGGACGCCGTGGCGAACTCTTCCACGGCCTTCGCGATGTCGGCCTCGTTCATCGCTCGCGGAGCCGAATGCGGCTGCGGACCCTTTGCGTCGGTGTACATGTCGCCGGGGCAAGCGACATCCGTGGGACCTACGACCTCAGCGCCGGCCGGCATATTGAGCACGTGACTGACGCGACCGGTGTGCATCAGCTGGGCGAAGATCTTCCCGCCCTTGGCGTGCACGGCGTCCGCCACCAACTTCCAACCAGCGACCTGCTCGGGAGAATAGAGCCCGGGGATACGTGCATAACCCACCCCGTTCGGCGAGGGGGAGGTGCCCTCGGTCACGATCAGCCCGGCGCTCGCCCGCTGTGCGTAGTGCTCGGCCACCAGCGCGTTGGGAGCGTTGTTCTCCACACAGCGCGAGCGGGTCATCGGCGCCATCACCATGCGATTGCTTAGTTTGAGGCCGCCGAGCGTAAACGAATCGAACAACATGAATGAGACTCCTGGGTGATAGAGGCGCCGAGTATGTGCACGCACGAGCGAGCGCGCCAGTTCGCCCTGGGAGAACGCACCGTTGCTCGGGTGCGCGCCTGGTGCTTAACGTCCGTACTGGCGCAGCGAATCGCATAGCTGGAGCAGCTCGGAGACCTCGCGCAGCCTGCGCTCGATTCCCGCGGGCGACATGTCGAGCTTCGAGTCGAGCCGCCGTTCCGCGCGCAAGTCCGAGATCTCGCTTGCGTACCGCAATCTGGCGTGGAGCGCTTCGCGAGAGAGGTCGACTTTCATCGGTCGAGGTCTCGAAGTCGCTCGATGTCTGCAAGATCGCCACGCCCTGGCTCAAAGAGCGGCGGAGAACTCGCGTGCGAACTCCATCGGGCTCGGACGGTCTGTGGGGGAGAGGCTGGTGGCGACTTTGAGCAAGCGCGCGATGCCGGCGGGGTAACCGGCGAGTCGCGTAGCGTCCTCAAAAGGATCACGGCGCATGTGCGCGATGATGCGGTCGCGCGAGTTCTCGATGTCGTCGAAGAGCGCGCGGCCGGTGGTCACGTTGTAGACCGTGCCGGCGAGGGCGTACACGTCGGCGCGTACGTCGAGTTCCACCGGATCGAGCACTTGCTCCGGTGCGATGTAGCCCGCTGTACCGGCCACGAATTTGCCACCCACCTCGGCGGCGACGCGCGTTGCGCGCACCATACCGAAGTCGATCACCACGGTGGAGAGCGGCGGCACTTGCGCCGGATCGCGGTGCTTCTTCGGGTCGAACTGCTCGCCGCCGGCGAGCGGTAGGCGCAGCCAGATGTTGGCCGGCTTGATGTCGCGATGCACGAGGCCAGCGTTGTGCAAGGCCGCGAGACCCGCGCATGAATCGAGCACCACCTGACGCACCTCGAACAGGGTCATCTTCTTGGCGAAGGAGTACTGCTTGAGATCCGCGCCGATCAAATACTCGAGCACCAAGAAGGGCACGTCCGAGGAAACGCCGCGGTCGATGATGTTGGCGACGTTGGGGTGATAGAGCCCAGCCAGCGCTTTGGCCTCTTCGACGAAGGAGGCCAGGATTCCCTCACGCTCCACGTCATTGGCCGAAGCCAGCGCCTCCGCCTTGGGTATCTTGAGCACGAACAGACGATCCGCGCCGGGCTTGCGCACCAGCCAAACGCTGCCGATACCACCCTCCCCCAACGGCTTGACCAGCTCGTAGCCCTCGATCACCTTGGGCTCTTTCTTCTTGGTGGGCGGTGGCGGCGGTGTGCGCCCGATCGCCGCGCGCAGCGAACTCTCGAGCAGCGGCGCCGTGACCGGACCGAGCGAGGCCAACCAAACGTCGAGCATCGACAGCTCGCGCGCGCGGATCGCTCGCACCACCAAGGTCGCGACACGCGGCGCGTTCTCGGTGGAGCTGCGTTCGAGCGAGTCTTCCGCCGTTTGCTCGCTGGCCTCGTGCAGCGCCCGCATTGGATCGGCCAGGGCGCCGTGCAAGCGACTGCCGGCGAGCACCAACTTGAGCGCGCGCGACTCCAGATCTTGCGAACGCCCCGACGCCGACTTCATCTCCACCAGCGCCTGCGCCAAGCTCGAAAGAGCATGCGCGAGTTCGGTGCCATCGGCGTTCAGCACCTTGAGCGCACCGAGCGCATCCGCGGCCCATTCACCGTCACCGCCTCCCGAAGAGACCACCGAGCGCAGCGTTTGGGCCTTATCGCAACAAAGTGCCAGCGCGCCGTCGGCGATCAGCGGCAGCGCGGTGGCCAGCTGCAACAGCACCGCCGGCCGATCGATCACCAGCGCCCACCAAGCCGCAAACGGGCCGAGCCAACGCACGTCGTCTACCTCGCCCAGGGCGGTGCCGCGCGTGGTGTCCACCAAGCGCCAAAACAGCGAGCTGAGCGCTGATTTGAGCGGCGCCGGCAATTCACGCGAGCCGCCCACCAGGCCCTCCACTTTGCGCAACCACAGACAGGTGTCGTTGGCGGTTGAACCGCGATCACCGTCGGTGCCGCAAGAGTCGAGCGCGTAACCGCCGAGACGCAAAGCCAACACCTCGAGCGCGTCGTCCACCTGCGGATCGGCCTCACCACGTGCACGCTTCTCCGCCACGCGATCAAGGATGTTGGCCGGCATCTCGACCATCAACTTCCAGGTCGGCAAAAGGTCCGGCTCCTCAAGCCGTTCTTCCTGTGGTGAGGTGGCCAAGAGCGGGCCCCACAAGCGCAATGCGAAGGCGCGCGCACAACCCTCGAGCGCGTTGATCGCCCCGGCGCGCACTCGCAAGCGACCATCCGAAAGCGCGATGCGCGAGGCCTCTTTCAGATTGGCGTGCAGCGCGCTGGCGAAGCGAGCCGCGCGCGCGTCGGCCTCGTGATCGTCGTATTGGGCCGCCAAGCGCATCAGGTTCTCGAGCCCAAGTTCGAGATCGAGTGGGTCGCGCTCGGCGCCGTCGATCGGGTCGGTGACCGCGATCACCTCGATCCAGCGCCGCAGCTCCTCGAGCGAGGTGGGCCTCACCGCGCGCGCGCGATCACGCAGACCACGCAGCGCCGCCTCGACCTCTGGCTCGCGATGACCGCGGCGCCACAAGGTCGCGAGACCGCGCGCCAGCGCACGCGCCGAAACAGCGCCACCATCCCCGCGGACGATGCGTGTATGCAGGCGGTCCCACACATTTTTCTTTTCAAAGTAGAGGTACGGCGTTGCAGCTGCGACAGCCGCGAGCACCCAGCCATCTTCATCGGGCGCGTCCACCAGCGAGATCAATTGGCTAGCGAGAAAGCTCAAGCGATCGGCCGGGAGGGATGCGAAGGCCGTGGTCGCGCGCTGCCGGAGAATCTTCGTATCGCCGAGCACCCAGTCGAGCAGCGTGCCTTCGAGCTGCATCAGCGGGCCAGTGAGCCGGCCCAAAGCGCGCGCTGCATGCACCCACACCAGCGGCTCGGGATGGAGCAACAGCGGCTGTAGGATCTGCAGCGTCTTGCCCACCAGCACCGGATCGGCGTGCGGCGGCATGCCCGAAGCGCTGACCTCCAACGTGCGCGCGGCCAGCACGCGCCCGAGCAGCGTACTGTGTGCAGGCGCTTCCACCATCACCTGGAAGGTCTCACTGCTGGCCCACAGCCACGCCCCGAGCGAAGGCACCTCGCGAGCGCTCGCACCGGCTTCCCAAATCAGGATCTCGAGCCGCGCCACCGCTTCGCGGTTTTCATGCAGCAAGAGCGCCTCTCCGCCGCCCAAGAAAGGCAAGCAAGAGAGCGCGTCCACCAAGGGGCCGTTGATGATGCGAGCGCGCGCCGTGGCCTCGATTTCGTGCGCAGGTGCATGCGACTTGAGCGCCCCCAGCAGCACCGAAAAGAGCACGTCGTGCCGGCCCGAATCAGCCTGCGCAGCCAGCAGCGTGATGCGCGCGCTCGGCAGTAACCAATCGGGCGCTTCCTCCGCCAGCGCGAGAAAACCGAGCAGCTCGGCTCGTGCCACGTTGACGGCTGGCGCTACCTCTTCCTCCGCGGCTTCGGCTCCGCGCAACCATGAGAGCAGCGGCTCATAGCGATCTTCCCCGCTCTCGAGAAAGGAGCTCAACTTCAGGACCGCGTCGTGAAGGGTCTCGGCAGACATGCGCGCAGCGTAGCGCTCGCCGCTGGGCCTAGCGAGACCGAAGACGGACGGAACCTAGAACGCGCAGGTGGTGATCGTCTCCTCGCCGTCCGCGCCGCCCCATAGCGAAAGTTCGCAGCTCTCCTGGGCGCCGTCGCAGGCGAGCAGCACGCCGGGGGCGTCGTGGGCGAGCCAACGCACGCCGAAGTCGGCGCAGGTGTCCTCATGCGCGTTGGAGTAGGTCGTGCCGTCGGCGCAGGTGATTTCGTACTCGGTGAGGGTCTTGTTCTCGAACACAACGACCTCCCCGTCGATGTCGATCAGGGTCTTGCCGACGCCGAGGATTTTTCCGGTCATGCAAGCGGTGCCCTCGTCGTCGACCACGCGCCAATCCACAGCTGGAAAAAGCACGCTCTCTTTGGACGGCGTGCTCAGCGGTCCGCCGAACTCGAGAAAGCCGTTGGAGGAATAGCTGCACGCATCGCGGTCTTCGTTGAACCGGCCGCCCGTTTCGACAAGCCCTTTGCAGCTCTCGGCACGCGCCACGAAGCGTTTCCAACAGTTGTCGCCGTCGAGCCACTCACAGCTCATGGCTTGTGGCTCCGCTGCAGCCGTCGGCACCGGCCCGGTCTCCCATTCGGCAGACGAACCATCCCCCGGCACATACTCGGTGCTGCAACCATTGTTGCCCATCGACACTGCCGCCATACCCACGAGACCCGCCACCGCAATAAGCTTTCTCATCGTGTCCTCCATGCAGCATCGTTTGCACTGGTCGTGCCGCGAACCGAGTTCGCCGTGGTGGCCGGTTCACTGGAGCGAACATCGTAAAAACACCGCAATTGGCTCGCCTTTCGCGCGTTCCGCAGGCGGTGTGTGAACGGCTGGCTTCACTCTGTGAATAGACGGTTACGGCGTCGCTACCAGCGAATGTGGGAGAACAGGCCGACAAGCCGTCCACGAGCCCTCACTGTTGCGAGCCCAACTCATTCAGGCGAGACTCGGCCCACTTTTTACAAGGAGCGCCAGCGTGACCGAGAAGAAAACCGAGTGGGCCGTGAGTGTGGGCGGCTTATCGATCGGCTCGTCGGATGGGCAACTTAGCGTCGGCGGGGTGACGCTCCCGTTGGGTGGGCAGCCGGCGGAGACGCGGAGCTCGCAGACGCTCGCGTCGATGGGCGTCCCGGCGCAGAAGGTGCTCCAGGCAGCAGGCTCGGTTGCGGCTGGCGCGATGTCGAATCAGGAGGTCACGCGCTATCAGCTTCGCCTTCCGATCTCACCGCGCCTCGAAGCGAGCTTCCGCAAGGAGAGCTGGGGCGACAGTCTGGTCAAGGTCTTCAAGAAAGAGCTCCAGACAGGCGACGCCGACTTCGACAAGCTCGTCTACATCTCGACCAATACGCCAGAGCGCACGCGGGCGTTCCTCACCGCGGAGGTACGCCAAGCGATCGCTTATATGATCGATATGGGCGGTTCGCTGGAGATCGAGAACGAGGTGGTGAACGCCGTCTCCGGTGGCATCGACGCACCTGGCGAAGACGACCGCACGGTGATCGCCATTGTGCGCGCGTTGCTCGCCTTTGCAGCGCAACCCTAGCGAAACGTTGAGGGACCAAGATGAACGCTCTGGTACACGGCACCTTCACGATTGAACGCGCGTTCGAGGCCGCGCCCGAAGCCGTATTTGCGGCCTATGCCGACGTCGTCCAGCGCAGCGAGTGGGGCGTCCCTTCGCAGGACGAGCGCATCGTCTACTCGGAAGCTTGCTTCGAGGTCGGCGGGCTCGACGTCTATCGCTGCGGGCCGAAGGAAGACCTGCGTTACGAGGGTCGCGTGCAGTACCAAGACATCGCGCCGAACCAGCGCATCGTCTATTCGGAGCGCGTCGCAGCTGGCAGCACCGTACTTTCAGCCGCGCTCATCAGCATGGAGTTCGCTCCAAAGCCCGGAGGCACGCGGCTCTTGCTCACAGCGCAGCTGGTCTCGTTCGTGGGCGACGGCATGCTTCAAAACGCGAAGCGCGGTACCGAGGCTGCGCTCGATAATCTTGGACGCAGCTTGCAGCGATCGTAGGGCTCGTCCACCGGCAACTGAAGCGGCCTTCCCGCAGACCGCGCTCGCACCTAGCATCGCGCCGCCATGAACAAGCACCATCTTTGCCTGACCGCACTGCTTTCGATCGCCTGCGGTCCGAGTGAAGCGGCCTCGCGCAAGGTGCTCGAGGAGCAAGGCTTCACCGAGATCGAGCTGGTTCGGGAAGGCGACCACTTCAAGTTCAAGGCCAAGAAACCGCAGATCACCTGCACCGGAACGATCGCCGCGACGCAGTCGAAGCACACGATGACCAGCGCTTGCGATCGCATCGTAGAAGATACGCCGCCGCCGGAGCTTTGTTCAGCGGCGACCCCGGCGATCTGCTTCGATCAGGCGCTGGCGCGTGACAAGGTCTCCGACAAGGCCACGGCCATCAAGCTCTACACCATGGGCTGCGACTTCGGGAACGCGGCCTGTTGCAACAATCTCGGCGTGGCTCATGAGAGTGGCGAAGGCGCGCAGAAAGACCTTACCAAGGCGAAAGCCTTGTACGAGAAGTCCTGCAAGCTCAAGCACGGGCTCGGCTGCACCAACTTTGGCGACGCCCTCGTCCGAGACAAAAGCGATGAGCCAGCACGCGCGGCCTACACCCAAGCCTGCGAGCTCGAGTACGCCGATGGCTGCTACCGACTGGGGGGCATGCTGATCAACGGGGAGGGAGGCAAGAAGGACAGCACCGCAGGGCTCAGCTGGCTAACCAAAGCGTGCGAAGCGAAGCTCCCGTCGCAAGACGCCTGCGGCGAGATCGGCCTTGTCTACGGCCTGGGGGATGGCGTCCCCGCAGACAAGGCCAAGGGCGAGAAGCTGATGCAGGCCGCTTGTGACGCCGGCTCGCTGTTCACCTGTACGAACCTCGGAATCCTGATGCGTGACGGCAAACTCGGGCCGAAGAATCAGGCTCGCGCCACAGCGCTGTTCGAGAAGGCCTGCCCGGCGGAGGCCACCGCCTGCAATGAACTTGCGTTGGTCTATGAGCTAGGGCTGGGCGTAACCAAAGACTTGCCGAAGTCGATATCACTGTTTGAACAGGCGTGTACGGGGGGCAATGTGTTGGGCTGCACCAATTACGCAATGTCGCTGCGCGATGGGATGGGCTTGCTAGCAAAGGACCCGAAGAAAGCCGCCTATATCTTCGACAAGGCCTGCGCCATGGGCGACGACAAGGCCTGCACGCTGCGCAAAGGGCTACCGGCCAAGCTGTAGTGGCCTATTCAGCGATCAGCGAGCGAAGCTGTAATAGCCAATGAAGCCGAGCACGGTCGCTTGCAGCAAAAGGGCGAGCACGAAGGAGATGGTGCGAAAGGGCTGAAGCGCTTTTACATAACAAACGCTGTGCAAGATGCGCAGCGCCGCAAACGGATAGAAGAGCGCGGCGCCAATCGTGGCCGAAGCGCCGAGCGCCGTGAGCACGAAGCCGCTGATCAGAAAGAACGGCACGTTCTCGAGCGCGTTGCGATGCGCACGTCGATAGCGCGCGGTCTTGTCGTTGCCCGCCTCGAACACGACCGTGGCCTTCTTGTTCAGCGCTTGGTCCTCCGGATTGATGACCTCGCTCGCCTGCCCGCGCGTCAGCGCGGTCGCATTGGCCAGCCCAAGCAGGTTGAAGCCGAGCAGCAAGAGGGCCGCGGCATAGGCCGGAAAGGCAGGCAAATTCGCTAGGTCATTCATGGGGAGCTCCTTGTCGGCTTTTGCCGTCTGCCCACACATCGAACGGCCCGCGCCTGGATCGACAGGCCTCACGAGAAATCGACACGGCCCTTTAGCGGAGACGCCAGGCGGACCCGCCAGCCCAATCCATGGGGACAGGTCCGCCGGCTCGCACTCGCTACTTCAGCTTCGCGGCGAGGATGTCCACCGAGTCGATTCTCGGTGGCTCGGCCAAGAGCTCGCCTGCCCTCGCCATCAGCGCCGAGGCGATCGCTCCCGAGAGGTGGGCTTGACGGCCTGTGTCGTCGGCGAAGGCGTCGAAGATACCGAACTCATTTTTCGACAGGCGAAGGGCGAACCACACCACCGTCTTTTCCTCCGCCTGGGCGAGCGGCAGTGCGCTCGCGAGGAACGCGGCGACCTCTTCTTCTTTACCGGGCTTGGCAACCAATCGAGCGGATAGACCTACGTTGACCATGAGAGACCTCACTTTCGAGTTCACACCCTAAGGCTCAGGCGAGGGCTTTCGGTAGTGTCGGGAACGTCAATGTAGATAGCGATTTCGCCACTGTCGGATTTGGCTCCTTGTGGCGCTTTCTCTACCAACGCCGGTGTATCGTGAGTTCCATGCGCATCACCGTGTTCGTCCTCGATGGCGTGTTCGACACCGGCCTCTCGGTCATCCTCGACACCCTCGCGACAGCGAACGACCTCGCCGAGGCGGGGCGAAAATCGGTCCGCCACGAGGTGACGCTCACGGGGCTCGGGCGCACTGCGACCACTCACCACGGGCTGCGCGTGCCGCTCTCGCCGGCCGCTGTGGGGGCGCACCCGGACGTGGTGATTGTGCCCGCGCTCGGCTGCAAGACGCGTGAGACCCTGCTCGCAGCGCTCGAACGAAGCGACGTCGACGACGCCTGCGGTCTCTTGCGGGGCTGGTCCAAGAGTGGCGCGCGCATCGCCGGCGCCTGCACCTCGACGTTCTTGCTCGCCCAGTCGGGGCTCCTCGACGGCGGCCGGGCGACGACGACGTGGTGGTTGGCGCCTGTCTTTCGCGAGCGCTTTCCGCAGGTGACGCTCGACGAATCGCGCATGATCGTCCAGTCGAAGAGGATGGTGACGGCGGGGGCAGCCCTCGCTCACGTGGACCTCGCATTGTGGCTGGTACGGCAGCGGAGCCCGGCCCTGGCCCACGCAACAGCGCGCCACCTCGTGTTCGACGCGCGCCCCTCACAAGCGGCGTTCGCCATGCCGGACCACCTCGAGCACGCCGATCCGATCGTGCTTCGCTTCGAGCAGTGGGCGCGCCGCAACCTGTGCGACTTCAGCCTCGCCGGGGCGGCGAAGCACGTTGGTTCCAGTGAACGGACGCTCGAGCGCCGGCTGCGCGCGGTACTTGGGAAGACGCCGCTCGGCTACGTGCAAGAGCTCCGCGTCGAGGCGGCGGTGTACAGGCTCCGCACCACCAAAGAATCGATCGACGAGATCGCGGCCGCGGTGGGTTATGGCGACGGGGTCACGCTACGCACGTTGCTGCGCAAGAAGACCGGCCGGGGCATCCGCGAGCTCCGCGTGCCCGTGCTCGACTAAGCTTTCAGCGCTGCTCGCCAGCCGCGCCCTGATTGGTTTGCGCGCGCGACCCGAAGTAGATCGCGGCGATCGCGGCGACCGCGAGTAGCGCGGCGAAGGAGCGGGTGAGCACGGCAACGCCACCGAGCGCGGTGCCGACGGCGAAGATGAGGCGCTGGGTGGTGGTCTCTCGGCACCAACGGATCCCACGCAGGAGGAAGCGCACCGGCCGGTGAACGAACGCGAGGCCGACCCAGATGCCAACGAAGGAGGCGGCCCGCTGCAACCAAATCCCGATGCCCTCAAACGCGGTCTCGCCCGAGAAGGCGTCCATCAGCGCGGCCCGGTCACCGGCTGCACCTTTGAGCGTGGTCTCGAACTTGGTCAAGCGGTCGCCCTCGAGTTTGCCGATGATGGTGACGTCTCCATCAGGCATAGGACGCACACTGGTTCGCACGCGTTCACAACCGGCTGCGGGCTCTTCGGCTTTGCACTTGGCCGAGGCATACACGAATAGATTCTCATCCTGCGTTTCGGTGACGGCGTTGGTGCCCAAAGCAAGCTGGGCCGGCGTAGGCGGCGTGGGCTCGATCTTCCATTCGACCTCGGCGAGGTTGACCTCGATCGTGCGGTCCCCGCTGCGGATAACGGCCTTCTTGGGCCATTGGTCTTCAAGCTCGACTGACTTCTTGAAGGCGGGCTTGCTGCGGCATTCCTCGCCTTGAAAGGAAGACGGCGGGCGCGGGTTGCTCGTCCAATAGAGGGTGCAGGTATTGGCGGTAGAGCCGTCTTTGCGTGTGATGCTGGACTCGTCCCAGGCGACGACTTCCGACGCCTGGTGAATTGCAATGTAGCGACCAGGCTTTATCTCCTTACCGCTCAATTCATCAGCTTCTATCGTCCCCGTAACGAGCACCGGCACGCTCGCATCATTGGCCGATAGCGGCTTTGCCTTCTGATACAGCGTCGAGGCGCGTGAGGCCTCGCCGGCGAGGCCCGCATACCCGACTCCAAAGAAGAGGATCAGCAGGCCCCAGAAACCGTGCTCGCCCAACCCAGGGGCCGGCATAGGCTGCGCCGCTTTAACGAGGGGCAAGGCCCCGCGATAGGCCGCCACGGGACCTGCGGCCACGGCCGCTACCGCCGGGCTCCCAGCTCGTGCAAAAGCTGCTGCAATAGCGACCATCGCGTCGACCAAAGCGGGCTCGAGAGCGCGTGCGCTGCGCACGGTGATGACGCCTTGCTCGTAGTCTGCCGAGCTCTGCCCCGGCAACGAAAACAGCGCCTGTTGAACCTCTTCACCGTACAGGGTTGAAACCAGCGCGGGATGATTGGCCTTCACCAGAAACATCGCGTCAAACGCAGGGCTTCCGACCTGGTGGTCTTCCGTGCCGAGCAGCTCCGTTAGCCCAGAGAGACCGTCCTCTCGACGGACCTGCGACGTGATGGGCAACGGCTGCAAAGCGTAGGCGCTGACGCGCGCGGGCGGCACGGCGCTGGCCTCCCCGGCGAAGTGCAGGTCGACGACGACCTCGACACCGGTGAAGAAACCGCGCAGCTGCAGCTTGCCGTCCCACGGGTTTGAACGCGGCAGCAGCGCAAGCCCACGAGCAGCCGCATACGACGTCCAAGCGGCGACCAGACGTTGCTCTTCTTCTGCGACCAGCTTGCTGACAATGTTCACCGTTTGGCCCGCCTTTGCCTGCTCGACCTCGAGGCAGCCTTTTCACGTTAGCAGAGCTTTGTGGCTGCTTGTTTGACGCCGACAACGTCGCGCCGCCTTGGGGTTCGCTGTATCATCGGCGCCGTGTCTTCAGAGTCTGCGCCGCGCGACGCCATCACCGAGATCCTCTCGCGTGATGCCGCTGGCTTGAAGCTGCGCTCGCGCAAAATCCAGGTAGCGGTGGTGGCTGGCCCGCAGGCAGGGCAGTCCTTCGACTTCTCCGGTCCCGAGGTGCGCATCGGTTCGGCGCGCGGCTGCGAGTTGATCCTGCTCGACGGCGCGGTGAGCCGGCACCACCTCACGCTCAAGATCGAAAAGGGCGGCATCCGCGTGGTGGACGCGAACAGCCGCAACGGCTCGGTGCTCGACGGGGTCTCCATTCGCGACGCGTACGCTCGCTACGACTCGACGCTGATGTTGGGCAACAGCACCTTGCGCCTAAGACTGCTGCAAGGCGTGGTCGAGATCCCGTTGTCCTCCCGCGAGCGCTTCGGCGGGCTGATCGGGCAAAGCGTGCCGATGCGCGTGGTCTTCACCATGCTCGAGCGCGCCGCCGCTGTGGATGACACGGTGCTGGTCGAGGGAGAGACGGGCACAGGCAAGGAGCTCGTCGCTGAGGCGCTGCACGAGGAGTCTGCGCGCGCTGCAGAGCCGTTCATCGTGTTCGACTGTTCGGCGGTGGCGCCTAGCTTGATGGAGAGCGAGCTCTTCGGTCACGTGCGCGGCGCCTTCTCCGGCGCAGTGGCCGATCGCGAGGGAGCGCTCGAGGCCGCTGACGGCGGAACCCTGTTCCTCGATGAGATCGGAGAACTACCGCTCGATCTGCAGCCGAAGTTGTTGCGCGCGCTCGAGCGTTTGGAGGTGCGCCGTGTCGGCTCCAACACCGCACGTCGAGTGGACGTACGCGTGGTCGCAGCCACCAACCGGGATCTCGCGGCCGAGGTCTCCAACAAGCGTTTCCGCGAAGATTTGTATTATCGGTTGGCGGTGGTGCGCGTTGGGCTGCCGCCCTTGCGCGAGCGCCCTGACGACATTCCGTTGCTCGTGGCGCACTTCACCCGCGCGCTGTCCGAGCGTGGCCGCGCGGTGACCCCGCTCGGCGAGCGCGCGATCAAAGGCTTGATCGGTCAGGCCTGGCCGGGCAACGTGCGCGAGCTCAAGAACGCGGTGACCCGAGCGCTTTCTCACGGCTCGGTGGATCCGCGAGCGCAAGCACCTTCACGCAGCGCAGCTGTCAACGGCAAGGTGGATCTCAGCGTCCCGCTCAAAGAGGCGCGCGAACAGCTTAGCGAGGCCTTCGAGGAGGCCTATCTGCGGGAAGCGCTCGCGGAGACGGGTGGGAACGTCACCCATGCGGCGCGCATCGCCGGAGTCAACCGCAAGTTCATTCAGCGCGCAGTCCAGCGCTTTCAGCTGCGTGCTGTGGATGATGGTCAAGCCGACGACTAGCCAGCGCGCTACTGTAGGATGAGTTCGTTGATGCGCCGCACCTCCGAAGCCGAGCCCGATCGCGTGGGGCGCTACGCCATTCAAGGGGAGATCGCCACCGGTGGGATGGCCACGGTGCACTATGGCCGTTTGGTCGGCTCGGGCGGTTTCACCCGCGTCGTCGCGATCAAACGATTGCATCCGCAATACGCCAAGGACCCGCAATTCGTCGCGATGTTCTTGGATGAGGCGCGCCTCGCCTCGCGCATTCGCCACCCCAACGTAGTACCGATCCTGGATGTCGTCGCCGAGGCCGGTGAGCTCTTTTTGGTGATGGAGTTCATCCCCGGCGAATCGTTATCCAAGCTTTTTCGCACCACGCCGGAGGGTCTGCCAGCGTCGATCGTCAGCGCCATTGGCGTGGGCATGCTCGAAGGGCTGCACGCGGCGCATGAAGCTCAAGGTGAAGACGGCCTCCCGCTTTCGATCGTGCACCGCGATGTCTCGCCGCAGAACGTGCTCGTCGGGTCGGACGGCGTAGCCCGCCTGATCGACTTCGGCGTGGCCAAGGCCGCAGGCAACGCGACGGCCACTCGAGATGGCCAGATCAAAGGCAAAGTTGCGTATATGGCGCCCGAACAGATCCGCGCCGAGGAGGTGGATCGACGGGCTGATTTGTACGCAGCCAGCGTCGTCCTATGGGAGCTGCTGACCGGCACCCGCTACTTCGATGAGCTCGGCTCCGAGGCTGCAGTGATTCTGCGCGCCGTAAGCAAAGAGGCGGTCGCGCCGAGCAGCGCGCGCCGGGAGATCTCACCGGAGATCGACCAGGTGATCCTCACCGGGCTCTCACGCGATGTGTCCAAGCGTTATGCGACGGCGCGAGAAATGGCGCAGGCCCTCGAGAAGGTCGCACCGCCGGCGCCCTCTCGCGATGTGGCGCGCTGGGTCGAGGCCAAGGCCGCTACCTCGCTGCGGCTGCAAGCACAGCGCGCCTCCGCCTTCGATCTTTCGATCGCTACAGAGCTTCCCGGTAGGCCGGTGCTGGCCGCCAAGGCGGAGGGGCCAGCCAAGCCGGGATCCGAGGCGGCAACGTCGGCGACGCTCGCTGCACCGCCGAGCTCCGCGAGCGCTGCTGCAACTGCGGCGGCGCCAGCCGAGGAGCCGCGCTCCACAGCCGACCCGAGCGCGTTGGCGCTGGACCAGGCGGCGTCCGCGCGCCCGCGCCGCAACGCTTTGATCGTCGCTGGCGTGCTCGGAGCCGGCGTAATCGGCTTTATGTTGGCGCGGCTCGTTCCCTCCGCGCCGTCACCTTCGCCTGCCGCGTCGCAGGTCCAGAGCAGCGTTGCATCCCCTTCGGCCGGCACGCTCGAGCCGCGCACAGCTGCGCCCCCGCCCTCCGGCCAACCCACCTCGAGCGCGGCCAGCAGCGCCGCTGCAACGCGGCCGGCAGTGGGCCATGATTCCACCGTGGGACCGCGCGGAACCTCGGCTAAACCGCTACCCACCGGCAATAAGCCGGTCAGCCCCAACTGCTCCCCTCCTTTTCGCATCACCGCCGACGGACTTCGCGAGTACAAGCCTGAGTGCCTCCGTTGAAGACACGCGCACTTACCTTCCTGCTGCTTGGCCTCCTCGTTCCCGGGGAGGTGCGCGCGCAAACGCCGGAAGAGCCCACGCAGCAATGCATCGCCGCGCACGTCGAAGCGCAGCGGCTGCGCAAGAGCAGCAAGCTGCAAGCAGCGCGCAAAGCCCTGGTGCGCTGTGCTGACGCGAGCTGCCCAGCCGTGCTGGTGGAAGAGTGCACAGCGCTCTTGAGCGAGGCGGACAAAGCCCAGCCGAGCTTGGTGTTCGTTGCGCGCGACGAGGCCGGGCTCGACATCGCCGACGCGCGGGTGCTCGAGGCGGACACCGTGTTACTCGAGCGCCTCGACGGCAAAGCGGTCGAACTCGATCCGGGGGAACACAAGCTGCGCCTCGAGCGCAAAGGCTCGCAGCCGCTCGAGCAGACGCTGATCGTGCGAGAGGGCGACAAACTGCGCCGCGTCGAGGTGGTCTTCACCACCCAGGTCTCCGTTCCTTCGGCGCCGGCTGAACGCGAGATTTCACCGGCCTTCTGGATCGTCGGGAGCACCGGGCTGGTTGGGCTCGCGCTGTTTGGGGGGCTCGGGATCGCGGGGCTCAGCAAGAAGGGCGCGCTTGATGATCTGGGCTGCGCTCCGCGCTGTGCCACCGAGGACGTGGATGAGGCGCGCACTCTCTTTCTGGCCGCAGATATTTCGCTCGGCGTTGGCTTGGCGGCCTTAGCCGTCGCGCCGGTGCTCTTCTTTACCAGCCCGTTCGTCGCCCCTTCATCCGCGGCCAAGCTCTCGCTGGCGCCGGTCGCAACGCGCGAGAGGGTTTTGAGCGATGCGCGGTCTTTCCTTGCTTGGGTTCGGGTCGCTGGCGCTGCTCGGTTGTTCGCTCGCTTTCGATCTCGAGAGTTATGACCGCGGCGGGCAGAACCCGGGCGGATCGAGCTCGTCCGAAGTCGGCGGAGCGGGAGGCCTCGGCGGAGCGGGCGGAATGGCCGGCGGAGGCGTGGGCGCAGCCGGCGCGCAAGGCGGCATGGGTGGGCAGCTCGAGTGCGGGGAGTTCATCAACCCGCCGGTGAGCTCGGTTCAGGAGACCTTCGACGGCGGGCTTGGCTCGCTCTTGCCGCATAGCTGCGTCATAGCCGACGCCGGCTCCGCCCTCTTCGATCTACCGGAGCCGCCGGAGGTCGACTTCTGCTGGGTTGAACTGCCCGGCGTTTTCCACCTCACCTGTGACAGCCTCAGCTTCCGCTTACTTGAGGCGACCAACCCGATCCTCGGTGCGCAAACCTACGTTTACTTGGATGATCCAAGCACCGGCGTCGGAGCCAACTTGCTCCTCGAAGGCGGAGGCTTCCAATTCGGAGGCAACGGCAACTCGATGGAGTTTTCCGACTCGAGCTACAATCCGAACGTCGACCGCTATCTGCGCATTCGCGCCGACGAGACGCTGATGTACTTCGAGACCTCCACCGACGGCTCGAGCTGGAACATCCGCGGTTCGAGTGCGTTCCTGATACCGCTCGAGAACCTCTCGATTCGAATTGGCGCAGGCACTTACAAGGCCGCCGAGAGCTCGCCGGGGCACGCCCGCATCGACTGCATCAACAGCGTGCCCTGCCCCTGAGAACGGTCGTTCGCTAAGGCCGCTCAGGCCTTCAAGAACGGCAGCCAATCATGCGCTGCGTGTTTGACCGTCTCGCTCCACATACCGTGGGGGAACCAGCTGTCGGCGTCGTAGTCGATCATCGGGCCGTAGCCGCCGTACTCGCTCTCTTCGTAGCTCGAAGGATCCAGGCCCATCGCTTGAAGCAGGGTGCCGTGGTACTGCATCAACATCAGGCCGGGCTGGGTCTCGTCGTTGCTTCCCTCGTAGATCACCGGCCCTGCGAGGTGACGGTAGTCGCAGAAGTTCCCGGTGCTCACGGTGCCAGCCGCGCCGCCTGCGAGCACCACCGGCCAGTCGAGGTTGTCGTGGGTACGGATGCCGCTCTCTTGCGTCCAGGCCACCAGCGATGAGTCGAGCAAGCTTTGCCCGTCGCCATCGTCGATCGCCTCCATGCGCGAGATGAAGCGCAAGAAGACGCGTTCGAAGTAACGCTGCGAACCATCGCGGATGTGGTCTTGCGCGTTCACGTCCTCGAGCGGCGCTTCGGGCGTGCTTTGGTGCGAGCGGTGCGCCACGTCTTGGTGATAATCGGCGCCCACGTAGTCCATCAGGATGTCGGAGGAGACGGTGCCGATGCGACAGGTGTCACAGCTCAGCGCGATCAGCATCACGTCGAGGTAGGCGTTGAGGTAGCGCGCCTGCGTATCGGGGTTGGTGAAGTAGTCACCGACCCACGGGCCCGAAGGGTCTTCGGTCGGGCCGGTCACTTCACCACACGACTGCGTCGCGGTGAGCGAGGCCTCGAGATCCTCGAGCCGCGCGATATGAGCGTCGAGCCGATCGCGGTCGGCCTTGGAGATGCGACCGCCGTTGCGCAGCCGCTTGTAATCGGCGAGCACGCTGTCCACCACCGGCGAGCGCTTAACCTCGGTCGGATCGGGCGGGGTGTACACGGCGGCGAAAAGATCGAAGACGCTGTGCGAGCTGGGCATCGACTGCAGCGGGCTGTTCGCATCCATCGGGTTTTCATGGCCCACCGAGATGCTGCCCACAGCGGCCAGGTTCATCGAGCGCACCTTCGGCACCGACGGGTAGAAGGCATCCGAATAGGCCAACACCTGATCGAGCGTGGGCCGAAGTAGCGGCGTACCGCTCGGGTCATTGCTGGTGACGTTGCCGAGGTGAGAGCCCTCGTTGTGAGCGATGTAACGCGCCACATCGAGGCCGCGCAGCACGTTGAGCTTGCTGGCCAAGCCTTGCGTGAACACGCTGGAATCGCCGGAGAGCACCGGCGAGAGGGAGGCCCGGCCGTTCTGCACCGCGAGCTGAAGATCGCCGCGCCGCACCGAAATGCCGGCGTAGGCCAAGGTGTCGCTCAGGGTGGCTTGGGCAGGGTGCATGTTGCTACCGCGCACGCCGCCGTGATTGGTAGCGAGCGCGATGAAGCGCTTGGGCTTGCCGGTGGGCGCAGCGCTCGACTCTTTGGTCTCCAGCGAGGAGAGGAAGGGGATGGTAAGCAGCGCACCGCCCATGCCGCGCAGGAACATCCGCCGCGAGTTGTTTGCAATCTTCTTCATGGTCTTGCTCCGAGCAGCGTGCGTCACGGGGTGAAGGACTTGTTCTTGAACTGGCCGGCCAGGGCCATGCTGCGTAGCACCGAGCCCAGGTCACCGCCGTCGAGCAGCGCCTCGTGGGTATCGGCGAGCAAGCAGCCGTCACCGGCGTCTTCTTCGCGACCGAAGGTGAAGCGGAAGTAGCGTCGAGCGAAGCAGGCCTGCGGCTTCTCGCTCTCGAGCATGTAGCTGTTGAGCTGGGCGGCGGTGGAGGCCTCGCGCTCGTCGTCGAAGGTGACCCGTGGCGTCGCGCTGGTGTCCACGGCGGCCGTGCCGATCACTTCGCCGGTGGTCTTGTCGTAGACCGACTCACTGCTGCGCAAACGGCCGAGCGCGTCGAAGTTTTCGGTTACGAAGCCGAGTGGATTGATCAGCGTCTCGTGGCAGGCGGCGCAGTCGGCGCGGGCCTCGCTGATGGCGACGGCCTTGTCACGCGAGGTGATGCCGCTCGGCTGCACGCCGTCGGCGACCGCCATCGCGTCGGCGGGCGGTGCACCGACCTCATCGCACAGGATGGCCTTGCGCAGAAACACGCCCTTCATGATCGGGTGCGTGGAGACGCTGCCGCTCGCGAGCAAGAGCGCGCGCGTCGTAAGGCCCTGACGTTCGGCGGGCAGAGCCGGCGGGTCGCCCTCGGTCCAAGCCGAGACACCGTAAATCGCGGCCACGTCGTCGTGCTCGGCGAAGGAGCGGTCGGACAAGAAGAACTCATCGAAGCTGCCCGGCGCCTCCACCGAGTAATAGCGACCCATCCGCTCGATCTCGTTCAGCATGTGCGCGCGGGTATCGCTCGAAGGCGAAAACTCGCCGGCGAAGGCGTCGTAGTCGGGCGAACCAACGCCAGCGTCGAGCGCGCCGAGATGCTGCGGATCCAGCCAATCGCCGTAGAACTCGTCGAGCGCCTGCTGCGTGCGAGCATCGGCGAACAGCCGTTCAACCTGCGCCTTGTAAACCGCCTCGTCGCTCAATGAGCCAGCGTCCGCTAGCGCCCACAGCTCGTCGTCCGGCACCGTCTGCCAGAAGTGGAAGGACAAGCGATTGGCGAGCTCATGCGAGGTGAGCGTGAGCACGCCGTCCACCGGCTCGCCGCTGCCTTGCTCGACGAAGTAGAGGAAGTCGGGCGCGCTAAACAGGACGTTGAGCACGTCGCCGTAGTCTTCGCGCTCGAGCGTGCTGTCGGCGACGGCCACGTAGAAGGCGACGTCCTCCGCGCTCACGGCGCGGCGCAAGATGCGCGGGGCGACCTTCTCGACGAAGGCCTCGAGACACGCCGCGTCGTTGCTCGCGTCGGCGTCGGTCGCGCAGGCCCCAGCGATCTCTTGCAGCCGCGTATCGCTCGTGGCTACGGCGCTGCCGATCAAGCTCCCAACCTCATACGAGCCGCTGACCGTCTCCTGAAAGATGGCTTGGTCGAGCCGACGAAAGCCGCCGTACTTCGGGTCCGGGCCGCTGCGTTTGTCGCGCGGGAGCGCATCAACGCGATTCTGCACCTCGCTCAGCACCCCGTCGGCCTCGCTCGGCAGCAGCGCGCGCAAGGTGTCGGTCATCGCTCGGCGGTACTGCTGGTTGGAGAGCCTGCGCAGCGGCAACTCGGTCGGCTGCAGTCCGGGCTTGCAGGCGAACGCGCTCGTCTCGTAGGTGACCTCCTCTTCCCCGGGCTTGCCCGTGTTGTCGTCGTCACCACCGAGGCTGCCGATGCAGCCCGCGGGCGCGAGCAAGACCATGCCGAGTGCTAATCGCCGTATCATACTGGCCTGCTATTCATGAGCCGTGCCAGCGCGAATTGCGCTGAATCCGAGCCGATCGAGCGTGGCACCGACCTCCCGCTGTCGCAGCTCGCGGGCGCACTGCCCCACGCGTGTCGCAGTGCCTTGGGGTCGCTCGATCCTCAGGCTCCGGTGGCCAAGACAACGAAAGCTCGTCCTCGAGTGGCTCGGAATGAGCGCCCTTCATGCCGAGACCGGCGAGCAGACCTTCTTCGAACGCGAGTGAGCTATGCAGAGGTAGGCAGGGCGGCGCGCAGGCGCGCGATCGCCGCAGCGTCGTTCCCGCCGCTCGCAATCGCTACCAAGCGCGCGAGCGACTCGGCGCGCGCCGAGACCTCGCTCGAGGGCAGCCGAAGGATCGAGAGGGCCGCGAACAGCGCGCGCGGCGGCCGGCAATCGCGTCCCGCAGCCAGCGCGGACGCGACCGCCGTGTCGACGGCAGCTGCATCGACCGCGACGAGCGGGACCATCTTCTCTACGAAGGCCATCTTCGGCGTTGCGTGGCCGCGACTCGCGAGGACGGCCTCGGCGACGAGCTCCCAACGCTGCTCGGGCGAGAAACGAGCTTCAAACGCTACGACCAGTTCGTCCGAAGTAACCTCTTTCTTGAGGTCGGCTTCAAACCACTGCCAAGCCAAGCGTGTCCCCTTCGCAAGGGTGACCTCCTGCTCGATCGGCGACCGTCCGTCGCCCGTGTCCGCGGTCTTATCGTTCTCCAGCGCGGGGCGCGCGCCGCGCTCAACCGCCTCGACAAGCGCGCGTACACTCGCCACATTCGGCAGCCCTTGCGCAGGGAGCGCGACGTCGACACCTCCGTCGAGCAAAGCGCGTAGTGCAGTGCGCTGGGCCTCATCGAGCGAGTTCGCAGTGAGGGTCAGTGCATCCGGAAAGAGCGAGGCCACCAGCAGCTCGAGGTTTCGCAGCCGGTTGCGGTCTTCGGACTTCAGGACCGCTAAAACGAGCGCTGGCGCGAGCGCGGCCGTTGCCCCGGCGCCGCGGAGCGCGGCTGACGCGAGGTTGCCCAAGTCCCCCCCGCCCCAGGCTTGCTCCGGGTCGGCCGTCTGCGTCGCGATCCACGCGGCCAAGGTCTCCGCGTCGGCGGAGGGCAGCTTCCTCGTCGCAATGCGACGCGCGATTGCCGCGACAGCACGGTCACGGAGATCGGCTCCGAATCGCGGAAGCGACGCCTTGGAGAGACCACGCCGCACCAGCATCGCCAACGCGAGGATCGCGCTATCTCTCGCAGCACCAGCGGTCTTTTTCTGAGCGCGGATGGCGACCGCTTGGCAAAGCGCGTCGCTCGGCGACGGGAGGAACGCGGCGACATGCGCCGCCGCCGCCGCAATCGCACCGTCCTTCACGCCGACGTCATGAACGAGCGCTTCACTGGTCTCGAGTAGCTCGACCGCCTCACGCAGCGGCTTCTTCGCGGCCTTATCAAGCTTGAACGGGTCGAGTTCGAACTCGTGCGGCTCTACGAAAACGACCTCCGCGACGAGCCGCCAGAGCAGCGCCCGATCCTTGCGACGTGTGCTCGCAAGCCTTGCGAGGAGTTCACTAGCGAGCGCGGGCAGCGCGCTCACCGGGCCGATCGTGAAGCGCTCCGCGATCAGCGCCGCAGCGAGCGCTCCGTCCGCGCCGTCAAGGTCGGCCAACAGTCGGGGCAGATCCGTGGCTTTGCCGAGTGCGTGTTCCAGCTTGGTCTGTTTCATAGTGGCCTGCGGCCGTCTTTCTCTAGAGGGCACGAGTCATGCTGTTCACTGCATCCACCGAGGGGACAAGCATACGGCCGCCCACGACCGCCGCATTGCTCTTGGGCAGTCGTGCTCTTCGCGTTAAATTCCGCGGCATGGGGAAGCTTTCGGATCTCGCGGGTAGCCAGTGGCGTGGAAAGAAGGAGCTGTGGCTCGACCCGATGGGCAATGACGTTCTCGTGTGTGACTGCACCGTCTCGATCGATGAGGCCGGCGTCTCCTACAGCTGGAGCTACGAAGGGCGGCCGCAAGAGGGTCGGCTCGCGCTCAACGCGCAGGGCGCCGATTTCAGCGATAGCTGGCACGCGCGGACCAGCATGGCCTGCAGCACCGTGACCGCGAGTTGGGCGCTTTTGGACGTGGCCGGCCGCTACGGCGATGGCGAAGCCGACAGCCCCGAGTGGGGATGGCGCATCACCCTCTCACTGCGTTCGGATCACGAGCTGGTGTTGCAGATGACCAACATCGCGCCGTGGGGTGAAGAAGGCCGCGCGGTGCGCATGGTTTGTCGGCGCAGCAACTAGCGCTACTTGAGCACGAACGTCCCTGTGGCTTGGCAGCCGCAAGCCGTGCCGGTTGGGTCCGTCTCGTACGTAGGATCGTAGAAGCGCTGCGGTTCGATAGGCGCACCGTTGTGTTTGACGGTGAAGCCCACGCGCGACGGCGCCCCCGCGACGGTGAGGGTTGCCGTCGTAGAGTCGTCGAGTGGAGGCTCGTGGAAGGCCATGCTCAAGCCTTCGCCGCAGGTCGCGCTCGTGGTCGTGGGGCTCCAGTCAAAGGTGCAAGTCGCTAGCTGGCCCTTGAGGTCGACCTCCACAGCCCAGCCCTTCGGATCAGAGGGGCGCTGTTTGAGGCGAACGGTGAACCGGTCAGAGCAACCGGCCTTCTTGCACGTGAGCGTCGCCGACGAGCTCGTCGAGCGGGGTAGCGGCGAGGTCGCTGCCTCCGTTTCTTTGAACCCTTCCCCTGTGCCCCCACACCCAACGCTGACAACGCTGAGAACGGCCACGTAACCGAGCGGGCGCAAGGAGAGCATCAGGTACCGATATCAGAGGCTTTCGGTCAGATCGGCCTGAAGATTCAATCGAGTGGGAAATGCCTGTCGTACCGCTCATCCGAAACCACAGTTTAGTTCGACATTGGCTAATGTTGTATCCAGCTTCAACACGGCTAACGCCTCAAGCAACGGCGCAATTGCTGTATTGTGGGCCTCTACCTCAACCAGGTCAAAGGCCCACTGGTCGGGCAGGCTGTCCTCGGCACGAGCCAGCTCGGCGCGTGCGCACGGAATCCAACCCTCGCCCGGTAGTAAACCCAAACGCATGATACCGACATAAGCGAGGCAGAGGTCGAGCAACCGAGCCCGGTCCTCCTTACTAAGCAACCCATGGAAGTTGGCCTCCAGCGTCCAAGGCGAGGAGCTCTCGTGCCCACTGCGCTTAAAGGGATAGGGAAGGCTCGGCATGTTGGGTCGCCAATCGTCGAGCGCCCTGCTACGAATCGGATGGTACAGTTCAGCGCCAAGCTCGACGATTCGCAAGCTGCGCATACCCGTAGCAGGTGCAAAACCTACCAGCGCGCGTGCCAGCGCAAAGGGCAAGTCGGGCCGGGCTCGCGGGAGAGTTAGCGCCAGTTGCAGTCCGTTGGCGTGCTGGTCAACGGTGCTTATGACTCCTGGCGTGACTCCATCCCATCCAAAGAACCCTGGCCGTAATAAGGATAGAGCCAACTCGAGCTGACAAATAGGCCCATACTCAGGCCCGCTCTCCTGGATGTCTGGACTCGTAAAGGAGAACTCTAGCGACAGGCTCCGTACCACATTCTCACCTCGAACAACCACCTCCAGCTCGGGCTCCCAGGTAGAGCGCGCTAGGACGCAACGCGGGATCGCCTCAATCTGCCCGTTGGATAACACTATAGCGCGACGATTCAAGTTGACTCCCACGCTAAGCACCCCCGCCCAAAACTGAACCCATGGGCGACAACTCCCAAGATCGGGCCCTCGTCTCGAGGTCCATCGAATGCAAGACCAAGCATCATCGGCAGGGTCGCCGGACCCACGTCTCCGAGACCTCGCAAAGGCTCACGTACCAGTGGCGTTTGCTTGCGCAGTCCAAGACTTCTGGCACTAGCCAAAGCCCATTCTCGCTTGCGACCAACCAGGCCGTTAGCGTCGAGCCAGACGGCGGAAGGAGCCCCTGGCAAGTTGTCCAACACATGATTCATTGCGTCAGTGAGGGCGTCTACCCCCGATGGCTCTGTGCTTTGGCTGTACATCATGTGCTCCACATGAATGCCGCTACCTCTGGCCCGCAATTCGACAAAGGCCGCTGCCTCGCCCGGAATCAATCCTTCATCACCACCTGAGCCGTGCAGTAGTTGGTGGTTCGCACGCCACTCCATACTTGCAAAGTCGCAACCTACGCTAAGCCCGCCAAACAAGCAGACCTCAACGGCGCCAGTGGCAAGCCAGTCCCTTGCTAGCAAAAGGCCGTTCACTGCTGCGGACGCATCCGCGGGGAGCACAAGCATCTGCACGGCTGTATCGAACCGGGTTCCAACAGCGGCTTCGACGCTGTCTAACCGCTCGACATCGTCCCACATGACCTTTGCAGCTAACCGCTCACTCGAACTGTCTGGGGCAACATTCGGCCCGAGGCGATCCACCAGTACGACGATACCCAGTTTTGATGGGTGTGTGCGCCCTCCCCACAAGTCGTTGAGCGACGCGTCCAAGAGGAGCCTCGCGCGCTCCGCGGGCTCGACATCCACCTCCAACGCCGGCGCATACGTTAGTGCAGCAAAAGGCCCAATTGGCTGGGGTGTTCGGCGAAACCTCCGAATCCCTGCGGCAAGGCTCAGCCGAGTCTCGCGCAACGATTCTCCAATAGAGCTCCTTGCTCCTGCGGCTACAACGTACATACCTAAGCCTGCCAACGTTCTTCAAGCACCCTTACGATAGCCAGTGGCAAACGAGAGAGTGGTGTGTCTACCGGCAACGAAAGCCGCGAGCAAAGCGTCAGCCGGTCTCCTGAAACGTCCAAAATTAGCTGGTCCACTTCAGGGAGGTAAGTTCGCCCTTCGATTGTTACGCGAACTACGTTTCGTGGTACGCGCCATCGCGCAACACCAAGGCAACCTATGTTCTCGGTTAGTAGTTCCTCTCCACCACGCAGACGCGGATAGGTCACTAGCGTCCCCGCATCCCAGAAACGCGGGTCGAAATCGTCTGGCAGTCGAGGGGCTTGCGTACGGGCCCACGCGGCGTCGAAAGTGCCTGAGAAGCGTCTCCGCGCGGGCCACTCAGGTGGGATATAGTCTAGCGCAACCGGCGCTAGCCGTTCCCACGGACTGCGGACCAGCAGTCCAACCTGCTCAATGAGCGGCAGCGCGATACCCTCAGGATGTTCGCCTGATCCTATGTGCCCCATGCCTAGAGGGTTATCTGGAAAGCTAGGTCCGCCGAAAGCACTCGCAAACGCTAGCTTTACTGGCTGGAAAGGACCGGCTCGCTCAGCACACCATTGGCCAGATTGCATAACCCAGCGTCGCGGATGCCAAACGGTCGCTCGCCAATTGAAGGCACCGACCTGCACTCGAGCCGACACGGGGGCCTCCACACCTACGGCTTCGCCACGAATCGATAGGACCGTCCCAACCCGCTCCGGAACCAAATCGCCCGGCTCGAGCAATTCCCCACCTGGACCGAATAGATCAGTTAATCTTACCGCTTCACTTTCAGGCGCAGGCTTGCCAGTCGACGCGACGAAGCGGCTCCGGAAGCCAATTACTCGTAGAGGCTCACCGAGTAAGCCGGAAACAATTAGCTCGTCACAGCCTTGGCGACTGAGGTTGAGACAATTAATCATGCGAGCGAACTCCAGAAACTTGCCGGAACTCTACCGTGAAGCAGCACCTCCCACGGTAGTCGAACGACTGATCCGTCCCACAGCGCTCGCCAGTAAACCTGAGCCGGCGACGGGCAAGCGCTGCCATGCCCTACGGCTGGTGCGCCACAGAACCACCGCGCCATCGGCCCCCGGGACTCATGGAGTTCAACAATACAAGCATCCGAGATTATCCTTTGTCCGTCGTCGGCGACACCTACCCCTCCACCGGTCATCTGGGAGAGCGCGCGCCGAGCAGCTAGGTTGAGATTTGGATGATGATGATCCATATAGTTAGCCAGGTCTCGCAACAGCGGGATCGACCGTTCGAGCCCTAGTAGTCCGAGGCCGACTACACACTGCTCACGCAATTGAGCGTTCTTTCCGTGGACGGCACAATTCTCAAGGCGCAACGCGGTCGGCCAGTGTCCAAACAGCGCCGCCAGAATGGGTAGGCCTGGGATCGTCGTGATTTGTTCACCGAGAAGTGCTTCCAAAACCCCCGCAGGGCCCGCGTCTGTTGGGCCTCGGGATAAACTCCGGCCTACTGCGAACACGGCCATGCGAGTAAGCCCAGCGTCTGTTGGGTGTGAAAGAACTTTGAGAGCAGTTGCTAGTGCCGACTTGCGTCCTAGTGCCGACGCCGCTGCAAGAGCGATGAATGCTACCTCGGTGTCGCTAGAGACGAGAGCGTTATCCAATTCATGAGGTCTTGTTACTTGTTGCTGCGCTGCGACTAGCTCCGACGAACCCTGGACAAGACCAATCTGTACCAGCGTGTCAATGACTGCAAACCCAACTTCCTTTTTTGATCGCACGTCCAAGCGCCCTGGCGCGAGGCGTACCAGGGTCCAGGCCGCGGCAGCCCTCGACGGGGCCGAGCGAGCGTACAATTGGGCATTGGCAACAGCGAGACTTTCCTCCAGGCGGTGGTCGAGACCCGCTAGGTGCGCTTGCATGCGCTCTTGTACTCGCGCAAGCTGTCCCCCAACCAACCTTCGATCGAAACTCAAGGATTGCTCGCGAACGAGCAGTCCTTCCAAGGCGTCAAGATGCTCCTGTACCAACCGAAGAGGAAAGAACGACACAACTAGGTCCGTTTCTTCAGTCTGCGCTTAGGCAAAACGGTACCTGGAGGAAGCGGGGTCGGTCCGCGTTCCTTTGCTCTTTCCATCGCGGGGATAAAGCCCTTGGCAAAGACCGGGTCGATGGTCAGTAGCGCTCGCGCCGACGCTACTATATTAGAGATTATCTGCGGATGAATACCATTGCTCGCCGCGCCGAAGTCGCCGTACGCCTTCCAATCGACCTCAGCCTGTGCAAGCTTGTCAAAGTTCGTGAATATGTCCGCTGGCTGTTTCAGGGGCGGGGGAATCTCTGGCATCTTCACGGAATAAGGCACTCCGCCATCAAAGCGCGCAATCCACTGCCGCATCTCTTCGTGGGTAAATTCTCCCGGAGATTCATAAGGTCCCCACAAAACTTTGGAATCTCGGCAAGGCCTGAGAAACCGAGCGACCTCAACGTAAGCACTAAAATCATCGGCACGCTTGCTCATATCCCCAAGCAACGGCCGCTCGCCCGCCTGGAATAACCACCCTTCACGAACCGAGTGAATCGTAACGGCCTCGGAGAGGTTCTTGCGCGCAGCCTCGATGCCGCCAGCCTTGGTCAATAGCTCCTGCGACACGAGGGTAAGCCAATTGCTGTCCCGGATACCATCCTTGGCCTGCATACTTGCGTACGACCAGAAAATAGCCCCGCGATTACGCCAACAATACTGGAAGGCCTCTTGGGGGTTGTTACCCTCATACGCAGTGGCCGCGGGTGCGAGCGTCAAGCCCCCAACGCCGTAGCGAACAGGCACGGCCCGAAGGAAGTGCAACACCCACTCAAGCAGCTTGCCCGGTGGCTCCGTCAGCGGCAAAAAAAAACGCTGACAAGACCAGTCTCTAGAGCTTTTTGCTTCTGTGCCTTCCGCAAATAGATGCAAGCCCCCCCGCCTCAGTTCCCGTGGGCCGTCCGCATCTAGAATGTCATACGACCGAGCTGGACGCTCCGACTTAGCCAAATAGTGCCTTAGAAGCCCGCGGTGCCGTGGCTGGGATGGTCGCGCCTGGGAAGGTCCTACAAAAAAACTATGGGGTAGCTCGTCAAAGCACTTCTCGAAAAAATCCGCGTAGGAAGAAGAGTCACGCTCCAGATCAAAGATGCAATCAAACCCGTGAAGCAACCGAAAGGAAGTTAACTTCATGCTTCGACTTTACTCGGATTGTACTTATCCCAGTCCACGAGTATTTCCATCAAGAACAACACGGGATGAAGCCGTAAGCCTGGTCCTGTTGGCCTTGACACGGGAACGCGGGGCGCACTTGGCCTTCGCGCCCAATCAAACAATGGGGTAAGCCAAGGCGGCAACGAGTCGACCGGCGCCTTGGGGGATACGGGCTCTACATCCACAGATTCCTCTGGCTCGCTGCACTCACCATCCACCTCGTCCACTTTGGGCTGAAGGTTCTCGGCCTCCACCCGCTGTCGTACCCCTTTTGGACTCCAATCCACTTTGCTGCAGCCACAACTCTCGTTGGAGACTTCTTTCACCCGCACCCCTGGAACGAGCTTGTTGTAGTCACGCGTTTGACCCTCGTTGAACTCGTCTCCCGGGATGAATTTCACCTCGATAATCTCTTTGATGTTGTCACGCGTTAGCGGCTTCGTTGGGTCCTTCGCCACCACGACGTCGGGGCGCCTTGGTGTTTGGTATCCATTCCCCCGCGGGGATTGGAAGTGGCGGGTGACCCGTAGTGTTCTGGTCGCTGTGCACTACCTGCCAACGCCCACTAGGCAGCTGTCGGAAGCTGACTTCCGGGTAGATACCTGGAAAGCGTGGCTCGTAAACCGTTACCAACCTTTGCGCACCGTAGCCTTGCTTTACTTGAGCAAGCTGGGGAGTCCAGAAGCTCAGTACACCCTGCTTATTGAGGAACTCTCGTCCACCTGAAGACATGAACTTCTTAAAGCACCACATCTTCAGCGACATTGCCTGACAGCTACATATAGCCACGCAAATAATCTGCGTTGCCCCAAGCACACTAAGATTCTGTATCCACCAGCCAAAGGAGTTCGCTGGGCTCCCGTGGTTCAACGCGGTAAGGTCCAATGCTCGTGGAACGTACTCCCCTTCAATCATCACGTCTGGCGAGTAGGTAAGCCAAGACGCCTTTCCGCGGTTGCAGCCACTTATCACGCCGCCCTCAGTACCGGGCTCATCTCCTGTTGAGCGAGCAATCCAGGAGGACTGCTTCGCGATAGAACATCCATCAGCAAAGACAGTGGGTGCTGCACCATCAAGATCTTTGCTGAGCGCCAAGTTAGCGTAAGGAACAGGCTCATGACTCTGCGGCGTTTTGCAGACGTCGGGCACTCCGAGGGCTTGCCCGTCGGAGTTGCGGTGAATAATAGTACGCTCGTTAACGACAACGGTAACTGCCATGATTACGTCTCAATTGATACGCACTGCCGCGCCTTGAATGGCCGCGGTTCCTGAAGAGCTAACCAGCACATCGTGGCCGCGAAGGGCGATGCGACCGCTTGCGTGAAGTTCAATGCTAGCTTCACCGCAACCAATAATCAGGCTATCACTTGCTTCGAGTTCAACTCGTGGGCCAATCGCTCCAGCCGGAGCAAGTCCCAAACGGTCGCGCAAGAGCCCCAAAATCACCCATTCCTCCTCCATAACGCAAACGACGACCGGCTTCTTCGCCTCGATTGCGACCAGCAGAGCTTGATCACTCTCCTCAGTAGCAAGGACCGCGCAGTGTACGCTCCCATCCGCAAGTCTGATGCGCACGGTGCCCTCCGTCGTTACGTCTTCCAAACTCGCCCGCTGACATATTGTCGCCAATGACTTCGTCGTAGTCTCGACAATCTGTAGGTGCTGCGTGTTGAGGCTTCTTCGCATGCTAGTTCTCCGTTACCACTCCGCCGTTGACCTTCACCATACCGCCCGTAATTGTGACCAATCCGCCACCGTCGACTTGGATGATACCCGTACCGCGTATCTCTACGGCGTCCGCCTCAATGGTTACCAGCGGAGCCCTAAGATGAATAGCTGAGCCAGCTGCTAGGTTAATCTCTGCGTTAGCGCTCAAGGTGGCATTGTCACCGGCCAACTCCAAGCTAGATCCACCAGTACTCAGCTTGATGCGCCCATTCTGCATCACTGTTCCTGTTTGCGAGTCCCCGCCGATGGCTCGACTATGCTGTTCACCAATCACCGAGTCGTCCCTGCGGCCAACTTCGGTAAGTCGGTCGCGGACAACGTTGCTCCGTTGGTCATTGCCTATTAGTTCAGCGTCGTCGTTTCTTACTACTCGGGCTGCGTCGCGCTGCGCGTGAATGAATAACTTCTCCTTACCTGCAGCATCATCCATCGAGAACTCATGATATCCATTCCCGCCGGGCGAGGACGAAGTGCGAATTCCGGACTTTGTCACTTCGTGCGGCAACGGGAACGGCCACGGATGGGTTGCATTGTAAACCGCGTGGGTAATGAGCGGTCGATCGGGGTCCCCGCCCAGGAACGTCACGACTACCTCCATCCCAACGCGTGGAATAAACTGGGCGCCCCAGCCTGCTCCTGCCAACGACTGCGCGACACGTATCCAACAGGAACTCTGACCATTGAACTTGCCAGTAAGGTCCCAATGAAACTGGACCTTCACGCGGCCGAGGGAGTCAACGTATTGCTCGACGCCCTCCGGCCCGACTACCACCGCCGTTTCCGTCCCCAGAAACATCCTTTTCACTGGACTCCGCGGTCTCAACAGGACGGCGCGAGGAACACAAAGAAACCGATTCTCGTACGGCAATGAGGTGGGCGGACATACCGCCGCGGCCTGAATGTGGTGTTCTATTGACAGAACTACATAATCGCCGTCGATTGCTGGATGCGTATGACCGCTCAGACTAAATGCACGCGCAGGTACGAGTCTGCGGCAAACACTCCGCCCCTCACCCAATAGCGTTGCGGTGCGATCCTGTTCGAGACGGATTCGCGCGTGCTGAATCTCAGGGGGCGACTCATCTCCCTCGCCTGTAGTGTCCCCCTTCCGTCAAGACAGTTGCGTGCACGGGATTCAGGTATGTCGTGCACGGACGGCATGAGTTACGCGGCGTGGGCGAGTGGAGCTGTGAGTCGCGAGTTGCGGTATTCGACGGGTGTGAGCCAGCCAAG
>CAITIQ010000421.1 GCA_903892415.1 uncultured delta proteobacterium | reverse complement strand
GGAGCAAAATCGCTGCTGAAGGTCGAGCTCATACGCCCTCAGCAAAGGCCGGGAGCGCCATTACTTCTTTTTCCCTTTGGGCGGAGGAGCAACCGGCGCCGCTGTAGCGGGAGCGGCCGTCCCAGCGGGACTGTCCTCGCCCTCGATCTCCGGTTGTACCAGCAGGTTGAGGCCTTCCACGCCGGCGCGACGAGCAGCCGCGACGACGCGCGCTACGACGCCGTAACGCGCGTTCTTGTCGGCGCGAATGTAGAGTTCCTTCTCGACCTGGATCCGCGGATTGCGGATCAGCTCTTCCTCCACATTGGCCGTTACATCCCGATCGCCAAACAGGATCTTCTCCTCTTTGGTGACGGTGATGACGAGCTTTGTGTCCTTGAGCGGCGACTCGGTAGCTTGCACCTCCGGCAACTCCACGCGGAGCCCCGTGGCCAGCAGAGGCGCCGTGATCATGAACACGACCAACAACACCAACATGACGTCGACCAGTGGCGTCACGTTGATGTCTGCAAACCCTGCCCCTCGCCTGCGGCCCCCGCCGATGCTCGCTCCCACGCGTTAACCCCCGCCGTACGGCATGGGAGGCTGAGACATGCCGCGGACCGTACGGTCGGCGGGTACGCTCAGGCGTTGGTCGCTCTCTGCAACGATGGTCACCCACGCTTCACTCGCTGTCTCCAACTCGGAGACGAAGTCGTCAGCGTATCGATTCAACAGGTTGTAGAAGATGAGCGCCGGGATGGCGGCGATCAGACCGACCAGGGTGGCCACGAGCGCCGCGCCGATCGCCGGGGCGACCACTGGCAGACTCGCGCTCTTTTGCACGCCGATCTGCTGGAAGGCCTCCATGATGCCGTAGACCGTGCCGAGCAAACCGACGAACGGCGCCGAGGCCGCGATCGACGCGAGCACCGTCATCAAGCGGTTGGCACGCTGCTGCTCGACGACCAACGCGCGCTTGGCGATCGACTCGAGGATCTTCTCGCTACCGCCGCGGCGCGACAGCGCCAGCACGATGCGCGCTCCGGGCGACCCGCTATTGCGCTGAGCCACCACGAACAGGTCCTTGGCCTCGACGAAGTTGAAGACCTCCTTTTCGAACGCGTGCAACGCGCCGCGCATGCGGCCGATCTGCAGGACCTTCAGGATGGCGATGGCCCAGGCGGCCACCGCCATCAGCACCAGCACCCAAAACAGCGCAAACTCGACGCCAGAGGCGTGGAGCATCGAGTCGATCGCGTTCAGCGATTTGACCTCAGGCTCCGGAGCGCGCGCGAATATCCAGCCTTGCAAGAGGTTCTTCACAATCACTCGGCCAGCAAGATTTCGACCTTGCGGTCAGCCGCCCAGCCCGCCTCGTCGGTGCCGGTTGCCTCGAGCTCACCGAGCGAGGTCGCGGTGATGCGCTTCTCCTCGAGGCCCTTCTTCGCGAGGAAGTTACCGATCGAACCGGCGCGACGTTGACCGAGCCCAATGTTGTACTCGGGCGGACCGTTCGGATCAGCGTGCCCGACCAGGCGAATCCCCTTGCCCTTCAACGGGCCGGAGATGAAGCAACGGGCCAGGGCGTCCAGCACGTTGGTGGCCTCGGGAGAGACCTCCGCCGAATCAAAGGCGAAGCGGGCCGTCGGCAGATCACCACAAGCCTTGGTGATCTTGTCGTCGATCTTCACGCCGCTCTGCGTGTCGGGGCTGGACGCGGCGCCATCCGTTTTCTTCGTGGAGCTGGCAGGCGTCGAAGACGTGACGTCGTCCGCCGTTTGCGGCTTGGGTTCATCTCCACACGCAGCGAGCGTGAAAAGAAGAACGGCTGAAGACGCGAGCATAGCGGTTTTCATACAGGGAATGCCTCCGAGGGAACTGAGCAACGTTTCTCCCCTAGCACGAATGGCTTGCCTCGCAAAACCGCAGCGGCGCACGTTTAACGGCGGCCATTCGGATCGTTTTCACAGCAGCAAACGACGCTTGAACTGTGCTACGAGCCCCTCATGGGACTGTCCGACGCTCTCTCCGACGAAGCCAAGAAATCCGCCATCATCGATGAAGCCGTGAAACTCGTGGACGACGAAGTTGCCTCCAAGAGTGGCATCTCCGGCTTCGCGGTCAAAAACGGCTACAACGCCGTCAAGAGCATCAAGCCCGGCTTCATCAAAGAGGCCGTCGGTCACCTGCTGCCGGACATGGCCAAGAAGCTCGAACCGGTCTGGGAAGACGGCGTCAAGGCGGGCAACCCGCGCAACCACTTCGAGAAGAACCGCGGCCTCGTCGCCGACGCGATGCTCTCGGTCTCCGACGCCAAGGTCGAGCGGTCGAAGAGCGGTATGGTCAAGAGCACCTACAAAATGCTGCGTGGCTCCGCCAAGAAGCACGTGGAAGAAGCGGTGCCGCGCCTCGCTGGTCTGCTCGAGAAACACGCCGGTTGATTCGAGCGTAGGCTGCGCGCATGGCGCTCGATTTCCAAGACCACCGGAAGGACCCTGCGGCCTGGGCGCGTTCGCTCGACGTGTCGAAAGAGGCTGTCGATCTTTACCTCGCGAGCGAGGTGATCGACCTGCACATCGACTCGTTCATCTGGACGCGCGTGTGGGGCTACGATCTGACCGAGCGGCATGACCACGGGCTCTTGCGAGCAAACTTCTATTCGCAGGTCGACTTCCCGAGGATCTTGGAGGCCCAGGTCACCGGCGCGACGTGGGTCATCACCACCAACCCGTTCAAGGTCCAGAGCGAGCGCACCACCTCCTTCCGCAACAACCTCGCGCAGCTGGAGAGCATCTTCCAGAGCGTCAGCGAGCAGTTCAGCGTGGTGCGCACAGCAGCCCAATATCGAGCGGCGCGTGCGCAGGGAAAGCACGGGGCGTTTCTCGGGATTCAGGGTGGTAACGCGCTGGAGGAAAGCAAAGCCGCGCTCGACGCCTATCTCGATGACCGCATCCTGCGCGTTACCTTGGTGCACTTGACCGAATCGGGCCTTGGTCAAACCAGTAGCCCGCTCGGAAGTCGCAAGGATACGGGCCTTACCGCGCGCGGACGCGAGGTGATTGAGCAGCTCAACGCCAAGAAGATCTTCGTGGATTTGGCTCACATTTCGAAGCGCGGCTTTTGGGACGCCGTTGAATGCTCGGACAAAACGCAGCCGCTGCTGGTCACCCATACCGGGGTATCCGGCGTATTCGAGCATTGGCGCAACCTCGATGACGACCAGCTCAAAGCAGTGGCCAAAAGCGGCGGGACCATCGGCGTCATGTACGAGCCAACCTTCCTGGGCGACGGGAAGTTCTCCGGCAAACTGGACAGCGTCGCTGCCCATTTGGAGCACATCATCAAGGTGGTTGGGCCCGACCACGCGTCGCTCGGCAGCGATTGGGACGGAGCCATCTCCACGCCCCGCGACATGCCGACCTGTTTGGAGCTGCCTCGGCTTTGTGAGGCTCTGCTCAAGCGCGGGCTCTCCCACGAGACGGTGCAGAAGGTCCTGGGCGAGAACTTCCTACGCGTCGTTGCATCGCTGCGCGGCTAGCCGGACGAGCTATGGCCAAGCTCGAGCTTTGCGTTTCGCCTTTGGCGCCGGTGCGCCAAGCGGCCATCACGAGCTTTCTGGAGCAGCTCGGCAGCGACCGTGAGGTGCTGTTGTGCGCGCGCAGACGCACCCCGCTCGACGAGCTTGTGTTTCGGCGCACCCAGGCCAAGGGCCACACCTTCGGGCTACGGCGTTGCACCTTGCGCGGCTTGGCCACCGAGCTGGCGTTGCCCCAACTTCTCGCCGACAAGACCGTCCCGCCGACGCGTCTCGCGCGGGAGGCGCTGGTCGCTGCGGCGCTGGAGACGGTGGCCCGGCAAGCGTCGCAACCCCTGCCCCAAGCCGTCGCGACGCCGGGCTTCACCCGCGCGCTCGCCGCGACCCTCCATGAGCTCGAGAGCACGCTCGACCCGCGCGAGCTATTGCGCCAAACCGACGAGCTGCGGGCCGCAGACGGGCTCGGCTTGCTGCCCTTCTACGACGCCTACCTAACCATCGTCAAAGACCTAAAGATCGCCAGCGAACGTGACCTTTACCGCGCGGCGGCGGCGGCACTGAAGAACAGTACGGGCTTGCCGGTGGTGCTGGCGGACCTCATCAACCTCACGCCTATCGAGGCCTTGTTCGTCGAGGCGCTTTGTGAGGCAAGCCCTGCGGCGCTCGCTACCTTGCCCGCCGCAGACCAGCTGACGCGGCAGCGGCTCGAGGCGTTTGCGGGGGTCGCTGCAACGCCTGTCTGGACCAACGCGGACGGCGTGCCCGGCTTCATCGAGACGCTGCATGGCAATCAGCACCCAGCGTCGTTCGAGCGAGAGGTCAGCCTGTTCGCTGGCGCAGGCGAATATCTGGAGTCGATCGAAATCGCCCGCGCGATTCATGGCGAGGCCGCGCGCGGGGTGCCCTTCGACGAGATGGCCGTCGTGATCAGTCAGCCGCAGACGGCCAGTGAGAGCTTGAGCTTGGCCCTCGCGCGCGCCGGTATTCCAGCTCACTTCGAGGAAGGCGTGCGCGCTCCCGACGCCTCGGGTCGCGCGCTGCTTTCGTTATTGCATTGTCGGCTCGAGCGCGGCTCGCCGGCCCGCCTTTTTGAATATCTATCCATCGCGCATGTCGGGCCCGGCCCAGCCGTCGAGATCAATGCGTTCCCCGGTGACGCGGAGCTCGCGCAATCGCCCAAAACGACGCAGGAAGCAGAGCTTCCTTTGGTGGCGCCCAAAGCGGCCACTCCTCACCCGCGCCGCTGGGCAGCCTTCCTCGCCGAGTTGGGCGTGTTTGCCGCCAGCGTGGACGCCGAGGGCGGCAGGCAATCGATCGCCGCAGGGCTCGCCGTTCGCGTCGCGGGTGCAAAGACGCGCCTGCAAGAGCGGCTGCTGCTCACGCCCGAATCCAGCGCGCGCGCGCTGCTCGAGCGCGAGCTCGTGACCGCTCAGGAAGTGCAAGAGCTGCTGCTCCCGATCCTGGAGGATCTGGATCGTCTGCCGGAGCGCGGACCGTATAGCCAGCTATTGCCTGCCCTCGAGCAGCTGGCGGCACGAGCGCTGTACCGCCCAGAGCTCGTGCTCGCCACGCTCACCGAGCTTCATCCGCTGCTGACTCGAGACGATGAGGTCGAGCTTTTGCACGTGGTCGCGCTGCTCGTCTCACGGCTCTCGTGGCTCGAGTCCCGACCGAGCGGCTCGCAGTTCGGTAAGGTGCTGATCACCACCCCGGAGGGGATGGCCGCGAGAGCCCGGCGCGTGGTCTTCATCACCGGGCTGGCCGACGGGACCTTTCCGGCGAGTCCACGCGAGGACCCGCTGCTGCCCGACACCCTGCGGCAGGAGGTCCGGCTGCTCGCTACCAATTCGGCACGTTACGAACGGGAAAGACTTCGCTTTTTGCTGGCCATCGGTTCGGCCACCGAACGGCTGTTCTGCAGCTACTCACGGGTGGATCTATCGGCCGGGCGCGGGCGCGTGCCGAGCGCCTTCTTCGTCGAAGCCAGCCGCGCCCTTACGCGCAGCATCGATTCGTTGGAGCAGCTCGAGTCACGGGCCAAAGCGCGCGCCCACACCTCCTTGCTTTGGCCTGGCCCGCACTCGGTCAAGGTAGCAATCGACGGTACCGAATATGCGTTAGCGCACCTTCGTGGCTTGCGCGCAGCGGGCTCCGCCGCCCCGCGCGGCGCAGCGCGTTTTCTGTTCGGTTCGTCGCCACATTTGTTTCCGGCGTTGGCCTCCCGCTTCAAGCGCAACAACAAGACGCAGTTCACCGACTGCGATGGCTTCATGGCCAGCCCCAGGAGCGCACTGCTCGCTGGGCGGTCATTGCGCGAACGCGCCTATGCGCCTTCCACACTGGAGCTCTTTGCTGCCTGTCCCTATCGTTTTTTCTTGCGAGCGGTGGTCGGACTGAGACCCAAACTCTTACCCGCGAGCGATCGCGACCGGCTCGAGCCGCGCGTCTTTGGTGAGCTTTACCACCGTTGCCAAGCGCTGCTCACGCGCGAGCTGCGCGGCAAGCCCGAGCTCGACCTACAGCAGATAACAGCTCTGTGCCGCACCATCGCCACACAGGAGGCGGAGCGACTTCGGGCGGAGGCAGCGCCGCGCATCGCTCGGGTCTTCGAGCGCGAGGTCGAGCGGCTGGTGACCGAGCTATCTGGCTATTTCGTCGAGCTCGTGGGGGAAGGCTTCGAGCCACTGTATGGGGATCTGAGCTTCGGGCTGCCGGTGCGCGAGCACCTCGACGAAAGCAGCTCCGAAGACGCAGTTTGCCTGCCCAACGGCGCCTTGCTGCTGGGTGCGTTGGATGCGGTTGAACAAGCTCCTTCGAAGGAGCTGCGCATCACCGACTTCAAGACCGGCAAGGCCCCGCGCGCGAGCTTCAAACAACCTGTGATCGGGGGCGGCGAGATGCTGCAACCCCTGCTCTACGCGATGGCGCTCGAGGCGCTGCTGGTGCGCGCCGGGAGCCCTCGCGACATCGTCGAGACGCGCCTTTACTATTCTAACGAAAAGGGGGCGGGAAGGCCGGTCGCGGTGCCCGTGGACCGCGGTACGCAGCGTGAAGCCCTAGCCGTGCTCGATCTTGTCGAAGAGGCTATTCAAAGCAGCACCCTGGTCGCTTATCCACGGAAGGACGCTTGCAAGACCTGCCCCTATATCGTGGTATGCGGCCCTAACGAGGAGGGGCGCGTCGAGCGCAAGCGGCGCCCCCCGCTCCCCGAGCCGCTCAAACAGCTCGACAAGCTGCGGACACGGCCATGACGATCGACAACGGCGGCTCGGCCTCCGAGCGCATCAAACGCGAGCTCGACCGCAACTTCCTCGTAGAAGCCTCGGCCGGCACCGGCAAGACCACCAGCCTCGTCAGCCGGGTCGCCGCCGTCGTCGGGACCGGCGCCGATATTCGCCGCATGGTGGCGGTCACCTTCACCGACCGCGCGGCCTCCGAGCTCAAGCTGCGTATTCGCACCGAGCTCGAGCGTTGCCGCGAACGCGGTGGGCCCGACAAAGAGCGCTTCAAGCTCGCGGCCGAGCATTTGGAGGAAGCGAACATCGCGACGATTCATCGCTTCTCCTCCGACCTTCTACGTCGCTATCCGATCCAAGCGGGGCTCGATCCCCAGTTTCGCGTGGCAACCCCGGAGGAGACGCGGCGGCTGCGCGAGGAGGCCTTCGAACGGGTGTTCGACGGCTTGCTCGCCAGCGATGAACCGACGTTGCAGCGGCTGTTTGCCCGGCCCGATACGACGTTGGCCAAGTTGCGACGCGCGGCCGGCCAACTCCTGGACTATCGCGCTTTTCGCGGACCATACAGTGAGCCGCCGCTGGAGCACGAGCTGCGGCCTGCGGCCCTGGCCATGCGCCTTCGTACCTTTTGCATCGAGGCTCGCACCCGCCCCGAGCGCGAGCAGATAGCGCTATTGGCGCCAAGCTTCTATGACCTCGAGCGTCGACTGTCGGCGGGCACCCTCGACGATCACGATCTCGAGGCGCACCTCGTGGCGCTGGAGAAAGACCTACGCAAGGTCAAGGTATTCTCCAACCGAGCGCCGGCCCAGCTCGAGGCTGCACGGGACGTTTTGCTCGCCCTGCTACCGCGCTTCGCTCAAGCAGCCTCCGCTGATCTGGCGGCCAAGCTACGCCGAACCCTGGATCCGGTGATTGACCATTATCAGCAGATTAAACAGGTCCGTGGCCTCGTGGACTTCGACGATCTGCTGCTGTTTGCGCGCGATCTCGTGGCGAGCAACGCTGCCGTCCGAGCCGAACTGCGAGGGCGTTATACCCATCTATTCGTCGACGAATTCCAAGACACCGACCGCGTGCAGGCGGAGCTCCTATTGCTGCTCGCCGCAGAGCTGGACGCCGATCCAAGCGCCCCCTTCGCGGCGCCGCTCGTGGCTGGCAAGCTCTTCATCGTTGGCGACCCCAAACAATCCATCTATCGCTTTCGCAACGCAGACCCGGCGACCTACGACCTGGTGAAAGCCAGCCTGCTCACTCACGGCGGCGATCTCGTGCTGCTCTCGACCTCCTACCGCAGTACGAGCGGGATAACCGACTTCGTCAACGAGGTCTTCGAGCCGAACATGGTGCTCGACGAAGAGACACATCAACCTGCCTATCAGCCGCTCGCCGCTGTGCGTGCAGCGCCGAGCGAGCAGCCCTCGATCTTGGCGCTGCCGGTGCCTGCGCCCTACGGAACAGCGCGGCTGAGCAAGGATGCCGTCTCCAAGTCGTTACCGAGCGCTGTCGCCGACTGCGTGGCTTGGCTGCTCACCAGCAACCTGCGCGTGGAAGACGCAGTAACCGGCGCGCCGCGGGCCATCAGCCCCAAAGACATCGCGATCTTGTTCCGTCAGATCGAGAACTACGGCGAGAGCCGAACGACAGCCTTCTCCGAGGCGCTCTCGGCACGTGGGCTCGCTCATATAACGCTGGGTGGTGCGCCGTTGGCCGAGCGCGGCGAAGCTCACGCTTTGCTCGTAGCGATCCAAGCGATCGAAGATCCGCGGGATCAGCTGCTGGTCTATGCGACGCTGCGCGGGCTCTTGTTCGGTTTGAGCGATGAGCTCTTGCTCACCTGGCAATTGCGTTATGGGGCGCTCAATCCGCTGCGCCCACCGATCACCGCTCTGCCCGAGGCGATGCAAAGCGTCGCTGCGGCCCTTTCGCTCCTGGCCGAGCTGCACGCGAGGCGCAATCGCCGCTCACCATCCCAGACCTTGCAAGCCCTGCTCGACGCTACCCAATTGCTGGTCGCTATCGCGCTAACGGCGACGCCGGCGCAAGGCTTTTTGCAGGTCCAATCGATCTTCCAGCGCGCCTTCGAACACGACCGCAGCGGTGGCATCTCCTTCCGCGCCTTCGCGGCAGACCTCGCAGATAGGAACGTCGGCCGGCAAGGCGCCGCCGACGATCTCGATCAAGACGACCTTAGCGGAGTGCGGCTCCTCACCGTGCATCGGGCCAAAGGCCTCGAGTTCCCCGTGGTCATCCTGGCCGATCCGGAGACCAACCAAGACCGTGATCCTGAGCGGGTGATCGATCCGGATCGCGGCGTAGCGGCGATGGAGCTCTGTTCACTCAAGCCGTGGGATCTGCTGCGAGGTGCAGATCAAGAACGTGCTCGCGGTCGGGCCGAGAGCCTTCGTTGCGCCTATGTCGCAGCGACGCGCGCCCGGGACCTCCTGGTGGTTCCCATCGTCGGGGACGAGCTGCCCTTTCCCAAGACCGGGTGGCTCTCGCTGTTGGCGGAAGCAACGTTATTGGGGCCACGAAGCAAGCTGTCCGACTTTGGTTTTAGTGGGAAGGACGTGGTGCTCAAGCGCCCAGCCGCGGTCGAACGAGCGTGGACGCTCGAGCCAGGCTTGTACCAAACGCGCTCGGGGCGGCAGACCTTGGTGCTCGATCCGGCCGAGCTCGCGAAGTCGGTAGCGGCGAGCCAAGGGCTATCTGCGATTGACCTGATCGCCAAAGACGCCGACCCAGCCAAGGTCGAAGAGGACGTTCAGCGGCTCGCCGCATTTGAACAGCAGCGCGCAGTCGCGACGAGCGCTGCCGCAAAACCGACCTTGGTCTCAGAGACAGTCACCGCGCGCTCGGCCTCTATGGCGGCAGCGAGCTCGCGCGAGGTGGCCATCCTCTCGAGCAATCCACCCGCGCGCAAGTGCGGTGGCAAGCGCTTCGGGACGCTGGTTCACGCCGTGCTTGCGGCGGTCCCGCTGTCGGCGGACGCGTCCACGGTCGAGACGATGACCGCCACCTTGGGTCGGCTCGGCAACGTCCCGGCAGCGGAGGTTCGCGAGGCCGCGCTGGCGGTTTCACGAGCGCTCGCCTGTCCGGTCTTCGACCGCGCACGAGCTGCGTTGCGCGTCTTTCGTGAGCTGCCGTTAACCCACATTGAAGAGGACGGGCATGTGATTGACGGCGTGGTCGATCTAGCCTTCGAGGAGCCTGGGAAGTTGACGGTGATCGACTTCAAGACAGACCGCCCCGAGCGCATGTTGCCCGAGAGCCTTGCGCGCTATCGGCTTCAAGTTTCCATCTATGGAGACGCGCTCTCACGCTCCTTGGGCCTACCCACCGAGTGCGCTTTGCTCTTCGTCTGAAGCGTCTTGCGGCTTGCTCCGCTTCGCGCCAACGTAGCGCAAGCGATGCGAGTCCTCGACCATCCAGCCTTTCAAATACTGCTGCGCTCAGCAGTCTTGCTGTTGATGGCCTCCCCTTCCTTGTGGCCCCAGCAGCGTGATGACTTTCCGTTCTCGGCCTACGCCATGTTCTCCACCCGCCAAGACGATGAGGCCGCGGTCACGCACGCAGTCGCCGTATTCGAGGGTGGGCTTTGGCCCATGGAAGGAAGCACACGTTGAAGCGCCTGCTCTTAGTCCACACTGGGGGCACCCTGATGATGGGCCAAAGCACCGAGTCGGGGGCTCTTTCGCCCGATGCCTACAAGCGTGACCTGCTCGCCGAGCTACCTGTTCTCAAGCAGCTCGCAGAGATCGAGACAACCTTCTTGTTCAAGCTGGACTCTGCGGACATGCAGCCGGAGCACTGGATTGAACTCGGGCGAAAGGTGCATGACAACCTGAGTCGCTATGACGGGTTCGTCATCGTGCACGGCACCGACACGATGGGCTACACCGCAAGCGCGCTGGCGTTTCTCCTTTCGGGCCTCGATCGCAGCGTGGTGCTGACCGGTGCGCAGAAGCCGCTCAATGCCATACGCACTGACGCGAGGACCAATCTGGTAGACGCGTGCCACGTGGCCACGTTGGGTATTCCAGAGGTTGGAGTCGTCTTCAACTCGAGGTTCTTTCGCGGGTGTCGCGTAACCAAGCTGGACGCTTGGAGCATGAACGCCTTCGGTAGTCCGAGCTGCCCCCCGCTTGCTGAGCTCGGCTTGGGGGTGCAGGTCGAAAAGCACGTATTGGCCGCGCGATCGCACGCTCCCTACGATGATCGGCTCGAGCCGCGCGTGCTTGCGGTGCGCACCTTCCCCGGGCTCGATCCCAAGTTGCTCATTGGCGCGCTGGGCTCCGGAGTTCGCGGGGTCGTGCTCGAGGGGTTTGGCGCAGGCAACGTCCCGAGGTTGCAACGTTCACTGATCCCCGTGATTGAACATGCACGCGGCTTGGACGTCCCGGTGGTAATCGTCAGTCAGTGTCCACGAGGCGCAGTGGACTTATCGGCTTACGAGGGTGGGGTTGCAGCGCACGGCGCTGGAGCAATCAGCGCGTACGACATGACGACAGAGGCCGCGCTGACCAAATTGATGATCGCGCTCGGCCGCGCCCCTGAAGCGCGTATTCAAGCCGCTCAGGACGCGTTCTCACACGCTTGGGCGGGCGAGGTGAGCCTGCCCTCGGGAGTGGGTTGAGCCTCGACGAAGCAGCGTCCACGCCGGCTCACGGTGCGCGCGGCGTAGGACTGGTATTGGCGGCTAGCCTCGCATTCGCCACGAGCGCGCCGCTCTCCAAGCTAGTCGCGCCGATGGACCCCATCTTCATCGCCGTGGTCCGAGTGACCGTCGCAGCGACGTTGCTTTCCCTCTGGGACGCGCGCGGTCTACTGCGAGCGGTGCGCCAACTGGGCAGGTCGGCGTGGCTGAGGCTCATCGCTGGCGGCGCACTGCTGGGAGCCCACTTCGGGCTCTTTCAATGGGGACTCAGCAAGACCTCCTTGCCCGCCGCCGTGTCTTTGGTGGCGCTCGAGCCGCTATCGGTCGTGCTTGCAGCTTGGCTGCTGTTTCGTTTGCGGCCCAGTCGCCTCGAGGGATTGGGACTCGGCTTTGCAACCGTTGGAGCCATTACCATTGGTTTGCAAGCCAGCGGCGCCGGGGAGCACACACTCGCTGGGGACGGTATCGTGCTGGCGGCGGTCATGCTCTTCGGCTTCTACGTTTGCGCGTCGCGGTCCTTGGTCAACCAACTATCCGCTATTCACTCGGCGCCGCTCGTCTATGCCGTAGCCGCTATCGTATTGGCTCTTTGGCTGGGCGTCTCGCCCCAGTTCAGTGCGCCGAGCTTCGCCAGTTTAAGCTCCAATCAGTTGCTTGGGCTGCTTGCGCTGGCGCTCGTGCCGACGGTCATCGGGCACACGTTGGTTCAGCTGGGGGCACGCTTTCTCCGGCCTAGTATGGTGGCGCTGGTTTGCCCCGGAGAGACGCTGGGTAGCGCCGCGCTCGGCGCGCTCGCCCTGAGCATCGTCCCGACGGGGACCGAAGCACTCGGTGGGCTCATTATCTTGGCTGGGGCTGGCGTCGCCATCTCAGCCCAGTCAAAGTGAGCAGCCGCGGATGGCCACCAGCAATCAAAGCCCCATAACGACCTTCTCCGGCGTCGTACGGTCGTATTCCTCGGTGGGAGCCTTCGAGGCCGTACTCGCCTTGGTGGGTGCGTTCTTCGTGCTGCGGATACCCGAGCGACCAAGATCACAGCAATTTCCGCTGGGCGCGGTAGCGGCGCTCGCCTTCGGGTTCAGCTTCCTCAAGCTGGCGTCGCGTGGCCGCACGGTACGGGGAGATTTCGTCATTCGCGAGGGTGCGCTTTGGCAGCAAAGTGGCCGCTTCATTTGTGGGCTCCCACGCGGACTATTCGCCTATAGCGAGCCCGGCGTCGAAGCAGCCAAGCGCACCGTCGTGATCGACGATGGTCAATTGCTGCTCGAGATTGAAGTGCGCACGGAGGAGCAGCACCGCACCTTGAACACCGCGCTTGGACTCGCCACTGAGCCCGTGCTCACGGGCAAGAGCGCCGCGCGTCATCTGCAGCTTGGCGGCCTAGTCGGCTCCACAGTCGTGGCAGTGGCAGGCTTTGTGTGGGCGCTCGAGGCGGGAGAGCCCTTCGTTGCTTTTGCCTTGATGGCCTTGGGCCTGCTGGGGCTTGGAGGTTCTCACCATACTCACGGCCGAATCGGCGTGGACGGTATATGGGTTAGCGGACCTTCGGAGCAACGCTTCGTTGGGTTCGCTGAGCTCTGTGGGGTCAGCGACTGGGGGCCCTGGATAAAGCTTCATACGCGCTCGAAGGACATCTTCATCTCCGCGCCGCTATTGCCTTTCAGCCAGCGCGGGCGAGCGGCGCGGGCAGCGCTGGTGGAGCTCATCCGCAAGCGCCTATGCGCGTGGCAGGATAACGAAGCACCGCTCGCTTCCGCGCGGCTCACTCTCGCCGAAGGCACCTTCCGCGACCGCGAACTAACAGCAGGAGATCTCGCTCGACTCGCGGAGAATCCGCGCGCGGAGCGCCTGACCCGAGCGCGTGCGGCGCGCGAGCTACGCCAGCATCACGAGTGGGCTCGATTTGCTTCGGGTTTGCGTAGCGCCGCGGCTTCCTCAGCCTCGCCGGCATTGCAGCAGGCGCTGTCGGCGGCCGCTACCAGCGAGGTCGAATCCGAAGTGGATGCGGCTATCCGTGAGCTCGAACGAGAGGCGCGCTCGGGTTAGCGCGCCCGCGCTACTACGCTATTGGACGGCGTCCACCAGGAAGCCGTAACCACCGACGAGGACCTCCTCGGGCGAAGCGCCGCCTTGGGTCGCAGCCCCGGTCGCCCAGCCGTTCGAGCCTGCGCCGAGCACGAAGCCGTGGTCGCCAAATATATAAACCAAGGTTCGCGGCGGCTGGGTCTCCATGAACTTCACCAACACCTCGGCGATCTCATCGGCCAAGGCATCGAGTCGCTCATCATAGGCGGCGCCCTGAGCGCGAAGCCGTGCCTCGACCAAGTCGAGCTTGAGCAACTCCCGCGAGCCGACCTTCTCTCGTCGCAGCGTGGAGACGGCGCGACCGCGCGTTACGTCGGGCTCACTGGGAGGTCCGGAGACCGGGTCTTTGAGCCCTTCGGGGCCTTTGGCCAAGAGGTGCATCTGCGCGAAGGTTCGCGTCGGGAGAGCCGACCAAAGTGTGGTGGTTTCGACCAGCACGGCGCGCTTATCGAGCGCACGACCTACGCGCGCTTGCACGCGATCACCGAGGTCGAAGCTCATTGAATCGACCATGATCAGCTTGATCGAGCGCGCGCTCGAAAGACGGGCCACGCGCGTCGCGACATCCGGCGCATCCATCACCATGGTGGGGCGTTTCCCGGTAGCTCGCATACCCGCATAGGCGTTTTCATAGCTCTCGGCGAAGCTTGCACGCCATTCTTCGGCCACCGCGAGCGCAGCTCCGTCGAGCTCCCCGCGATGGGCAGCTGCGAGCAATGGCACATAGCGCTGCGCAAACAGGCGCTCGACGATAGCCACGGGCTTCGGCCCCTTGGCAGCATCGAGGTCCATCGCGTAGCCACGGAAGGTAGCGGTCTGTTGCACCCGCGAAATCATCACGTCGTCGGCCGGGTCATCCGCCAGGACGCGCTTCATCGCCTTGCGAAAGTCTGGCGTGGAGGGAGCAGGGGCCGGAGCCTTGATGTGGTGGACCTCGGCGGGCGCGCTGGCCTCGGGCTTTGAGGCTGTGTCAGGCTCGCTATCGTCCAAAGCCACGGGCGCAGAGGAAGCGTAAGCGGTCGCTGCTTCGATCGAGGACGGACCGTCTTCCTCCGCCTCGTCCTCGCTATCACTTAGCGCTTGCGCGAGCGCTTCGCCCAGATCCAGGTCGGGCAAAGACGGCGGCCTCAGCGTGTCGCCCGAACGCGCAGACAGCACCACCGGCAATACAAGTTCCGCTTCAACGACGACGCGGACACTTTCGCTGCATTCCACGGAAACTTCGAGCGGCGTCGCTTCGACCGAGGCGGCCTCAGCAACCGGTTCGCTCGGCGGCGCGACGCTGGTCACCTCGCGCTCCTCAACAGCTGGTGCTCGCGGGGTATCGGCGAACGAGTTGTGGAACGTCACCGGCTCTTGCTCGAGACGGCTAGGAGCCAGATGATCCTCGAGGCGTCGCGGAACCAGCAGCGTGGTGTCGCGGTCGCTCTCGGAGAGCAAGACCACCACGCGCAATCGGCGATGGACCTTGGCCGCTTCGACCCATACCGAGAGCGCGCGTAGGTCATCCTCATTCATCGAATCGTGGGCTTCGCAAAGGTCCGCCAACACCGGCATCGAGATGCACACCCCGCGCACAGGAAGCAGGGCCGCTCGTGCAAGCTGATCCTCGACGATGGCCCGGTAAGGGGCGTCGCTGCTCACTGCGCACGGCATCGCCCCGCGAGAAGCCAGCACCGACTCGAGATCGGCGTCGATGGCCCCTTTGAGTTGCCCCGGCCCCGAGCACCTCGGAAGCAGCACGATGGCGCGGGCCCGCTCTGCATCGGCGACGGTCCTGGCGCGATGGGCGTCATCGGCGAAACGTACGGCAGGTGGCAAACGCATGACCCCGCGCGACCGTGGCCCAGAGACTTGCTGTCGCGAAACAACGCCGTTCTCGCCAGATTCGGCAGACGGGTGGCTCCGTGGGAGGGTGAGATCCGGCATGGCGTGAGACATGATCGCTGCGACGGATGCCAGAAAGAGACGGGTGAGACCAGTTTTCGGCTTTGTTTTTGAGAGCCCCTACCGTTTGGCCGCGACTTCCGAAGTGACTAGCGGGTTTTGAAGGGACTGACGAGGTGCTGCCAATAACTGCGGTCGGGATTGTTCGGCACGCCCAGCTCGTAAGGTTTCGTTTCGAGCACGTAGGTACCAAAGACGCAGTCGAGCCAGGGCGCCAAGTTGGCGTAGTTGCCTGCCTTACGGTCGAGCGCATGATGATAGTGGTGAAGCTCCGGCGCACCGAAGAGCACGCGCAACGGCCCGAGCGGCAAGCGGATATTGGAGTGGATGAAGACCGCCCAAACTCCGCGAAAGGCCACGAGCCCAGCCAAGTAACGCACAGGCAGCCCCGACAACAAGAGAGGCAAGTTCTGAATCAACTGCGTGAAAAGCCCGTCCAGCGGGTGTTCGCGATGAGCCGCCAAGAAGTCCAAGGTCTTCGCGGTGTGGTGCACCCGGTGAAAGCGCCAGAGAACGTCGAAGCGGTGGCAAGCCCGATGAAACCAATAGATAAGTAAATCGCCGAGTACCGTGGTGATGACAAAGGCAACCAACAGAGGCAGCGAGTGAACCGCCGTCCGTAGGGAGCTGAGCCAACTGCCTACACTGCCAGTAACGCTGAGCTTCGAGAGAAGGCTCAGGAGGGCAGAGGAGGCCAACGTAAAGACCAAGTATTGGCCTGTAAGGAAGGCCAGATCGGTCTGCCACTCGCGGCGGAAGAACGGCTGACCCGGGCGCGCGGGGAAACGTCGTTCTAGCGGGGCAAAGGCAATCAGCAGCACTGCCAGGCTACCAATATAGGCAAGCAAGACGTCCTGTGCGTAGCTCAGCACGGCGCCGCTACTTGGGAGATGGAGCTGGATTTGCGGAACGGGGTCGTGGGGTGAGCATGCGCCCCGACTTGGACATCCCGCCCCACTCCTCCGAGTCGACGCTAAAGGTGGGGCTCGCTGAGGGTACAGCCAGATTGGCCGAGGGCATCGCAGCACTGGCCGAGAGCATCGCAGCACTGGCCGAGAGCATCGCAGTACTGGCCGAGGGCATCGCGGCGCTCACGCTGAGGGCTGCGCCAGGGCTCTTGTTGCTGGAGCTCGCTGCTAAAGTCGACGACTCACCTTTTGCTTCAATGTCCCCCCCGCAACCATAAGCCGTTGCGCGACCAATGAGCAGCGCGATGCAGCCAAACGAAATAACGGGCGCACCATAGTGAAATAGGGGATTGGCCACGGGTGGCAGCCTAGCAGCCAGCACGAGCTTTGGGGCATACCGCGAAAACTCTTGCGACTCGTGGCAATCAGCTGGTCTGCCGCGCTAGACGCAAGTTGGTTAGCATGACGCGATGAGAGTGAATCCGGCCAGGTCGATTGAAGCAGGGAGCCTCAGCTTCCGTGGGAGCTTGGCGGTGCTCGGCCTGACGAGCTGCGTGGGCATCGACTTCGTCGACGGAACTGGAGCGACAGGCAATGCTGGCGGAGACGGCGGGCAAGCGACCGGGGGCTCAACCTCCGGCGGCGGTACCTCGTCTGGCGGGTCGGGACTTGGAGGCGGTGGTGGCGGTGGTGGCGGTGGTGGGATCGTGGGTCCACTTACCTTCACCCAGGGAGCGGCTGCCCTCGAGATCGGGCGCGAAGGCTGCTTCGATTTTCGGCTCAGTGAAGTCGCCAATTGGCAGATCGATCGCTTCCGAGATCTCTCCCCCGACGCCGCGGCGGATCCTTTGACCGACCTCTCGAGTGTCCCAACAGGTGAACCCCAACCCAACGAACTCTTATTCGACGCGTTCGTATTGCGCAGAACAGCTAATGGGGCGCGAAGAGGAGCCGAATCGGGCAGTGAACCTTCACTCGAGGTCAAAGACCAATCACCGGTTCGCGTTGTGGTTCAAACCGAGTACCTAACCTCGCAAAACAATGATGCCTTTATCAATTACACCTTCTGGGCGAGCGGGCGCATCGCAGTTCAGGCGCTGTTAGCAAAGAACTCCGGACCCAGTCTGAACCTGTTCGAGCTGCGCATGAACCACACCGCAGTCAACTCGCAACTCAACTTCGTCCAAGGGCTTGCCACCAACAAGGCCTGCGCGTTTCAGCGCTCCAGCGAGCAACCCGGCTCGAGCCAGCTGCTGGCCGTGAACCTGACGTCGGCGCCGCGCGCTTCAATCGTGCCGGCGTCTGATTGTTATTGGAGCGGTGGGAAGGTGGTCAGCGAGGACTTGGTTACTGGGTTCGCCCTGCTCGAGAGCTATTGTCATGACCCGCTGATGAGCGAGCTGGAGGCCCGCGCCGATGCAGCGGCAGACATTTCTGCAGGGCAGTACTTCACGGCCAACGGGATGCAACAAAACCTAAGCCGCTCTGTTGCCAACGCCGAACACTACATCCCCTATGTGGGCGGAGGGCTTCCGCTGTCAGTTGTGCTGAAGGATGCAGACCATTTTGAACCGGGGTTTAACTTGGCGAACTTCCCGAGCTCGACCTTCAAGGTGACCCTCAATGGCCAGGTCATCACGCAGAGCAGCTCACCGGTCACATCACATGGGGTTGGCCGCCTGGTCCTCGAGTCGGACAATACGACGTCGCTGCTGTTCCAATATCTATCGCAGCTTCCAGACGGTATCGCTGCGAGCGAGCGTACGTTCGTGATTGAGGCGGAGGATTGAGTGGTCGGCTAAAGCGTGTAGCGCGCGCGCAAGAAAGATATAGAGCCACCAGCGGCCGGGTCGCCAAACTTGGTGTAGCTCTTACCGAGGTTGAACAAAGCGCCCACCCCAAGCTCCAGGCCGTTACCAAAGTTGTAGTTCACCTCGGGGAAGATCGACATCGAGAAGCCTTCAGGCGTGTAGAACGGTAAGGCCTCCACCACGCGCTTGCCATCGACGACCGTCGACTTCTCGTAGCCAGACATTTCGAGCAACGTGAACAGCCGCGCGAGCAGCTGATCGTCGAGGAACTTCACGTCGAAGCCGAGGATCAAGAAGTCACCCAGACGAGGCCTCAGGATCTCGTTTGCGCACTGACTGCCATCCTGCGAGAGGGCGCACAGGACGACTGCACCATTATCGTCGACGGTGCCGGATTCACGCACGGCCTTCGTCCCGTACATGAAGTCACCAGCGCCGTATTCATCGGCTAGGCCATGCGCCCACATGGCATTGACGTATAAAACCTTGCCAAACGTGTAGTCGAGGCCAAGTGTCCATTTGAAGAACGGGTCGCTCGATTGGACGAGCGGCTGCTTCCCGCCGGGTCTGCCGTCAGCGTCGTAGTCATATTCACCTGCTGGCAGGGTGAAGCCGGCGATGTTGATCTCGTCGGCGGTGACCTTCATCCGGGCCTCCTGCGGTACGGTGAAGGCCGCCTCAAAGCGGTAGCCAATCCCAGCGATGTCCGAATCGACCGCTTTAAACGGATTGAGCTCTCCGGTGAGGTTCAAACCGTAAACGTGCATCTTCGGGTAGTGCAGCACTACATCGGTGAGCAGCGCCCCCTCCGAGCACTCACCGGTTTCTGGGTGGCACACCGGTGTAGCCGACTGACGCGTGTGATTCGAGAGAGGCTGCGGAAAGTCGGTTCGGCCGTTGTAATAGGAGAGCGACCAATCCTGTTCGGCCAGGGTGCCGGCCATACGGAAGCCCGCCTGCATATTGTTGAAGCCGGGCGACGGTTGATCGATGACGATCTTGTCGACCAAGGTTGGGCTGTTGGCCAAACGCAGCGCGGCCGCCCGTTCGGTGCCAACTCGGTATCGGAGCGTCTCGTCAATGAAGGGCAGCCGATCAATGGCCGATACCCCGAGCGCGCCGCTGGTGGGAATACGAGCTGGCTTGAACAACGGAACGAGCACGCCTTGGAGGCTAAAATTGCTGGTGACCCAGAAGTCACCGCGCACCATGAAGTTACCCTGTTGCTTACCGAATAGCAGCGGGTCGACCAGGTCGTCGGGGTTCAGATTGTTCGTCGGGTTGAACTGATCGGCGACGCCCCATTGCACGATCTGCTGGCCAACGCGAAAGTCGAAGCCCTTCACCAAGAGGTCCTTCATCTGCACGTACAGCTCGTTGATATCGATGCGGTACGGCTGAAGCTCCTCCGCCTCGCTCAGCGCTTCAATCGAAGAGATCTGGCTCTGATAGCCGAACAGCACGAGATCGATCTGCGACACGGCGCGAAAACTGTCCCAAGCCACGCTCAGCTTGGTCGACAGGATGTTCTGATTTCGCTCGGCGCCGGCGATCAGCGTTTGGTCGACGAACTTGTTGTCGAAGCCAACGTCACCGAGTCGCAAGCGAAAGTCGCTTTCGATGCGGATCACCTTCTCCCAAACGGGCCCCGAGCTCGAGGTATCCTCGGAGAAGATGCTCTCTCCCGCCGCGATGGCCGACTCTTGTGTCGGCTCGGGCGTCGGCTCGGGAGCAGTAGCTGCCGCTGCTGCCGGCGCTTCGGCCGTTGGAGCCGGGGCAGGAGCCGGGGGTTGCGCGTCGGTGGGGCTGTCGTACGGCTCATCGGCCCACGCCGTGCTGGCCAAACCAAAGACATAAAAAGCGATAAGCCAGGTGCACGAGCGCCGCATTGAGCGGAACGGTAGCAACTGGCTTACGCAGACCGAAATTTCTAGCTGTGCGGAGAGTTCAGGTGCCTTCTTCGAGAGCTCGCTTGGAGAAGCGTGAATCCGGGATATCGAGATTCACCTTCCACTTCTTGCGGGCGAGCGTGGTCGACGCGCCGTTCTTCGTGTGGTCGACCATCTTGAGCGTAACCGGCGCGCAGAAGTCCTTCTCACAGGTGTAGTCCGAACGAGTCTCTGTTTTTACGTGGGTACCGGACTCTGAGTAGTACTTCAGCTCGGTCGGCAGGTTGCGCGCCTTCTCCACCGTCATCTCCACCTTGGCGTAGGGAGCGCCGGTGTCCGCCTTCTGGGTCATGGTGATCTTGCGGGTCTTGTCGTCCTCCGAGGTGACCTCGCCGGTGTACATCTTGGCGTAGCCGGTGATCGACATCTCGTCCTGGGCGAAGTTCATGCCCATGAAGCCCTGATCCGTCACGTGGCTGGCGATGCGACGAACCTTCTTGAAGGCCGGGAGATAAACGTACATTTGCGTGGGGCTGAGGATCAGCACCTTGGTGCCCTTCACGTCGCTGGGAGCGAGGAACTCGGTGAAGCGCTTGTCGTCCTTCATGTAGACGCCGAGGCTGAGCTTCTTGTCGTCCTTCTCGGGCACCTTGATGGTGGCTTCGTATTCGAGAAATTGCGTCTTCGCCTTGTAGACCGCTGAATCCACCGTTGCGATGGCCTTGTCACCCTTCTCGTCCGCGTTGGCGACTGGTGAAACCATTGAGGCACCAAGGGCGAGACCCAAAGCCACGACTGCCTTCGACAATGAACGAGACCAGAAAGACCGCTTCATAAGCCCTCTTGGGGTGGAGGAAGGTCCGCCGTGTGCGGACGAGTTGTCGCTGAGTCCGTCAAACGAGGTGGAGTTTGAACGGCTCGACCAGTCACGATACCGACTGCAACGCTGCTCTAACAAGTACGTGTCGACCCAAAGCCCCTACGCGCGGGCTTTGCGTATGGACGGCCTTGAGCGCCAGTCGATGCAAAGGAACTTTCAGCCTCGAGCGCGTAATTCGTTACACAGTCCAGCGGGCTCACGGTCCGACTGGCAAGCGGTCAGAGCCCAAGACCAAGCGAAGCGAGGGGCCTTGGATCGGAGGGCGGTCGCGGAGAGCCGGCGTCCAAAGGGAGTAAGCCGGCAAGAATCGCCGGACGTAGCTCTCGGCCTCGGCGTCCGTCAGGCCAGCCGCGCCGCTCTCTCGGCGACGACGCTCCGCCTCGACGCGCCAGCCCACCACGAAGTCCGGAGCAGCTGCGTCGAGATGCAAGAACGCCCCAAGCCGCTCGTGCCATACCTCGTAACGGCGCAAGAACTCGTTGGCCTGCGCGAGCGCTGGGTCCGTTGGTTCGGAGGCGGGGGTGAAGCCGAGCATCCAGCCTTCGAACACCACCAAGTCCAGCGGACAGGCGACCTCCGGCCATTCGACGTGAGGTTTACGATCTCCGCGCCCACCGAACGCGCTCTTGTCGTAGCTGGGGACGCGAACAAATTCGCCCGGCTCGACCGTGGCGAGGCTGTCGAGCAAGCGACGACCAAGCTCGACGTCGTGGGTGCCGGGAAAGCCGCGGTCGGCGAAGATCGGCGCGCCTGGGAAGCGCTCCGAAAGCGCTACTTGCTCATCGCGGCGAAGGTAGACGTCATCAACCGAAAGACAGGTGGCTCGCAGACCGAGCCAGCCGAAGCCGGCCACAAGATCGGCCGCGAGCGTCGACTTGCCGCAGCCTTGCGGACCTGAGAGCCCCAAGACCAGCGGGCCCTCAACGGGTCGCTCCGCGAACGCACGGTGGGTGAACTCGAGCGCAGGCATCACGAGCCGCTCGAGTCGTGCCGACGACGAAAGTGGATCCGAGGCCGCGTCGCCCGAGCGACGACGCTCGCCGAACAGACTCAGCAGGCGAAGTCTCTGGTCTGCCGATAGGGTGCTCACGAGCGCGCACTCTATCGGCTTTGCGAACTCGAACGAAGCCTAGGACTCGCCCATCATGTGGCCCGACTTGCTGGCCTTGGTCGACAGGTACTTGTGGTTGTGCGGGTTCGACCCGATCACGTGGGGAATCCGGCTGCTGACCTGAATGCCCGACGCGCTCAGCTTGTTGACCTTGTCGGGGTTGTTGGTCATCAGAGCGATGCTGCGTACCCCGAGCGTCCGCAACATGGCAGCGGCCACCGTGTAGTCCCGCTCGTCATCCTTGAAGCCCAACGCGAGGTTGGCTTCCACCGTGTCCATGCCGCGCTCTTGGAGGCCGTAGGCGCGGATCTTGTTGGTCAGGCCGATGCCACGCCCTTCCTGGCGCATGTACAGCACGATGCCGCGGGGCAACTGTCCAACCTTTGTCAAAGCTCGTTCAAGCTGCGGACGGCAGTCGCACCGAAGCGAACCGAGCACGTCACCAGTCAAACACTCCGAGTGGACGCGGGTGACAAGGTCATGGGCGCCAAAGACCTCACCGTGCACCATGGCCAGATGTTCTTTGGAGTCGCGATTGTTGGAGAAAACATAGACGCGAAAGTTGCCAAACTCGGAAGGCAGCTCGGCCACACTGGCGATCTCCACACGCACATCAGAGTGGTCTGGGAAGGTTGGCTGAAGTGGCATGGCGGTCGACATAGTCAGCTCCGGGCGATTGCACAGGGTTTGTAATACCTTGTACAGATAGTGGACGACCTCCCCTTCGTCAACTGCGCGGACCTTAAGAAGTGTGCGCTAGCTGCCGGAGTGCGTTGGGGCGTAGTAGCGGCGGCGGGCCAAGAGCGGGGTGATCAGGAAGGTCGCGACGGCGGCGGCGAGCATGGCGGCCGCGGTGAGCCCGCCGACGTTCTGCAACGGACGAGCATCGCCCAACGTGAGCACGAAGAAGCCGATCGCCACCATCAGGGCATTGGTCCAAATGCCGGCGCCGTTCTCGATCGCCGCGACCTTGGCGGCCTCATCGAGCGAAGCGCCTTTTGGCGCAAACCACGACCACAGGAATTGAACGGCGTAGTCATCGCCAGCCCCGATGATCAGGCTCGCCAGCATCGACGTGCCGATGTCCAGACGCACGCCGAGCACGCCCATGCCGCCGTACACCAGGGTCAAGGTCACGAGCGTCGGGATGCTCGAGAGCAGGCCCGTCGTCAGCGATCGAAACAGCAAGGCCTTCAACCCCACTACCAGCACCAGCGCGAACCAAAGGCTGTTCCATTGGTTGTTGAAGACGCTGTCGGAGAGGCCGCGATAGAGCACGGGCAAACCGGTGACCACCAAGCTGATCGACTTTCCTTCTCCGGGCACCGCCGAAAAGCCGAGATCGAGATCGAGTAGCGCGTGCCCGATGAAGGTGCGTAGCCGCTCGCCACGTGGGCCCTCGGGGATCACCAGCCCAGCGGCCGTGACCACCAGCTTGGAGTCGGCCCGTGCGCGTTCACGCACCCAGATCTCACCGACGTTCTGCTCGAGCGAGAGCGCCGTATCGTCGACCATCGGGTCGCTCGCGTCCTTGTTGAGCGCCGTAGCCACCACGCCCGGGACTTTGGCGCGCCAAACCTTGCGCGCAGCGTCCTCGAAGGGCGGTGCGCCCAAAGCAGCCACGCCTTTGGCGATCGCCGTTATCAGCGCGACGTCGGTTTTAGGGATGGGCGAGTCGAAGGCCTCCGTCTTCATGAAAGCGACGATCTCCGCCTCGACAGCGGCAGCCTGCGCTTGACCGCGGTCCGACAGCAGCGCGCGCTGCAGCTGCTCGGGAGACTCCACCGGTGCCCCTAGTTGGCGGGCCAGCGCGACGATGCGCGCCGCAACGATCTCGGCGCGATGCGCCTGTGCGGCCTCTTGATCCGCGCCCTGTGAACCGTCGATCGCCACGCGCGCAATCGAAGCTGGCACCTGCTTGGTCAGCGCGACGATGTCGGCCAGCACCCGCTCGACCTCCTCGGCCCGACTCTTGGCGACCTTGATGGTGATTAACGCGGAGTCACGGTCATCTGTCACGGTCTGCGAAACCGCGCGCTTTCCAGCCAAAAACGAGTAGAGCGTGCGAACTTTGTCCTCGGCGTCGGGGATCCGCCGAACGTCGTCCATCGCCTCGTTGATGGTGGCGACGATGGCTCCGATATGGGTCACCGAGCTGACGTCTGGAATCAGCGCGATGCGGTCGGAGAGCAGCTGAACTTCCCGCAACACCGCTGGGTCATTCATGTCCCCGCGCACCTCGATCTGGATGAACTGCGAGCCACCGAAGTGACGTTGCATGAAGGCGTCGGCTTGGGCGGGAGGGCTGTCCTCGTCGAAGAAGGCCGTGGTGTCGAGCGTCGAGCTCACCCGTGACGCGTACACAGCCGACAGTGCGACCAACGCCAAGGTGATGGCAAAACCGAGCGGCTTGTGATGACGCGCGCCCACCGCGACCGACGCCATCATGCGACCGAGCCAGGGGAAGGGAGCTGAGGACTTGCCGGTGAGCGGGAGCACAACCAACACCGCGGGAATGAAGACCATCGCCAGGATCAGCGAGAGCGTCAGCCCGATCGCGGTGAAGATGCCGAAGGTCCGCATCGGCGGAATGTCCATCATCACGAAGGAGAGCAACCCGACCGAGGTGGTGAGGCCGCTGCCGATGATGCTCGGCCCTACATCGACCAAGGCCTCGACCAAGGCTTCGTGACGCGGGCGCTCGGCGGCCAGGGCGTAGAAGCGCGTGAGCAAGTGCACACCGTAGGCGCTGCCCAAGCCGAACAAGATCACCGGCATCGAACCCAAAACGATGTTCGAGTGAATGCCGAAGAACCCCATGATCCCGAGCGGCAGCACGATACCGAGCACTGTCGACAAAAGAGCCAGGAAGGTGCCTACGAGGTCGCGGAAAGAGAGCAGCACCACGAGGGAGATCGCCGCGCAGGCCCAAGGAGCGAGCCGCCGCAGATCCGCCTGGGTGAGCTCGTAGATGTACGTGGAGACGAAGGGCGCGCCGTGCCAATACTTGGTCTCGCTCGGAAAGTGCTTTTCTACGGCGGTTCGCACTCGATGCGCGGTGGTTCGCGGTTCAATCCCGCGGGAGGCGAAGACGTAAATCATCACCGCTTTGCCGTCGCTCGACACGAGGTTGCCCACGATGTGATCGCGCGAAAGGACCTTTTCGCGCAAAGCCGCGGTCTGCTCGGGTGAAGCTGGGATCTCGCGGACTAGGTAGTCGGCCGTGATACCGCCGCGCTCGCGATCGGCGACGAAGTCTTCAACGCTGGTGAGCGAAAGAGCGTTCTCGACGCCGTCCGTCTCGTTGAGTTGCTTGGTGAGCGCCTTCAGTCGACCCAAGAACTCGGGAGCTAGAGCGTCCTCCGACTCGATGCCAACGAGCGCGACGTCCAAACTGCCAAAGCGGTCGGCCACGTCGTAGAAGCTCGCCACATCGCGGTTGGTCTTGGGCAAGAAGGCGAGGATGTCGTCGTCCTCCTGCACCCGACCGGCGTTGATCGCTCCGAACAGGGACAGCGCGAGAACGCAAAGAATCACGGCGAACGCGACGCCCTTGCGCGTGATGAACTCAGCAAACGTGCGCATTGTATTCAGGAGATGGTCAGGGTCGCCGAACCGCGCTGCTTGCCGCGCAGCTCTTTCACTTCGACCTGGTAGTTACCCTTGGTCGACGGAATGAACTCCACCGGCGGCGCGCTTTGCGGGTTGCCGGTCGGCAGCTCCCGCAGCACTTTCTCGATGATTTTCTGGCCGTTCGGCGAGTGGATGATCACCGAGACCGGAGGATCCGGATCGTCAATCGCGCGAAATACGAGACCGATTCGATCACCCGCTGACAGCTTTAGACCGTCGCCGAAAATGATCGTTTCGATCTCACCGTGGCTCTCGATTCGCCCGGGCATAATGAGCGTAGGGTTCTACAATCCGGGGCCGATTGCGAGCCCTCTTTTCACCTTTTCCCCGCGCCAGTTCATGCTAACGAACCCGGCCGTATGGGCGATTCGAGGGACGACGTCGTCGTAACCGGCGTTGGGGTCTGTTGCAACATGGGCGACGACCTGCGGGTGATTGAGCAACATCTCAGAGCCGGAACCAACCTCCCCTTCGAGCGTTGGCCGGTGGCGCTCTCGCTCGCCGCGCGTTGTCAGGTCATCGGGCAGTACCGCGGAGACGTTTCCGATGCTGCCCTCGGCATCAACAAGAAGCTGGCGCGCTTCATGGGTCGCGGTTCGCGGGTACTGCTGAAGGCTGCGCAGAATGCGCTGAGCCAGAGCGCACTGTTCGAGTCGGCGCTTCCGCACCTAGCGAGGCGTGAGGTCGCGATCGTGGTCGGCTCGGGAACGGGTGACGTGGAGACGCATGTGGAGGTTCGGCGCAAGCTGGATGAAACGAGCGACGCGAAGAAGGTCAGCCCGACGGTGATTCCCAAGCTGATGGCCTCGACCGTTTCGGCCAACTTGGTGAACGTGCTGCGCACGACCGGCCCTTCCTTCACCGCGACCGCAGCGTGCGCGGGCGGCGCGTACAATGTCCTGCTCGCCAGCAGCTTGATCAAGTCGGGTCACGTTCGTGCAGCGCTCGCTGGTGGCGTAGAGGTTTGCGACTCACATTTTTTTGCGGGCTTCGACGCAATGGGCGCCTACAACGGGCGGGACAATGAGAGCCCAGAGCGAGCCTCGCGGCCCTACGCTGCAGACCGCGCGGGCTTCATCTTTTCAGAGGGCTCGGGCGCTGTCGTACTCGAGCGGCGAGATGACGCCGAACAACGTGGAGCACCCATCCTCGGCGTGATTCGCGGGTTTGGCATGTCGAGCGACGGGCAGGGCGAGATGGTTGCCCCAGCTGCCACGGGAGCGCTGCAATCGATGAAGAGCGCGCTGACCCACGCCGGTCTAACGCCCGCCGACATTGGCTACGTCAACACCCATGGCACCTCGACCCCACTCGGAGACGTGAGCGAAGTGCGTGCAATGCGCGAGCTATTCGGAACACGTCACGTCCCGTACTCATCGACGAAGGGGTACACGGGTCACACCATCTCGGCCGCTGGCGTGGTCGAGGCAATTTTCACGATGATGATGTTGCGCGGCAAGTGGCTCGCGCCCAGCGTGAATGCAACACCGCTCGACCCGGAGCTCGCGGACTACCCGCCGCTGACCGAGCCGGGGAACTCGGACGTTCGCTATGCGATTTCCAATTCGTTCGGCTTCGGTGGCACCAACGCTACCCTGGTACTTTCGGCGGACTGAATCGCAACACGCGCTAGAAAGTTTCAAGCGAAAGTTGGCCACTTTTTGTGACTGTGGCCTTCTATTGACGTGCGCCCCAGCCGAATTCTTCGTTGGTCCCTCGGTGGACTCCTTTCGCTTCTTCCCTTTGCCGTTCCCCTCCCTGCCTTTGCGGAGGAGCCCGAGCAGATTCCGATCCTTGTCGACGCCGACGAGGAAGGGCTTCAAGCCGTAGCCAAGGAAGCGCTCGAGAGTGAGGGGGCCGACCAGGTCGCGCCTCGAAAGCCCAAGAAGAGCAAAACCAAAGCGAAGCTCAAGAAGTCGACCAAAGCCAAGGCGAAGGTAGCTCCCAAGGCGAAGAGCAAGAGCAAGGTCGCGAAGGTCGACAAGCACGCTTCGCGGCCGCACAAAGTCGCCTCGAGCAAGGGCAAGAAGTCGAAGGACAAGCCCAAGCTCAAGAGCAAGGAGAAGGACCTCCGCGATCGCGAGGAGAGCCTTGCTTCTTCCGAACCCAAGCCGAAGAAGCAGGTGAGTTTGTCGAAGCCAGCGAACCGCGAGCCGGCGCCCGAGGTGACCAAGGATGATTCTCCTCCGCCCGCCAAGCGCAAACCGCGACGCCCACTAAAGCGCCGGCAAAAGCGAACCAGCGACTCCTGAAGTTAGCTTTGACCAATAAGCAAAAGGCTCACCATCCGCAAGGAAGTGAGCCTTTTTGCTTAGTGCAGGCCGTCGCTACTTGGTGAAGACGAAGAAGTCTTTCTTGGGCGGCGGGACCAAACCAAAGCGCCCTGTGACTTCACGGCTGTAGTTGAAGTACGCCGAGTCCATCATGATGCTGTAGGGCACCCAATCCGGCGAGCCCGGCTCAGCATCGAAGCGGGCGTCGGAGGGTTGGCTGATGGTGCGAGGAGCCTTGTAGAGCGAGCGCCCAGTGTTGGAGAACAGCTCAAACTCCCAATCAACCTCGAAGTTGAATAGCAGGCCGGCCACTCGCTTGTTTTCACCGGTGGTGTAGACGAAGTAGTCGGGCACCCGCCGGATGCTCGAGGAGACCTCAATCACGATCTTCTTCTTGCGGCTCTCCGACTGGGAGAGCGGCGCCAGCGTGAGCAGGTCCGCTTCGAACACCCGACCGAAGGACTCGGTCATCGCCTGGAGAAACGTTGTCTGCCGGCGCGAGTCGAACTTCGCAGCGAAGGCTTCACCGGTGGGAATCTCAGGTGCGTTGCCTTTGGGGAAGGCAGAGCGCACCTGTGAGTCGTCTTGGATCTCTTGATAGGCCTTCTTTTGTCCGGCAGGCTCGGCGAGGTTGGCGCTGTTCTTGAACAGCACGTAGACGTTCGGGTCCTTCGATCGAGCGAGCTCATCGATCACGACCGCGAAGCCTTCTCGCAAGGCGTTGTCGATCGGAAATTCGGTGCCGCCCGATTTGGAGGCGAACATCTTTTCTTTGCCGGCGTCGTAGAAAGTCTTCAGCGCGGCAATCGCCTCCTCCTTGGCCGGCTCGAGCAGGTCCTTGTGCTCCTCATCCCCCTCGCACTCGTTGGCGACCGTGCGCAGGTCAGGCACACGGCGAGCCGACTTTGCTTCGCGGATACGCGCGCGCATCCATTCCAAACGCCACTCTTTGCGCTGGAATTTCTCGGGAACGTCGCTCTCGTACTTGAACTTCCAGTCGCTGGCGTTGGTGGACTTCGAACACTCCTCGAACTTCCGCTTCTCATTGGAGACTTGGCCGGCCGTGCTGACGGAAGGGCCGATGGCCGTGAACAGAACGAAGGTACCGCCAACGGCGGCGCCATAAGCCCACAACGGCGGCTTCTTCTCCATCGCCCTAACGATGCCCCACATCACCAGGGCGCCGCTGCCTGCGAGAAAGAGCGCGCTGCCGGCCGCTGAGCCGAAGCCCGAATAGGCCGTGTCATACCAAACCGCAACCGCGATCAGCGCGATGAAAAGCCCGCCGCAGGCCAACCCGATACCACCAGCAACGGGTGAACTCTTGGGCGGAGGGCCCTGCCTATATCCGAAGGCGGCCGAACCGAACGGTGCGCCTGCCGAACCGAAGGGCGCGCCTCCTCCACCGTACGGCGCCCCACCCCATCCCGGAGGTCCGGGTGGTGGACCCCAGCCGGGAGGGCCGGGCGGAGCTCCGTAGCCGGGCGGAGCTCCGTAGCCGGGCGGACCCCCAGGCGGGCCATAGGCTGGAGGCGGGCCGCCGTACCCTCCTTGCGGTGGCGGGCCGTACCCGGGCGGTGGGCCGTAACCGGGCGGGGGCCCTCCGGATGGCGGACCGTAAGCGGGAGGCGGGCCGCCGTACCCACCTTGGGGTGGTGGGCCGTAGCCGCCGGATGGCCCGGGCGGTGGCCCATATCCCGCTGGACCTCCGCCTTGCGCAGGGCCCGGCCCGTAAGGCCCGGCCGGACCGCCATTTCCACCGTCACCTTGATTCACAGAGTCCTCCGGCTCAAGACGCTAGCAAGCTTTTGCGCGACGCAGCGGGCGAACGCGACCGACTCGGACTTTTGGTTTCGTCGCAGGTCCAGTAGGCTCCGACCCTTGTTGATGGAACAGCCGCCGGGAAAGCTGCCGCCGAAGAAGGACGTCCTCGACAGCTTCCTGAAAAATGGGAGCGCGAGGCTCTTCATCGATCCGAGACGTGAAGGCGCTGTCGTGCCGGCGTGGTTCGCCAAACAGCCCGAACTCGTGTTGCGCGTCGGCTACTCGCTCAGTCCGCCCATCCCTGATCTGCTCGTTACGGCCGAGGCTGTGAGCTGCACCCTCAGCTTCAACCGCTCGCCGTTTTGGTGCAAAATGCCGTGGTCGGTAATTTTCGCGGTGGTGAGCGACGTCAACGGGCGAGGCGTCGTTTGGCCGGAGGACGTGCCGCTCGAGAGCCAACTGCTCAAGCCGCAGCGCACCAAACCGCAACTCGCTCGGCCGCTCGACCGCCAGCCGGGGAAGGGTGCACAGCAAGAGCTGCCTCTCGAGACGCTGCAGGCCGACAAAGCCCCCGAACCCGTGCGCGGTTCACGCAGCGCCAAAGGCCGAACCGATGCACGGAAACCCGACGGCGGGCTCAAGCCAACCTCGACGAATAGCGCCGGCGAAACGAACGCGAGCGCCGAGACCAGCGAGCCTCAAGAGGCTGGAAAAGCGCGCCGCAAGCTTCCTCCCTATTTGCGCGTGGTGAAGTGATGCCGTCCACCGCCAAACGTCTCGTCACGGTCGTGGTGATGCTGGCGATCGCCGTCGGCTCCGAGTTCCTGTTGGACAAGGTGATTACGGACATTGCCTTCCGGCAGCTTTTCACCCTGGCGCTCGTGAACGTCGTGGTGGCGTTGTCGCTGAACGTCATCAACGGCATGGCCGGGCAGTTTTCGATCGGGCACGCCGGCTTCGTAGGCGTCGGCGCTTATACCTCGGCCATCGTTGCCAGCAACATCCACGCATCGCTGGGCGCTACCGAGGTGACCTTCGGCAATTCGTTCCTGGTGATGCCGCCGGCCATTCTCGCGGCGGCGATCGTGTCGGCCTTCTTCGGCTTGTTGGTTGGCCTGCCGAGCCTCCGCTTGAAGGGAGACTACCTAGCGATCGTCACGCTCGGTTTTGCCGAGATCTTCAGGCTCTTGATCTCCACGTCGTCCCCCGGCACCGGCGCGACCGGGCTGCGCAGCCTGCTTTCGAACCTTGGTGGGCCGCAAGGCTACGCAGGGCCGAAGGACTTCGGGATTGCGCAATACGCGGGTCCCTTTTGGATCGTCGGTGGGGTGATGTTGGCCACGGTGCTCGCCTGGCGGCTCAAGTTCTCGGGCTGGGGGCGGGCCTTGCGCGCGTTGCGCGAGGACGAGATCGCAGCCGCTGCGGTTGGCGTCGACCCAACACGTTACAAGGTCGTCTCCTTCGTGATTTCGTCGATGGGCGCCGGGATCGCCGGTGCGCTCCTGGCAGGCATGCGCGACGGCAATCCAACGGTGCAGCCCGAGCAGTTCAACTTCGCCTACTCCTTCGACGCCATCACCATGGTCATCCTTGGCGGCTCAGGCAGCGTCAGCGGCGCGGTACTCGGTGGCATCTTCGTTACGGTCACGGTGAAGATGATCGAGCAGCTCCAGCGGCTCGACGCGATCGAAACATGGAAGGTTGCTCACCCCGAGTTCGACCTCAATGCGCTGCGTATGGTCGTGTACGCGGTGGTGCTAGTGGTGCTGATGATCGTGCGGCCCTCGGGCGCGTTCGGTGAAAACGAGATCGTCAAGCCGCAAGGCCCCACCCGCACGAAGCCCACCGGCGCGCGGCGTGAACCGGAGCCGGCGAGTCCATGAGCGTGGGCAAGGGCACCCTTCGCCTGACCGGCGTGTCGAAGCGGTTCGGCGGACTCAAAGCCGTCAGCAACGTCTCGTTCGAGGTGCCGGCGCAGAGCATCTTCGGGCTGATCGGACCGAACGGCGCCGGCAAGACGACGGTCTTCAACCTGGTCACCGGCGTCTACGATTTCGAGGGCTCGATCGAGTTCGACGGGGTGAGCTTGGCCCGCCGCAAGCCCGCTGAGATCGCGCGTATCGGCATCGCGCGGACCTTCCAGAACATTCGCTTATTTCAGAGCATGACGGTGCTCGAGAACGTGCTCGTCGCCTGTGAGAACACGCGCAAGGCCCACCTCGGAGCGGCCATCTTGCGCACGCCGACCTTCTTCAGTGACGAGGTCACGATGGAAGAGGAAGCGCTCAAGCTGCTCGCCATCTTCAAACTCGACGGGCTGGCGAACGAGCAATCCACCTCGCTCTCGTACGGCAATCAACGTCGCTTGGAGATCGCTCGGGCAATGATGCTCAAGCCCAAGCTGCTCCTGCTCGATGAGCCGGCCGCTGGTATGAACTACGGCGAAGCCGAGGGCCTCAAGGAACAGATCCGCTGGCTGCGCGATGAGTTCAAGCTGACGGTGATCTTGGTCGAGCACAACATGCAGGTCGTCATGGGCGTGTGCGAGGACATCCATGTGCTCGATCACGGCGAGACCATCGCGCACGGGGTTCCTTCCGAAATCAAAAAGCACCCCAAGGTGTTGGCGGCGTACTTGGGTGAAGATCCCGACGAATCGAACGCCGGTGAGGCAGCAGGATGAAGACGGTCCACCCGACGAGGCCCGAGCCCAAGTGCAAGACGGGCGAGGTGCTGCTTTCGATTCAGGGGCTCGCGGTTTCTTACGGCGGCATCAAGGCGCTCAAAGGCATCGACCTCGAGGTGAAGCGAGGCGAGATCGTCGCGATGATCGGCGCCAACGGCGCGGGGAAATCCACCACGCTCAAGACGGTCGTGCGACTGCTGCCAGCCTCCGGCGGAAGCATTCACTACGACGGGCAAAACCTGGCGCAAAAGAGCGTCGAAGAGACGGTGGAGGCCGGCATCTCGCTCGTCCCCGAAGGCCGTGCGATCTTCGGCGGTCTCACCGTGAAGGAGAACCTCGAGCTTGGAGCGTTCAACCACAAGAACAAGGCCTTCATGGCCGAGACCGTCGAGGACGTGGTTGGTCTTTTCCCTCGCTTGGGCGAGCGCATGAAGCAGGAGGCCGGGACGCTGTCCGGCGGCGAGCAGCAGATGCTGGCGATCGGCCGGGCGCTGATGGCGCGACCGGCGATGTTATTGCTCGATGAGCCGTCGCTTGGGATCGCGCCCAAGCTCGTGCAACAAATCTTCGAAGCGGTGGCACGCGTTGCCGCCTCCGGAACCACCATCCTACTGGTCGAGCAGAACACGCGCTTGGCGCTGCGTTACGCCAAACGCGCCTATGTTTTGCGCACCGGTGAGATCGCCATGTCCGGGCCTTCTGCCGAACTCGCCGCCAACGAGGAAATCCAGCGCGCTTACTTGGGCGGCTGAGCGCCGCTCAAGCGGGCTCGTCGTAAAAGCCGCCCACCAGCTCGTCGATGAAGGCGTCTACGGCGGGCGTCTCGAGCAGCAGCAGCACCAGCGGCCAAGCGACCTCGACGATGGCGTCGAAGTCGGGCTCGAGCTTCGCCCCGTAGACGGCCAAGGCGACCTCGAGCGGCTGTTTCTCATGCGCGTGAAGCAGCAGGTCGAGCTGAGCGCGCCTTCGTCGTTTGGCGCCCGCGTCGCTGGTGTTGTGTTGAGCCACGGCATGACCGAACTTCTCCAAAAGCTCAGTGACCGCGGGCGCCTGCGTTGCAACCAGCTCGCTCACCGGCTGTTCGAGCAGCCAGGCAAACAACTCGGTGCGGACAGCGATGAACTGCGGCTCGTCACTTCGCTTCACGACGTTCTCAGCGACCGTATCGAGCGCGCGGCGTGCGAAGGCTTGCAAGAACCGCTTTCGCTCGGGCTCGACTCGCTTTTGCAGCTCGTCGCGCATCGAGTCGATGCCTTTGGCCATCGCCGAGAGACCGAGCGAGAAGGTCCCACCGCGCTTCATCAGGCTGGGCAGACCCCACTCGGCTCGGAACGGATCCACCTTTTCGGAGAACTCGCGCAAAGCGTCATCGAGCACGTCGCGCGCGATCTGTTCGAAGGCCGTGTGGCCCAGCAGCTTGTTGACGAACTTTCCGGGTAAGAGGCCGGGCCGCGCGAGCAGCTCGTTCATCAGCGCGACCGCCTCGGGCGAGACGTAGGCGGCGAGTTTGTTCGGCTCCTCGCGGAGCCGCGCCATCTCGAGCAGGATGGCGGTACGCAAGATCGGGCGCGTCGACTGGGAGAGCCAAGGGTCCGCAGTGAAGCTCTCCACCAGACGATCGAGCGCAGCGGCATCAAACAGCTTGCCAACGTTCTCTCGCAAGAGCGATCGAAAGCCAGCCTCGAGCTGCTTGCGTAGCGTTGTCTTGCCCCATTCGGAGCCCAAGCGTCGTTTTACAAAAGCAACGTGCGCACGACGTTGAGCTTCGCGTTCTTCATTCATGGGTTGATGTATCCGCAGGCCTCGCCACCGGTCTCGAGACAGTGATGGGTCGCTGGGTGCGACAGGTAATAGACGTCCGTGCCGTCTGTTTGGAAGAAACGACCAACAAGGTTGGTCAGGTACGTCCCGTGGTCGAAAGCCTGGCATGGGTTGCCGTTGACGAAGGTGTGAACGCCTTCTGGGACCACGTATGCATCGAGCAGCCCGGTCACGCGTCTGCCCGGCGTTGGCTGCCAGGCTTCATCTTCTCCGCCGGGTACGCCGCTGAGCCGCGGCTGCCACACTTCATCAACCGAGCTTTCACTCGCTGCAGCGGTGTAGCGCACGAGACGATGGGGCACCGGCGCGGCCTGCTCGAAGTAGAGATGCGAGCCCTCGTCCAAATCGTCGGCATCGTAGAGCGCCTCATCACAGCGTCGCTTACCGAGGGGGTTGGGCAGACAACGATCGGCCGTCTCATCGCAGAACGACCCGCCGTAACAGACGTCGGGGTCGGCGACGCAACCAGCGGGGAAACACGAAAGCTCGTTGCCGGCGTAGTCGGTGTAGGTACCGTCGACATCAGCGTTGGCGCTGGTTTCACAGGCTGGGGACGCAGGGTGACGGGCGAGCGCTGTGATCCCTTCAATCACGTGATTGTCGATCAAGTCTTGGTTCGGCGTCTTGCCGCCCAAGGCCTGAAACAGCGCCGCGGGCGTCGCGTAGTCGGCGTACTCCGGATACAGCACCGCTTGCTCAGGACGAAGGAACGGCAATGCGCCCGACGCACGCGCGAAGGCGATGCCCGAGTTGAGTGGCACGTTCATGTCCCCGATGGTGTTGATCGTGAGCACCGCGTGCGCCTCGATCGGTTCACCAAATGGATCGGTCATCGGCTTGATCGCGTAGTACGGCGCAAAGCTCACCGGGTCCCCGGGATCGAGCGCCATCTGGGCGAGCTGGAGAAAGCGCCGCAGCGACGGGGTCTGTCGGATTTGACCGTAGCCCTCGGCAGGCGCCGTTAGTTCGGCGCCCTCGTTGAAGAAGGTCCCTTGGAAGTAGTTGCACGAGGTTCCGGCGCAAACGCTCGCTTGCGTCGGGTCAGACGTGGTCGTTGGGAACCGGCCCTTGCCCCATTTGTCGACTACCAACCGCGGCTCATCCTGGCCGTTGAAGGTCGGACGACAGGAGGCATAGTCCTCCACCTGATGCGCGCCGTCGTAGAAGCTCAGGGTCACGCGGTCACCGACGCTCGCGGGCAAGCCGACGCGCAGCTGCAGATCGTCTTCCACGCTCGCGCAGCGCAGCTCGTCGTTCTCACTGTTGTAGACGAGCACCGTGGTGCCGCGGATCGACTCGGGTTCGAGACACTGGATCTCGACCTCACCCGTGTCGTTCAGCGCTGGCATCACCCAACGCAACGAAATCTCCCCGGCCTTGCAGGTGGTGCAGTCAGCTGAATCGGAGAAACTACCGGTGCAGGCAGTGCGCTCTTCGGAGGGGACGGTCACAATCAAGGGCCCCCACATGCGCAGGAGCACGGCCTCCACCACTCCGCCTTGGAAGCTGCGGACGCCAATGTCCGTGAGTCCGCCGCCACCAGAGCCTGGCGAGGCCGAGGTAACGTACGCATCCACGGCACCGTGAATGCCGCTCAGGATGCCGCCCAGCGACTCGCCCCAGGTGCCGTATTTTGCCTCGCGTCCGCCGATATCGGCGACGCCGTTACCATCGAAATCACCGAAGACCTCAGCCTCCCCGTCGCCGTTGACATCGCACTGATCGGTCGGCTTGTTGGCCCAACCCGTGTCGGCGGTGCGGCAGAATGCACGCCCATCGTCGGTGCCGAACGCGCGCAAGATTCGAACGAGCTGGACGTGGTCGAGCACCGACTGGCGCACGCCGTCACGGGTGTGGAAGAGGTAGCTCGACCAGAAATCACCGCCAGAATCGATGCGACCGTTGCCGTCGAGATCCCGGCCTCGCGTCGAAAGCAACGAGTCGTAAAGCGGACCTGCGCAGCCGCCCGAGAACAGCCCCTTGGCCAGGAGCTCGGTCGTCTCGTCGCCCAGGTCCAAGCCGTGGCCCATGGCGTTGATGCCAACGGTTGCTAGGCCGTGTTGCGCGAGGTTGCCGGCGTAAAGGATCGGCTCGAGGAAGTTCCCGGTGTACCCATGGCCATAAAGATTCACGTTGAACGGCTGCTTGAACTGCGCCGTTTCCTTGGGCACGGCCATGAAGAACTGCACCACGTCTTCACGCACCTCACCGCCGCCGGTCGTGAAGTCCAGATCGAAGGCGGCCTTGGGATCGATGCTTTCTGGACCGCCCTGCAGCAGAAAAGGCGTGCGATAGGTGCCGATGGCGAGGTAGTCGATGGCGTCGAAGCTGCGCAAGAGCGCCTGGGTATCCGGCCCATTTCCCGATCCGAACAATTCGGAGACGGCCAGCTCCAAGGTGTCGCGGATATCGTCGACGCGGACGATGTAGAGGTTGTCCACCTTGTCTTGGCATTGTGGATCCTGCTCCCAGGCCGCCGGGTCGGTGGCGCCTTCCTCGAGGTCGGCGGTCTTGCCAACGGCACGGCGCAACTCGAGCTGAGGCGGGAACTTGTCCTCGAAGTCGGCGAACGGGCCCGAGCCGAACAAGCCATCTCGCAACAGCTTCATGTCGGAGACGGTGGGCTGCGTAGTGAAGGACCAGGTGAAGGCGACGTGCTCGAGCCCAGTGCCGGCGATATCACCGAAGTAGTTAAGGTGAGCGGCGTCATCGAACGCCCGCATCACCCGCTCCGCCTGCGGCCGCTGCGAGGCGTGGAAGACCGCGTTGAACGGTGAGCGCACGGCGTTGCCGTTCGCGTCGAGCAAGCGGTCGGTGAGCACCACGGCGTATCGGGTCATTTCATCGAGCGGCACCAGCGGCCGCACGATCAACGTGTCGGTCTCCCGCTCGTAGAACGTCACCAGGTGATCGGTGATGCAGCGATCGCGGTCGCGGCGCAGCTCCAAACAGTTCTCGCCCTCATAGTCGGCGTTGCGCGGATCATCACAGACTGGGTCCGGCTCCCCGCAAGCGAAAGGCTCATCCAGGTTGGGGATGTCGAGGTTGCCATCGAAGTCGGTGTCGAGCTCAGGCAGGAAGGCGTCGCGAGCGATGGTGCCGCGCGCCGACTCGTCGCGGGTGTCGAAAACGAGGTTGCGCTCGGTCGCACGGGTGTCGTTCGGCCAGTAGCGATCGAGCCGTTTGAGCGTGAACTCGAAGTTGCCGTTGCCCACGTCGAGCGGGACCGGAACTCCGGTCGCGAGGTTGATTAGGTAGATGGCGTCGTTCGCAAAGTCGTAGTCGTCGCGGTGGTGACGCGCCTTCACGTTCGCTAGATCGATCGCGGCCTGAGCGGCCTCGCGCGGCTCCCCACCGACCTGCGCCAAATCGAAGGAGACGGTAATCGGCGAGAACGTCCCCCAACCTTCCAAACGATCGAACCGCTCGCGAGCGTCTCGTTCGATGGCCGTCGGCGCTATCAGACTGGCGTTTAGTCGCAGGCCGGTTCGACTGGTAGGGTCGGGCCAGGTCGCGGTGTCGCTCGGCAACGGAATGTCCGGCAGCGGGGCATGCCCAAGGTCAAAACGAACGGTGGCCCCCGAGCCGGCCGGGGTCCGCCCGAAATCCACGGGCGCCTTTCCATCGCAAGAAGCCGCAGTCAGGCCCACACCGAGCGGGAGCAGTACCGCTAAACCATGATGCGAAAAACCAAGGATCTGGCGCTGTCGGGAAGCCATGCGGCGCGAAGTCTAGTCTTTGGGGCCAGCCGCATGAAGCTCCATCGCGGCGGACTGAATCGGCCCAACCGACAGAGTCATACAAATAATTACAACTTCGTGACAATGCCGAGTCAGGTGGATGTTAAGTCGAGCGCAGCCAGTGGTTCTCGTCCTTTGCGTCCTTTATTTCGGCGTCGTGGCGGTTCTTTCTGCCTACGGCGTTCACCGCATGTATCTAGTCCTGCTTTGCCATGGGCATCGCAAGAAGCTGGATGCGCACAAAAGTACGCCGAGCGTGCCGGAGGAAGAACTGCCGCTGGTTACCGTCCAGCTCCCGCTGTTCAACGAGTCCACCGTCACCAATCGCCTTTTGGATGCGGTTGCGCACCTGGACTATCCGCCCAGCCGGCTTGAGATTCAGGTCCTGGATGACTCGACCGACGAGACCCAGTCCATCGCCCACGCGCACGTGGAGCGGCTGCGCGCACACGGGCTCGACGCCTCATACATTCATCGCGTCAACCGTGTTGGCTACAAGGCTGGAGCGCTGGACAACGGCTTGCAGACCGCCAAAGGCTCGCTGATCGCGATCTTCGACGCCGACTTCATTCCGCAAGCCTCCTTCCTTCGCTCGATCGTTGGGCACTTCGCTGATCCCAAGGTGGCGATGGTGCAGACCCGCTGGGGTCACATCAACCGTGAGGTCTCCTTGCTCACGCGTTCGCAAGGCCTGCAGCTGGATGGTCATCACCTGGTGGAGAACCGAGCTCGCTTCGCGGGCGGTTACTTCTTCAACTTCTCCGGAACGGGCGGGATGTGGCGCCGCGAGGCGATCGCCGACGCTGGTGGTTGGCAACACGACACGCTGACCGAGGACCTCGATCTTTCGTACCGCGCCCAACTTCGGGGGTGGAAGTTCGTCTACCGCGAGGACGTCGTTACGCCTTCGGAGCTCCCTGAAGAAGTGTCGGCCGTTCGTGCGCAGCAATACCGGTGGGCCAAGGGGACCGTTCAGACCGCACGTAAACTCATGCGGCGCGTGATGTCCTCTGACTTGCCGCTGGTGCACAAGGTCGAGGCGTTCTTCCACCTCACACCGCACTTCGCCTACCCGCTGATCGTCCTCTTGAGCCTGTTGCTGCTGCCCTCGCTGATCTTCCTGCCTGCTGGGGACGGCTCGGCGATCAACCTGTTCCTGGTGGACCTGCCGCTGCTCCTGGCGACGACTGGTTCGCTCGCAGCGTTCTACGTGGAGGCGATGCGCGCGCAGGGCCGTGCGCGCACGGACGCGCTCCTGCACCTGCCGCTGATGATCGCTATGGGCACCGGTCTCGCACCCCACATGAGTCGTGCCGTATTCGATGGCGTGCGGAACATGGCGGGTGAGTTCGTGAGAACCCCCAAGCAAGGCAGCAACCGACACCGTTACCGCATTGCCTCTGACCTGCCGTACACCGAGGGGCTGTTTTTCCTGGTCTCTCTTGCCAGCGTGGCTGTGTCGATGCTTGAAGGCCATTGGTTTGCAACGCCGTTTGCTGCCCTGTTTGCGTTTGGCTACGGCTACGTCGCCCTGCTGGTAACCCGCGAACAACTGAGCGGTCGCAAACGGTTTGCTGCCAGTGCCGTCGTCGCAGACGCTGAAGTGACGCCAACGCCCATCCCCGGTCGCACAGCTGAACAGCGCACCGAGGGAGTCGTAATCAGCTAGTTGCTTACTTCAGGTCCTCTACGCTTGAGGTCGAATGTCGCTCGTCCTATGCTCCCGCTGAAACTGGGGTGGGAGCATGACAAAGGCGGACATCGTTCAGGCCATCTACGAAAAGCTTGGTGGCTTCTCGAAGAAAGAAGCAGCTGATCTCGTAGAGCTGGTCTTCGACTCGATGAAGGAAACACTCGGAAGAGGCGAGCGGATCAAGGTTTCTGGATTCGGCAACTTCGTACTGCGTGACAAGCGTCCGCGGCAGGGTCGCAACCCAAAGACTGGCGAACCGATGATCATCACCGGCCGACGAGTTTTGAGCTTCAAACCGAGCAACATTCTCAAGCACGGGCTCAACCCCGACCGCGGCAAATCAAGCCCAGAGTCATCTGACCTCTCGACCAAAGCGGACGCCGCTTCCTGAGACGCCTGTTGACGACGTCGGCTTCGTGCGGTCATGCTGGCCGCCGCCGCGACGATGAGTGCACAAGACCGCCAAGACAAGCTGCAGAAGCTCTACTTTCGCATCGGCGAAGTTTCGAGCATCGTTGGCGTCGAGCCGCACGTGCTCCGCTATTGGGAGAGCGAGTTCAAGTCGGTTCGACCACAAAAGTCGGCACGGGGGCAGCGCATCTACTCGCGCCGAGACGTGGACACGCTGCTCAAGGTAAAGGAGCTTTTGTACTCCCATCGCTTCACGATCGCTGGGGCGAAGCGGAAGCTGAAAGACGGCACCGCGGTGGAGCCAGCAGCAAGTGAAGCACCGCCGGTTGCGCAAGTCGGCGCTTCGACGCTGGTGGCTGTGCGCGAACGGCTCGTAAGCGTTCGCGATCAACTCCGTAGCTTGCTCGGAGAGCTCGATGGCTGGGGCGAAAACTGATCGGCCCATTCGGCTATTCGACGCCCAAAGCCACGAGCTAGAGCTGCTGCTGCCCGAGGCGGTCTCAGCCCACGACGTCACCATCGATGTAAGCCGGCTGCCAGGGGCGGCGGTGGCCTCAGCGCAGCGCTTTGAAGGGGTCACAACGCGCTGGTTCGCCGGTTGTGTGACGGGCCCTTCCTCGCGCTATGTGGACGGCGTGGAGAGCGTGTTGTTTGAGAAGGCCAGCTGGCTCGCGCTCTCCAACTTCGAGCAAAAGCCCGCGCGATTGACGTCCGCTGCACACAATGGCGGCGCCAACGTTCGCCAACAGTTGCTCGAGGGTTTAGGCGCCGACGGCACCCCCTTTCGCGTTCACCACGTGCTGACCTTTCACGGCGAAGGTCGCGACCTGTTGCTCTGCACCATGGGCTGTCGTGGCGTCGAATGCCCCAACAGCGAGCTAAGCGTAGGCGGCGCCCCGCCAACTCCCCCAGCGCCGGGGCTGGTCGCCCGCGCGGTGCTTGCGAGCATCGAGCATACGGAGGCTTCAGTTGCAGGCGTGGGTGCGGTGTTGGTGCTCGCCAGCCTGCTCGTGATCCTGCGCAGGCCGTATCCGCGACCCTAAACGAAAAAAGGGCCCGACCTTCCGGCCGAGCCCTCTCCTCACACCAAGCCTTCGATCACTCGCCGGAGCAGGTGATGAACAAGGTGGATCCTGCTCGCGCTTCACCCTTGCCGACGAAGCGCATCAAGCGACGCTCATTCGCGGGGCACGTTGCCACCAACTCCGGGTCCCCAACGGGCGGAACCGAGGCGCCGTCGATGTAACACCAGCCGTCACCCTGAGCCGCAGCGTTCGCGTCGCCGTTGGTCAAACAAGCGTCGCGCTCATCGCCGGCGGCACTCTGGTTGATTTCGCAGAAGCAGTTCCAGTCGTCAGCGAACTCATCGCTCTGAGCAGCCTTCACCGCGTTGTAGGTCGGGTTGTCCTGACCGTCGATCGTCTCCGGAATCGGCTTCCGGCCGATGCCCTCGCTGCAATCGCAAGCGCCATCCACCTTCGACGCTTCAATGACGAGGCAAGGAACGTTGCCTTCCGCGTCGGGGGTGAGCTTGCGGGGCAGACACTGACCGCCGAGCTCTTCCTTGAGACGGTCGATGATGGTGTTGACGGCCGGGTTGTATCCGTAGTCATCCTGGGTCGGATCGCCGGTCGCGATAGCGGGGCAGATCGAAGCGAAGATGGCTTGCGTGCCGAGCCCGCGGAGCAGCGCGAGTTCGCGAAGACCCGGGTAGGCCTTTGCCGACTCTTGCACGGTGTTGTTGCAGAGCGGGTTGTCGCACGATGCGTCGGTGCAATCGCCGCAGTCGAGGCTTGCGGGTACCGGCGTCTTCAGCGGGAAGATGCAGGCGTATTGGAGGTTGTCCGGCTCCGTCGTCGGGATTGTGTAGTCGTTGCCGTTGATGGGGTTCATCCCGGGCAACGACGCGTTCAGGATGGTGCTGGTTCCCGTCCGCTTGTTGAAGTCCTCGATCATGAACGGATCGGTCGGCGGCTTGGCTGTGTCGGGATCACCAACCAGCGCGTCGAGGTCATCCTGGAGCTCGCTGAAGGTCTTGAAGCCAAGCTTCAGGTCGGGGTTACCGGCGTCATCTCGACGAGAGATGGCTTGCCACGGCACACCAACGATACCGGCGACGAACACGAGGTCAGGGCTGCGGATCGTTCCGCCGGTGCCCGCGAGATCGGAATAAAGCGGGTTGGCGACGGACTTTGACGGGTCCTCCGTGCCATCGTAGTCGCGACGGCTCGGGTTGATCTTCGTCTGGGTCAGAGCGTTGATGTAGCGCTGAACCGGGTAGAGGAAGTTCACACCGTAGCGCTGCTTCTGGTTGAAGCACTTGAGGTTCGGGTGGTCTTGCGCAGCGGAGTACTTGGGAGTGCCGCAGCTGTTGCCGGCGTCACAGCCTGATTCCACCGGAAGACCACAGCTCGAGCAGCAGGGGTCATTCGGATCGGTGGCGCATTCACTCGTGGCCTTGAAGAACGGCCCCTTGAGGGCGAGGAAGCCTTGCTGGCTCACGTCCACAGAGCAGTCGTTCTCGTCGGAGAGGATGAGCACGGCGACCAATGAGTCAGGACGCAGGAAGTCTTTGCGCTGGTCGAGGAGGACCTGGTCCACGCCGACCTTCTTCAGTTTGGAGCTCTCGACCTGGAGGCTCTCGTACGGCGCCGGATCCACGAGGAAGCGCAAGATCGACTCGAGCTGCATCTCGTAACCGCAACCGACCTGGTCCACACCGACCACCATCTCGCCGAGGGTGGTGATGATAGCGTCCGGATCGGTGGAGCCACCACGCTTGTTGTCCGGGTCCCAAGCGAGGAAGCCAAGGCCCTTGTAGGTTTCAGCCGCGGTCACGCCGCGCGACAGAAGGCGGGCCTTGTCATCGGGGTGGACGACGGTGGCGCCAGTGCAAGCACCGCTCGTGAGGTCACCTAGCGACGAGCTGATGAGGCCGACGTTGATGTCTCGGATGGGCGGGAACTCAGACTTGGAACCGGCCGGGCAATCACCGTTTGCGTCGACGTTGACGCCAGTGGGGTCACCCGCCTCATCAACGCATCGCGGCTCGACCAGACGCTTCACCAAAACGGGAACGGCGTCTGCCAGGATCTCTTGCTTGTCACCCATCGAGATCGAGTTGTCGATCGCGAGCAGGAGGTCGATCTTGTCGACGCCGTTCTGCTGAAGACGCTCGATGACGGTGGAGGTGGTTCGCGGGTCGACGCGATCGAGGGGCCGATTGAGGCACCCCGCCGCAACGGTTCCCAGCCCAAGAGAAAACAGACCGGCGACGGCGACGGACTGAATGAGCTTCTTGCTTCGCATCATGGTTTCCTCAGCTGCATATTCTGGGTTCCTCTTTTGGCCGGGCGGCGAGCCGCACGGACGAGCGAGAGGTATCGAGACACCTAAAGCATTCCGCGTGCCCATCGCAGGCGGACAACGCGTCGGCCCATTATGCACGCGGAACCCCTAAGATTCGAAGCCCTATTCCATTCCCGTCCCGACACTCGGCGGGAAAGAGCAAACAAAGTTGCCTCTCCCGCCCGATCTGAACGCCAACTTACTTGACGATCGACATCCCTGCTATTCGCCTGCGCAGGTGATGAAGACGTCCGCACCGAAGCGCGGGTCTCCATCTCCAACGAAGCGCATCAGGCGCTGCTCCGTATCGGGGCAATCTTTCACGAGTTCGGCGTTGCCAACGTACGGCGGGGAAGCGGCGTCGATGTAGCACCAACCGTCCCCTTGCTTCGAGGAGTCAGGATCCAACTCATTGAGACAGGCCTTTCGTTCTTCGCCGGCTTCGACCTGAACGATCTCGCAAAAGCAGTTCCAGTCGATCGCATAGCGATCTTCTTTGGCCTGGCGCACAGCCTGATGACTCGGGTTCGGCTCGCCATCGACGAACTCGGGGATCGGCGCCCTGCCGGGCGCGTTGCAACACTGAGCGGGATCCTCCACCTGCATGGCCTCCAGCACCAAGCAACTCACGTTGCCCGTCTTCGGGTCTACCTTGAGCTGCCGCGCAAAACACTCGCCTTGCAGCTTCTCTTTGACCCGCTCGATGATGCTTTCAACGGCGGGGTTGTAGCCGTAGTCCACCGCATTCTTGTCGGTGCCGCTGGAAACGGCGGGGCAAATCGAGGCGAAGATGCCTTGGTTCTGCATGCCGCTCAGCACCGAGAGTTCACGCAGACTTGGATAGGCCTTGGCGGCGATTTGCGTGGTTCCGTCGCACAAGGTCAGGTCGCAACTCTCATCCGTGCAGCCCTTGCAATCCCCGCCTTCAACCGGCTCAGCCAGCGGGAAGATGCAGGTGTGCTGCAAGTAATTCGGCGCGACCGGATTGACCGTGTACTCGCCACCATTGATCGGGTTTGCCCCTGGGAGCGATGCATCAACGAGCTCGCTGTAGCCTGAGCGAGCGGTAGTCGACTCGATCATGAACGGGTCTGTGGGCTCGAGGTAGCGATCAGGATCGCCCACCAGTGCTGGCAACTTCTCCTCGAGCTCCTCGAAGTTCTGAAAACCGAGCTTGAGGTTGGGCTGGCCGCCTTGATCGCGACGGGCGATCGCCTGCCACGGAACGCCGACGATCCCGGCTACGAACACGAGATCGGCGCCGCGAGGCTTGGCACCTTGTTCGGCAACGAACAGCGGATTATCGATGGCTTTGGACTCGTCCACCACCGCCAGATCACTGCGACTCGGATCGATACGGGCCTTGGTGAAGGCGTTCACGTAGCGCTCGACCGGGTAAAGGAAGTCGATCCCGTAGCGCTCCTTCTGCTTGAAGCACTTGAGATTCGAATCGTCCTGCTCCTTCGTGTACTTCTCCTCTTTGCAGGCCTGCTGTGCGTCACAGCCTGCAGGAATGGTCAGCGCACAGGACTGGCAACACTCGCTATTGGCGTCTTCCGCGCACTCGCTGGTGGCGCGATAAAACGGCCCCGGCAGCGCCTTGTAGCCTTGCGAGGTCACGTCGATCGAACAGTCGTTTTCATCGGAGAGGATGACCACCGCCACCAACGAGTCAGGTCGCAGGAAGGCTTTGCGCTCTTCGAGCAACGCCTCATCCACACCAACGCGCCGAAGCTTCTGCTTGACGCCTTCGCCTTCCCGCTCGAGCGCGGCGTACGGCGCAGGGTCCACGAGGAAGCGCACGATCGACTCGAGCTGCATCTCGAAGCCGCAACCCGTTTGATCGACGCCGCGCACCATCTTCTCGAGCTGCCCGGTGAGGTGCTCAGGGTTAGCATCCCCACCCCGAACACTGTCCGGATCCCAGGCGAGGAAGCCTTGCGCTTGGAATGTCTCCTCGAGCTCGACGCCGCGATAAAGCAGCCGCCCGTTGTCTTGACCGTGGGCTTGAGAAGCGCACGCGCCCGTTGTCAGGTCCCCCAGGGATGAGCTGATGACGCCCACGTTGATGTCCCGAATGGGTGGAAACTCAGCCTTCGACCCTTCGGCGCATAGGCCCTCTGCATCGACGCTGACACCTGTCGGCGCGCCGGTCAGAAAGTCCACGCAGCGCGGCTGAATCAAACGTTCAACCAGCTCCGGGACAGCCGCGGCGAGGATCTCCTGCTTGTCCTTCATCGAAGCGGAGTTGTCGACGGCCAGTAGGATATCGATCTTCGAAACGGCGTTCTGTTCGAGGCGGCCCGTGAGCGTGGAGGTGGTGTTAGGCGCGGCCGTCGCCAACGGGCGATCGAGACATGCTGGCGCCACGACCACCAGCGTGAGCCCGAGCACGCCGGCGGCGGAGGCGGCAGGCACAACGCTGCGGGCGACCTTCACCCGCGTCGTTCCAGTGAGGACCTTCTTGGTTCGCATCAACATCGTTTGCTCCTTGCAACAGGGGTCGGTCAGCGATCGAAGCGAGGCCGCGAGAAAGAACTAGCGAGCGTCAAGAAAGAACGTGGCCCCACGAACGGTTAGACAAGAGATTCATATTCCGTTGCAAAAGAAATATTTCACTTACACCACCCACATTCCCTATTCACGCCAATTCACAAGCCAATTTAGGTGTCTCAATTTCACAAATACGACCACTTAGTTTCCATTGTTGCATTGGTTGTCAATTTTGCCCTAGCGACCTGGTGAGCGCGCTCGGCGGGTGCCTTTTCAGCTTTTGCTGGCGACATTCTGTTCAAGGACGTGGCCAAGCCACGTCATTCGCTGTAACGGGCAGCCATGCTCCGTGTTGCCGTCGCGATTGCGCCTGAGGTGAGGCAGCTCCTGGAGGAGGGCTCGCTCGAACAGTTGGGCGAGCTGTTCGACGAAATCCACGAGGAAGACATCGCCGACCTGATCGAGCTTCTCGGTCAAGAGGAGGGCGCCAAGCTGCTCTCAGCGGTCCCCGCGGAACTCGCTGCGCGAGTGTTCGAGCGCATGGAGCAACATCGGCAAGAGTCGATGGTGCAAACCATGGGCGTAGACAACGTCGCTGGCATCGTCAGCGAAATGTCGGCCGACGATCGCACCGACTTGATCGAGGGCTTGCCCGAAGAGATGGGCGAAACCTTGCTCGAACGGATCGAGCAAGTCGATCCCGATGCGGCTGCGGAGGTCGAAGAGCTGGCGCGTTGGGCCGAGGACAGCGCCGGTGGTTTGATGACCACCGACTACGTTTCGATCGCGCCGGGGTCGCGCGTGAGCGAAGTGATCGAGAAGATCCGCAACGAGGGCACCGACGCCGAGACCGTCTACTACGTCTACGTCGTCACCAAGTCGGAGCAGCTGCTCGGTGTTGCGTCGCTACGCGATATCTTGCTGGCCAGCCCGAACGACAAGATCGACGACATCATGATCGAGCGCGTGCACGCGGTCAGCCCCACCACCGACCAGGAAGAAGTCGCGCGCACCATGGCCAAGTACGACTTCTCGGCGCTGCCCGTCGTTGGCATGGGGCACAAACTCCTGGGGGTGATCACCGTCGACGACGTGATCGACGTTTTGACCGATGAAGCGCGCGAGGACGTGCAGCGCATCGGCGCCATCGAGCCGACCGAAGAGACCTACTTTCGAACCGACTTCTGGACCTTCATCCGCAAGCGCGTGGTTTGGCTTTCGATCCTCTTCTTCGGCGGATTTTTCACCGAGATCGCCCTGCGTCGTTTCAACGATGTGCTGGTCAGCGTGGCCGCGTTGCAATTCTATTTACCGCTCATCATCTCGACCGGCGGCAACTCCGGGTCGCAATCCGCCTCGTTGATGATCCGCGCCTTGGCCACGGGCGAAGTGAGTCACTCCGACTGGGTGAAGATCCTCACGCGTGAGATTGGGCAGGGCATCGTCATGGGCGTTGCCTTGGGAGTGCTCGGAGCCATTCGCGCGTTCATTTCAGGGGAAGGACCACGCTTCGCCTTGACCATTTTTGGCGCCGTGGTTGGCATCGTGATCGGCGGCTGTGTGGTCGGCTCGATGTTCCCGCTGCTGCTAAGGCGGCTGGGGCTCGACCCTGCGACGAGCTCCACACCGTTCATCGCTACTGTGGTCGACGTCCTGGGCATCGTGGTTTACCTAAGCATTGCGCGCTTGGTGTTCGGCGCGCTCGTCCCTGGTTGACGCTGCGACCTGATCGTTGGAAGAGCTGACCATGGCTGAAGGGCTCAATCGCGTCATGCTGCTTGGCAACCTCGGTGCGGATCCGGAGCTCCGGTACACCCAGGGCGGGCAGTCGGTTCTCAACTTGCGGCTTGCAACCACCGAGTCGTATCTCGACAAGGACAAGGTTCGTCGGGATCGCACGGACTGGCACAACGTTGTCATTTGGGGAAAGCGCGGCGAGGCTCTGGCCAAGATCCTAGGTAAAGGCTCCACGTTGTTCATCGAGGGCTCGATTCGTTCTTCGAGCTACGAGGACAAGGACGGTAACAAGCGTTACAAGACCGAGATCGTCGCCAACAACGTGATCCTGACCGGCGGTCGCGGTGGCGGACGAGCCGTGGTCGACGAGGGCGGCGGCGGGTTCGAAGCGCCTGCACCTCGCGGCGGTGGCGGCGGTGGTGGTGGCGGCGGTGGTGGCGGCGGTGGTCGCGGCCCAGCTCCTGGACGCGGTCCCGCGCGCGATGACGCGCCTCCGCCTGCTGATGACTTTGGCTACGGCAACGACGACGACATCCCGTTCTGAGTTCGGGCTCGTGAGTCTGGCTCACCCCTCTTGAGTCTCCACTCGAGAGGGGTGCTTGCTGAGCCGCTAAGGCGCGAGCTTGTAGCCGTAACCGTAGACGGTGAGGATGCGCTCCGGCTTATCCGGTAGGCGCTCGACCTTCTTGCGCAGCTTCACGATGAAGTTGTCCACAGTGCGATTCGACGGTGCGGCGTCGAGACCCCAGATTTTTTGCAGGATCTCGTCGCGAGAGACGGGCTGACCAACGCGCTCGAACAGCAGGCGAAGCAGCTCCACTTCGTAGAAGGAGATCTGATGCGTCTGCTCGGCACGCGTGATGGTGTGAGCGGTGAGGTTGATCTCCGCGTCGCCAATTCGAAAGGTCTCTGGGTGATTACCGCTGGGCCTTTGGGCCCGACGCAGCAGCGCGCGCATGCGCGCGGTGAGCTCGCCCACGCTGAAGGGCTTGGTCATGTAGTCATCAGCGCCAGCGTCGAGCCCGCGGATCTTATCGACCTCTTGGGAGCGAGCGGTGAGCATGATGATGGGAACAAAAGCGTCCCAACGCCGCAGCTCCTCACAGACCTTGAAGCCGTTGGTGTCCGGCAGCATCAGATCGAGCAGGATCGCGTCGGGCTTCTCTTGACGGGCGAGGTTGACGCCGTCTCTGCCCCGATTGGCCGAGATGACGGCGAAGCCCTCGAACTCAAGGGCGTCGGTGAGCCCGAGCACGATGTGCGGCTCATCTTCGACGATGAGAATCTTGCGCCTTGGCTGCGACACGAGCTGAGGAATAACTCGCTCAGGGCTTTCGCGCGAGAACGTTTCGTAGATCGGTCGCGGCAGCGACGGCCGAGTCGGCAAAGGCGCGAGGCTCTGCAGCAGGAAGCGCGGCCCCTTCGCGGACGAGCCGCGCTTCGAGGAAGAGGCTGACCACGCCCGGCCGACCGCTGTCCCCTGCGAAGCCTAGAACCTCACCTTGCGGAAGCTTGCTTTCCACCTTCACGCCCGGCGCGACAGCGTCCAAGTGGCCGTAAAACAACAGAATGACGCGAGGCCGTTCGGCTTGGACGGTATGGCGCGTCACCACCGTCGTTCCCACCCAACGCCCGATGGCCGCAACCTCGGTCGGGCCCACTTGGCCTTCGAGCGTGAGCGCGCGCACGGCAGCACCACGCGCGACTCCGAGTTCCACCGCGAGCGGATGGTCGCCAGCGTCTGCTGAATCATCAAAGCCGGAGAGCACCAGGAGCTCGCCCTCGATCGGGAGCACGAACTGCGCTGGATCTCGCGGTCGATCCGGTTTGCGCGGGATCACGTTGCCGGTGGATGGTCGCCCGCGCAAGACGTCTTCGTCGTTCGTCTCCTCGCTGCCGGCCCGGGCCGAAGGGAGAGGGACACAGCTGTTGCCCTCCGGCAGCTCACGTGGACCGCAGGGCATGGCGGTCAAATTGACTGGGGCTCCGGCGGAAGCGCTGATCGCGGCTGAAGTCGTACGCGGCACTGGGGCGCGGGTTCCTACGACCAACGAGATGACCGAAAGCACCGCTACAGCTGCTGCTCCGCGAACCAAAGGGTGCACCCGTTCCTGTTAGCGCCGCAGTCGGCTACGCGCAATCAGCTGACGGGGCCTGCGCCCTGCCCTATGAAGGGGCGTGGGCCAACGCGCGCGCTGCTTTCGAATGCTGGCTGTGGCGAGCCTCGCGGGCCTGGCGCTCGGCTGTCGCACCACCGCGGACTCGCCTGAGCGCGCATCACCGAGCCAAGCCGAAGCGCAGGCGTCCAATGCGCTGAGCGCGGTGGCATCATCACAGAGCGCGATTCCCAGCGCTGTGCCGGTGCCCGCGGCTACCGAAAATCCGATCGGTCGCGACAAGCTGCTCGCGGATGCGACGTTTCTCGCCTCTCCCTCGTTCAAAGGCCGGGGCTCGGCGACCGATGACGAGAGGCGTGCCGCAGAGTGGATCGCGAGCGAACTGGACCGCGAGCAGCTCGGCAAGGTGGGAGAGCGCATTCAACCGTTCACCTTCGGCAAGAAACAAAGCCGGAACGTGGTCGCAAAGGTCGAGCCGAGCTCCGCTGCGAGTGAACGTTCCCTTGTTGTTTTAGGCGCACACTATGACCACCTCGGCGAGCTGGATGGGCAAACCTTCTTGGGCGCGGAAGACAACGCCTCGGGGACAGCGGTGGCGCTCGGGGTCGCCAAAGCGCTGCAACGCCAACGGGAGGCATTGCGCAGACCCGTGCTGGTGGTGTTCTTTGGCGCGGAAGAGCTCGGGCTTCGCGGGAGCAACCACTTCGTTCGCACTTGGCCCAAGGGCAACGGCACGTTCAGCGCGATGGTGAACCTCGACATGATCGGCAGGCCGCTCGTGGACGACCGCGCGCTCTGGTTCGCCGCGCGCCTGCTCGGCGTATTGCGCGACGTCGACCCAGCGCAGGCGGTGGGCGTGCTGCTCTCGCGCAATGCGCCGCCTTCCTTTCGCGAGCTGATCAAGACGAAGACCGAGCGCCTCGAATTACGCGCGGTCTTTCCCGAAGACCTACCCGAGAGTCTGCGCAGCATGGTGACGTCGCTGGCCGAGGGCCGAAGTGATCACGCTCCCTTCGAGCAGTCGGGGGTGCCCACGATTTTTTTCTCCTCAGGCGAATCCCCCGATTACCACCGCTCGAGCGATCGGCCAGAGAAGTTGGACGCGGAGCTGATGGCCAAACGAGCAGCAGCGATCGTCGACGTGGTGATGGGACTCTCACGCCGAGAAGACTGAGGAAGTTACGCCAGCCTTGCCACACGGGCAGGAGGTTGGTACCTGGGCGCCATGGCGAAACTGGACGAAGTCGAACAGAACCTGAACGCCCTCTTCGATGCGGAGCGGCGCGTGCGAACCCTTCACGGGCAGATCGCCGACAAAGAACCCAATGTCGTGATGAATGCCGCGGAAAAGGCGATGAAGAGCGCGCTGGAAGAGTCCGACGAGGATGAGGCCACGCTTCGGCTCGAGCGGCTCGCGGTGTTGATCGGCGAGTTCGACGGGCCCCGTGCCGTGGACCTTTTGATCGACATCCTATCGAGCGAGTTCCCCGGTGCGCGAGAAGCTGCCGGCGAGCAACTCGAGGGGCTCAGCTTCGATCGCTTCAAGGAGGTTGCCAAAGGCATCGAGCGCGCACTCAAGCGCCTGCCGGTTGGCTCGCCCGCTCTGCCCGAGCTTCCGTACTTGCTCGCCGAGGTGCCTGAGCCCGGCGTAGCCAAGTTGCTCGAGAGCTTCCTCGGTCACGAAGATCCCGACGCAGTCGCTGCAGCCATCGAGGTGGCCGTCACGATCGGGGACGCTTCGATCATTCGTCACCTGAAGAAGCTCGAGAACGACAAGCGCACCGTGCAGATGAGCAACGAAGAGGACGAGGAGGGCGAGGTTTCGCTCGGAGAACTCGCGCTCGACGCCATTGATCTGCTCGAAGGCATGGAGGACGAGGACGAGGACG
>CAITIQ010000420.1 GCA_903892415.1 uncultured delta proteobacterium | reverse complement strand
GTCCGTCGTCCCGCATTGCCTCGCCTGAATTGCTACCAGGCGAGGGCCGTTGCCTCATCGAAATTGCTACCGGTCATGCCCCGGTTCGAGGAGACGACAATGGCGAAAAAGATCAGTATGGGCGCCCGACAGGAGTTGGTTCGGGCGGTCAGCTCGCGGTATCAAGCGGCATCGAACGCCGAGAAGCGACGTATCCTCGACGAGTTCACCGCAGTTACCGGGTACCACCGCAAGCACTCTATCCGCCTCTTGAACGCGACCGCGGCCTTGCTGGTCCCACGACCAGCCCCGCGGCTGCGCGTCTATGACAGCGCGGTGCGCGAGGCACTGATCGTTCTATGGGAGGCGTCCGACCGTGTGTGCGGGAAACGCCTGAAGCCACTGGTCCCGGTTCTGCTGGACAGCCTTGAGCGGCATGGGCACCTGCGGCTCGATAGCGTCGTTCGCGCAAAGCTGACGGCAGTGAGCGCAGCCACGATGGATCGACTTCTAGCGGCGCCACACGGTGCTAGTGATCGAAAGCGGTCGACGAGGGCCGTCCCCGCAATCCGTAAGAGCATTCCGGTTCGTACCTTTGCTGACTGGAAGGAGCCGGTTCCCGGCTTTATGGAGGCCGACCTGGTTGCACACGGGGGCGAGAATGTAGCCGGAAGCTTTGCCCACACGCTCGTGCTTACCGACATCGCTTCCGGTTGGACTGAGTGCGTGCCGCTCGCCGTTCGCGAAGGTTCCTTGGTTGTGGAAGCCCTTGCGCGTTTACGAACGACGATGCCGTTCCCATTGCTTGGTTTTGACACCGACAATGGCAGTGAGTTCATCAATGAGAGTGTGCTCGAATACTGCACCGAGCTTGGCATTGAGTTCACTCGCTCGCGGCCCTACCGCAAGAATGATCAGGCATGGGTCGAGCAAAAGAATGGCTCAGTCGTCAGGCGGCTCGTTGGCTATCGGAGGTTGGAAGGAATCGCCGCGACCGAGGCGCTCTCGCGACTCTACGCGGCGTCACGCCTCTTCGTGAATTTCTTCCAACCGTCGTTCAAGCTCGCAGAAAAGAAGCGCATCGGTGCGCGAGTGAGCAAGCGCTACCATGCGCCAGAAACTCCCTGCGCTCGCCTACTGTGCGCGCACGCGATCCCGGAGACAGTGAAGGAGCGTCTTCGCTTGGTGGCCACGAGTCTGGACCCGCTCCGACTGCTCGACGAAATCAGGAGCGTGCAGCAGGAACTCGCTGGGCTTGCCGCTGGGGAGCTTCATCACGGCACACCCAGCAGCGATGCTAAACTCGACCAATTCCTATCGAGCCTAAGCACCGCGTGGCATCACGGCGAAGTGCGGCCAACTCACCAGGCGAAACCAAAGCCAACGCGCCATTGGCGCACCCACACGGATCGATTTGAATCCGTCTGGCCCCGCGTGCTTACCTGGCTCGAAACTGAACCCGACCAGACTGGACTCGAGCTGCTGAGGCGCTTGCAGGCCGAGTATCCCGGCGAGCACCCGGACGGACAGCTCCGAACGCTGCAGCGTCGGCTAAAGCTATGGCGTCGGGCCGCCGCTCGGAGACTCGTGTTCACTAGTGCAACCGTCTCGAAAGCACTGTGAAGGTGGGTGCGAACTTGGTGAGGACGCCTGGTAGCATCGGCACGTGAGGCAATGCGTTGGGGAGATGTAACTGTCGCTCAGCAGCTCTCCCTCGATAGGGCGCGTGCCCGGCCGTCGCGGCTCACCGGGGCCCATCACGCAGACGTCGTGGGAGGCCGAGCGAATGATGTTGCCCAGAAGGCCGCGCATCACGGCGCCTCACGGCGCTCCGCGACGCCGTCCTCCTGCAGATTCGGGCTGAGATAGTCTATCTCGGGCTCAATCCGGCTCAGGGCCTACGCCGCGACGAAGCGCTCGCTCGACGACATCCCGCTCGAAGATCTCTCCAGTGACGATCTCCGCGTCCTCGTCCAGCACGCGGTGCTCCTGACGTTCATCGATGGCAATCAGAACGACAAGGAGAAGGAGTTCGTCGTCGGCATGGCGAAGTATCTCGGCATCGAAGACGCGGAGTCCGCAGCGCTCATCAGCCAAGCCGAGCACCGCGCGCGTCGCAACCTGCAGCTCCTCTGAGCGCGCCGCGGCGAACGGACCGCGGGGAAGCTCGTTCGAAGCGTTGACGCTCGCCAGGCCATCCTGACCTGAACACCCGCAAGACTAGGCGGTTTTCCAGCCTCGAAATCTCTATCCGCCGAGCCTGTGGCGGTCGCTTCGTGATAGCGTGGCCATTTTGATCTCAACGAGTCGGGGGATGAATGTCTAGCGAGGCTGCAAGAGCGTGTCGGGTCGCATTCGCCGTGGTGGCGCTGCTCATGTCATTGGCCGTGGCAAAGGTGGCTTGGGCCCATCCGGTCACCGTCAACCCAGGCGACTACGGCGGCCAATGGGCGGTCTCTGGAAGTGGCGGCTACGTGTCGGGTGTGCAGACGGTCAACCTTCCGACCGGCCCGGCTGCGTCGAGGCGACGAACCGGTACGAACTCGGCGCCGCACACCCCGTCAAAGAAGACACCGTCTGGGCTTGGGCCGATCTCTGCGGCAACTGAGCGGAGGGGGCAGCCGAGCGGACGGGGCTCGCGCCCTTGGACACCCGGGCCGCCCATGGCGACGAGCCCGACCTCGACGAACGTCGGGACCGGGGTCGCGGTGGTTGCTTCCCGAACAGGTTCGTCGATGGGCGGTGACGAGGCCCCGCCACAGGCGGCGACGGAGACGAGGATCGCGTGCGGAATGAGTCGCTCGATCGGCCGAAGGTTGGGTTTCCCCCATTGCGTCTCTCCGACGGGTGGGTGCATGTTCGCCGCCGAGGTCGAACGAACATGCGAATGAGCCGACTCGCACGCGCCCAAGCAGGCTTCTTGATGCTCCTCTGTCTCTCGTCGTGCAGCGACGACTCCGCTCCAACCGGTGGCGGCGGCTCTTCCTCCAGCGGGCCCGCCTCGGGTAACACCGGCTCTGGAGGTTCCTCGGCATCGGGAGGCGCCGCATCCCAAGGTGGTTCCCCAGGACCTGGCGGTAGCAGTGCGGTCAGCGGAGGAATGGGCGGTAACGGAGGCGGAGGTGGCGGGGGGGCCGACGCGACGTTGCTCGGCGCCGACGACTCCTGCGCTGCGCCGACCGATGCTTGCGCCACCGCCCCCGTCGACTCTTCGTTGCGGGCGACCTTCCGGAAAGACATCTATCTGCCTCAATACGTCGAGACGGGGACGACCGATCCGGTCTCTGGAGGCCGCTTCCAGATCTCCGGGTTGGCGGCCGTGACCGGAGACGTCCTCGACGTGAAGATCCAGGGCGTCAGCGTGGCGACTGCGGTGGAGCAAGGCGCTATCGACTGGTGGCAAGTCTGGCCCCCCCAGGTCGTCGCGGGAGAGCCGGTCTGGGTCGCCTTCCATTCGCGCTCCGCCGCCTGGGACTCTGCTGCGACCGGCGCCGTGGAAGTCCTGACGAGCTCGGGTAGCGCGCTGGACGGCACGTTCCCCGTCGAGAAGCCGAAGGTGCCTATCACGTACGTCACGACCTCGAGCAATTTCGCCGCCACCGTGATTCACGCAAAGAACACGGACTCCGTATCGCACACTCTCACGCAGCTCTACGTCGACGGGAGGGACGTCCTCGCGACCGGCGCGGCCTGCGTCTCCAAGCCCACCTTGGCCCCCGGCGAGACCGCGATGTGGACGGTCCCGCGATGCGTACCCCTCAATCCAGGGGCGGCTTGGACGGTCGCTGCCGTTTTCGACGGTGCCTCTTCGTCGGTCGGCGTTGGACGTGTCATCCCCGAGGATTTCCCGATCGAGACCTGGTCGAAGACCGTGGACTGCGCGTTCCCCGGGGGAAATGAGGCGAACTTCCAGAGGCACTTGGACGCCGGTTTCGACTCGAGCTTCGTCCGTGCCGGCAACGTCGGCAGCTGCGGTTTCAAGGGAACCGATTTGGTCAACGGCGGCCTCGACGGCTCCGGTTACCGAGCACTCATCACGGATGTCTTGAATCTCCAGAACCCCGGCACGGCCCTCGCCAACATGGACAACGTCCTCGGGCTCTTCACGGGAGACGAGGTGGACGGCGAGCTCATCGAGAATGGAGCGTCGAAGCCCGGTGCTCAGGCGACCGAATCGAGGTCCTCCTGGGAGTACTATCCGACTCGACCGAGCTACCAGGGCGGAAAGACGAACCACAACATCGGGACGTTCGCGGGGGCCTCCGACATCCAGGGGATGGATTTCTACATTGCCGCCTGCGCCCCGCACATCACGCCGTTCGGCACGCACCCCCCGCTCCACGCCTCGTACGACTACCTGCGTAACACGCGCGAGAACCACATGCCTCTACCGACGTGGCTCTATGCGCAGGGGCTCTCCGACGTCTGGAACAAGAGCAACTTCATAGATCGG
>CAITIQ010000419.1 GCA_903892415.1 uncultured delta proteobacterium | reverse complement strand
GCGGCTTTGCGTCGATGAACAGGGCCTGGTGGAGTACGAAAGCGAGAACATCGAAGGGCCTCGGCATCGCCGTCTCGCGCGTGTAGGCAGCACGCGCGAAGAAATGGCCTCGGACGTCACAACCGCCACAGCGATAAGCAGATAATCTGCCTGGCCCAACAATCCCCTAAACTACCTTAATCAATGACAATTTCAGCATCCGCATTATTACTTACTATAACCAATAGGGCGCCACACTTTTGACAGCTAGGCTATAGCATTGGCGTCGTTCGTACCCTCGCTCATTTGAGCTGCGCGGTAGCCACCAGAAGAGCTAAGGTCCGCGCATGTCGACTGTCCGCCCGCTGCCAAACTGCGAGGCTCTTGCTACCACCCTTGGTCGGGCCGCAATCGTGGGGTTGCTCGCCGGCTGCGGGGGCACCAAGTCCGAGCCAGAGCCGCTGTCACGAGACGCCGTGCTCGCCGACTACAACGGACTTGCCTCCGCACAGGCCAGCGCAAGGCCCGGCTCCGCAACACCTAGCGCCGAGGCAGTGGCCGAGCCAGAGCCTGTTGTGCCTCAAGCAGTTCCGGAAGCCTCGGCCGTGGCAACCACAACAGCGGTAGCAACGGAAGCAGCCGTGGCAACCGCTAGCGCGACGGCTCAGGTAGCAGCGCCACCCATCAAAGCCAAACCCACCTCAGCCCCAGCCGAGCCGAAGAAGGTGAAGCCCACGGCCAAGGCTTGTTGCAAGGGCCTCAACGAGTGCAAGGGCAAGGGGATGTGCAAGACGGATCAGCACGATTGCGCCGGAAAGAATGAGTGCAAGGGCAAGGGCGGCTGCGCCATGGGCTGCTAGCTTGGGCCAGCAAGCTGCTCAGTTGCAGCGTTGACCTACGCGACTGGGGTCTTGCGGCGCGCAATCGATCGCATCCGGAGAGCCATCAACGTCGCTATCAGGGCCAGGGTCTGATTCGATCACGAGTCCGGATCCATCGACGGTCAGTGCCCCAACGAACACATCGGTGTCGTCGGTGATGGCCTCGAAGAAGAAGGTGTTGGCGAGCGGAGAGAGCGCGAACACGGAGAAGGAGCCATCCGCCGCGACCAGCGCCGAGCCTTGGCTCACGGGTGGGTCGGAGTCCGGTTGGGCTGGCGTGACGCGCAAACCAACTGGCCCTGGCGTCAAGGCGCCTGGCGCGCCAACGAAGGTCACGCCTGAATCAAGCGGCTCTGCCTCGATCAGGTCAACGTCTAGTTCGTAGCCGGGAGGCTGAGGAAGCGGCGTCGCCACGCAGGCTGCGAGAGCGATGAGCCACAAGCTTGGGAGGAGCCGCTTCCAGGGTTTCATCGCTCAGGTGCTCGGGTCGATGCAGCCGCAGCCACATTCATTCTCGAAGTACTCCTGAGCCGGCTCGCAGGGAATGCAATCCGTCTCTGCCCCACCACAGTCGGTGAGACCACACAGCGCCGGGTCGGTCTCGAGGTAGTGAACGGAGGGGTCACTCGGGTCGGGGCAGGTGGCCGGGACGAGGTCAATGCAGCCGCAGCCACAAACTTCATCCGAGAAGTACTCCTGATTGCCGGCGCAAGGGATGCAATCGGTCTCCGCTCCACCGCAGTCGGTGAGGTCGCACTGCGCAGGGTCTTGCGAAAGGTAGTGAACGGCAGCGTTCTCGAGCGATGGGCACACCGGTTGTCCGCCCTCCCCGCCGCTCCCGCCGCCGCCGCTTTCACTTGCACCGGCTGCGCCACTGCCGCCCGAGCCGCCGCTCCCACCGAGTTCCCCGCTGCTACCGGACGAGGTCCCGCAGGCGGCCAGAAGGAAGGAAAGTGCGAGAACTGGAAGACGTTGAAACAAGCTCATGACGGGAACTCCTTGGTTGAGACCCCCTATCCACGAGTCATGCCAGCCGAACTTTCACCAACAAACAGGCAGAAGTTGCGATCTTGGCTGTAACAGGTGTAACTGTATGTATCAGTTTCGATACACCTCTCTGGCACACCCGTTACGAGCCTGGGTTGGTCCTCGGGCCGTTGGTTCGACGTGTTTGGGACCGGCTCGCTGGCTTCGCGGCCATTGAAAAACGGGCTCAAGCCCCTGAGCAACGTGCCGCTATTGCACAGGAGGCACAGCTCCTCGAGCAGGCTCACCCAGCCTTTCCTCGCCTGCTCGACGTGGCCGGCGCTTTTGCTCAGCCGTCGGCGATCACCATGGAGTTGGTCGGAGGGGCCGCGCTCTCGGCGTCGACAACGACTCCGTCGGTGCTGGCGGATCTGCTGACTGGGCTCGAACACCTGCACCAGCGCGGGTTTGTACATGGGGACCTGAAGCCCGATCATCTCTGGGTGGACGAGCGTGGCCGAGGACGCATCCTCGACCTCGGACTGGCTCGCCCGGTGGGCACACCCGCGCGGGGAGGTACTCCACGCTACATGCCACCGGAACAACTCGCAGGAGCGCGAGCTTCGGTGGCGGGTGACCTCTACTCGTTGGGCCGAGCTCTACAAGAGGCCCTTCCGACTCCAGGCCCAGACCTGCGTGCGCTCTTGGCGGCGTGCGTTGCAAACGACCCGCGAGCCCGGCCAAGCTCCGCGCTCGCGTGCATCAACGCGCTCGGGGAAACGAGACGACAACTGGACGTGCTTGGCACGTTCGCTCGGGTTGGCTCAAAGGCCACGCTCGAGCGGGCGCTTGCCGTTGTGGAGCGCTCCGAGGGCCGCACCCTTTGGATCAGCGCTGCCCCTGGTTCGGGTCGGCGGCGCTTTGCTCGGGATCTCGCGCAGCGGGCTCTGCGAGCCGGCAAGTCTACGGTTAGCTTGTCGCTCGCCTCCGACCTCGACTTTGCCGCACGCTGGGCGAAGAGTTTTAGGCTGAGAGTCAGCGGGGACCGCACGAGCGATCTTGCTACTGTCGCGAGCGCGGCGGCGCGGCTTGGACTGTCCGTGATCGTGCACGCACAGACCGCGGCCTGTCGACAGACGGTACAAGTTCTTGGCGCTGCCATCGCACGAACAAGCGCTGGGGCGCTATTGGTCCTAGCCGATCAGGAACTCACGCCCACGTTGGGCAGCGAGCCCGCGGCGCTAGAGCAAGCCAGGGAGGAGCAGGCGATCCGGCTATTTGAGTTAGCGGGCGCTCGGCTCGACGCGCCGCTGTTCGAGTACGCATGGACACGTAGTAACAAGCGCATCGGGACACTCGCGTCACTGGCGAGGCTGGCAGCGTATCAGCCGCTCACCTCGACGGCTGCGATCGAGCGCGCGCTCGAAGGTCTCGAGTTGACGCCGGCACCGCCTGTGAACGCGACTGGCGCATCCCTCGCCGATTGCGAGTTGGCGTTTCGTCGGGGCGACTATTCGCGAGCCGCCGCGCTCGCCGAGGCCGTATTGCGCGCGGCCAAGCGAACGGATACCCCCAGCGCTCAACTCGCTCAGGCGCTTCTCGCTCGCTCACTGGCTCGTTCGGGCAATTACCGAAGAGCCAGCGAGTTGCTAGTCTCTCTGTCGGCCAGCAGCGTCTACGATCGGCTGCTCCGACTCGAGTGCTTGGAGCGACTCGGCCAACATCGCGAAGCCAGGTCGGCAGCGCGAGACCTCGAGTTCGAGTCGGCGATTGGAGTCGCGGCATTGGCGATCGGCGCCCACGCGAGTCTTGCGATGGGCGAGCCCGAGCTAGCCCGGTCAATGGCCGAGCGGGGCCTCGCCCGCAGCACAGAGTTTGTCGACGCCGAGCCCGACGAACTCGGCCTTTGCGATTCGCCCCGAGAAGTCGTTGGCAGACTCTTGTCGATCCAAAGTGATGTGGCGCTGCGCCAAGGTCGCTTCGATGACTCCCTCTCGTTCGCAGAGAACGCGCTGGCGCTTGCAGTAAGGCATGACGACGCACTGCTCGCGGCGCAGGCTCATGCGCGCCTTGGTGCTGCGCGCGGACTCTCGGGAGATCCTCGGAGCGCGCGCCACCACTATGCCGAAGCACTGGCAGCGGCTGAACGCGCTGGAGACGTCGGACGTTTACCCGCCTTCATCATGAACCTGGCGACCGCCGAGCACGGGCTCGGCGACTTTGCGGCAGCGCTAGACCACTATCAGGAGGCGGCATCGCTTGCAGAACGCCTTGGTCGCAAGGCCAACCTGCTCGCCGCCACCGTGAACCTAGCAGGGCTTTGGACCTTCCTCGCAGCGCGGGTCGAAGCGGAGACACTGCTCAATCGCGCGGATGAGCTCGCGAAGGAACTGGGGGACGCAGTGTACCGTTCGCAGAGCCTGCTCTTGCGCGCCGAACTGCTGCGAGAGGTGAACCTGCCATCCGCGCTCGAACTCGCGCGCGCAGCGCATGCTGGCTTCGCCGCAGCCGGAGCTGCGCGACAAGCGCTGGAAGCCGAGCTGCTCGGCGCTGAGCTCTCGTTGCGCGCGGGCTCGAGCGAGCGCGCGCGCACCCTCTTGGAGCTGCACGGGCCCGAACTCAAACGGGCGGGCTTGGAAGCGCGTTGCGCCCTTTTGGCAGGGCGGACCGCACTCGCGACAGGAGAGCCGGGTCCCGCGCTAGCGCACGCCGAGAAGGCGATACGTGCCGCGGACGGAGAACGTGAACTCAGTTTGCTCGCGCGCTTTCTCGGCGCGCAGGCGAAGGAGGCCCTAGCTCCTGGCTCTGGAGATCAGGACGCCGCCCAAGCGCGCGTCGAGCTCAGGGCTTTGGTGGCGACACTACCTGCGACCGCGCGAGCGAACTTTACCTCCACGCAAGAGCGTAGGGCGGTCGAGCGCGGGCTCGAACGACAGGTCTCAGCGACTTCGTTGGCCGCACGCGGCCTAGGTCCCGAGGCGCAACGGCTGCTTGGGCTCGTGAGACGCTTGCTGCTCGAAGGCCAGGAACAGAGGGTGCTTGAAACAGCGCTCGATGAGGCGGTGCAACTCACAGGAGCCGAGCGAGCGTTCCTGGTGCTGGCGCGGCCGCGCGGACTACCTGAGGTTGCAGCGGCGCATAACGTGGCGCCGGAAGCACTCAAGAGCGCGAGCTTCCGATTTAGTCGCTCGGTCGTCGAGCGCGCAATCAAGACCGGGGAGGTCGTGGTTACTGCAAGTGCGCTCGAAGACCCTGCGCTCGATCCGACACGCAGCATCCTCGATCTCGGGCTGCGCTCCATCTTGGCGGTTCCAATCCGTGGTCCACGTACGGTGCTCGGGGCGCTGTACCTCGACCATCGGATCGAGCACGGCCGTTTTGGAGAAGCGGAGCGTGAACTCACGGTCGCCCTGGCCGACATTGTGGGGATCGCCCTCGAGAAGGCGCGCCTGGTGAAGCGAGCCGAGGAGCGAGCCGACGAATCCGCGCGTCAAACCGAGGCGGCCCTGCGCGACAATGTTGAAAAAGCCCGCGAGGTCGAACGGCTCGCGCAAATGCTCAAACGCGCAAAGCTCAACCCCGAAGCCCAGGGTGGGATCGTCGGAAGTTCTCACAAGCTATTGAGCGCGCTCGACATTGCCCGGCGCGTGGCGAAGTCGGATTTGCCGGTGCTCATTCGCGGAGAGAGCGGAACAGGCAAAGAGCTATTCGCCCGCTTCGTTCACGGTGAAAGCGCTCGCAGGCAAGGGCCCTTCGTCGCGATCAACTGCGGCGCGGTGCCGGAGGCGCTGCTGGAGAGCGAGCTCTTCGGACACAAACGCGGAGCCTTCACCGGCGCGATCAACGATAACCCCGGGCTGTTCCGGTTGGCCGACGGCGGAACACTCTTCCTCGATGAGATCGGGGAAATGCCGCTGCGGATGCAGACAAGACTGTTGCGGGTGCTGCAGGAGGGCGAGGTTCGCCCCGTTGGTGGAAGCGAGACCCTCAAGGTCGAAGTGCGAATCCTTGCGGCAACCCACCGCAACCTCGAGCAGGCCGTGGGCGAAGGAGCCTTCCGCGAGGACCTCTACTACCGGCTGTTAGGCGCGCGCGTCAGCCTGCCTGCGCTGCGTGAACGTCGAGAGGACATCCTCGAAATCGCGCAGGCGATCCTCGCTCGACTGCGCCAGCGCTATCAGCGCTCCTTTGAGCTCTCTCGTGAGGCCGAGACCGCGCTACTCCGCCACGATTGGCCAGGCAACGTTCGCGAACTTGAGCAGACGTTGACGCGCGGCGCGCTATTGGCCGAGGGCGTTGCGATTGGCCCGGAAAACCTAGATCTTGCTCGTCACGAGCAAACCCGTCGCAATGAGCTCCAGACCTTTGATCGTGCGCTGATCGAGCAGGCGCTCAAAGCAGCCAAAGGGAACCGTACGCTAGCTGCCAAGTCCTTGGGCGTCAGTCGCGTGACCCTCCACCGCTGGATGAAGCGTTACGACGTTGGCTAATAGAGCCATTGCTACTGTCTATTCGCGCATCAATCAGACAATGACACGCAGACCCCGTCGCGACACGCTGGCTCACAGCGATAGGGCGACCAAATCGGCGGGCCACAGTTCGCCTGCTCCCACTGCCGAACCAACGGGCGCAGCTGGTCGGCTGCACGCACGGCCAAAGGAAACGGACAGCCGGCGCCCAGCCGGCCGCTGCATTGGGGCGGGCCGAAACACTCGCAGTCCTGATCGAGCTGACACAAACGATGCGTCCCCTTGCGAAGAAGCTCGGCTTCACGTTGGGCGATCTCACCCGCGATAGCGACGCAACGGTCCTCACCAGAGGAAGCTTTCACCGGAGCAATGTCGACCGACTCAACAGCGCTCGGCCGATTGCTCGTACCGGGAGCCGCTCCCCGCTCAACGTCCCCGGAGCGGGCACAGCCGACCCCACCGCTCAGGCCGACAAGAAAAACAGCTAAGAGCTTCATTCGTGTCGAAGGGCCTCAATCGGGTTGAGGTGTGCAGCTTTGCGCGCGGGGAAAAAGCCAAAGCCAATGCCAATCGTGGCCGAGAAACCGACCGCGATTAGCACGATGTCCCACGAAACGACGAAAGCCATATGGAGCACCCTGGTTGCAATCAGCGACATCGCCAACCCAAAGATAACCCCAAGAGCGCCTCCCAGAGTCGAGAGCGTCGCGGCTTCGATCAGAAACTGCAGCATCACCTCGGCGCCACGTGCGCCAATCGCTAACCGCAGACCGATCTCCCGCGTGCGCTCGGTTACCGAGACCAGCATGATGTTCATGATGCCGATCCCTCCGACCAGCAAACTCACGCCGGCAATGGCGCCGAGGAGTGCTGTCAGCGCGCCGGTGACCGAGCCAACCGTCTTTGCGATCTCCTTCATGTCGCGCACCGAAAAGTCGTCCACCTCACCTCGCCCGATACGACGACGCTCGCGAAGCAAGAGCTCGATCTGCTGAACGGCTTTGGTCGTGAGGTTATCGCTCGCGGCACTGATGAAGATTGCGCCGACATCAGCGTTCCCAGCCATTTTTCTTTGAAAGGCGCGCAGCGGCATAACGATAAAGTCATCCTGATCCTGACCGAAGGTCGATTGACCCTTTGCGGCCAGCACACCGATCACTTGGCAGGACACGTTGCCCACTCGGATCGAGGCTCCCATCGCTTGCTGCTGGCCAAACAGCTCTCTGCGTACGGTCTCACCCAGGATGCACACGGGCGTCGCGCCGGAGAGCTGCGCATCCGAGAAGACTTCGCCCTCGGCTAGCGTCAAACCTCGCACGATGAAATAGGCGTTGGTTGTACCGGTGACTCCACTGCTCCAATTGCGATTGCCATAGACAATGAGCGCGCCTTGACTCGCGGTTGGAGCCACCTCCGCGACTGCAGAAACAGAGTTCTGGATGGCCTCTGCATCGGCGAGTTCGAGCGCGCGCGCCACCGAGCTCGTTGGGCCGTGACGCTCAGCGCCTGGCGTCACGATCAGCAGATTAGCGCCCATGCTCGCAATATCCGCCGCGACTTTCGCGCTGGTTGCGCGGCCCAGGGTGACCATCGCGATCACCGACCCGACCCCGATCACGATGCCCAGCGTCGTTAGAGCCGAGCGCATCGTGTTGCGACGAATCTCACGCAACGCCATGATGATGGTGGTCCATATCATGAGGCGGCCAACTCGCTTGCTGGTCCATGGGTCGCCTCATCCTTCTCGATCAACCCGTCGCGAAAGGTCACCGTACGACTGACGAAGCGGATCAGGTCCGACTCGTGCGTGACCATGGCGATGGTGATTCCGCGCTGCTGATTGAGCTCGACCAGAAGCTTCATGATCTCGACCTTGCGCGCCGAGTCGAGGTTTCCTGTTGGTTCATCGGCCAGCAGCAGCTGTGGCTCGGTGACAATCGCTCGCGCGATCGCCACCCTCTGCTGTTGTCCCCCAGACAGCTCTGCAGGCGTGTGTCGAGCTCGCTCGCCCAAGCCGACGTCCTGCAAAGCCTGCATCGCGCGCGCACGGCGGTCGCTCGCACCTACACGTCGATAAATCAGGGGCAGCTCGACGTTCTCCACCGCGCTGGTACGTGGCAAAAGGTTGAAGCCTTGGAACACGAAGCCGAGGAAGTTCCGTCGCAACAGCGCCAGCTGGTCCAAGCTGAGTTTCCCCACGTCTACGCCGCGAAAGAGATAGTGACCAGCCGTTGGAACGTCGAGACAACCAAGCATGTTCAAGCAGGTGGACTTGCCCGAACCGCTCGCCCCCATCACAGCGACAAACTCTCCATCGTCGATGCGGAGGTCGATCCCGGCGAGAGCGCGAACTTCGCTCTCTCCCGAACCGTAGACCTTCGTTACTCGAGACAACTGCGCCAGCGGTGCGTCCCCGAGTACCTCCGCCGGGCTCACGTGGCGGGCTCAACCGCGTCGACAATGACTTGACTGCCCAGTTCGAGATCGCCGCTTATGATTTCGGTCACGACCCCGTCGGAGACGCCTACGACGACCTCGACGGCAACTGGGACCTCGTCTCGCAGCAGCCAGACATGTTGCGGTGCACTCACCACGCTACCAGCCTGCTTCTGCTTGGGCTCCTTACTTACCGGCGCGAACCGCAGCGCCGCGTTGGGAACAGTAAGCACGGCAACGCGGGTCTCGGCCAGGATAGCGGCTGTGCAGGTCATGCCTGGGCGCAACAAGCGCTCACTGTTATCCACTGCCAATACGGCTTGATAGGTAACTACGTTCTGGGTGGTCTTCGGCTCGTTCTCGAGCGACAGCAACTTCGATGGGAATCGCCTACCGACGTAAGCCTCAACAGTAAAGCTGGCCTCGAGCCCATCGCGGACCCGGCCAACGTCGGCTTCGTCAATATCGACGTTGAGGCGCATCTGCGTCAGATCCTGGGCCAACTTGAACAGCACCGGCGTCGAAAAGCCTGCTGTCACCGTCTGCCCCGGCTCCACCAGCCGCGAAAGCACGCTGCCGTCGATCGGAGAAAGAATGCGGGTCTTCTCCAAGCGAGCGGTGGCTGAGTCCAACGCCGCGCTAGCCAGCGTAGCCCCGGCGTAGGCACTCGCGAGGCTCGCTCCGGCGCGCGTGTCGGCGGCCGTCGCAGCCTCTAGATCGCTGCGACCTAGCAGCCCCTCGAGCTGCATGCTGCGCGCTCGTCCCAACGCAAGCTTTGCCTCCTTCGAAGTCGCCTGCGCCAACCCAATCCCAGCTTGCGCCTGCGCTACCTGTGCGGCCGCTTGATCGGCTAGCGCCTGCAGCTGTTCCGGATCGATCTCGGCCAACACCTGCCCTTTGGTCACCAGGTCGTTGGCCTCCACCTTCACCGACAAAAGCTTGCCGGTTACTTCAGCGCCGACCTCCACTGTGGTGAGCGCTTGCAAGAGCCCAGTGGCGGTCACCGTCACCACGACGTCCCCTCGCTCGACGGCCGCGGTCACGTAGCTTGGACCAGCGGAAGCTACGCGCATGCGCCAGATGACGAGACCGACCGCAAGCCCCACGAAGGCGAGAGCGATTCCGCCCCAAAGCAGGAAGCTCCGCGTTCGTGAGTGTTTGCCTTTCGCGAGGATCTTCTCCACCTCGGCGGTGGTCTTCGCGGGCAGCGCCTTGACGGTAGGTGCAGCGTCAAGCGGAGCGACGGGGTTGGTTAAGGTTGACATCGGCGACCTCACGCGGTGCACGATGTGTACCGGTCCGAGTCCCCTCGCAAAGCGACGGCGGAGCAGACGGCTCGGCCAGACTGACGGGCCGCCCCAGTCGTTGTGATGGCCGACGCTCAGGCGCGCGTGAACGCGCCGCGCAACGAGAGCCGCACCGCCATCGTCAGCTGCGGATCAAAAGCCACCTCGTGACTCACGTACCCGCTGGTCCACGACATGAGCGAGAAAAAGTAGAGCGCCATCAGGTTCTGCGCCAAGAGCAACGGCGGAACCTCGGCTTCGACAAAGCCCGTGGCTTGGGCCTCGGCTACGAGGGCGGCAAACCGCCCCATCAACTCAAACGTCAGCTGACCTACCGCCATTGCGTTCGGCCCCTGCGAGCGAGCAGCCGCGCTCACGGCAACGAAGGGCTGCGCAAGCTTTGGATGCACGGCGTACATCTTGAACAGCTCGCCAAAGACGTGGAGAACCTGCTCATCGAGCGGAGCCTTCGGCAGGGACTCGAAGGCATTCACGATCGTCGTCGACAACAGATCGTGCATGACCAGGCACAACAGGTCTTCCTTGTCCGGGGCGTGAACGAACACAGTTCCGCCAGCGACCCCGGCACGCTCAGCGATCTCCTTGGTCGAGGTCTCAGCGAAGCCGCGTGAGCTGAAGAGCTCGAGCGCGGCCGCTCGAACCTTCTGACGAGTGTCCTCCTTTTGCTCCTTTCGCGAGCCAACGCGCCCGGAAACAACTGGCCTTTTCCCGCCTAGCGAAGAATCCGCTGCCTTGGGGTCTTGACGCCCAGATTCAATGACCTTACTCACTGAGTACACTCACTGACTTTAATCATTCACTCGGAGCATAGTCATGCCACAGCTCGAATACGATCCTACCTGGACTCTGGCGCGCGCAAAGGCGTTCTACTTCGCCGCAAACGACTTCGGCGAGGATGGAGGCTATAGCGACGCTTGGGTGGACTTCATGCTGGGCCCCATCCCGTTCCCGTTCCCCAACACGCAGGGCCGCATTCGGGCCCTCGCCGTGCATGACTTGCATCACATAGTGACCGGCTATCAGACGGATCTCCGGGGAGAGCTGGAGATCTCCGCATGGGAGCTCGGCGCCGGCTGCAAGGACTTCTACGCAGCCTGGTTTCTCAATCTCTCGGGGCTCGCAGGCGGACTCTTCCTCGCACCTATCCGGGTCTTTCGCGCGTTCGTTCGCGGCGTTAACTCGCACTCGCTTTACGGTGAAGATGTGTCGGTGCTGCTGGCCAAGACCGTCGCCGAGACCAAAGCCGAGCTAAAAACAGACGCCCAGCCTGCGTCGCCGCGTGCGGTGGACGTTGCTCGTTTCGCGGGACTCGGGGCTGCCGGCCTCGTCTGCATGACCGCCTTCATGAGCTTGGGCGTACTGCTTGCGCCGATCGGACTCGCCGTTTCCTTTTGGCGACGGAGGAAAGCGCGCGCCGAGTCGGAGAGTTCCCGCGTCGCTGCATAGTCTCAACCTTCGCGTGCACTCTAGTTTGCGGCAACGCTATCTCGACCAGGTACTCCGCTAAAGGACTGCGGCGCAAACAGCCTCGCGCGCTCGCGATTCCGAACGAACGGAGAGTCCCCACCTGCTTCGCGCTTCGTGAGTGTGACCGTCTCCTCGAGCCGGCCCTCTTCATACAAGTAGCGCTGCTCAATCACGTAGGTATTGAAGGGCGCAAACGAGGTAATCTCGGGCTTCATCTCGAGCGTCGCGGTTCGAAACTGCGCATCCATTTTGCCCTCACCGTCCCCGAGTGAGGAGCCAATCAACACGGGCAGCTGACCCTGGGCCTCTGGCTGGCAGGTCTCTTCACGCGGGCCCGCACTGCCGTCGTAGGCTGGGTGGCGGCGACGCAAGCTCTTGATCGACTGCCATTGACCTGCGTAGCGCCGTTGCTCCACAGAGAACTCGTAATCAAACTCCGGCGCCCTTCGCCACTCGCCGTCGAGGTAGCGTTCTGCCTCTCCCGTCCCAACCCACACGAGCGTCAATTCCGGGGCGGCGGGCGGCCCGACCCGTGTGGGAAAAGCCCGGGGAGCTTCAGCGGCACAGCCCGTGGTGGCGGCCGCAGGAGCCAGCAGCATCAACCCCGAGAACAAGACGACAGCACGCGATACCGAACTTCGATGTTTCATGCGTCGAAGCTAAGTTCCGGAGCATGCGACAACCATCGCACGTTCGATCAATGTACCGTTGATCATGTGACAACGATCAGTCTGGCTGAGCTATCAGCTTTTAGCGCCGTAGTAGAAACGCAAAGCTTCACCAAGGCAGGGCAAAAGCTAGGGTTGGACAAAGCGCGGGTCAGCCGGCTCGTCAGCGCGCTCGAGACGCGGGTTGGCTCCACCTTGTTTCTTCGTACGACGCGGGTGGTCCGACCTACGGCAGAGGGAGAGACGCTAGCGCTGCGAATTGGTGGCCCCCTGGCGGAGCTGACCCGTGCAGTCACAGGCATCTCTGAGCGCAGCCTCGGTCCCAGCGGAGAGGTTGTGCTCTCGACGACGAGTGAACTCGCGCGGCTACTGATTGCACCGCATCTGCTCGGCTTCCGGCTGCGCTATCCGGGGATTCACCTGACGATTGCAACATCGGACACGCTGGTGGACCTTGCGGCAGGCCAAGCAGACCTCGGCGTTCGGGTGGGCAAACCGGGAAGCAGGGAACTCGTGGCGCGCAAGCTCACGGAGCTCGAGGCGGGCTTCTTTGCTTCGCCCGCCTATCTCGAGCGACGGGGAACCCCTGCCTCACCCTCCGACCTGGCCAAGCACGAGGGTCTGTGGCCGCCTCCACAAAGGGGGCGTTCGGCGTTCTTTGCGCTAGGCAAAGGAACGCCCCCCAAAGCAGCCATCTCCAGTAGCGACTTCTCTACGCTTGCTGAGCTCGCGCGTGCAGGTGCGGGCGTCGCGCTGCTTCCGACCTTCCTTGTTCAGCACGAACTGGAGCGGGGCAGTCTCGTTCGAGTACTGCCCGCGATGCCGCTACCGCGGACACCGCTTTTTCTAGTCTCGCGCTCGCTCAAGCGAGCTCCGCAGCGCGTGATCGCGTTGCGAGATTACCTACTAAAGCACCTCTTGAGCCGCTAGGGCTGCGTCTCGAGTGGTACCATCCGCGCCACCGTTCCGCTGAGGCCGACGACGATGAGCTCCCCTTGCGCGTCCTCAAAGAGGCCGACGACCTTGTCGGGGACTTGCGTAGGATCAATCCAGGTGGGAGTGAGGAGATCGAGCGCGGGCTCGCCGCCGTCCGGCAGCTTCAGCCCCAGAATCTCTCCTGAACAAAAGTCGCCAAAGACGTACTCACCTTGCAACCATTGCAGGCGCGGGCCGCGGTAGAGCTGGCCCCCCATGATGGCGCAGCGCTCGTCGGTGTGCTCGTAAGCAAAGGTTGGCACGGTCAAGGCCGCGAGGTCGCAAGGCTCCTGGTTGCACTCGAAGCCGCTCATCAGCGGGTAGCCGAAGTTTGAGGCGGCCGTACCCACAGGCACACGATTGACCTCTTCTCGCGGAGGGGAGAGCCCGACATCGGCGATAAAGAAGTCGCCGGTTTCGCGGTCGAACGAGATGCGCCATGGGTTATGAAAACCTACGTGGTAGATATGCGGATCGGCGCCTTTGCTGGTTAGATTGCCCGCCGGAGGTACTGGATAGGTATCGATATCGACGCGTAATATCTTGCCAAACTTGGAGGCAAGGTCCTGTGCGGTAGCACCGTCTCCCATTGATATATAAAGTAGACCGTCGGGGCCAAAGGACATGGCGCCGGCGATATGGTTTCCCGGCTCAATGGGAAAATCGAGCAGGGTCTGCTTCAGCTCCGGCTCGGCAACGTTCGGATCGGCGCTACGCGAAAATTCGCCGAGTACGAGCCGGTTCTCATTGGTCGAACAGAAGAGGAAGAAGCGGCCCGAGCTATCGTAGTCGGGCGCTAACGCAATTGAGAACAGCCCGCGCTCCTCCATCGTGGAAGGCACCTCGCACAGGTTGGATACATCGATAAAAGGAGTCTCCTGAAGCTCGCCCCCAAGCACCAAACGCACGACGCCCGTCTTCTGCGCGAGGTAGAGCCGCTCGGTATCGGCGGCGTGCGCCGTTGCGTAGATCGCCTGCGGCAGGTCACGGACAATGACTTCGAAGCCGATCGGGCCGGGGACGGTGGCCACACTGGCTCCCTCCCCTCCCGTACCGCCTGCGCCCCCGAGCGCTCCGACCCCGCCGCTGCCACCCACGCCTCCGACTCCGCCGCTGCCCCCACCCCCGAGCGCGCCAGTGCCTCCGGTCCCCCCCGAAGCATTGTCATCCCCGCAGTTGAGCGTGAGCAGAAGGAGCGCGCAGCCCCAGGACCGAGCAAGCAGCGAAGCAGAGGTTCTCATGGGCTCGTTCTAACGGAAGAGCTTGGCTTCGCCGCGTTAAACGGCGTTACATCAGGCCGCTTCGTCCGCGAGCGTCGGCGAAATTCGCAGCACGGTCGCGGGCTCGAGCAGATAGCCCTCTTCGTGGGTACGCAAGAGTTCACGAAGGCCTAGCTTGCGCAGGTGCGCGACGGCCACCCGAAGCCGCGTTGCCGCCGCGTCGGGTAAGATCCGCTCGTTCGGCCAGGCGCGCGCGATCAACTCGAAGCGGTCCAGCGGGACGCCAGGCCATTTACAGTGATGCTCCGCCAGCGCTAGCAGCACGCGGAAAAGGGTGGGACGCCTCGAGAGCGAAACCCGCTGCGACCCCCTGCACAGCTCCCGTCGCGGCACCGACAGCGTCACTTGATCCGAGGAAACCTCGGTAAGGGCCAGCGCCCGACCAGCGATCCGTCTCGCCGTTCGCAGGTCCATCGTCGCGTGGCTGCGATCGTCGTCAACCTCAAGCAAGGAACGCAACCTGGCGACCGCGGCCGAACGTGCATCCGTGGAGCCCTGCGCGCCCAGCTCATGGAGCTCCACGACGGCTCGATAGAGGCGCAGGATGAAGGTCGCGGTGAAAGGCCCTCGACCCACCAGCGCGAGAGCTTCATCGAGCCGCGCTCGAGCTTGCGCGACGTCTCCGCGCTCAGCGCAGAGGACAGCCAGCGACCCGAGGAGCAGCCCGCGCGAAAGTCCGGACGCGCGGGGCGCCAATTGCTGGGCCTGATGGTAAGCCAGCTCCGCGAAAGCCAGCTGCCCCAGCTCGAGTGCTGCATCGCCAAGCATCATCCGCGTGCTGACGACGTTGTCGATCTGAGCGTGCGGGAGCACCGCGAGCGCCTGCTCGTAGAGCTGCGTTATGCGCGAGGAGCTGGACGTCGAGCTTTGTTGGTTACCAAGGGCTCGCTCCTGTTCCTGCTCGAGCTGCGCGAGGTTCGATACCACCATACCGACGATCCATGGGTCTCCGAGGCAAAGACCGTCTACACGCACGGCCTCGTGAAGCTCACGCGCCGCCTCGACCTCCCCGCGGTCACAGAGCAGCCTGCCTAGACACGCCCGATTGAGCAGCCCCAAGCGAGTGACCTCCGAGCCGAGCAACCGTTCTGCCGCGCGATGAGCGCGCTCCGCGCTCGCCAGGTCACCCTCATACCGATGCGCCACACCCAAGCGCACGAGTACGGCGGCTCGCTCGGCGCCGACCAGACGGTCCACCAGCGACTCATTCGCAATTCGGCTCTCGTGGTAACGCCCCAAGCGCGCGAGCACGACCATTCGCGCTAGATGCAAGCGTAGCAGCAGCGATCCAACGCCCTCCGCCCGCAGGGAGGACTCGAGCCGCAAGAGAGAGTGGTCAAGAAACGCAAGCGCCTGCTTTTGGGGGGCTGCATGCACAGCGGAGCAAGCAACAGCCAGCTCCGCTTGCTTTATGACCGAGGTTTGCCCAACCTCGTTGTCCAAGAAAGCCCGCGCGGTAAGCAGATTATCCGCGTCGAGTTCGAGCGATGGCTCGTAAGTCGCGACGTTGGGCGCAGCATCCAAGGCGTGCGCCAGATTGAACGCAGCCGCGCGCTCTGCGAACCAATCAGCATGTCGAATACGTAGTAGAGAAACGCGCTCGCGATCGAGTTCGAGCAGCTTCTCCCCAGCGAAAGCGCGCACTGCAGCATAGGGCTGATAGCGACCACCCTCAATGGGCCGCAATAGCGACTTAATTCTGAGCGCGTTGATCGTTTGCAAAGCCTCGCCGCCGCACGAGAGCACCTGCTCACACGCCTGTAGCGAGAAGCTGCCGCTGAACACCGAGCACTCGGCCAACGCGACTTGCTCCTGCTCGGAGAGCAGCTCCCAAGAGCTACGCAGCGCCTCCTGCAACGAACTGTGACGACCTCGCGTGCCTTTGGTCGACACCAGGAGCGCTGGACTCGAAGCGAGACGCGCCAGCAGTAGCGCGGGGGTCAGCGTGAGGGACCAGGCTGCAACAAGCTCGATAGCGAGCGGAAGCCCGTCCAGTCGTCGTACGAGCATGGCGAGCTGCTCCGTATCGATGGCCCAGGCACCGCCGGCCGCCCGCACCCGAGAGAGCAGCAGCCTCACCGACGGCGAGGCTGCGATCTCAGCTGGGCTAGCTGCTAGAGCTGGGACCGACAGGGGTAGCAGCTCGTGCACCGATTCCCCTTCGATTTGCAGCGGCTCCCGCGACGTCAACAGCACGCAGAGGGAGGGCACCGCCCGACAGATCGCCGCGATCTCCCCCGCTGCGTCCAGCAATCGATCGAAGTTGTCGATCACCAACAAGAGCCGCTTGCCTGACGCGCGTGCCGCAAGGCAAGCAACCAACTGACCACGCGACACCGCCCCAACCGACAGCTCGGCAAAGCTTTCTGCCAACGCGTGCAACAGCCCGCGCCGATCAACCACCTCAGCCATATCGGCCCAAAGGCCTCCAGCTTCGAACCGAACCGAGAAGCCGCGTGCGAACTCTTCAGCCAAGCGGGTCTTCCCAACGCCGGCTGGGCCTGTCACCGTGACGCAGCGTGCTCCGCGAACGAAGGAATCAGCAAGCTGGGTAAGCGTGTCTTCGCGCCCCACGAACTCTCCGCGTAGTGGGAAAACGCCAGCGCTCCGCTCGACCTTCATGACCTGTGGGTGCCAGAACTCAGCGGGCTTGGCAATCCACGTGTCACAACCTTGGGATGCTTTGAGGGCTAAGCAAGTGGAACCTCGCTACCAACGAATCAGGAAGTCACCGCTGGTTTCCGAAAGCGGGCTGAAAAGAACCTCGGCCTCTTGCCCGTAGGCCAGCATCGCTCCCTCCAGAATTCCCACGTGCCAGGCATCCAAGAACGAGAATATGTCTTTGAGCCGGACCACCGCTTCTCGACCCTCGAGCTCCAATAGTTCGGCGTGCCCGCGACTGGCTGAAAGTTAGTAGCCCTTGGACACGAGCGGCCAGAGCAGCCTCACGTCTGCTCCCACGGCGCCGAACACCACGCGACCAATCAAGGACGACTTGAGCGTCGGGTAGACCACACGGCCAAGTCGGCGAAGACCTTCTCGTGCAGGTTCATCAGGCCAAACGAGCGCAGCCGCTTGCGCCAGAACCAGCTCCTCCCCCGGGTAGTCTAGGAAAGACTGATACTTTCGGCGCTCGAGAGGGCGGCCCTTGCGCTTACATTCGTCCAGCAACGCCTGCAGCTGCATGCCTTTCACCATGGCGCCAGGCATCACCAGCTGCTGCTGCGCGACCACATCGACCGGCCGCTTCATATCGGGGGACTTGAACCTCGAACGATCCGACATTGGCTCAGGGGACGACAAAGAAATCTCGAACCACGGCCATATGTTGCATAGCAGTAGCACCGCTGTCATTGGTTAGCGCAGGCGCTAGCACCGCGATAGGCGTATAGACGCGGGTATCAATCACCACGCCATTGGCGAACACGTCCGCACCAAGCTCCACCGGGATGGCCAGAGACTCTAGATCATCATCGGCAAGGACCCAGTCGTAGGGTTTGGTGCGGCCAGCGTTGGTGTGCTCGTTCCCCGCCTGATCTTCTGGAAACGTGGGACCGACCATGAAGACCTGCGCAAGGGTCGTGAGCGCCGGCTCCTCGCGAACGTCGGTGTTGAAGTCCCCGCCCAAGACCAGCAGGTCCCCGGCCGGGATATTGGCGTCGACCTGCGCCATCAGAGCGACCGCTTCTGCGTTGCGTTCGGTGGCGTTGGACGTCTTAAAGTGTACGCTGATCGCCCATAGGTCCTTAGGCCCCGGGACGTCGATACGCGCATACACAAAGTCGCGATTGGTCACCTCAGGGTCCGGCCAGCTGCCCGATTGGAGGATAGGAAAGCGGCTCATTACACCATTGGGGATCTTAGCCGCAGGGCCTCGCACGTAGTCACAGCCAGCTCCCTCGCAGATGTCATTCACAAGTTGATTGAGGCTGGCTTGCGAGTTCGACCCGAAGTTGAACTCCTGAAGCAGCACGATGTCAGGATCGAGCCCTTGCATGATGCGCACGCCGTGGCCCGGGGTGTAGCTTTGGAAGTTGCCGCTGGTCAGATTGGCCGCCACCACCCGCACACGATTCGAAACAGGTGGAGCGCCGCCGGCGCCGCCTTCTCCGCCTCCCCCGCTCGCGGCTCCGCCCGCACCCCCAGCGCTCAGTCCACCAGCGCCGGCGCCGGCCATACCGGCCTCACCACTTCCGCCGGAGCCACCTCCGCCCAGCCCGCCGGCTGCACCGCCGAAACCACCGATCCCCCCCTCGCCGCCGAGCGCACCAGCGCCGCCGGTAGTAGCTCCGGCGCCACCGGTCGTTGGCGCCCCGGCATTGCCACCGTTTGCGCTCGCGGAGGTCGCGGCTGAGTCGCCACAGGAGAGGCTCAGCCAAAGAAGGAGCGGAACCATGTCTGCGTGACGCAAGAGAAACATGTGCGTGAAGAGTAGAAGACTTTGAGCTGCCACATCGGCGCTATCTTCTCAGGGGGATACGGTTTTTCGGCGAAGGCGCACGCTCAATGCGAGGCGCTGACCACCCCCTTACGAGCGAAGGCCTCGAGCACGAAGTCGCGAAAGAGGCTGACTTTGGCTGGGACGACCGGGCTAGCGGCATGGACGAAGAAAAGTGCGGAGCCGCTCGATACGAACGTTGGCAGCACTCTGAGCAGGCGGCCCTCATCCACGTCGGCGTTGACGATGACGCGAGGCACCAAGCCAATCCCAGCGCCTCCCAGCAAGGCGGCGCGCAAGAAGGCGAAGTCGTCGGTGGCGATCCTTCCCTTGACCTCTACCGAGTTGACGCGGCCACGCTCATCACGAAGCGTCCAGCTTGCCACCCCATCGCGCGGGCGAAACACCACGCACGAGTGCGCTGCCAAGCCGGCGAGATCCGAGGGCACGCCGTGCACTTGGACGTACGATGGGGAAGCGAACAGGCAGTGTTCAAGGTCACCAATCTTTCGTGCGATCAAGCTCGAATCGGGCAGTCGCCCAGAGGCGCGCAGCGCTACGTCGACCCCCTCCTCCACCAGGTTCACAGTCCGTGGCGTTAGGATCGTCTCTAGCTCGATATTGGGGTAGCGAGCTGCAAAACCGACGGCGACCTCGCCCAGCATGGTAGCGCCGAGGTCGTTCGGTGCAGTTACGCGGAGCTTGCCGCGGGGCCGCCGGTCGGCGCCATCAATGCCGCGAGCCGCATGATGAAGCGCCGCCACCGCGGGCGCGACTTGCTTGAAGAAGACGTGTCCCTCCGCGGTTGGTGTCACGCTGCGGGTGGTGCGCATCAGCAGCTGCGCGCCCAACGTGGCCTCCAGCCTCGCGATCGCTCGGCTCACTGTTGAGGTTGGCACTCGGAGCTCCCGCGCAGCCTTTGCAAAGCCCGAGCGATGAACCACCCGCACGAACATACCTACGTCATTCAGGTCCAAAGGCATCCGGCTCAGGGTAGAGCACGTTGCCACAGCGCAATAGTCCTCGCGCCCGCTTTCAACCGCGAATCAACGATACGTCGATCGTGATCTTGACGTCGTGACCCACCAGCACGCCGCCCGACTCGATCGCCGAGTTCCAGGTAAGGCCGAAATCCCGGCGATCGATGGTCGCTGAAGCAGAGGCGCCAATGCGAGCGTTGCCCCACGGATCCTTCTCCACCGTGGTGCCACCCTCGACGACGAAGCTAACCGATTTGGTGGTTCCACGAATCGTCAGGTCCCCGGTCAACACGAAGCCATCGCCCTTTTTGGCCAACGCCGTCGACACGAAGCTGAGCGTCGCGTGCTTGTCTGTATCGAAGAAATCGGCGCTGCGCAGATGGTCGTCACGCTTGGCCTCGCGGGTGTTGATGGTCGCGGCCTCGAGGCTTGCCTGCACAGCAGCTTTCTCGGGCGCTGCCGGATCGAACTCCACTGTGCCTTTGAGTCCGCTGAACTCACCGCGCACGTTGGTGATCATCAGGTGCCGAACGCTGAACTGAACGCTGGAGTGAGAGCTGTCGATGTTCCAGATGGTCATGGCTTGTTCCTTTCCGCCGAAGGCGGATGCAGTGAAAAGAACCGGAGTGGACAGAGTCCACGAAGTGGACGGAGTCCACGGAGGTCTACGGAGTGCCGAAGGCACGAAGTGAATGACTCGTGCCCTCTCCGACAAAGTGGCCGACGGCCCCGTAGACCTTCGACCTTGGCACGAGTCATTGGTCGCGGACTGCGACGTCGATGGCTGAACAATGCGCCGTGGGCATGACCAGCGGAAGGCACCGTCTCGCCCAAGATTGTTGCGCCAGCGCAACGATAAGCGCACGAGAACCAAGCGCGGTATCGGTGGTAGCCTGGGCGGGTGAGCCGACCGAAACGCTACTCTTTGGCGATCGAGCTGACCGCCTTCTGCAACCAGAAATGCGGCTATTGCTACAACGATTGGCGCGACGCCCCGGGGGACGTCGGGTCATTGCCGCGTGAAGAACTGCTCTCGCTCGTGGACAAGGCCCTCACCGAAGTGGACTTCGACCACGTGACGCTGACCGGTGGTGAACCCTTCGCCCGGCCGGAGATCTTCGAGATCCTCGAGATCGTGCAGCGGCATGGCAAGCGGGCGCTGATCATCTCGAACGGCGGGGTGATAAGCGAAAGCCAGGCCGCTCGACTGGCGACGTTCGATCCGTTCTTCGTGCAGGTGACCTTGAACGGCCCTAGTCGGGAACTCCACGAAGAGCACGTCGGGAAGGACTGCTTTGAGCCCACGCTCGAGGGCATTCGGCTGTTGCGGAAGTATGGGGTCGCGGTCTCCGGCTGCATCGTGATTACGCGCAAGAATGCCCGGGTCGTCTCCGAGATCCTCGAGCTTTGGCGGTCCCTCGGGGCAACGGAGGTCGCGCTGTCCCGCTTCTCGCCCGCCGGCTATGCGGCGAACCAAACGGCGGAACTGCTGCCCTCGCGCAGCGAGCTGATCGAGGCACTTCGTCAAGCGGAGCCCTTCGGAGCGGCCGGTATGCGCTTGCAAGTCACCATGCCGGTGCCGGCGTGCGTGGTGGAGCAAGCGGACTTTCCGCATTTGAACTTCTCCTCCTGTCCCATCGGTACCGAGATGCAAGAGTTCGCCCTGGGGCCGAAAGGCGAGCTGCGGCATTGCACGTTGCACGCAGATTCAATCGGAGATGCGCGCGTGCAATCGTTCGCAAGCTTGGTCGAGTCCGACGCCGTGATGCACTATCGCGACGTCACGCCCGAGTTCTGTCAGCCGTGCCCGCTCAAGACCTCCTGTATGGGCGGTTGTGGAGCAGCCGGTCTCGCCGTCCTGGGCGAACACGGCCTCGATCCGTTCGTGGCTCAGCACGTCGACGATGCGTTCGCCGCAAAGCTCAAGGCGGCGCGCGCGACAACGTCTGCCCAAACGCCCTTCGTACCGGCGTCCCGACTACGACGTTCGAAAGCGCTCGAGCGCACATGAGCGTTAAGGTCCTTTTGCTCTGGCCAGGAACGGACGGCGCTGCTGCGGGCAACTTCGGCTGTCCGCAGTTGGTGACGTTGGCCAGCTATCTGCGGCAAGCCACAGGTGCGCTTGTGACGATCGTCGACCTGCACGCCGAACGGGTGCTCGGTCCTGTCGACCTGCGAGCGGTGTTCCAGGGCCCGCACGGCACGGGCTATGACGTAGTCGGATTTAGTGTGTATTCGAGCTTCGACTTTCTGAAATTGGAGGCCATCGCGACAGTCGCTCGCGCGCTGCTTCCGGACGCGACATTCGTGGCAGGCGGGTATCACGTGAGCGCTCGGCCGACCGACTTCATGGGCGAGGGCTCGCCCTTCGATGTTGCCGTGGTGGGCGAAGGCGAACACGGGCTGCGCAAGGTGGTCGAGGCAGTGCAAAGCGGCACTCCACTTCGCCAAACCATCTTGAGCTCCGACCCAGTGGAGGACCTCGCTGAGCTGGCACCGAGCGACTGGAGCTTTCTCGATCGCTACAAGCCCCATCTGCGTCGCTTCGCCAGCCAGATTGAGCTCTATCTCTCGCGCGGCTGCCCGTTTGACTGCGCCTTCTGTATGGAGCGAGCCAAGCGCGAAGTGAGCTGGCGCCCGCTCTCGGTCTCGCGAGCGCTGGATGAAGTGCAGCGCGCCCACGCTTACTTCGACCTAACGGGGCTCACCGTTTACTTTGCCGACGCGCTGTTTGGCATGCGCAAGAAGTGGCGACGGGAGTTTCTTAAGGAGCTGGCCAAGCTGTCCCTTCCCGCTCGTAAGTTCTGGCTGCTGGTGCGCGTGGACATGATCGACGATGAAGACTTGGAGCTATTTGGCGCGGCGAACTGTGCGCTCGGCTTCGGGCTCGAGTCGGGTGACCCGGGGCACTTGGCGACGATTCGAAAGGCGGGGCGGCTACACGACTATCTCGACAAGATGTTGCACGTCTCAGAGCGAGCTCGCGAACTGGGCGTCGCCTGGGGGGCCAATGTGATTGTGGGTCACCCAGGCGAGACCGCAGCGACGATGCTGACCTCGGCGCGCTACCTTGAGCAGCTCTTTCTCGACCCGCGCGGGGTGACCGGCTTTCTTTCGGTGGACCCATTCAGGCTCTACCCCGGCTCGCCGATCGACGACGAGCGCGGTGACTGGGAGCGGCGATTTGGCACGCGCTTTCATCGCCCGGAGTGGTGGAAAGACGGGGACCAGGAGTTCCTCGCCGAGTGGGTGGACCCCTCAGCGGAGCTCAGCTACCGACACCGCGCCGCGCTCACCGAACAACTTTACGCGCCTATCTTAAAGGGGATTCGCGACAACTTCGTCTACCAAGGGCCGGCGCGCGACTACTTCATGTTGGCGATCGACGAGCAAGTCGAGCAGTTCCAGCGCAAGACGCAGCTTCACTACGCCTCTCGCTACTATGCTTGGAACCGATATACGGGCAAACGACAAAGGGCGAGCGCCGAGCTGCTTACAGATGAGTTCGCCGAGCGCCTCTATCGTGAAGAGCGCGAGCAAACGTTAGCCAACATGCTCGCGCAGCAGCTGAGCGAGGCCGACCGACAAGCGCCGCTCGTGCTGGCGCTCACACAGGCAGTTTGCCGGATTCGGCGCGAGCTGTTTGTCCCGTTGGATTGTCTGCAAGAGAGCACAAAGGACGAAGCGATCGCCCTGGATGCAACGGGCATGGCCACGGTCAGCGCGCTACACGCCTATCTCAAGACGTATATGCTCGCTGACATCAAGCCCGGGATGCGCGTCCTCGACCTTGGCGGCGGTACTGGCTACGGAGCGAGCCTCTTGTGCGAGCTGGTTGGGGAAGCGGGGAAGGTCGTAAGCCTCGAACTCGACCCAGCCCTGGTCGAGCTAGGGCGGCAAGTCGCGCATCCCAGGGCGGTGCTCATGGCTGGGGACGCGCAAGAATTGGATAGCTTATTTGCCGCTGCTTCGAGCTTGGGCGAAGGGCCATTTTCACCGGGATCGAGTCGGGGCTTCGACGCGATCGTCTGCGGCTTTGCGGCGAAGAAGCTCGACCCGGTGCTGGGACAGGTGTTGCGGCCCGGTGCGGTGATTGTGACGCCAGTTGCCTCCGAGTGGGGACAGCACCTGACGCGCGCGACCTGGAATGGCAGCAGCTTCGAGTCCGTGGAGCAGCTCGATGGCGTTTACTACGTAAAGGCGAGAACCCGCGAGGAACTGCCGCGGGCGGTGGCCAAAGCGGCGCTGGGCTCGCCGGCCAAGCCCGAGACTCGCCGGCTACCGATTGTCGATTAGCTCAAAGAATCACGCCGCAAGCAGCGAGGGCGGCACAATCCTGCGCACACACGCTCGCAATCAAGCAATCAACCATCGTGGGGCTATTACAGAATGACGAGGAGCCTTGCTCGCAGTTGATCTGACACTGCCCAACGTCTGAGGTGATACCGCAAGCCACGGCAAAATCGCAGACCTCATTGCCAGAGGAAAAGCCACACAGCGCACTGGCAGCTTCGAAGGTCAGACACTCCGGGTTGCCCATCGCTGGAGCGAACTCGAGCGGGCCCGGGTCGAAGCAGGCGCCCCCAGTGCCGGCCCCACCTCCACCCGAGCTAGCGGCCCCACCAGCGCCACCGCTGCCAGATTCAGCGCCGCCGCCTCCCGACTCTGCAGCGCCGCCGGCACCACCGCTGTCGCTGCCTCCACCACCAGCTGCACCAACTCCAGAGCCGGAGCTGTCTCCGCACGCGAGCAACGAAACCGTGAGCACCGAAACAAAGCGAACGCAGTTCATCTTTTGTTCTTACGATCGAGGCCCAGAAACAACAATGCCCGGGCAGCGCCTGAACGCCCCGAGCATTGTTCCGTCGCCGCAGGCGGCGAGCGTTGGGCTCAGCCCAATTGACCCAGCATGGTTTCAGCGTTGGAAACCTCGAACTTGCCGGGACCTTCAATATTGAGCTGCTTCACCACGCCATCTTTGGCGAGCAGCGAGAAGCGCTTCACGCGTACGCCCATTCCGGGGATGTCGATGTCGAGGCCAAGCTTCTTGGCGAACTCGGCTGAGCCGTCTCCGAGGAAACGGATTTTGCCGATCGCCTTCTGATCGCGACCCCACGCCGCCATCACGAAACCGTCATTGACCGAGACGCACCAAATCTCGTCCACGCCCTTGGCTTTGAGCGCGTCATGATTGGCGAGGTAACCAGGTACGTGCTGACCTGAGCACGTGGGCGTGTAGGCGCCGGGGAGGCCGAAGATGGCGATCGTCTTGCCCTTGGTGAGCTCAGCCACGCTGAACTTCTGGGGCGGGAGGGGGCAGGCGTCGCCGAACTCGAGCGACTCAGTGAGGGAAGCGTCAGGAAGCGTGTCGCCGATGTTGATCATGGCGCGGACGGTAGCGCAACCAAAGGGCCAGTCACGCGAAAACTGACCGTACGGAAGCGGCGCGGGTTCACTATTTCAGGATGGCTTCGCGAACCGGACCAGCCACGAGCCCGACCTCGAGCCGTGCCCGGATGAAGCCCTCGTCCTCCCGCAGTTCGCTTAGCAGCGGACATCGTTCGAGCCACGCAAGGTCGGTCAAGCCCGCGTGCACAGCTGCCTTCACCGCGCGCAAGGCATCTGCGCGGGAGCCCGCATAGGCGTGCAGCTCCGCTTCGATCTGGGCTGCGAACGCGCCTCGGCGCGGTGTGCCTTGGGCCTTCAAGACGAAGTCGTGAAGCGCGGGCTCGTGGAACGGCGAACGGGACTCGGCCACCATGGCCAAAAGCGCGCGGGCGATCTCGAGAGGGCCGTCGCTCGCGAGGCCGGTCGAGCTCGGCAACGCCGAGAGGTGTTGCCGAGCCAAGGCTGGATCACGCTTCCACATCGCATAGCGCGCGCGATCGAGCCAAGGACCTGCCTGCGTTGCATCGGGCTCGCTAGCAGCAACCTGTTCCACCTCCTGCCACTGTCCCAGGAGCGCGTGGGCCCTCGCCAAATCGCGGCGCGCAAGCGAGAGCGCCGGCTCAATCGCAAGAGCCCACTCGAGCCGGCGCGCGGCGAGCTCAACGGCATCCGACTCGAGCAACAAACGGCCGAGAAGCCAGTTCGCCTCGGCCAGATCCGGAGCCTGCTCGAGCGCGCGCAACAGCTCGAGCGCCGCCGCAACCGGCTTGCTTTCCTGCACCAGGAGCGATGCCCGAGCGAGCTGGGTCTCCGGCAACGTCGGCGCGACCTTGTCAGCATGCGCAACCGCCGCACGAACCCGATTAAGCGCGTCCCCGGTGAAGTAGCTGAGCCGCAAACACGCAAGCGCATGCCCTGCGATCACCCGCGGGTCCTCCGGCGCGAGCCGCAAGGCCTGCTCGAACAGGGCGACCGCGCGCGTCGCGTCCCGCTCCCAGAAGGAGTGATACGCGTGCCGCGCCTGTAGCAGTAGCTCGGTGAGACCTTCTTGTGCGGTGCAATCGAGTGATTGCGCTGGACGCCCCGACGAAAGAACGGTGGTTACGGCCGCCGCGAGTTCGTGGATGAGCGGAAAGAGCTGATCGATCGGCCGCTCGAAATGGCCCGACCAAAGCAGAAAGCCTTCGCTCGAATCGATCACGCGCAGCCCAACGCGCGCGAGCTCGGTATCGCTCACCACTGCGCCGAACACCAGCGCCTCCGCGTCCAAGCGATGCCCGAGTTCGAGCGGCAAAAGCCCGGTTTTCCGAAAGGGAAGCACCCGGCCGCGAGGGCGCACCGAAAGCGATGGCGCCCGACCCAGGGCCAGGATCAACGCCTCCGTTACGCCGTCCGAAAGGTAGCCCGCCTGCTCGTTGCCCGCGTCTTCGAACGGCAGCACGGCCACTGTGCGAAACCCGCTGGCGGCCTTGGCGATGCTGGGTGGTGGCAGATGAACCGCAAAGCTGCTCGCTTTGGGCGGCGCAATCATTGGCAGCGTGGCGCGCAGCGCAGGGTCTTTGAAGCTCTCGGCGCAGGAGGCGAAGACCGCCGCGACGCGCTCGGCGGAGCTCGGTCGATCTTCTGGCATACGCGCCATGCACTCGAGCATGGTCAGAGCAAACTCGGCCGGGACGGCGGCGTTGAAGTCCCGCGGGTCCAACGCGGGCTTCTCCAGCCGGGCCGCCACGGTCTCGAAGTCAGTGCCCTCCCACGGCAAGCGGCCGGTGAGCGCCTCGAACAGCATGACGCCCAACGCGAAAAGATCACTACGTTCATCGGCAACTCCACCGACCACGAGTTCAGGCGAAAGGTACACCGGGGTTCCGAGCCAGCTGCCGGAGAGCGAATCCTCGCTGGGCGGCAGCTCGAGGGAGCGGGCGATGCCGAAGTCGGTGATCACCGCGCGTCCGTCCTGCGCGACGATCACGTTATCGGGCTTCAGATCGCGGTGGACCACCCCTACCGCGTGGGCAGCGGCCAAACCGAGGGCGACATCCCGCGCGATGCGTAAGACCTCTGCTACCGGCATACGCGCGTGGTCCATCGTCGCGCCAAGACTGCGCCCAGCTACGAACTCCATGGTGAAGAACCGCTCGCCTGCAGCCCCACCGATGTCGAACACGCGGGCGACATGGCGATTGGTGACTCGCCGAGCCAGCCTCACTTCACGGCGAAATCGCTCGACCACCTCCGCCCGACCAAGCAGGTCCCTTCGAATCATCTTGAGGGCCACGACCTCCTCGAGCTCGAGGTCGAAAACGCGGTAGACGCTGCCCATTCCCCCGGTTCCGAGCAAGGCGCGCAGCTCGTACCGACCCGCCAGAACCTGTGGCGTGAGTTCAAGTTGCGACCGACGCATCCCATCGCCGTGCGTCGTCTCCTCGTCGATCTCGAACATCAGGCGGCGAGTGTAGTCCCGCGCTCGTCCCATCGCAGCAACAGAGCGGAGCTCTTCAGCCCTTCTTCGGCTCGTCGACGGGCAACATCGAAATGGGGCTCTGCTTGTCGCCCGAGATGCTGCCCTCGAGCACCCGCACCGGAACCGGCGGATTGAGCTCGAACAGGTAACCACGCGTGGGGACCTCCACCTCGACCGTCTGCTCATTCCACAGAAGCGTGCGGCGGTACTCGGTCTTCATCTTGCCGCGTCGCACGCTCGTTCGGTGGTCGAGTAGAAAGCCACTGAGCCGCAGCGCGAGTTGGTTGTACAGACGATGACAGCCGTGACTCGTGCCCCTTTTGATGGAGCGATAGTCCACCGAGCCGTGGGTACGAATGCCGTGATCGAGGTAGCTGGTCTTACCGCCGCGCGTGACCTCTTCATGGTGAATAAGCATCACGAGACCGTAAGCGTTGCGATAGCCGGGCTGGATCAAGTCGCGCTTCAACGCCACGTTGCCCTCCTTGTCCTCATGCAACAGATCCGTCTCCGGCGTTGACTCCGGCGGCATCCAGGCCGGTGCGGCGATGATTTGGCGCCAGACCCGATCCCCGACGTCGCTCGCCTTGTACTTGAGCCCGATCTCTCCGTCCTCCTGGCGCTCCTTTTTCCAGCCACCGATGGTCGTGGCCCAACGAATCAATGCGACTTCCTTGTCACCTTCTTTGGCGTACACCACGAAGCTCGGTGGACGAGCGTTGCCGGCCTTGCGGCGAGCCAACGCGGCTTCACTCGGAGTGCCGTGGAACACGTCCCCTCGGTCCACTTCGACGCGGAGTTCCATGGCGTCGCTGTGATAGGCGGGAGCGCTCGGCAACGCGACGGCCACGCGCAAGGCCGCGAGCTCCTGCTTGCTCTTGGCGGCAAGGAACGAACGGGCGGACTCCGGGCTGACCCAACCAAGCTCGCGCGCAGCGCGGTCGGTGGCACGGTCGACCAGGTCGGGAGCGCCGTTCTTTAGCGCCTCCTCGGTGAGCGGCGCGAAGCGGGTGAGGTCGATGGCGCGGTCCACCACCAGCTCTCGAGTCTCCGAGGCAGTGCCATCCTCGATCAGGCCGGCGGCCTCCGCGACGCGCTCACGAACGCCGCGCAAGAGCGCGCGAAACGCGAGTTCTTCTCCGCCGAGAGCGAGCGCTGCCAGCGTGTCCTGGTCCAGCCCGCTGCCCACGATCAGGTTTCGGCGGCGGAAGGTCTCGAGCGCGGAGTGGGTCGCTTGCGTAAGTACACCGCTAACCTGGCTCGATTTGAGGAAGCCGGCGCACACGAGCTCGGCCTGAATCACCTTGATGGCGTCACGCGCCTGCGGCTGCTTGAGCAAGGCGGCGCGCGCCTTCTCGTTGGCCGCCGACGACGTCGCTGCCGCCAGCTCGACCAGCGGTTTGCGCTCGATCGCGGCGTTGCAGGTATGGCGCTTATCATCGAGCAAGCGGCGCGCAGTCAGAGACACGTTGCTGGCGATGCCGTTCAAGCCGAGATCGGCGTTCTCCGAGCCCGCGAGTTCTAGGTATTTTTGGCGGTACTCGGGAGCGGACTTGGTTTGCGGATCGGGCATGAACACGCGCGGGGTCCAGCTGTCTGCGAGGTCAAGCACGGTGAGACCTTCTTTGGCGACGTCGTCGACACAAAGCGAGCCGCGCGCTTCGCCCTCGGCGAACACCACCACCGTTTCGCAGTCCTTCTTTGACGGGGCGAACGAGCGCTTCTCCACGACGGTAACTTGTGGAGCGGCTTCGCTGGCCGTGCTGAGGGCCGGCACGGTCGAGGTCCTCGCCGGGGAAGACGATTCGCCGTCGCGGTCACAAGCAGCGCCAGCGAGCGTCAAGAACGCGGCGGTGAGCAGCCGTGCCTTTGTGAGTCGCTGCGCAAAACAAAAGGAACTTGGACCTTGTTGAGACGACCGACCAGCCGAACCATGTGCCATACGAACTCTTCAGCACAGGGCGTGCCGCCCTCCGGATACCCACTTTTGGCCGCAACTCGGCCCGTCCTTCCGTAGCCCGCAGCTGGCGCGAGGCGCGCCAGACCCACGCTGTGGCCGGCCGCACACACGCAGCCTCCCCTTGTTGGAGCGTGCGCCTTTGGACGCTTCTCAGCCACGACCGAAGTGCGCTATGGGCTCCTGCCATGGGTGCACAGTGGAAACAGAAGGGTCGCGAGGCTTCGGCGAACGCCAAAGGGCGCGTGTTCGGCAAGCTCGCGAAGGAGATCATGGTCGCCGCGCGCAACGGCGCTGATCCGAGTATGAATCCAGCGCTTCGAATGGCGGTCGAGGCGGCCAAGAAGGCCTCGATGACCAAAGAGACCCTCGAGCGCGCGATCAAGAAGGGCGCGGGGCTATTGGAGGAGGGCGTTCAATTCGAGACCGTCCTCTACGAAGGCTTTGCGCCGCACCAGGTCCCGGTGATCGTCGAGTGCCTTACCGACAACCGCAACCGCACCTCGTCCAACGTGCGACTGCTCTTTCGCAAGGGCCAACTGGGCGCAAGCGGCTCGGTCTCCTGGGATTTCGAGCGCGTTGGGGAAGTCGAGGCCACGCCGCCGGGAGCCGGGGTCGATGCTGAAGAGGCGGCGATCGAGAGTGGCGCGCAAGAGGTCGAGTCGGACGACGACGGCACCACGCGCTTCTTCAGCGATCCGGGCGATCTGGGGATCGTCAGCAAGGCGCTTGGAGATCGCAAATGGAGCGTCTCGTCAGCGAAGCTGATCTGGAAGCCCAAGAACCCGGTCGCGCTCGAAGGAGAGCAGCGAGCCGAGGTCGAGGCCTTCTTGGAGGCGCTGGACGAAGATGACGACGTCCAGAACCTCTACGTCGGGCTGAACTGACCGTCAGTCGAGCTGCAGGTGAAAGTGAGGCGGCGTAGATTCGAACATCACGTCGAAGCCGCCGGCCTCGCGCACCGCATCGACGAACGCCCGCTTCTCCGAGGCTGACATGTTGGTGCTGCGGACGTCCGCGGCGCCGGCCTTGAGGTGGGCCGAGATGAACACGCCCTTCTTGATTTGCCCACGAATGGCCGAGGCGATCGAGGAGACGATGATGGCGCGCGACTTCTTGCTGGCCTGGCCTGCGTTGTAGATCTGCACAAGCTCCGCAACAGCGGCCTTGTCCTTGTAGAGCTTCATCAGGTCGTCGCCGGCGCTGAGCTTGTCGTGAATCAGCTCCGCTTGGCTGACCGGATCACGCGTGCCGCTGGTGACGATGAAGGTCTTGCCTGTGCGGCGCTTGTAACGTTCGGCGACGAGGTTGAGCTTCTCGGTAACGTTCTGGGAGAGCGCCACGTCAGAGAGCACCTCGAAGCGGCCACGCTTGTGCGCTGCGCCGGGAGCGTCATGGGCTTCGTGACCAACATCACATACGTGCGAGGGCTCGGAGACCCAACCAAGGAGACTCGCGGCAAGGGCGACCACCGCCACGGAGCCGTGCATGAGAGCGCGCGGATCCATCATCACTCCGTAACCTCGAAGGTGCGGCTGCCGAGTTCCTTACCGTGACTGTCGCGCACCACCACTCGCCAGGTTCCTGAGGCCGAAACGGCCTTGCGCAAGGCCCAGGTGCGCCAGCGCTTTTGTGGCCCCACGTCGAGCGTGACCTTGGTCGCACCACCCATCGGCGGGACGAAGGTAACGGTCACCTTCTCTTCTTCTTCCGACTGGTTGGACAGCTCGAGGAACGCGTACAGCTTGCCCGTGTTGGTCATCGAGAAGGTCTCTTCGGGATCGACCGGCTCGCGGTCTTTGATCGCCTCGGCGAACTGAATGCGCTTGAGGCTCAGCGGCGCCCCGTCGACGGCGTCCTTGCTGTTCTTGACCTTGCTGCCCTTGCTGCTCGCAACCTCGGCGGTCTCCTCCTCTGAGTGACTGCGCGAGCGGCGACGCGAGCCTTTGGAGGCGCGCCGCTTCTTGTTTGGTTTGGCCTCTTCCGGCTGCTCGTCAGCGTTCTCCTCTTGGCCCTCGGCCTCAGCTTCGGCGCTGGGTTCCGGCTGACTTGGAGCGTCGAGCTTCTTGGGCGCGGGGATCGCCGGGATGGTCGGAAGCGGCTTCGCTTCGTCGAGCTTGGCCAGCGCCGGCGGCTCCGTAGGCGCTGACTCTTTGGGTGCAGTGTCGTCACGATGGCAGCCCTGAAGGGCTACGGCCAAGCCGATGATCGAGGCAAAGATGGGAGCGAAGGTCCGCATACCCCCCTCTTAAGACGCTTCTCCGAGAAGGCGAAAAAAGAGGGAGAGTCGGCGACTATTTTGACTTCAGGCGGAGAGCAGATCGAGCGCCGCTTTGGGCCTAGGTACGCGCGCGACCTCGATGCGCTCGAGGTGGCCGAGCACCCCGAGTACGATCGCTTCATCCCAGGCGTCACCGATGATCTGAAGGCCGATCGGCAGGCCATCCATGTCTTGTCCAACCGGCGCAGTGCCGGCTGGAAGCCCGGTCAGGTTGCCCAGGAAGTTGTGGCGGCACATCGCGTCGATGGCCTCCGGATCCGAAAACGCTCGCCCACGTTGAGCAACGGGCAGCGGAGGGGCCGTCGTCGCCGTGGTCGGAAGAGCGATCACGTCCACGTCCTCGAGCAGCTTGGCCGACTCCAAGCGCAACGCGCTGCGCAGCCGCTGGGCATCGAGGAACTCGTGCGCAGAGATGGTGGCCAGCACCGCGAGCGAGAGCCGAAGGTCCTCCCCCATCAGCTCGCGTCGATGCACGAAGTCATGCCAGTGAGCCGCAAGGATCTCGCTGCCGATCGTGAGATAGCCGATCGGGGCAGCCACGTTCGCAAGCGGCATGTTGACCGTCAAAAGCTCCGCGCCCTCACGTTCGAGCGCGCTCAAGGCCTGCTTGCAGGCCTCTGCGACCTCGCGCGTCGCACTCGACCATTCGGCCTCGGGGACGCCGATGCGCAGCCCTTTGACGCCCGCGCCGAGGCGCGCCCCAAAGCCGCCAGGGCCCGGCTTTCGAGCCCACAACGTCGATGGATCAAGACGGTCCGGCGTCGATGAGACGGCATCAAGAAAGTGGGCGAGCTCCCAGGCGGACGAAGCGATCGGCCCGACGTGACCGACGGTGCCGCTCAGACTGCCTGCGCGGCTGACGCGACCAAAGGTGGCTTTGAGACCGAAAAGACCGTTGAGCGCCGCCGGAATGCGCACCGACCCACCACCGTCTGTGCCGACGCCCAGCGGTGCCACACCGAGCGCGACGCCAACGGCAGTCCCAGAGCTGCTTCCGCCCGGGCAACGCTCGGCATGATGAGCGTTCGTCGGCATGTTGAAGTTCGGATTCTGGCCGAGCGGCGACATACCCCACTCGGTCATCACCGTCTTGGCGACGAACACAGCGCCCGCAGCTCGCAGTCGTTCCACGACCGTCGAGTCTGCGGCTTTAGGCGCGGTGGATTCACAGCGCGAGCCCACCCGTGTTGCCAGCCCCTGCACGTCGAGTTCGTCCTTCGTGATGAAGGGAATGCCGTCCAGTGGACCGCGCGCCGCACGCGCGCGATGCCGCTTCGCCGACTCCTCGGATTCGCTGCGGGTGCGGCTCTCCTGCTCCGCCGCCAATACGTTGTGCACCCGGTTCGCCTCGAGCCGCCTTACGAAGGCGAGCGAGCGCCGTCCGATGTCTTCGGGCGACACGGTGCCAGCGGCAAAGGCGGCGCGCAGCTCAGCCGAGGTGCGCGGCCACGAGTGCCCCTTGGGCGGAGGGAGCTTTGCGTCGCTGAGCTTCTTCTCTGCGCGGGCAACCAACGGCTCGTTCGTGACCGGCACCGTCGAGCGATCGTGCTCGGGTACGGCCTTCAGCTTGTCGAGCCCGAGGCTCTCCGAGAGCACGTTCTTGAGCAAGGCGCCCGCAGGCCCTGACTCGGCAGCAAGGCGGGCCGCCGTAAGCGCCGGCCCAACCAAACGCGGCGGCTTCACTTCCCACCTCGGCCGGCGCGACGTCGCGCTGCAGCCAAGAGCAAGCCGAGGGCACCCAAGGCGAGGCCCGGCGTCGACGACTGGGCCGGCAACTGACAATCGCAACCGCCCTCCGAATCCGAATCCGTACCACCACCTCCGGAACCCCCGGCGCCCGAGCCCGAGGGACCGGAGCCCGGCGACGCTCCACCGGCAGCGCTGCCTCCATCACCGCCAGCACCGCTGCCGCCAGCGCCACCACCACCTTCTCCGCCATCACACTCGGTCACGCCCGACGAGTCTGCTGAGCACACCGTGAAGACGGTCTCACTCGTCACCGGGACCACCGCGCGGAACAGATCTCCACCAATGAAGTCCGCATCAATCTGCTGGTTGCCGACGAGAACCCAGGCCCGATCGACGCGGGGGCCGCCGTCGGAGGTTGCGTTGTCGGAGAGGCGAAAGCGCACCACGGTTTCACTGGCGGCCGATAGAGCCACGTTCTCGATCGCGATCACGCGCGGCGCTAGGTTGTCCTCAACCACGCTCTCGGTTCCAAAGTACAGCCGCTCTGTCTGGGGATTGCCCTCTCCTTGCACGGCGAATAGATCGGCTCGCTTGTCTCCGTTGAGATCCCCGATCTCGAGCCAAAGGTTCGGCACGGTGGGTCCATCGACAGCGTTGGCGACGAACTGGAAATTGCCCTGACCGTCGTTCTGAAAGACTCGGTGATTGGTCGCAAGCGACCCGACGATGAAGTCGAAGTCCCCGTCGGAGTCATAGTCCACGCAAGCGATCAGGTTGTCGTCCGCCGAGCTATTGCCGCTGATCCGCGAGGTCTCATCGCTAAAGTTGCCGCTGCCATCATTGATTGCCAGCTGCTCCTCGTAGCTACCGTCGGCTGCGGCGTTGTCGGTGAAGAGGTCGAGATCACCGTCGTTGTCGACGTCACAGAAGGCAGGCCCATAGTGGAAGGCTCCGCCGGAGAGCCCAGGCAAGCTCGCTGAAATGTCCTCGAAGTTGCCAGCGCCATCGTTGCGCCAAAGCGAGTTCTGGCCCTGGTGAAAGTTGATCAGGATGTCGAGGTCGAAGTCACCATCGATGTCCGCGAGATCGACGTCGTCCGGATTCACGCCGTTCTTGCCGGTCGGAACCGTGGTGTTCGTGAGGGCGAACTTCCCGGTCCCGTCATTGAGATAGATGCTCGCTGGGTCTGCGCCGTCGTTGAGGTAGCCCTCGGCCACCACCAAATCCAAGTCGCCGTCTCCATCCAAGTCGCCCAAGCGAACCGCGCCGGCGTCGCTCGAGCTGTTGGCTGGCAAGCGAGTCGAGGCTTCATTCGCATACACGCCCGGCGCGGTTTGGATGAACAGGCGGTCGGGCTGCGCATTGCCGGCTGAAGGAGCCACCATATCGACGTCCCCGTCGCCATCCACGTCACCAAAGGCGACCTGACGCAAGGTCGCCGAGATCGACCCGAAGATGTCCGAGGCGTCGACGAAGTTGCCCGCGCCGTCGTTCGTCCACACGAGCAGCGGTTGGGGCTGCGGGTTGGAAAAGAAGCCACCGCAGTTGACGGCGACCAGATCGAGATCGCCGTCCCCATCCACGTCGACTGCGCGCGCGTAGTTGGTCCAACAGCCGGAGCCGTTGCAGCCCTGCGGCAAGACCGCCGTGCCTTGATCCTCGAACAGCAGTTGAGCCACCGCAGCCTGCGGCATCAGCACCAAACCAAGAACCGAAAGCGAACCGAACAACCTGCGCATTGGAACCTCTCGAAATAACAGGGCCAAACTCTTAGCCGCGTGTAGCCGCGAGGCCAAGGCGTGGAGGCGTAACGCTATCAGCTTGGGCGTACCGCAGCGCCCTCAAACAGGCTTACGGAGCGAGCAAAATTTTCCGCGCCAAAGCCGCACCGAGGGCACGCAGCAGCGGCTTGCTCGTCTCCTCATAGGCGTAGTCATCGTCATTGAGCACACCATCCGGATTGGCGTAGACCGTCGCGGTAACGAAGAACGCACGCTTGGTGCTTTTGTCCTCGACCCAGGAATTGTCGATGTGAAAGCCGTACGCTCGGCCGGACTTCCCGACGATGCGTAGCTGCTTGGCGTTCGGCATCGTCTCCAAGATTCCCGCAGAAAGTGGGTGATGTTCAGCTGCGTTGGCGGGCTTGTTGAGGTTGGCGGTCATCGCCCGGATGAGGTGCTCGCGCTCGAGCTCGGAGAGGCCGAGGCGCTTGGCTTCGGGGCGCTCGGGGAAAAGTAGAGACACGTTCATTTGTTGCAGCTCGCGCAGCGAAACATAGTTCTTGCGCGCAAAGCTCATCGGTTCGTCAAGCCGCTTACCGCGGTCGAGATAGCTCGTCCCGATCATCAGCTGTTCGGCGGGCGTGGGTTCCGGCTCAAAGGAGCTCGTGCGAGCCAGCAGGTCGAGTCCCTTCATCGCCGGCGGCAACAGCTGCACGCGTACGGTGCTGCGCGAGCGTTCGGCGGGCGCATCCATCCGGTGGTGAAACCGTAGCGATGAGAAGCCGAACTCTGCAACGGCCGCGTTTAGCTCGCTATGCCCAACGATGTCCCAAAGGCGGTTGTACGAGTCGTTGTCCGAATAGGAGAGCAGCTTGGTGATCTCCTCGCCGAGGTAGAGCTTCTTGTGTTTCGGCTTGTCGTCCGCCTCGCTCGGCTCGGCCTCCTTGTCCTCGTCTTGTTCGGGGGGCTCGCAGCCTTTGCGCAGCGGCTGACAACGGCGGATGCGGGTACCAAGCGGGATTTGTCCGTTAACGCGCGCATCCAGCGCTCGCAACGTCGCCACGGCCAAGAAGGGCTTGATGGCGCTGGCAGGGTAGAAATACTCCGCGTCCACACGGAAACCGTGACTGCTCCAGGTTTGGCCATCCGGCGAGACCTCGGTCACCAAGACCTGCAAACGAAGGTTCTCTGCGTCCGCGAGCCACGCGCCGAAGCGTGGGTCTGCCGTGCGCAACGTCTGCTCGACCCAGCGATCAACAGCTTGGCCAGACGCTGCCTCGGATTGGCCCTGCGCGCTCGGCGTGGCGGCGGAAGACGCGGCATCGTCCAAGGTTGAGAGCGTCGCGGCCCCGCTAGCTCCCGCTTGTTCTCGCGCCGCTGGTTGCGCGCAGGCGCCGAGCGCGAGCATCCCCGTGAACGCGCGCCAGCTCAAGCGCGCGGCGGCCATTCCCCAGCAGCAACGAACTCGCTCGTGATCGGCTCATAGGAGCGCTTCTTGTCGTCTCGGTAAAACAGCAGATCCGAAACGACGGATGGGTCGAAGGCTTCTCGCTGCAGATCAACCTTGCGCAATTTGAAGGTCGCTGTGACCACGGCCTCCGGTAGCAACCGCACGAACAGCGGTGCCGCATACGAAGGCAGCCGTTTCATGACGTGCTCGTAAAAGCGCTCCGGGGAGAAGTGAGCACCTGCTCGGAGCGAGAGCGCGACCATGCCCGCACGACCATCGGCGCCCGGCACACTCACACCGTAGACGTTGGCCAACTCGACTCCCTCCGCCTGGGAACAGACGTCCGCAACCTCGTTCGTCGATACGTTCTCGCCCTTCCAGCGGAAGGTGTCTCCGATGCGGTCGACGAAGAAATAGAAGCCCCAACGGTCTTTCTTGAGCAGGTCCCCCGAGCGGAAGTACTGATCACCGCTGACCTTCACATCGCGAAGGATCTTGGCGTTGGTTGCAGCATCCCCCAGGTAACCTTCGAATCGCATGGTCGTACGCGAAGCATCGATGCGGCCGAGCAGCTCACCGACCTCCCCGGGTTTGCATGGCACGCAGAATCCGCGCTCATCGCGTAGCGGCGCTTCATTGTCAGCGTCCCACTTGGCTAAGAACGCGTTGTCCATCCAGAAGAAGGGCGGCATCCTACCGACCGAGCCCTCCCTGCCGAACACATTGGTCATGTTCACGTTGCCCTCGGTGGCACCGTAGAACTCATGCACGATCCCCGGCTCGAAGCGCTTGACGAACTCTTTCCAGACGTCGGGACGCATGCCATTTCCGACCATGCGGGTAAGCTTATGCATGCGCTCCTTGGGATGCGGCGGCGCCAGCTGCAAGTAGCGGCAGATCTCCCCGATGTAGACGAAAGCCGTCGCGCCGGTATCGCAAACATCGTCCCAGAAGCGGCTGACCGATAACTTGCGCGCGAGGGCGAGGGTTGCGCCTGCGTTCGCCGCGCCACCAGCACCGATGAGAAACCCCGAGCTATGAAAGAGCGGCAGGCAGACGTAGAGCACGTCGCTCGGGCCCAAGCCGAGGGTGAAGCCGCCGAAGCCATACGCCGCAGTCATGGAGCGCGCGTGAGAGATGCGCCCAGCCTTGGGCAGCCCCGTGGTACCGCTGGTGAAGATGTAAACGTAGAGTTCGTCGCCGCGCGTGATCACTGCACTCGGAACGTCTCGGACCTCTGCATCGAGCCGCGGCAACTCCAGCTCGGCCGTCGCCGCGTCGGCCGTGGAGGCGCCTTCTGCCGCCGATCGAGTTTCCTCCCAAAGCAGGCGCGCGGGCTCGCCCTCGAGCGCCTCCAGGACCGATCCTACGAACTCCCGACCGACCAGCAATAGCCGCGGTTTGGTGGAGAGTAATGCGTGCCGCAGGCTCGCCCCGGTCAGGTTGGTGTTGATCAAGGTGGCGACCGCGCCGAGCCTGGCGATCGCCCATGCGTTCACGAGAAACGCCGGATGATTGCTCATCATCAGCACGACGCTATCCCCTCGCTTGACGCCCTCGCGCGCCAGCGTGGCCGAGCGGCGAGCGATACGCGCTGCCATTTCCCGGTAGCTAAGGCGCTCCTTCTCGAACAAGACAAAGACGCGATCGCCGTCTTTGGCAGCCCAATGCTCGATGCGCTGTACGATCCCAGTTTCACGGACTGGGTCCTGGGTCAGAACCGCGATCGCCCCTTTGACTCGCTGCCCGGCGCTCGCGGCAAAGGACACGAGGTTTCTACGAAACTGGCCCATGCCTCACGGCCTCCTAAAGCTTGTGCGCCAAGGGTTCATCGAAATGGCGCGCTCGGCCGCCTTGATCCTGAACCGGACGCAGCAGCAGACAAATAGATCGTTCGACATGGTTCGCTCGCTGTTGCTCTTCGCAGACCGGGGATACTACCCTCGCCCCCACGTGCAATACGATTACGATCTAGTGGTTCTCGGTTCGGGCCCGGCAGGCGAGCGCGCCGCTGTCACGGCAGCCGTCATGGGAAAGCGCGTCATCGTGATTGAACGCGAGAAAGAGCCGGGTGGTGCAGCCGTGCATACAGGCACGCTGCCCTCCAAGACGCTGCGTGAAACCGCGGTTTTCCTTTCGGGCCGCGAGCAACGCGAAGTGTACGGAGTTGGCGTCACCATCGACGTGCACCTGTTCGTGCCCAAGTTGCTTTCGCGCAAGGCCGCGGTCAAAAAGCTCGAGGTCGAGCGCATCTTGCAAGAGTACGAGCAGCACAACGTGCGTTTGCTGCGCGGCCACGCGAGCGTCACCGGCCCGCACGAGGTTACGGTCGAGCTCCCAGACGGCACCGGAACAAAGGTCACGGGGGAGTTTTTGCTCGTCGCCACCGGCTCGGTCCCACACCGTCCGACTGAGATCCCGTGGGATCAAGCTGAGGTCGAGGACAGCGACACCATCCTTCAGCTGGAAAGCATGCCCCCGCGCATGGTGATCCTCGGCGCAGGTGTCATCGGCTGTGAATACGCGTCCATTTTCGGGTCGCTCGGTTGCAAGGTGACCTTGGTGGACAAGCGTGATGAGCTCTTACCCTTCCTGGACCGCGACATGAGTGAAGCGCTGCGCGTGGCCTTCGTAGAGATGGGCATCGATGTGCGGCTCAAAGAAGCTCAAGACTCGATCGTCCATGATGGTGACGCGCTCGCGGTCAAGCTCGCCGGAGGGAGCACCGTACTGTGTGACAAAGTGCTTTTCTGCGGTGGACGCAGCGGCCGAACGGCGGGGCTTGGCCTGGAGGCCGTGGGCGTAAAAATGGGGCCGCGAGGCAGCGTCGCGGTGAATGAGCGCTACGTTTCCAGCGTGCCAAGCATTCTCGCCGTCGGGGACGTGATTGGCTTTCCTGCCCTCGCCTCCACGTCGATGGAACAGGGCCGCGTGGCAGTCAGCTGTGCCTTCGAGTCACAAGGCGCTGCCTGCGCCGTCGCCCAGATCCTGCCGTACGGCATTTACACCATCCCGGAGGTCGCTTGCGTGGGGCTCTCCGAGGAGGACGCCATTGCGGCTGGGCGTCGCGTAGTCGCCGGAACGGGGCACTTCGACAAAAACGCTCGGGCGAAGATCAACGGTTTGCCAGGCGGCTTCATGAAGTTGGTCTTCGACCAAGAAACACGCGTCCTCATTGGGGCTCACGCCATTGGGGACCGCGCAACAGAACTCATCCACATCGGTCAGATCGCCGTAGTCTTGCGCGGTACCGTGGATGACCTATCCACCGCGGTGTTCAACTATCCAACGCTCTCCGAATGCGTCAAGTACGCTGCCCGTGACGCCCTATCGCATTGGCCCTCATGAAAAAGAACTACGTCCTCGACACCAACGTCCTGCTCCACGACCCGCGCGCCATCTTTAAATTCGAGGACAACGACGTCGTCCTTCCCATCTTCGTGATCGAAGAGATCGACCAGTTCAAACGCGAAGGCACCGAACGCGGCCGCAACGCTCGCACCATTTCGCGCTTGCTCGACGAGCAACGCGGAGATGAAGGCTCGCTCGCACGCGGCGTACCGCTCGACGGCGGTGGCACGCTTCGTATCTTGATCCCCGAGAAGCGTCCGCAGCTGGGCGTCGGCTTCGACAAGACGTCGCAAGACCAAGCCATTCTTCAAACGGCGATTGATGTCCGTGACAAGGACAAAGGCAAGCCGACCATCTTCGTGACGATGGATACGAATCTGCGTATTCGCGCCGACGCGCTCGGCATCATCTCGCAGACCTACGAGAACCAACGCGTGGACGATGAGTCGCTGGAGCAACCGTTCCTCGACCTGGAGGTACCCGAGGCCGACATCGACTCGTTCTTCCAAGATGGCTTCTTGTCGCTCGAAACCGCGCCCAACATCGCTGCCAACGCAGCGGTCATGCTGCGCAACGCGAAGTCGCCGGGGCACACTGCGCTCGGCCGTTTCGACGCGGGTAAAGGTCAGATCGTGGCGCTGCGCGTCTCGCGTGAAGGCGTGCTCGGCATCAGGCCGCGCAACCGCGAGCAATCCTTCGCCCTCGACGTGCTGCTCGATGACTCGATCCGGCTGGTCACCTTGCTCGGCAAGGCAGGCACCGGCAAGACGCTGCTCGCGATCGCCGCCGGCCTCAAGAGGACCACGGAAGACGGCACGTATTCGCGCCTTGTGGTCTCCCGGCCGATCATGCCGCTCGGCCGTGACCTCGGCTTTTTGCCGGGCGACGTGGACGAGAAGCTCAACCCGTGGATGCAGCCCATCTTCGACAACCTCGAGTTTCTGTTCTCCAACGGCAACGCAAAGAACGGCCGCAATACGCGTGGCTTCTTGGAGCTGCTCGAGAGCGGAACCATTCAAGTTGAGCCGCTGACCTACATCCGCGGGCGCAGCCTGCCGAACCAATATTTGATCGTGGACGAGGCGCAGAACCTAACCCCGCACGAGGTCAAGACCATCATCACCCGCTGTGGGGAAGGCACCAAGATCATCCTGACCGGGGACCCGCAGCAGATCGACAACCCCTACGTCGATCATGCGTCCAACGGGCTCTCCGTCGTCGCAGAGCGTTTCCGTCGCGAGAAGATCGCGGCGCACGTGGTGCTCTCCAAGGGCGAGCGCAGTGAGCTCGCCGAGCTCGCGGCGAACTTGCTGTAGTTTGGCGGACAGAGCTTCTTCGCGCGGCTTCGGCTAAGAGAGCCGCGTGGACGCAACGCTACTTCAAGGACTCTACGCCTGCGCTGCAGTGGCTTTCGGCTGCTGGCTCCTGGGAGTGCTCACCAAAGAGCACTCCTGGGTTGACCGCGCTTGGTCGCTCACGCCGGTGGCGTACGCGGTGTTCTTTGCTTGGAAGGCAGGATTCGAGAACCCGCGCGTCGCGCTGATGGCCACGCTTGTGTTCGCGTGGGGCGCGCGGCTGACCTTCAACTTCGCCCGTAAAGGTGGCTACGCGAAGGGCGGCGAGGATTACCGTTGGCCGGTGATGCGCAAGAAGATGAGCCCATGGCAGTGGCAACTCTTCTCTTTCTTCTTCGTCGCTGGCTATCAGAACCTCCTGCTCTTCCTACTCGCGCTGCCCGCATGGGTAGCCATGCGTGGGCACGCTCCCTTTGGCCTTCTCGATGCAGTAGCAACCATCAGCTTCTGCGGCTTCCTGGTGCTCGAAACGGTGGCCGACCAACAGCAGTGGAACTTCCACCAGGACAAGAAAGCTCGGCTGGGGCGAGGGGAAGTGTTGGAGTCCCCCTTTCTCCAGAAGGGGCTATTCGCCTATTCGCGCCATCCCAACTTCTTCGCCGAGCAGGCGCTATGGTGGAGTCTCTACTTGTTCTCGGTCGCTGCTACCGGGCAATGGCTAAACATCAGCATCATCGGCCCAAGCTTGCTGACCATGCTCTTTCACGGCTCCACCAACTTCACCGAGAGCATCACGCTCTCGCGTTATCCGGAGTATGCGCAGTACCAGAAGCGAACCTCCCGCCTGATTCCCTGGCCGCCCGGTTGAGCGGCTCGAAGGGCTGTCAGGGCGAGAGCGCGGTCAGTTGGTAGGTGTTGGTAAAGTCGTCTTGCAGCACCGTGGCCATGTTGTCCACAGCCTCCACTTGGAGGTCTTCACTCAGCACCCGAGTACGGTAACTCCAGCCTTGCGGTAGCGAGAGTCGTTCCCCGAGGGTTTCCAGTGAAGCGAGCGTCTGCGGCTCATACTGCGTGCTGTAAGACTGCATGATAAAGACGCGCTCCGTGTCGTCCACGAGTTCGTAGACGCGCTGGCCTGCCGCAAACAGCACGATGCTTTCGCGCTGGATCGTTCGCACCTCATAAGGCGAGTTGCCTTGAGTCACAACGCTGATAGGAAGGCTGATTCTGCCCCCTATCCGCATATCGAGCCCGCCGAAGGAGACAACCTCCTCACTCTGCAGAACGCCCACCGCAAAGCGAGTGATTGTCCAATAGCGAGGCCCATTGAGGATGGCAGCGTCCACCATGAACTCGCTCTTGATGGCGTCTGCGTCCAGAGCCTCCCAATCGGCCTGTGGGCAGTCGTTGAGCCCGATTGTATTGTAAACGTCTATCTCGATCGTGGCGCCGCTGATTGAGCCGAGCAGGACCTCACAATAGCGCGCGTCGAGCAGGCTGGCCGGCTCGCTGCCGCCCGCTCCCCCGGCCCCTCCTACAGGACCACTGCCGGCGTTCCCCGAGCCACTCGCTCCGTCATCTCCGCAGCCAATAAACAAACAGCAAACCAAGGCAATGAGCGGGGTGCGCATCGACTTTGTATACATACAAATTCAAGCTTCGTCACGTGCTCTTGCGGAACGCGCTAGAAGAGGTTGCCAATGAGCGAAGACCTGCGGGGAAAAATCGTGGATGCGGCGATTGCACTCCTGGAGCAGTCGGGCGCTCGTGGCTTTGGTCAGGTGAAAGTCGCGAGAGCCGCTGGGCTACAGCAAGGTCACCTTACCTACTACTTCCCTCGAAAGGCCGACCTGGTCGCGGCTGTCTTGGTCCGCCTATCGGGACGTGCTCGCGACGAGCTCGAACAGGCCCTGGCGAAGGGGAGTGAACAACCCTCGGAAGAGCTTTTGTTCTCCCTGCTGAGGCGCTTGCTCAGCGACCGTCGGCGCTCGCTTATCCTTTTGGGGCTAATGGCCGAAGCGGTCGATGACGTCGAGATTCG
>CAITIQ010000418.1 GCA_903892415.1 uncultured delta proteobacterium | reverse complement strand
TGAGGGCGTCGTCTCGAATTGAAGATTTGTCCGAACAAAGGTCGGCCACGACCTCATCGACCGCTGCGTCGTCGGAGACGGCAAGGTGAATACGCCCGGCAGCAGCTGCCGCCGCGTGCGGCGAGTCGAACGCCTGCGCCCCCTTCTCGACGAGCGCTGCAAGCTTTGCTGGCGAGCGGTTCCACACGTTTACGCGGTGGCCCTGGGCGAGCCAACGTAGCGCCATATTGCCGCCGATCATGCCTGTGCCCAACATCGCCAAGACTTCGCTCGGTTCGCTCATGGCGCGACGATAGCGCCGCCGAATCATGGGTTGTCGCTTTTGTGAGCGCTCGTTGTCGCCAAAAGGAATGTCCATGGGATGCAACACAAGCAACGCTTCAATTCCGCGCTTTTGACCTGGCTTCTCGCGTTGATGCTCTGGGGCTGTCGTGGACTTCCGTTCCAGTTGGGGGATGGGGAAGGCGGCGCTGGCGGTGAAGCGCCCAGCTCGGAGAGTTGTACGCCCGAGGAGGGCGCCTACCCCGGCCCGGAGTGCGGCGTGTTTGTTCAGGCTGGAGCGACCGGCGACGGCACGCCAGAAGCGCCCTTTGGCAGCCTCAACGCAGCTTTGGCGAGCGGCCAGGTTGTCTACGTATGTGGCGAGCAACTCGATGAGGCCGTGGTGATTGCAGGTCAGGCGACCATCTATGGTGGGCTTGCTTGCGGAAGTTGGGCGTATGACTTGGCCGCTCGCACCGAGCTTACGGCTCCTGCTGGGCAGGTCCCTTTGGTGATCGCAGCCGATGCGGTGTTGTCGATGGCGGGATTTCGAGTCGCAGCTCGGAGCGCAGTCGAACCTTCCGGTTCGAGCATTGCCGTACTTGCCAATACAGGCTCGACCGTTGAGTTCGTCCGCTGCGATCTGCTCGCCGGCAATGCTGCGGCGGGCAGTCCCGGGATGGCTGGGGCGGCCGGCGAGGATGGCGAGGATGGCGCGCTCGCAAGCTCCACAGCCGGAGGAACGGGTGGGCTATCGAGCTGCGGTGGAGCGGGTGGGAAAGGCGGTAATGCAGGTACCGGCGCCATCGCCAAGGGCTCGAGCGGCCAGCCTTCATCGCAGCAGAACGGTGGCGCTGCAGGTTGTACTGCGGGCTTGGCTGGTCAAGCCGGGGAAGACGGCGCAGCTGCTACGCCCACCGCAGCAGGCGGCAGCATCAGCGAAGAAGGGTATCTCCCTCCCCAAGGCGCGCAGGGGTCGAACGGGACCTCGGCTGGTGGTGGAGGCGGAGGGGGAGGACTGCAGGGCGCTGGCGGTGGCGGTGGCGGTGCTGGCGCTTGCGGCGGGCAAGCTGGTCAGCCCGGTGGCTCGGGTGGCTCGAGCTTTGTGTTGGTATCTCTTGAAAGCACACTAAAGTTTGAGGACTCAACGGCCGTTGTAGGGCTTGGGGGCGATGCAGGGTTGGGTGGAGACGGGGGTGAGCCTGGCGCGCCTGGCACTCCCAGTTCGGGCTTTGGTAGCGCTTGTTCGGGCGGTATGGGCGGCAGCGCGGGGCGCGGTGGGGATGGTGCTGAAGGCGCCGGTGGGCATGCCGTCGTTGTGGCCTACGTGGGCGTAGAACCGTCCCTCAACGGACTTCAGGTTACTCCGCCGGACGCTGAACAAGCGGGTGATGCAGTGAGTGGAGAGGTCGGAACCGCCGCGATAGCACTTGCCTTTTAATTGACTATCCAGCCCGAAGGCCGCGGGCACTTTAGTCCTTGGTCGGAGATCCGTAGGTTTACGGACATGAGCGGAACCGTACTTGTAATCGATGACAGCCCCGAGCTCTTGGCTGTGGTCGCAGCAAGACTCAAACCTGAGGGCTACCGCGTTCTCACGTCTCCCGATTGGCAATACGGCCTGGAGCAAGCCGTAGCCGAGCAGCCCGACCTCGTCTTGCTCGACGTCGATATGCCGGACCAGAGCGGCCTCGACGTTTGTCGGCGATTGAAGTCTGACCCGCGCACCAGCGCGATCCCGGTCATCTTCTTGACCGCGCATGATGACGTGAACGTCAAAGTGCACGGCTTTGACTTGGGCGCGAGCGACTACATTACGAAGCCGTTTCATCCTGCTGAGCTGAGAGCGCGCGTGCGCTCCGCGATTCGAACGAAGCTTGCGATTGATGATCTCGATGAGCAGGCGCGGGTCGATGGTCTGACCGGTCTCTTCAACCGCCGCGAGTTCGATCGGCTGCTCGCCGCCAATACGGCTCGAGCCTTACGCGAGAGCCGCAATCTAGCGTTGGTCATCGTTGATCTCGACCACTTCAAGTCGCTCAACGACCGTTTTGGTCACGCCTTTGGCGATCTCGTATTGCGCTCGGTGGGCGCCCTAATTGCGCGGAGCGTGCGCACGGGCGATGCGGCCTGCCGCTACGGCGGGGAAGAAATAGCGTTGATCCTGCCGAACGCTTCGGGCTCGAGCGCCGTCGAGGTCGCGAACCGCATTCGTCAGGGGTTGCGCAGTCTTGCGTTTTTGCCCAAGGGTGACGCTGTCACGATCACCGCCAGTTTTGGCGTCGCCGACCTAACCGATGTTGGAGCTTCTGGTGCGGGGATGGCTGCCGTAGCGCAGGGCAGCCTGGGACAGGCGCTGACCGAAGCCGCGGATCAAGCGCTGTATGCCGCAAAGCGAGAAGGTCGCGACCGGGTGACACAATTTGCTGCCGCCGGCACATCCGCCACCGGAGCCGTAGATTCGCCAGCTCGACGCGCAGGCTGAAACAAAAGGGGGCACGATCATGAAGACTGAACGTTGTTGTTGGACGAAAGAGCGTGGTTGGTCAGCGGAGGGCGGGCTCGCTGCGGCGGATTGGGTGCTCTACTTCGCAGCGCCGGAAGCGATGGAGACGGTGCGTCATGACGAGCTTCGTCAGCGTTACCCACAGGCGCTGCTACTGGGTTGTACGACTGGCGGCGAGATCGTCTCTGACGACGTGCAAGACGGCACCGTCTCGGTGATGGCGGTCAAATTCGATTCGGTCTCGGTACGCGGCGCCGAACGCGAGATTACCAACGTAGGTGAGTCGTTCTCGGCAGGAGAGGCGATCGGAGCGCAGCTCAACTCGGCGGACCTCCGCGCGATCTTCGTGCTCTCCGACGGGACCCGCGTGAATGGCACCGAGCTCGTGCGCGGGCTGCGCAAAGCGGTTGGAGATCAGGTCGTGGTTTCGGGCGGACTCGCAGGGGACGGAGCGCGCTTTGGTACGACGCGTACCGGGCTCAAAGGCGAGCCAGCGAGTGGCGTGATCGGCGCTGTTGGTCTCTATGGCTCTGCGCTCCAGATCGGTCACGGCAGCGCTGGCGGTTGGGTGCCCTTTGGTCCAGAGCGGCGGATAACGCGAGCCGAGGGCAATGTGCTTTACGAGCTCGACGGTCAGCCGGCGCTCGATCTTTATAAACATTACTTGGGAGAGGAAGCGTCGAAGCTCCCCGCTAGCGCGCTGCTCTACCCGCTCATCATTCGACGCAAAGACCAGCCCGGCGAGCCGCTGGTGCGGACGATCCTCGGCATTGACGCAGAAAAGAACGCGATGACCTTTGCCGGCGATATGCCCGAAGGGGCCGTGGCTCAGCTGATGCGCGCCTCGCTCAGCCAATTGGTGGATGGCGCTGCGAGCGCGGCGGAGTCGGCGCAGATCGAAGCAGATAGCGGCTTCGCGGTGCTCGTAAGTTGCATTGGCCGCAAGCTGCTGATGGGACAACGCACCTGCGATGAGGTGGACGCAGCGGCGAGCGTGCTTGGCACCAGCTTCCCGACCGTGGGATTTTACAGCTATGGCGAGATCGCTCCCTGTGCTGGCGGCTTTGCTGACCTTCACAATCAGACCATGACGATCACGACCTTCGCGGAGCTCGCCGCGTGACGCTGCACCGGCTGCTCGAGCGCCAAGTACGCAGAACCAACGCCAAGCTAGCGGCCGAGCTGACGCCGCTGGTCGAGCTGGTCAGCGCGACCTACGAAGAGTTCGACCAAGAGCGGCGCCGGCAAGAACGCACCAACAGCCTACTGACCGAAGAGGTCGAGCAGCTCAACGCAAAGATCCTCAGTGAGTCGGAGGCTCGAGTGCGGGCCATCCTCGACGCCGTCAGCGATGGCGTGGTGATCGTCGATGGCGAGCAGCGCATCGACGCCTTCAACTCCGCCGCCGACATCCTGTTCGGACGATTGCCTGGCCAATCGATTGGGCAACCTTACGCCGAGATTTGGGAAGGCGGCGTACCCCCGACACAATCCGGAGAAGCCAAGGCAAAGCGCCAGGACGAGTCTTCCGTCGACGTGGAGGTTGCGATCAGCGAGGCCTGCTTTGCTGACCGCCGTTGCTACAAGATCGCCATCGTCCGTGACGTCTCCGAACGCAAACGAAACGAGCAGCAGCTGCGCGAGGCGATGGAAAAGGCCGAAGCAGCCAGCCGCTCCAAGAGCGACTTCCTCGCGACGATGAGCCACGAGATCCGTACGCCGATGAACGGCGTGCTCGGTATGGTGGGCTTGCTATTGGACGGTAAGCTCGAGCCGCAAGAGCGAGCTTATGCCGAGGCCATCCGCGACTCCGGTGAGGCGCTATTATCTATATTAAACGACATTCTCGATTTCTCGAAGATCGAGGCCGGGCGGATGACGCTCGAGGAATATGACTTTGCGCCGGCGAGCGTGATTGAGAGCGTGGTCGAACTCTTGGCCCCGCGGGCCTTGGCCAAGGGCATCGAGATCGGGGTGGTGATGGGCCGCGGCGTCCCCAACGAGGTGCGAGGGGACGCGGGGCGACTGCGTCAGATCGTGATGAACCTGGTCGGCAATGCCGTGAAATTCACCGAGACCGGCAGCGTGGTGGTGGAGATTCAGCCTCACGATGGCGGCGGTGGGCTCGAGCTTGAGTTCTCGGTGGTAGACACCGGAATTGGCATTGAAGAGTCGGTGGTACCTTCATTGTTCGGGGAGTTCGTCCAAGCGGACGCCTCGACCACGCGCAAGTTTGGCGGCACCGGCTTGGGGCTCGCCATCTGCCGGCGGTTGGCGCTCTTGATGGGCGGTTCGATTGGCCTCTCCAGCGCAAAGGGCAAGGGCAGTCGCTTCTGGTTCAAGCTGCCCTTCAAAGCCGCCACCGAGAGCAGCACCACCGAGCATGCTGTCGCCGGCCTGCGTTGTCTCATCGTCGACGACAACCCGGTCAATCGCGAAATATTTGAACGTCAGCTCATCCCTTGGGGCGTCGAGGTGACGTCCACTCCCTCGGCTGACGGCGCGTTGGCCGAGCTGATCAAAGCGGCTGTGCTCAAGCGACCGTTCGACGTCGCCATCGTGGATCATCACATGCCGGGGATGTCCGGCGTCGAGCTGGGCGCTATCATCCGAGCGACGCCCAACCTGCTTCATACCCGGTTATTGCTCGCGACCTCCGGCCTCGCCGACGATACTGGCGGCTACTTCGATGAGGTCTTCGTCAAGCCGGTGCGGCCTTCCGCGTTGGTTCGCGCATTAGCCGTTAAGCGCGTCTCTTTGCGGCCGGCCGAGCCTGCGCCGACGCCCATCACCATCGCGGCGCCCGAGGACACGCGGCGCTGCCGCGTCTTGGTGGTCGAGGACAACTCAATCAACCAGAAGGTGGCGCTTGGTTATCTAACCAAAGCGGGGCATCGCGTGGACGTGGCCAGCAACGGCGTAGAGGCGGTATCGGCTGTGCGAGCGCTGCCCTACGACGTCGTATTGATGGATATGCAGATGCCGGAAATGGACGGCTTGGATGCGACGCGCGCGATTCGCCAGCTGGGCGACGGGCGAGGGCGCGTGCCCATCATTGGGCTGACGGCCAATGCCACCGCGGACGATCGCGAGGCCTGCTTGGGGGCCGGGATGGACGACTATCTGACCAAGCCGATCGAACGAACGAGCTTGCTCGCGCGCGTCGAAAAGTGGGGCTGTCGCAGGACGATCCCGCCGCTCGCTACTCCTTCGCAACAAGCGCCCGCGGTGGTCACGCCCAAGCTCGAGGTCGACGCTGAGCTGCTGCACGAGCTGATCGACTCGATGGGCCAGGTCGAAACCCGCGGCCTGTTCTGCCACTTTCGCGACGGGCTGATTGAGCTACACGCCGCACTTCCCGAGCTCGTCGGTCCGGCGTTGGGCAAGCGCGCTCATCAGCTGGCCGGCAGCTCGGGCTCGCTTGGTTTCTCGCGACTTTCGCTCGCCGCCAAGGACGTCGACCGTACGGTGCGCGCCGGTGGCGAAGCGGAGAACGCCAAGCGAGAGCTGCAACGCGTTGTGGACGAGACGCTGCGCGAGTTCGATCTCTCGACCATCGACCGCTGGCTGGCCGCCTAGCTGTCTCGATCGGGTCTCACGCTCGCGCGCTGCTCGGCCGCAAAGGCGACCGAGCCAGGGCCTTCAGACGCCTTGGGCGTCCTCGATCGCGTCCATGCGGTGGTCACGGAGGTTGCACTGCAGCACGCGCTTGCGCACGCGAACAGCGTCGGGCGTAACCTCGACCAGCTCGTCAGCGTCGATCCACTCCATGGCCGTTTCAATGGTCAAGGTGCGCGGGACCGCGAGCGCCACGTTGTCGTCTTTGCCGTGGTTACGCACGTTGGAGAGCTTCTTCTCCCTGACCACGTTGACGTCGGTATCATTCGGCCTGTTGTGCTCGCCGAAGATCATACCTTCGTACACGTCCACACCGGGGGCGTAGAAGAAGAGGCCGCGGGCCTGCAGGTGATCCAGCGCGTACGGCGTCGCCGTTCCTGAGCGGTCGCAGACGATGGCGCCGTTCGCGCGCTTGATCATCGTCCCGCCCCACGGTGCCCAGCCTTCAAATATCGTATTGAGCAGCCCGGTGCCGCGCGAGGCCGTGAGGAACTCACCGCGGAAGCCGATGAGGCCGCGCGACGGGATCACGTACTCGAGGCGGCTTCGACCACCGGGCGTAGCAGCCATCTTCTCCATGCGGCCGCGACGTGAGCCGAGCCGCTCGGTGACGACGCCGACGTACTCTTGCGGCACGTCCACCACCACGCGCTCGAGCGGCTCCGACATCACGCCGTCCACCAACTTGGTGACGACCTCGGGGTTGCCGAGTTGCATCTCATAGCCTTCACGCCGCATGGTCTCGACCAAGATGGCGAGCTGCAGCTCACCGCGGCCGAGCACCACGAAGGTGTCCGGCGTCTCGGTGGGCTCCACGCGAATGGCGAGGTTCTTCATCGCCTCTTTCTCGAGACGGTCCTTCACGTGACGGCTCGTCAGGAACTTGCTGGCCTTGGACCGACCTGCAAACGGCGAGGTATTCACGCCGATACGCATCTTGATCGTGGGCTCTTCCACCACGATGCGCGGGAGCGCCTCGGGCGCTTGGCGGTCGGCCACGGTGTCACCGATGGCGATCTCGTCGATGCCCGCGATGGCGACCGCATCACCAGCTTCCACCACGGTGGTGGGAGCGCGGCGCAGCCCCTCGAAGGTGAACAGCTGCTTCACGCTGGCGCGCTTCTGCGTGCCGCCTTCACCGAGGATGACAACGTCATCGTTGATGCGGATACGGCCGCGGGCGATGCGACCAACGGCGAGCTTGCCCACGTACTCGTCGTGCGTGGTGTTGCACACGATCATCTGCAGCGGCGCCTCGGAATCACTCTGCGGCGGGGGCACCGATTCAAGGATGGTCTCGAACAAGGGCGTGAGGTCCTTGGCCTCATCCTCCATGTTGATCTTCGCCAGGCCGAGCTTGCCGATGGCGTAGATGACCGGGAAGGCGGCTTGCGCATCGGAGGCTCCGAGGTCGCAAAAGAGATCGAAGATCTCGTTGAGCACGTCATCCGGGCGCGCGTCCTGACGGTCGATCTTGTTGATGACGACGATCACCGGGAAGCCGCGCTCCAAGCACTTGGACAAGACGAAGCGCGTCTGCGGCAGCGGGCCTTCTGCTGCGTCGACGAGCAGCAAAGCTCCGTCGGCCATCATCAGCGTACGCTCGACCTCACCGCCGAAGTCAGCGTGGCCTGGCGTATCCACGACGTTGATCTTCACGCCCTTCCAAACCACGCTGGTGTTCTTCGCCAGGATGGTGATACCGCGCTCTTTCTCGAGATCGTTCGAGTCCATCACGCGCTCGGCCACCACCTCGTTCACACGGAAGGTGCCGGCTTGCCGAAGCATGTGGTCGACCAGGGTGGTCTTGCCATGATCGACGTGGGCCACGATCGCGATGTTGCGCAGGGAGCGAGGCCCCGGAACTCCGGATGCGGGAGGAGAGACGGAGTCTTTACGGGGCGGTGCAACGCTTGACATAGCGGGGCGCCTCTACCACGCGCTGTCCCCGCGCGAAAGCTCGGAGGTTGCTTCCGCCCTTAGATCGGCCTGTAGTGCGCACAAATGGGCCCTGATGTCTTGAAGCGACTCGCCGAAGAGTGGATCCCTTTCAACAAATTGCTGGGGATTCAGGCGTTGCGGATCGAGCGTGGCGACATCCTGTTCGAGGTGAAATACCGCGACGAGTTGATCGGGGATCCGCTCAAGCGAGCGCTGCACGGTGGGGTGATTAGTGCGCTGGCCGATACGGCTGGAGGGTTCGCGGTCTGGAGCGCGCTCGAAGATCAGCGCACGCGCGTCTCCACCATCGACCTGCGCATCGACTATCTGCGACCGGGCAAACAAGAGGACCTACTCGCGCACGGGACCCTCGTGCGGGCCGGCAAGACGGTGGGCGTCGCCGACGTGAGGCTCTATCACGCGTCTGAACCCGAGGCGACGATCGCCACGGGCAAAGGCGTGTACGCGATTCGCATGAGCCGCGGTGGTTAGGGGCCCCCTCGGTGTGCTCGCGCAGCAAAGCTGCGCTGCGCCACCACTCCCCCTTATCCGTACTGTGCGTCCTGAAAGCCGTGACCTGGAGGAAGTCATGTAAGCCAAACAACAGACACCAGGTGATGTGTCCCAGCGGGTTGAAGTCCCGTCCGACCAATCGGCGCCGAAAGTCGGAAGCGAGTCTTGCGCCGTCTCGAGCAATTGAGTGGGTGAAGCGTAGACAGCGAGCGAGCGGGTCGTGTGATTGGGCCGCGA
>CAITIQ010000417.1 GCA_903892415.1 uncultured delta proteobacterium | reverse complement strand
GCCTCGAAACGGTCGCTCACCGACGAGGCACTCGTAGGTCACGACGCCCAGCGACCAAAGATCCGTACGCGCGTCCACCACCTTTCCGCGGACCTGCTCGGGGCTCATGTAGTGCGGAGTTCCCATCACCGCGCCGGTCTCCGTCGAGGGCGTCTCGACCTCGCCCTCGGTGGCGGCGACGTCAGCCAAGCCTTCGACAGCCTTCGCGATCCCGAAATCGAGCACCTTCACCGCCCAAAACTTGCGCGAGAGCGGGCTCGACTCAGCCTCGTTGCGGCAGAGAAACACGTTGGCCGGCTTGAGGTCGCGGTGCACGAAGCCCACCTCGTGCGCCTTGCCGATCGCTCGCGCAATGTGATCGACAACACGCATCGTCTCCGTAGGCGAGAGCGGCCCCTCCACCAAACGCTCGGCCAACGACGCGCCCTCGAGCAGCTCCATCGCGATGTAGGGCGTGTCGCCGTCGACCCCGTAGTCATGGATCTGAATGACGTGCGGGCTGTTTAGCGCCGCAGCGGCCTTCGCCTCACGGAGGAAGCGCCCGCGCCCGAGCTCCGACTCCGCCAAGCGCGGGTCCAGGCTCTTGAGCGCCACCATCGAGCCGAGCTCGACATGCCGAGCACGCCACACCTGCCCCATGCCCCCGCGCCCCAAGATCGCCAGGAGGGCGTACTTGCTCGCGACCACATGTCCAGGTACCCAGCCGCTCAAGGCCGCAGACTACACTTGGGTCATGGAAAGGTCCGCGTTCTCGGGCCGCCTGTGGTCGGCCCCTATTGGACGTCCGGCTGTTTGGGCTGCAGAGCCTGCCAGCGCCCCTTGCTCGCCTCGTCGAGGACCAGCGCTTTGCCGTCCCAGAGCAGCGTGAGCTTGAGCTTCTGCCGCTGGATCACCTTGCGCAAATCGAAGCCTTTGCTGTCGGGCTTCTCGAGCTCGGCGAGCAGCTTCTTGCAACCGGCTTGGAATGCAGGCTTGGCTGCACCGAAGGTCACGTCCACCTCCACCTTGTCGAGCGCTCCGGCCTGCGGGACCAGGCGGAACGCGTCGATGTTGCCAGCGACGACAGAAGCACCTGGGAGCACGCCATTGATGCAGCTGCTGAAGGTGTCGCTAGAGGTTTCGAACACGCGGACCCAGCCCTTCTCGACATCCTGCTCGTCACCGGCCGTGAAGTCGTAGAGATCGAGCAGGTCCGAACTCGTCTGCTTGCCGGTCGTCCACGTGCAGAGGAGCGCGCTGTGACCGTCCGGCAAGCGATACGGCTTGCAGGTGTCCGGGTGAAAGCCGCTGCGATACGAGCGCGCGACCCACACCGGGCTCTTGGCCTTGTCGCGCGAGGCGAGCAGCGTCCCGCCATAGTTGCCCGCGTAGGGCTCGCAGCCAGCAAACACTGCCGCGACCTCGTCGGCGCCCGCCTTCGTGAAGCTGCCGAAGTGGACCGCCTCGAGCGGGTAGAAGTCGGCGTTGTCGGGCAGCACCTCCACCGCACCCTTGGGGCCCGTCTCGCGCCGGAACGGTGGGCAACTTTGACACCCCACCCTCAGCTTGCCGCCCTTCGTCGCGACGACGGCGCTGCACATGCTCGCTGCGACCTCCAGAGCGCGCACCCCGTCGGGGCCCAGCTTCTTCACGATCGCTGGGTCGAAGGTCGGCAGCGCGCTGGGCGGCACCACCGCGTCCTCGTCGTTGGGCGGCAACACCGCACCATCAGCGCTGGGTGGCTCGGCGCTGGCGGAGGCGGACGCGCTCAGCGCCGGGGAGACGGAGGCTGTCGGAGCTGGCGTCGAGCGAGCAGGAGGAGGTTGGAAACCCGATGCGGCGGGGCGAGGTTCCCCGCAAGCGACAAGACTGAAGAGGATGAAAGCGCGCGATTGCACGGGCCAACGCTACCATGGTGCGATAGGTACTAGAGACCGTGGTCGCCGCTTCGTCGCGTCCTCTGCCCTCGCCGCAATCCGCGCTGGCCGCGCGAAGACGAAGAACGATTCGGGGCGAGGCTGCTCACTCCGATAGTGCCCCGAAGCGACACGCAAAAAGACAGGTATCGTCGCCAACAGGCAACGGCAAAAAGGGTATGCTCTCGGTCCCATGGCCCGCACAGCGCCCGTTCCGAACCTCCCACCTATCCCGGGAATGTGCCCATCGATCGCGGTTCTCGGCGGAGGTGGAGCCGGTGGCGGCGGCTCCGGCAACGGTGCAGGTAACGGCGACGGTCAAAACGGCGCCGACGGCTCCGGCTCCGGCGATGGGGCCTCGGGTGGTGGCAATGGATCCGGCAGCTGCGGCACTGGGACTCCCGGGTCGTGCACGGGGTGCGGCAACTCGATGTCAGTCGGCGATCCGATCGATGTCGGCTCGGGCCGCGTGTTCATACCGACCGTCGTCGATCTCGCGTTCCCAGGGCCACTGCCCTTGACGTTCCGCCGCCAATACAACTCGGGTTGCAAGAAGCGCGACGTTGGGCTCGGGTGGGGTTGGTGCCACTCGCTGTCATGGAGCATCGAGGAGCATCGAGGCCACCTCGTCGTTTGGGACAACAAGGGCAACTCGACGCGCTTCGCGATTCCGGAGATCGGACAGGCCGTCGTGGGTCCGGAGGGGAAGCTCCTGGCGCGCACGCCGGAGGGGTACGCACTGGAGTTCGCCGGGCTTTGGCGACTCTTCGTGTGTTCCGATCGAGATAGAGAGTTCCATCGCCTGAGCGCGATCGTCGACGACAACGGCAACCGAATTGAGCTCCATTACGACGGAACGGGCCTCCGACAGATACGCGATTGCGTTGGCCGCCTCGTCGATGTGCGCTGCGACGAGCGCGGGCGCATCCTATCGCTCGCGGCGAAGAACGCCGCGGTGCTCGGCCAGTCGGTCGTGTTCGCGCGGTTCACTTACGATGACGCGGGTTGCCTTGCGGCGGTTGCCGACTGTGAGGGTCATGTCACCCGATTCTCCTACAACGACGACCACGCCCTCACGACGCTCGCTCGCCCCGGTACCGACGCGGAATTCCACTTCGTCTACGACGCTCAGGGGCGCTGCGTGGAGTCTTGGGGCGCACCGATTGCCGAGACGCTCATGGGCCTAGCTCCCGATGCGCCGAAAACCCTCGCCGACGGCACAACCGCGGCAAAGGGCTTATTGCACGTGCAGCTTACCTACGGCTCGGATGGCGATGTAGAGGTGGTGGACTCGGTCTCAGTCCGACGTTTCAAAGCGAACGCGCGCGGCCTGATCGAAAAGGGAGTAAGCGGCCCCTCTGTCTTTACGCGTACCTTCGATGACGACGGAAATCTCATCCGGTACGTCGACGCACTGGGCGCGATCTACCAATATCTCCGGGACGCGAGGGGCTTCGTTGTACAAGCGATCAATCCCCTCGGCCATGCGACCCAAACACTCCGCGACCATCAAGGCCGACCGCTCCGGATCAGCGACTCGCTGGGAACGGTCATGGAAGCGAGCTACGACGGGCGCGGCAACGTTACCTCGCTTACGATGGCCGCTGGCGACAGGTACGCCTTCGAATACGACGAACGCGGACTGGTGACGCGCGAGCACCGACCAGACGGGACGAGCGCGCGCTTCTGCTACGACACCCACGGCAACCTGGTCGAGCTTCGGGGTGGCGACGGAGCTGTGTACCGATGGACCTATGACCCGCTCGGGAACGTCATCTCGGAGTTGGATCCAGACGGAGGCGTTACGACCCACGCATGGGACAACAAGCGTCGTCCCATCTCGCTCACTCGTCCCGACGGTGGCAGAACGCTTTACGGCTACGACGCCCTCGGTAATCTGACGTCAATCAGTGACGGCTCACGAACCATCTCCTCGAAGTACAACGCGCTTGGGAGCATCGTCGAGCAACAACACGCAGACGGTACGAAGTGGACGTACTTCTACGATCGCGAGGGACGATCGATGTCCATCGTCAATGAGAAGGGTGAGCGCAGAGAGACTACGCTCGACCTGAACGGGGTCGTGCGCCGTATCGCCAGCTTCGACGGTCGGGTCGAGCGCTTCAAGGTCGACCCTATGGAGCGCCTGATCGAGCACATCGACGCGGACGGGCGGAGGACGCGCTACGAGCGCAACTCCCTCGGCCAGATCGTCGCAGTAACGTATGCCGACGGTTCGTCTGCCTCATTCTCTTTCGATGCGCGCGGGCAGCTCACCTCGGCGAAGAACGGCGCGGTCCAGCTCGACTACGAATTGGCCAGCACCGGCAAGCCCCTGCGCGAGCGTCAGACCGTTGCCGGTGCACCAATCGAGATGGAGTTCGGCTACGACGTCATGCGTCGTCGCGTGCGCGCGAGCGCCACATCCGGATACGACGTCGAGATCGACCGCGACAGCACGGGGCGATGGAACTCTGTGTCCGTCGGCGGGGACGTCGTGACCTCCCACGAATACGATCCGGTCGGACGCGAGGTACGTCGGCACCTGGCCGGTGGCGCCATACTTGAGACCGGCTTCACGCCGATCGGCGACGTGGCAATGCGCCGGCTGGTCGGCCCTGCCGGCAGTCGATCGCACCAGGAGCCAGAGGAACTCGGACCGCTCGCGCGCGTAAAGGCGGTCATCGAGAAGCGATTCATCTACCAAGCGAATACGTGGCTCGCTTCGCGCTACGACAACCGTCAAGGCAGTGTCGAATACGGATACGATCTGCAAGGGAGGGTGCTCTCCGCGACCCGATCCGGGAACGCTGCTACGAAGTTCGCGTACGACGCCTGCGGCAACGTGCTGCCACAAGGTGAGCTGCGCAGCTACGGGCTCGGGAACCGGCTCTTGCGAGCCGGCGACGTCGACTACAAGAGCGACGCGCAAGGTCGCATCGTGGAGAAGGTGCGCACGTTGTCGGACGGCGCGCGCGAGCGAACAACGTACGAGTGGGACGGAGCGGGCAACCTCAAGCGCGTCCTACTACCCGACGGCCAGCGCGTTGATTTCGACTATGATCCGTTCGCGCGACGCTTTCGCAAGCGAGTGTTCGCCCGCAACCCGCGCAACGGCACCTACCACGTCATCCGCGACGTGCGGTACGTTTGGAATGGCGCGCAGATCGCGCAAGAGATCGTACGTCAGCCCTCGCGCGGGACTGACGCGGTCATGGCGGAGCGCATTTACCTCTACGATCCAGATGGGGCGCCAATGGCGCACGTGCATATTGAGGACAAGTCGCGCGTCACCCGCTACTACGTGACCGATCACGCGGGGACTCCGGAGCAGGTCGTAGACCAGCGCGGGTCGCTCGTCGGAGAGCTCACGAGGGACGTGTGGGGCGTCACCCACCAGAAGGTTGTCGAGGTAGCAACCCGCGAAGCGACGACCACACCCCATCGCTTCCGCGGTCAGTGGGAGGACGAAGAGACTGGCCTTTGTTACAACCGCTATCGCTACTACGACCCGTCGACGGGGCGCTATCTGTCGCCCGACCCGGCTGCTCGGCTGCCCGACGCTAATGAGTTCCGTTACGGCACGAGCCCAATCAACGACGTCGATCCGCTAGGACTCACCCACCAAGCGCAGGCGACCTGGTACCCAGATCCCGCGAGGAACGAGCCTCCGAGGCAACTCGGGACGAACGGCAACCTCGAGTCCGGATTCGACGCTCCGAACGCACGCAGTGACATGATGAATCCAAGCGTGACGACGAACGCGGACGACTATTCGGCGCGCTCTAGTCGTCGCCAAACCAACGCGACCGTAGCGGCCAACGGGCCCCAAAACGAGAGCGTCGCCCAAAGCCGTGCTCGAGGCGAAGTCATGGCACAAAACCGCGAGCGCTTTGGTGACACCGAAGCTCAAGCCATTCGCGAGGTCGAACGCGCTGTGCCCAACCAAGCGGATCGCGCGAACGGTCGGCTCGAGATCCAGGGCCAGCTTCCACCGTGCCAGATGTGTCGCTCACGCATGCAAGAGTTCGCGGCCCGCAACAATTGCACGGTGGAGTACCGATACCCCCTCGGAGCCAACCCAACGGGGCTCTTCCGTAGCGACCGCGGAAACTCTACGTGGACACAAAATGGACAGCGCGTCGAGGCTGTTGCTGGTGCGTCCCACTCGAGCTATCCGACTCCGCGCGTCCCACCTGGTCAGCCGAGACCGCCTGGTTACCGCGAGATCGCTGACGCTGACGCCAATCTTCCTGTTCCCCGACCGAACGCTGCCCAATGATCGAAAACACCCTGCGTGCGATGGCTGAGGCCACAAATCCGGTGGCAGCAATGAACGAGCTGCCGCTCCTCGCGGAGCTGCCGTCCTGGGCGACGACAGACGCGGATGCAGCCATCGCGCGCTGGACGGCGGCGAGCGTAGCCGATGACCGCGGTGCTGCTGCGCGTGCAGCGCAGGGTGCGGTCATCGCAGTACTGGATCGGTTGCCGCCCGACGCGGAAGACACGGTCGTCGGTCGGGAGTGGGTCGATGCGCAGCTAGCAGCGGTCAGCACCTGGCTCGCCGAACCTAGCCTGGCCCATCAAGAGCTAGCCCGTGCCTCCTTCGATCCAACGCGTCAAATGCGCGCCTGGAGCGACTTCGACCTCGTCGACGGATGGATAGCCGAGGCAGCTGACTTCGCTGTGCACACGGTCTGGTCGGGTGCCCTGGAGGGGTACATGGCGCCCCCCACACCGCGGGTTTGCGCAGCGCTCGCTGCAGTTTGCGCGGCACGCGCGCTTGTGAGCGACGGGGTCGATCCGAGCGGGGCCATCGCCCGCATTGCGAGCGCGATCGTCAAGGCACTCGACGCCCGCGCTTAACCGCCCAGCACCTCTCGCACCTCGAGGTCGCGCGTCTTTTTGAGCGGGTAGCCATCGAGGCGCAGCGGGACCACGAAGTACGGCGGGATGCACGCGCCGCGTGCCTCGTCGCTGTTCGAGTCACCGGACACGCGCGCGCATACGTAGTCCTGGCGACAAGGATGCGTTTTGTCGCACGCCCGGTCGCCCTCTGCGTACTTGAAGCGACTGCCACAGAACGAGGCGCTCTTGCCCTGAATCAGGCAGCCCTGCAGCGCGTCGGTGTCTTGGAAATCGAGGCAAACGCCGTTCTTCCCCAGCGCGTCACAGCTGACTCGGCAGGAGCCTTGTGGGAAGGCGTTCTTATTGTTCCAGCAGGTGTTCGCGTCGCAGCTGTGCGTCTTGAGGCCCTGTATACGATCGTCTTTGGGCGCCGCGCCCGCGGAGTAAACGCCGCTCGCGCACGGAGCGCCCACCGGCTCATCGTCGACGCAGATGCCGACCTTCGGGTCCTCGAGCGCTTCACAGCGAAGTCCTTCACCACACGTCCAATCGCGAAAGCCAGGGTCCCCCAAACCGCAGGGAGCGCCGAACGTGCCCGCCTGCCCTTGCCGCTCGCTTTGCGGGCGGAACTCCTTGGGCTCTTCAGCGCGGGCCACGGCTCTCACGTACGCTTCCCGTCGTTCGAGATCCGCGAGCAAGTGCGCCGACGAACCGAAGGCGAGCGCGTTCAGCGTTTCGCTCGGCCCGTCCTCACCGACATGGTGAAAGCCTGCGATCGGTCGGCTCTGGTGACAGCCCGCGCAGCTCTGCCCATCGAGCCGGCGCAACAAGGCCGCAGGAGTCGCGATCGTCGCGAAGCTCGAAAGCTCCACGCCCGCAAAGTCGGCCTCGCTAAACAGCCTCGTGAACGGACGGTTCTCGATCCGGAGCAGACCACGCGGTGAAACCGAACGTGCGCGGGTGGCGTTGAACTCATCCGGCAGCTTGAGCCGGCCCTCGTCGGCGGCGACCAGCGCGGCTTGCGATCGCAGCCACGAAAGCAGGCGCTGCTTCAGCTCCGGTTCCTTCGCGAGCCGCTCCACGTCGGGCGTGTTCTCGAGCGGCGCCGGTGCGAACTCTCCGCTCGCCTCGTCGCGATGAAACACGCGCAGCGAATATTCGATGTGACCGCCCATCGAGGGGTGCGCCGTGGACTGAATGCGCACCGTTTGGAGGTTGGTCTCCAGCGCTTTGAGTCGCCACGCCCCGCGTGCGCCCTCGGTCAGCGCGCCCTCGGTTCGCAGCCACGCGAGCGCGTCTTGCTTGGACTTACCGTCGGGGCTGAACCAGCTTTGCGCAACCTCGCGGCAGTCCGACCCAGGCACCAGGAACACGACGTTCAGCGTGAGCGGTAGCTTGCCCGCCATCGGCTCGCCGCCGTGGACCGTCTCATACGCCAGCCGGTAGACGAAGCGCACCTCACCACAACTCGCCTCATAGAACGGACGTCGGTCGAGCCGGTTGAAGACGCCGATCAACTTGAAGCGCATCTCCTTCGATCGGAACCACTCGACGTCGAAAAGGCGCGTACCGAGCGTCGGGGTGATGCGCGCGACAGGATGCTCCACGCGCGCCTTGCGCACGTCCTCACGCAAGACGCGAAAGACGCCGCCGAGACGCGTTTGTGACAGCGCCTCAGCGCTCTGCGCGTTGGGCAGGCCGAGCACCGCGCTCAAGCCAAAGCCCTCGCCCTCGAGGCTCGCCAAGAGCTCCGGATCGGTGATCGCTAGCTGAGGTTCACGGCCCTCCGTCGGATCGGTTGGGCTCGTCACGACGGGCGGGTCAACAGGAGCAACGGAGGCTTCGACGGCAGGACCAGAGTCAGTGCTTGCAACGGCTGCGCAGCCCGCCGCGAGCATCGCCCAGGTACTCCGAAGCCAGGGAACGGTTTTGAAATGAGCCACTGTTGCGATCCGAGTCTAGCCGGTGCCGCCGCTTCGCGAACAAGCTGCTTCGGACCATCGCGAGCTCGTCCGCGTCTGCTCGACAGCGGTCGCGGAGCTTGCGTCCTGCATGGTAGGAATCGGCGATGATCTCGACCACGGTCTCTCGCCTCGAGCTCCAGGTTCAGATGTTGACGTTCCACCTCGTGGTGAGCTTGTCCGAGTACTACTCGGCCCTCGTTTTCCCGAGTGTTACTGCCAAACGAGGCGTGCTCTTCGCGAAGAAGGATCTCTGGCCGTGGCCCAGCGAAGGGGCGCTTGCCTACGCCGACGGCTGCGGTCAGATGATGATGGTCGGGTGGAACCCCGTCGGCGTCGTAGGGCTCGTGTTCGACCACGAGAGTGCGCACAGTGAGGCTGCAGGAGGCGAGATCGACCCGGAGGACTATCAACCGTTGCAGTGGTTCGGCGCGCTCCCCGACGCGTTGCTCCCGCTCGCGACGCGGCTAGCGCAGCGCATGGGGAACCTCACGACGGCGGGCTTCTACGCCGTCGAAGGAGGGCCGCTGCTCGTGACCACGCAAGATACGTCGGACACGCACGACTGGTTCGGGATCCTCGACGGGCAGTTCGACGCGGAG
>CAITIQ010000416.1 GCA_903892415.1 uncultured delta proteobacterium | reverse complement strand
TCCATCGCTCGGCGCGAGGCAAAGTGGGTGAGCCGGCCGTCCACCTGCGCCGGACAGGTCGGGCTGGGACAGGAGATGAAGATATCGTCGGCGACCACCGCAGAGCCGCACTTGGGGCAATGGGTAGGCCGAGCGAACGGCGTGCTGCCCTCCGCGTGGGCCACCGAGGCGACGACCTGCGGGATGATCTCCCCGGCCTTCTCGACCAAGACCGTATCTCCGACCCGCACGTCTTTGCGCTCGAGCTCGACGAAGTTGTGAAGGCTCGCACGGGTGACGGTGGTCTGCGCCAACTCGACGCCCTCGAGCAGCGCGACCGGCGTCAGCTTACCGCTCTTGCCGACCGATACCTCGATAGCGAGCAGCTTCGTTGCTTTGCGCTCGGGCGGGAACTTGTAGGCGACGCCCCAGTGAGGATGATGGCCCGTGCCGCCCAGCCGATCGTGCAGCACGAGCTCGTCGATTTTAATGACCATTCCGTCAATGTCGTATTCCAAGGAGCCGCGCTTGGGCGCCCAGCTCTCGCAGAAGCTAACGACCTGTTCCGCCGTCTCCACCACGGTGAAGGATTCTTGGTAGACCGGCGCCCCGGCTGCAGCGAGCCAACGCAAGACTTCACTCTGCGTCTTCGGCAATTCAACGCCCTCACTCCACGGTACCTGATAGAGGAAAGCGGCGACGCCAGCGCGCTCGATGCCTGCGGGGTCTTTGCGCTTCATGATCCCGGCGCAGCCGTTGCGCGGGTTGGCGTGCGGCTCTTCACCCGCCTCGATCAAGGCTTGGTTCCACGCCTGAAACTTCGCGCGCGGCCAATAGAGTTCACCGCGGATCTCGAGCTTACCGCCCACGCCACGCAGGCTGAGCGGTACTGCCTTGGCCTCGCGAACTTGGCGCGTAATATCGTCACCGCGTTTGCCGTCGCCGCGCGTGACAGCGCGCGTCAGCGAGCCGTTTTCGTAGATCAGCGAGACCGAAATGCCGTCGATCTTCGGCTCGACGATCAGCGGGAGCGCAGCGGCAGGCCGCTCGAGATCCCCTCGCCGGCGTTGCACCCATTGCTGCAGCTGCTCGAGCACGCTGACGTCATTGCCCTTCGCGTCCTTCTTCGCTGGGGAGAGCTTCTCGAGCGAGAGCATCGGCACGCGGTGGGCGGTCTGCACGAAGCCGTCGGTGTGGTCGGCGCCAGGCTTGGCGTTGATGCGCTCCTCGAGCGGAACGCCGAGCAGCTCGGATAGCGCCTCATAGCGATCCACAAGGTCGTCAAAGGCGCCGTCGGAGATCTCCGGCTTGCCCGCGCGATAGGCCGCTTCATGCAGGACGATCTGTTTGGCCAGAGCCTCGAGCTCCGCGCGCTGGGCCTGGTTCGAAGGGCTCCCCGGTTCGTTCGCCATGGGGCTTGTTACAAGAATCGGCCAGTTGGTGGAAGCCGGCGCTGCGTCGCATGCTGCAGTCGCCTTCACCCTTCGCACGCAGCATGCTTCGCGCTAAGGGTTGATGGGTGAAGTCGCTATGCGTCGCGATCGGCTGGGGGCTCGTTGGTTGTGGCGCCGCTACCTTCTATGAGGAGGCTCCCAGCGAGGAGTCACCGCGCGACTGGGTCGAAGGTCCAGCCAACATCGTTCGCCCGGTGTCCGAGGTGGAGGAGGAGATCTGCCCCGCGGCGATTGCGCGTACGCGAGCCGAGGTGCTGGTCGCTCTGGAGAACTCGCTCGCCAATCGGCGCAACTCGCAAGCCCGTTGTTTGGGCGACCAGGCCAAAATGTTGCTCACGTTGCAGGCCGCAGCGCTCGGGGCCTCGTTCGAAGGGCAGACCGCTGATGGGGAGGCGGTCAGCATTCGTTTGGCCGAGAAGGGCTGCTCCTTCACGCTAGCGCAGGTCTCGGAGCGCGCTCGCGCGTGTCAGTAGCGCGAGCGCTGGACCGCTCCGCGGCTTACTGAAAGGCGCGGCTTACTGAAAGATCTGCGGCAGCTCGACCGGCGTTCCACCGGGGAGCGGCAGCGGTAGCGCACCGCCGGCGGGCAGGGGGAAGCCACCACCGTTGGTGGGTAGCGGAAATCCCGACGGCGCCGGCACGGTACCGAACGGCGTCTGCCAGCCCGGAGCGGCGGTCGGACCGGGCGCGGGGCCGCCTCCGCTGGGAGCCGTCCCGGGGATGGGGAAGGGGAGGCCGGGGAAGTTGGGGAACCCGGGCATGGCGGTCTGGCCAGCGGAGCCGCCGCCGTAGAGCTGCGAGATGGCCGCACGGTCGAGCTGGGATAGGCCATTACGTTGACCAATCGGCGCGTTGGGATCCCGCGGAAGGATGGTTGGCCGGCCCGACTTGCTGAAGGCATTGCGGTCGTAATGCATGATGCTGGCGTAGTCATACGGGCCGATGTCTTGCGCCGAGGCACCGCGTTGCTCAAAGTTGCCGCGCTGCGACTCGATGATCTCGTCCCACATGATGGTTACGAACTGATCCCGATCTCCGCGGCTTTGCTCGTGATGGAAGCCGGCAGCGTGAAGCACCTCATGCAAGATGCTGCCGCGCCCGCAGTCATTGATGTTGATGGTCTGCGCCCCGCCGATGCGGCCAATGAAGGAATGACAACCAGGCTCCTCGGCACGGAATACAACGTAGTCAGTATCGCCAAAGCCTTTGGGTCGTAGCGTGATACCAGCGCTCGCCGCTTCCTGAACGGCCCACTGAATGTCATTGACGGTGTCCCCAGGGATGGAGGAGGCAATCTCGTATGGGATTACGGCTTTGGGCCAGAGGAAGTCGGTGTTCTTGATCGCCACGGCTCCCATGGCGTTGTCGTACCGGGGGGCGCCATAACGGCCGAGCAATTGGTCGGCTGGCCCGAGCAGGATGTCCCCCTCCATCACGGCCATGCCGCCGATGACCTGAAAGCTCACCGTCTGCGGCCCTGAAATGCCAGGCAAGTACAGCTGGGCTTGCCCGAACGGCGGTGCTTCCCCGCTGAGCTGCTCAGCACCAGCCGCGGGCTGCTGCTGACAGCCAACGGCGCCGAGAACCAACGATGCAAACGTAACGACCCCGAACAATCTCCCAACGCGCGATGCGCACAATGACATAGCCACAGCCTAGCACTCCATTGGGACTTCGCTCGTGTTGGGCTGTTAGCGATTGTTTTTGCGCGGGTCAGAAGTTACCGGCGATGCTGTCGCAGTTGCCGGTGAAGACCTGGATGTCGCCGTCGAGCCCGTCCTCCAGCGCCTCATCGATGCGGCTCTCAAAGGCGATGGGCGATTCGATGAAGCCCAGCATCTCGCACATCTCTTGATCTCCGAGTCCGTACTGAATGACCTCGTCGCGAGGGTTATTGAACTCACAGCCGAAGCGCAGTCCGCCGAGCCCGGTGAGATCGACCGGGGGATCGTAGAGCTTGCCGCGGGCCTCCCCGTTGTAGCCGCTGATGTCGAGCAGGCTCATGTCGTCATGCTTTCCGCCGCTGACCTCCAAGAAGAAGCGGGTGCCGAGCGAATGGGTGTGGGGCAGGGCGTAGAAAAGCTTCAGCGGCAGCGGCTCCTGATTCTTCTCTTCGTACTCTTTGCCGACCTCGCAAGTGCCGTGGAAGCGCGAGGAGGCGAGCGGAGGAATCTGCAGGCCGTGGTAGGTCATGTGGAAGGGCCGCAGGCGTGAGCTGACCGAGGCTTCGGGCACCGCGTAGATGGCTAGGTTCGTCCGGCCGGTGACCTTCGTGTTGCCGGCGTTGATGATGTGGACGTCACCGATGATGCGCGAACGTGCGGGGATCTTCACGGCCGCGCCGTCGGGGAACTTCTGTACCTCTTTGGTGGCTTGGGTGGACTGCGCGTAGAGCACGCCACCAACGATCGCCGCGGTGAGCTGGTCGTACTTGCGGTCGTCACAGTTCCAAACCCCGTCGGGACCGTCGAACTTGTCTTCGGGGACGAAGGTCCAATTGGAGTGGTGGGAGGCTTGATTCTGCGCGAGCTCGACGGCGTTGACCCAAAGGTCCTCATCGTTGCCCAGCGTCCAGCTCTGGCACAAACCGGAGATCTCCTCACCCGGCTCAGCCGTGAACTCATCGAAGCTGTGCTTCCAAGCCTCCCCGGCGATCGGTACGCATTGGCCGGAGGCTTGCGCGTAGCTACCAACCGCGCAGTCGACACACTCGGCATCGGCGCAGCCCTTTTGGTTTTCGAGACAGCTCGCTGCGTCTTCCGCGCTGCAGGCCTCCGGCTCGGGCGCCGCAGCCTCCTCACCGCACGCTGCCAGCATCAGACCAACCATCAACAAGAAGGGACGCTTGACCATCGGTCAATAGTAGCAAAGCTCAAGCCCTCAGTCTCTTGCTTTCTGCAACGTGAAGCACAGAAGGCCGGCTAACCTCCAGGCGGTGTTGCGAGGTCCGCCGCTACCCACCATGACTCGAGCGCTCTTCACGAGAAACGGCCGACGGCTCCGATGACAACGAACTCCGCACCGAACGTTTCGTCGCTGGGGCCGGTCGCCGCGGGGTTGGGCAGTTGGCAGTCCGCGCGCCACGGGGTTGGGCATTTCGTGGTCGTGAAGGCGACCTTTGGCTTGGCCCCTGGCGTATGTACGTTGGAGAACAGTCCTGCGCCACTGGTCGAACGCGAGCTGTGGTCGGAGGGCCGTAGCTTTCAAGCGCCGTGCGAGCTAACGCCGCCCAAACCGCGGGTGGACCTCGTGCTGATGGGCTCGGCGTACTCGGCTCGACCGGTTCATCGGCTGGTGACCTACTTGTGTTTTGGCGCCTTCGAAAAGGCGGTGGAGGTGTGCTCCGACCGCTGGGTGGACCTCGAGCAGACGGTGCAGCAAGGCGCTGCGTTTACCCGCATGCCGATCTCGTGGGAGCGCGCGGCAGGCGGGCCGCACACGCACAATCCGGTGGGAAGACGCGCCGAGCGAAGCAGCTCCGGCAAGCTGCACTTGCCCAACGTGCAGCCGCTGGCCACCGAACCGAGCGCTCCCGATTGGACGGTCGAACCAACAGGTTTTGGTCCGATCGCTGCTGCGTGGCCGCTGCGTAAGACGCTGCTCGGGCGCAACCCCGAGCCACAGTTTCACGGCGGACAGCAGCCGGGGTTGGCGGACGACTTCAACTTTGCGTTCTTTCAGATCGCCCCTCGCGATCAGCAACTCGACGTGGTCGACCTCGAGGCGCCGCTCTTTCTCGAGGGCTTGCACCCAGCGTATCCCAAGCTCTCTACGCGCTTGCCTCGCGTGGTACCGCACGCGGTGATGGAGCCGTCGGCGGCGCCGCTCAATCTGCGCTTGGATACCATCCTGATCGACACCGACCGGCAACAGGTCAGCGTGATTTGGCGCGCTGGTTTCTGGGCCCGCGAGCACCAAGTGCAGCGCGTGCTGGTGACGCTCGAAGCGGACGCGCCCAGCGCGGCGAGCGGGCTCTCGGAGGAAACAGCGCGGCTCGAGATTCCGCTCGGTGCCAACGTTACGGCGTTGCCTTTTGGTGGTCAGCTGGGCGGCGCGGTGAATCTGCGTGGCGCCCCCGGCGACACCTCGGGCACGCCTTTCGCCGCTGCTGTCGCTCGCCCGCCGCAGTATGTCGAGCCGCCGCGACCCGATGAGTCGACGCAAGAGTTCGGGCAAGCTGGAGCGGAAGCTCCAGCCACGCAACGAGTGGAAGCCCTAGCACCTCCTGTGCGGGCCTCGGTGACCGCTGCTCCGATCACCAACCGACCACCAGTGCCTGCACTGCCAATGCGTCCTGCGACGACGATCGGTCAGCCAGCGCCTGTCGCTGCTGCGCCGGCCCCGCTCGCCTCCTCGCCTCCACCAGCGCTCGCTTCAACTCCGTCTGTCATGCCCCACCTCCCGCCTTTGCCGCCACTCTCGCAGCTTCCGCTTGCGTCCCCGCTCTCGGCGACGCTCCCGCACTCGGCGCCCGCCCCGGTCGCCCCACCGGCCGCTCCTGCGCTGATTCCCCCTGCGCCGTCCCTTCAGCCCCCTCCGGCCCGGCCCTCGGCCGTTCCGGCCGCTCCGCTGCCTTTGCCCTCGCAGCCCGCGCTATCAGGCCTCAACTCAGCGCTCTCGGCGGTGCCGCCCTTGCGACCCAGCGCGGTTCCTCCGCCTCCACCAGCGCCTGTCTTGGGTGCCGTGTTGCAGCCCTCGGCGAGCGCCACTTCGCTTCCCACCATGGGGGCTGCCGCTGTGGGCGGCAGGGATTCGCTGCCAACCTTCATGCGCGACCGCGCGCAGGAAGCGCCGGCTCGGGTGCAGCTGGGGCACGCCGCCGAGGCCGCTAGCGGTGGAGCGCTGAAGGCTAGCCAAGCGGCGGCAGAGGCCCAACCTGAGCCGGCGAAGCGCGAAGCGGTAAAGCGCGAACCGGAGCCGGAAGAGCGGCAAGCCTCGGAGTTTCTGACGCTGCTTTGGGCGCACGGCGACGCTCCGACGCTGATGCCACGGCGCGAAAAGCGTTCCGATGAAGAGTGGGTGCAACGCAAGGGGGAGGCCCGTCCAGTCGGTGGTGAGAGCGATCGCGCCAAGGTCGCGCGGGCGCTGGCCCGAGCGACGCCGCACGATGCCGCCGGGTTGAAGAAGACCATCACCAGCTCCGCTACCAGCGACGGCGTGGTGGACGACGTGATCGCCGCTTGTCGCGGGGTGCTGACGCTAGCGTTCGACCCCTTCGCTTTGCTCGAGGTCACGCTCGCGCTAGCGGAGCCTCACGCAGCGGTGGATAGGCGACTAAAAGAGACGGTCGATGCCGCTGCTTCGCTCAAAGAGGCGCACAAGGCGGTGCCGATGAACATGATCGAGAACGCTGTGCATCGCGTACGTGCTGCCTTTGTTGGTGCCTCTTCACGCCAAGTCCCGCCTGATTTTTTGCAGGCCAACGCCGAACGCTGGCTCGCGGAGGAACGCAAATATTTGAAGCGGATGTCACGCGGTGAAAGCTGCCTGATCGGCTCGCTCGCGCCGTCGACGGGCGGTGCGCCGATCCCGATTCAGCTCCCGGATGGCGCCGCGGACTTTCTACCTCCGCTCGCCAGCTTCGATGCAAAGATGTACGGCCGAGCGACGCTTCAGCTCGAGGGCGGACACCCAGCTCAACTGTGGGTGCTGGCGCTGGCTACGGTGGCGTCCTAGCGAAACGAGCGCACTCAGAACGCGCTGCGCAGTTGCAAGCCAGCGTGGCTTGGCGAGACCAACGGCTGCAGTGAAAGCGACAGCGGTGGGCTGTCCACGCGCTCAACGATGAACAGCGCTAAGCCCACGCTGGTGCTGACGATGCCCAGCGTGAGCAGCACGTCGGCGCCGACAGCGAGCGACTGACCGTCTTCGTACGCTTGCAGGCCGACGGCGTCGCAGGTGATGGGGGCGCGGGTTAGATCGCAATGCTCATCGCTGCGCGCTAATTGGTTATTGGCCGCCACGCCAAAGCCGATGGTCGCACCAAACGAAAGCAAGCCCACCGAGCCGAGCACGATGCCGGCGATCCCCATCCCGCCGAGCCCCGAGCTGCTCGCGCTCGAGTCGGACGCTTTGGCTTCGAACGCTGGCGCGTTGATTTCGAGCGTCTCTCCTGCTCCGAGGCTGACCACGCTTCGCTCGTGTTGCGGTTCGAACAAGACAGTGAGGGACTTGTTGGGCGGAACGACGATGAAGGTGTTCCACCGTGCTTTGGGCAAGCGTTCGCCGCCGATCCAGATCTCCTCGACGGGGTGGTCAGCGGGCACCTCGAGCTTCAAACGACCCACGCGCTTGGCGACGCGGGCGAGCCCATCGTTGGCCTCGGCGATACGGTCTTTTCGCGCGGCCGTCTGCGCAAATTCGAGCGCGCGGGTGTACTCGTCATAGGAGAGCACGTGCTTTCCGAGCTCTTCATGACAGCGCGCCGAGGCCAACAAGGTGCCACCACGAACGTCGACGGCCAGGCTTTGCTCGAACAGGATGCAAGCGTCCGCCGTACGTCCGCTGTTGAAAGCGGCGACTCCCGACCTGAAGAAGACCTCCGCCGGATCAGGCGTGGGGGCTTTGTCGGTCGCGTAGGCCCGGCCTACGACTCCGAGCGTGCAGGCGAGCGCGACCCAGCGGAGCAGGCCCGAGAGCCTTTCCGCCGAAGGCGGATGAGTGAACAG
>CAITIQ010000415.1 GCA_903892415.1 uncultured delta proteobacterium | reverse complement strand
TGCGCATCTCGTTCCACCAGTCGCCGATGAGCTCGACCGTAGCGTCGTAAAGCGAGGGCGATAGCGCAGTGAGGATGGTGTGGTACATCTTCCAGAAGCCGTTTGCCACCTCCGTCCCGTCCCCTTGAGCCTCCGCGGTGCCTTCGTGGCGATATTGCCCGTGCGTCCATAGGCACTGCTTTACGTGCGACTTCGCGTGGAAGGCGCCGACGGCCCACCGCCATCTGGAGAACCAGCCACGCAGCGGTGCCGTTTGATCTCGACGCTCTTTCAACCGCAACAGAAACTCGATGCCGAACCTGCGGGGGACGTCACGATGTAGCGATGAAACGGAGGCCGAGGCTTTCGCAGCACGAAAGAATATCACGCGGGACACGCCTGCAAGCGATATCGTAGTACGCGAACAAGTACTCCTTGCCGCGGAGTGCCTCCGGCCAGGCCGGGTCGCTGATCTTAATCGGATGGAACGAGTCGTGAAATACGATCTCCTCCGCGAGGGTCTGGATGAGCAGGTAACACTCGTTCTTCGCCGAGACGAGCAGTCCGGCTATAAAGATGAAGAGGTGCGTGCAAACGCCGATGCAGGTCGTGCGCTTCGGTTTCTGGTCCTCCTTCGTCGCCTCGATGCCTGGAGTCATGTTGGGCGAGTCGCAGGAGTGGAAGCGCTCGCCCAGCGGGCATCCATCACCGGAGGCGGAGCCTTGACCATCGGTTGGCGCACCGCTCTCGGCTTGGGCATTGTGTGCAACGCCTTGGCCGGCGTCTGCGGCGCCGGCGTCACGTTGGCCACTGTCGGCGGAGCGCGCACTGGCATCAATGTCGCGAGCGGCCGGATGATCTGCGGCACCGTCATCAGCCGTTGCAGCGCCGGCAGCGGACTCGCAGCCGGCCGTGCCATCGTCAACGGTGGGAGCAGTGGCATCCGCATGCTTGGCTCGCGCAGCAGCAGCTTGGGAAGCGGCTTCAGCACGCGCAGCGGTGGCATCGGCTTTCTTCCTCTCCTGAGCTTTCAGCGTCAGACCCTCGGAGAATGCGAGGTCGGACTGCGGTAGAAGCAAGCGATGACCGTCCCTGAGCGCAGCATCCAAAGCGTTGACGCCGCTAGCCACGGTCGACGACGGCACGGACTTGTCCGGCTGCCTCGATGCGCCCTTCTTCGTGCCGTCCGTAATGAGTCCACAACAGCCGCCCAAGCCGTGCGGATTGACGGTCTCAGGCAGCTTGCTGCAAATCATGCAGCTGTTCAACTTCAGCCCGAGCTCGTCCTTCGCTCGGTGTCGCAGCTGCCTCTGCACGTCTCGGCAAAGCGTGACGCTCCTCACGAGCAAGTAGCGCATTCGATTCGACAGCTTGAGGTCGGGGCGACCACTGTCTTGGGTCACCGCACGGAGTGTGTGATGAAGGCGTTCAAAGCTGCAGCAGCCGGCGAAGCGGAGTCGTCCGAGAAAGACGGCATATGCGGTGTTCACGAACACCATTGTCTCGTCCAACATGAGTTCGCCGTTGACGCTGCCTTCCTTGATGAAAGCGCTCACCGGCCACATGCCCAATTGTGCACAAGTGCGTACCGTGGGCGAAACATCGCAAACTTCCTCCTTGTTCTCTTTACACTTCTTGCATGTCCAGTGGACCATCTTCCCGTCCACCCAGCGCATGCTGCCGTTCTCGATGTGCAGCATCCGGAACCGTGCCGTTGTGCCGAAAGTATCCATGTCCACGTTCATGCCGTCTCCGACGTTTTCATCCGACGACTCTTTGTGGTGCGACTGGCAACGTGGGCACCTTCTTTCAGCCACGATCAGAGGCGGGTCTTTGACCCATTCGAACGGGCGCTGCGTGTTCGTCGGATCTACCAGCAATGCCGGT
>CAITIQ010000414.1 GCA_903892415.1 uncultured delta proteobacterium | reverse complement strand
GACAAGAAGGACGACGCCAAAAAGTCCGACAAGAAGGACGACGCCAAAAAGTCCGACAAGAAGGACGACGCCAAAAAGGAAGATAAGGCTGAGCCTGCTTCCAAGCCCGGCGCCGGCTGGGAGAAGTTTGATGGCAAGAAGGTCGAGAACTTGCTGCGCGCCTACAAGGCACTCAACGCCACAGACTTCGCGTCGGCCGCTGATACGGACACCGGCCTTGCCAATCCCGTCAAGGAGGGTGGCCTGATCACGATCGTGATGAAGGACGGCACCAGCATCAAGTTGGTCGTCGGCAAGAAGCAGAAGGGGTCGAATCGCTTTGCCAAGAAGGACGGCGACGACACCATCTACGTTGTCGCTGCCTGGGCCGGAGATTGGGCAGCTGCAGATCCCAAGCGGTTCGAGAAGGACGAGAAAAAGGAGGGCGGTGGCGGCGACCCGCACGGTGGTCCTCCGGGCGCTGAGGGCATGGACTTCGATCTAGAAGGAATGGAGTAACAAGCGATGAAAGCCTCGTACCGTTGGCTCTGTGAGCTGCTTGGGCCCGCCTTTACGGCTTCTCCCAAGGAGGTCGCTGAACGATTCACCGGTGCGGGGCTCGAGGTCGAGGCTGTCACGAGCTTCGGTGTGGCCGCCAAGAGCGCGCTGGTCGCAGAGGTGGTGGCCAAACGGCCCCACCCTTCACGGCCGAAGTTGACGCTGGTGACGATCAACGCGGGCGCCGCAAACGAGGAGATCGTTTGTGGCGCGCCCAACGTGCCCGAGCCGGGAGCCCGCGTGGTGTTTGCGCCGGTGGGCACGCACCTCCCGGCGAAGGGCCTGACGCTCGAGCCGAAGGAGATCGCTGGGGTCGAGAGCCGCGGCATGCTCTGCAGCGAAGCGGAGCTCGGCTTGCGTCTGAGCGGCGGCGACGGCGGTATCATCGTGCTGCCCAGCGAGCTCGCGGCTGCGCCGGGCACTCCCCTCGCCCAGGCTATCCCGGAGTCGTGCGACGAGATATTTGAGATCGGCCTCACGCCGAATCGGCCGGATGGTCTCGGTCACGTGGGCCTAGCGCGCGAACTCGCTGCGCTGATGAATCTGCCCTTCACGCTGCGCGAGGCAGTACCCGCGCATGTAGACCCAGCGTTGACGGTGGAGTCCCGCCTTACCGTGCGCATCGAGGAGGAAGAACGATGCCCGATCTACGGCGCGCATTTCGTACGGGACGTGAAGATCGGCCCCTCGCCGCTTGGCGTTCAATACAGGCTCGAGGCGCTCGGAGTACGGGCGATCTCCAACGCCGTGGACGTCACCAACCTGGTGATGCTCAAGTACGGCCACCCGATTCACGGCTTTGATCCGCAGCAGGTCCGCGGTGGCAACATCGTGGTGCGCTGCGCGAAGCCGGGCGAGTCGATGGTCACGCTCGACGGCATCAAGCGCGAGCTCGTGGCCGACGACCTACTGATTTGCGACGGTGAAGGTCCGGTCGCGTTGGCCGGCGTGATGGGCGGAGAGGCCAGCGGCGTGAGCCCAACCACCAACGGCCTGTTGATCGAATGCGCGTACTTCAGCACGCGCGGCGTTCGCCGCAGTGCGCGTCGCCACGGCATGCACACCGAGTCGAGCCACCGCTTCGAGCGCGGGGTGGACCCGAGTGACGTGGCCTTGGTGTTGGCCGAGGCGGCAGCCCTTACCGTCCAGCTTTGTGGTGGTACCGCAGCTGCCAGCGCGCTCCGAGTTGGTCCGGGCGTGACCGCTCCCAAGCCGATTCGGCTGCGCCCGGCTCGCGCGACGAGCCTGCTTGGCCTGGCGATCCCGCAGGCCGAGATGGTGTCGATCTTGGTGCGGCTGGGTTGCACCGAGGCCCCCTCGAGCGAGCCGGATAGCCTTTGCTTCGTCCCGCCGGGCCACCGTCCCGACCTCACGATCGAGGAGGATCTGATCGAGGAGATCGTACGCGTGTACGGGGTGGATCGCGTGCCGTCGGTGTTGCCGGCGATTCGTCCGGCGGTAGGCACGAGCCACGCGCGCAAAGCGAACCTCCTCAGTCAGACGGTGGACGCAGCCGCGAGCGTCGGCCTGGCGCAAGCGCTCACCTTCGGCTTTACCTCCAAAAAGCAGCTGGAGGTGCTCGGGCTTGGAGCGAGCACGCTCTCGCTGATGAACCCGCTGACCGATGATCGCACCGAGATGCGCACCTCGCTCTTGCCCGGCCTGTTCGACGCCGCCAAGCGCGCTCGCCGGTACGGCGTGTTCGACCTGCGCCTCTTCTGCGTAGGCGCCCGCTTCTTGCCGCAAGCAGATACCGCGTTGCCGCGTGAAGCGCGCTCCTTCGCCGCGGTGATCGGCGGGCAACGAGACGCGGTGTTGCAGAAGGCAGAGGCGTGCGACATCTTCGACGCGAAGGGGCTCGCGCTCGAGATCGTCGCTCGTGCCACGGGGCAACGCGCCACGGTCCGTCCGACCAAGGACGCCGAACGTCCGCGTTACTCGCACCCGCGGGCTGCAGGGGACGTGATCGTAGGGGAGCGAGTGATCGGTCGCATTGGCCTCGTACATCCGTTGGTCGAGCGCGAGCTCGAGCTCGACGGCAACCTGTACTTCATCGAGTTGGATCTCGAGACGTTGGAGGAGCTCGGCTCGCCCGTACCGAAGTTCCAGCCGATCCCGACCTTGCCCGCCTCCACGCGCGATCTGGCCTTCACTGTGGAAGAGCGTGTGCCCTCGGGAGACATCGAGCAGGCCATCCTGCAGACGGCTGGCGAGCTCGCTGAGTCGGTGGCCCTCTTCGATCTGTTCCGCGGTGGCAACATCCCGAAGTCGCACAAGTCGTTGGCCTATCGCATCGTCTACCGCGACCCCAACGCTCGCTTCGCCCCGGACAAGGCTCGCACGTTGACCGACGCCGAGGTGGACGCGCGCCAAGCCGCTGTTGAAGAGGCGCTCAAGAAGCAGTTCGGCGCCGAACTTCGAGCCTGATCGTCGGTGAAAAAGCCCGTCTCCTTGCCGCTGCTCGACCAAGCAATCGAGGCGCATGCTGCGGCTACGCGAGCGGCCCATCCAAGCTGGCCGTGCGCGGCTGGCTGCGACCTTTGTTGTCGCTCGCTGCCGTTCTTACCGACCATCAGCGAGCCCGAATGGGTACGGCTCGCGGAGGCGCTCCACCAACTGCCGCCCGAGCAGCAAGCCGAGATCCGTGAGCGCACCGCCGCTGCTCCTGAACGAGGTCCACTCACCTGCCCGATGCTCTCCCTCGAGAGCGGCCAGTGCCGCGTGTACGAAGCCCGACCGATCGCCTGCCGCAGCTACGGCTTCTACACGGAACGCGACGCCGGGCTGCATTGTGAACGCGTGACCGAGGCGATCGCGCCCTTCGCTGAGGAGGTGGTCTGGGGCAACGGCGAGGCGATACTGCGCACGCTGCGAGAGGCCGGAGAGCCCATCTCGCTGCGCGTGTGGATGCGTTAAACGGCGGCTCACGGCGATTGCTACTTGGCGCATGCAATGCGATGCAGCGCGCATGAAGCGTCTCGGAGTTTGTGCCCTCGTTCTTGCGTTTTCGGCCTGCCACACCGAGTCACCTCAGGTGCCGCTACCGGACAGCAGCGCGCAGGTCGTCCAGAGCTCGAGCGCGTCAGCGCCGGCGGTGGTCGCGCCCAGCGCCAGCGCGTCGGCTTCGGCGGTCGTGCCCGCGGCGAGTTCCGCTGTAGCTCAGCCTGCAGCGCCGGTGGACCTCGCGCTCGGCGGACGCCTGTACGACAGCTTCTTTCGCGATGGCTCGCATATGGCCGGCTTCGAGCCGGACGCCTCGAGCACCAAAGGGAAGGCTGACGGCAAAGGTGGCCCGCGCAAAGACGGTAGCTTGCTGAACAAGGACGGCACGCCGCTGCTCAACGATGCAGGCCACGACTACCGCCTGAAGAACTTCTTTGGCTGGGATTTGCGCGGGGAGAGCGGCATCTACGGCGCTGGCTACATGAAGAAGGGCTACGTGCTCAAGGTGGACCTGCTTTCGGGTCGCGAGTCAGCCAAGGAGCTCGCCTCGTGGCTGAAGAATGGGACCGCAGAGGTGCCGGCCTACGGCTCAGTGATGGATGATGCTTCGCTCGCCGCCGTCTCCGAGTTCATCGTCGCGGTACGAGAGCGCAAACTCGTGCACCCGGCTGACGTGTTCGACCTCAAGGCGGGTTCACCAGGCAACTATTCGCTGCGCTCCGGTGGCAACGCCGCTCGCGGCAAAGAACTCTACGGGGAGCGTTGTGCAGGCTGTCACGGCAACGACGGCACCAAGCTCTTGTTCGACGGTGGAGAGTTCTCGCTCGGCAGTCACGCGCGCCAGAAGGCCTACGAAGACTGGCTCAAGATCATGAACGGCCAACCAGGGACTGGCACCGGCAAGTGGACGTACATCGGAACGATGGGCCCGCAACTCAAAGGGACCGGCGCCGAGATGACGCGGGAGTTGCTCGATCTATTCGCTGCGCTCTGTGATCGCGCAGCCTTTCCAAAGGGCGCCGCCAAAGGCAAAGACGTGGACAACGGGGACGCGCGTTGTCGCGACTACTTGCGCTGAGCTGAGCTCACGAGCCCTTCGGCGCTTGCAAGGCGCCGAGGGTGGCGAGCAAGCGTTGCTGACCAAACGGCTTCTGCAAGAAGGCCACGCCCAAGCTTTGCACCTCGGCCAGTACGCCGTCGCCTTCGATGAAGCCGGAGCAGACCAGGATTCGGCTGGTTGTGTTGCGTTCGCGAAAGCGCCGAATCACCCCGGAGGAGTCGCCGTCAGGTAGCTTCGCGTCGGCGATCAAGAGATCGAAGGTCGCGCTTTCAATGACACCGAGCGCATCAGCCACGCTGGCGCTGGGCGTCACGCTGTAGCCCTCGCGTTCGAGGATGCGCAGCAAGACCTTCAGGATCGTCGGATCATCCTCGAGCACAAGCACGGTTTTGAGCGCACTGGCCGGGCCCGAGCAGGCCGCGTCCGCGGCCCGCGCGGGTAGCTTCAAGCGCCACGTCGTGTCGCCGTCAGTCTCAAACTCTCCCTCGGCTGAACGGAGCCATTGGTCAAACTGAGGCGTCAACGCCTGCGGAGCCGCCTTCACACCCACAAACTCGATCTCTACCTCGCGAGCCTGCTCAGGCCGGTGTCGCAGTCGCACGGCGAGGGGTTGCCCGCCGATTTGATCGCGGGCCACCAAACAAAGCTCGAGCAACATTCGTTGAAGAGCGCCGCTCGAGAGCGTCACTGGCGGCGTAGCTGCCAGCTCCAACTGCAAGGCAGGCCCATCCTCGAACACCCGTTGCAAGTTGGAGGTCAGCTGCGAAAGCGCCTCCGCAGGAGCGGCCTGGCCCACGGGATTGGAACCTTGAGGCGCAAAGGCGAGCAACTGCTGCCCCGTCTGCTTCGCGCGTCCAACAGCCTGCTCGATCTCGCCCAAGAGCTCGCGGCGCTCGCTCTCGCTCTGCGACCCCCGCAGCAAGTCCACACAACCAATCACAAAAGCTCCACCGCCGCCCCAAGCACGCGTTGCGAGGTCACCCATCGCTGGATCGTCAGCAGCAGCAGGAAGGGCAAACCAGCGAACAGGCCCAAGCGTCGACAACCGGCCAGCACGCGACGCCGTGCTTGATCGATTGCCCTGTCCGACATCGCGACAGCGTGTCATTCGCTGAAAAATTGGGCCAGCTTTTGGCCAGCTAGCCGCTAGCGACGGAATACACCCCGAGTGCAGTTGCTCGCCGGCGAGCTTCGACGGGGGTCGATGTTGGGAGAACGCACGTCGGCTAAGCTGGCTCGATGAGAGCGACTCGGAGGCGAAGCGTCGCTTGGCTGATGGCAGCGGTGGGCCTCTATGCCTGCGGCGACAACAAGGCTGCGAGCAATGATGACGCTTCGACCAGCGTAACGACCTCGTCGTCTGGTGGCGGTGGTCAGGGCGCTGGCACAACCGGGACGGCCGGTTCCGGCGCCGCCGGCGCGGGTGGGAGCGAGCAGGTCGCGCTCGATGCGACGCTGCAAGACCTCGAGTTTCGCTGCAAGCTGCTGTCGGGCGCCTTTCTTGAAGACCCAACCGAGAATGCCGTCCAAACCCGCTTCAACCTCAAAGGCAGCGATCTCGGGATTCCGCTTTTGCTCGGAAGCGACCTGCATCTCTTCTTCGGTGACAGCGTTGGTTACAAGCTGATTTGGGACTTTGGCGAGGACCCCGACGCGGTGGCGCGCCTACCGCTGGCCAGCGTGCAAAGCGACGCAACCAGCGTTTGCCGAGAACTCGCCTTCTACGTCACCAACGACGTTCCGAGCGTGGCGAATGGCGTGGACGCTGCCATCGCGCGGGACTTCGCCGGCGCGTCGATGACGCCTCCTGCAGGCCAACCGATCGAGGACTACATCGCACAAGCCGCTGGCCCGTTCGCGAACTTACCGGGCACCTTCGAGGTGCCGTCGGGAGGGCTGGCGCAGGGCGGAAAGGCCTACTTGTTCTACACCGGCCAGGTTGAACTCGCACCGAAGACGCGCGCCACGCTCAGCTACCTCGCACGTTGGGACGCGCCGGGCAGCAGCAATCCGAACTATCAGATCGTTCGCCCGGTGGACGCCCTCGAGCAGGGCGCGCTCGGTGGTCACTTTTTGCAGGTGGCTCCGGTCGAATACGAAGGCGCGCTCTACTTGTTCGGCAGCGGGGACTATCGGAGGAGCGGCGTTTATCTCGCTCGCCTCGACTCGGCGGAGCTTGAGACAGGCGTCGGGACAGCGCTGTTCGACCCAGCCGCGGGCAACTTTCAAGAGGCAGCCGCGCTCAGCCAGGAACAACGGGAAGCCGTGCAACCGCTGTTCGAGCAAGACGGAGTGGGTGAACTGAGCGTCTCCTTCATTCCGGAGGCCGGCGCGCTGATCGCGCTCTACCAACGGGAACTACGCGACGAGGCTGGGAGTATCATCGACAACCGCATCGTGTTGCGCGTTGCGCCCGCGCCCGAAGGCCCCTGGAGCGAGCCCGTCACTGTCATCGATATGGCCGACCCGAGCTTCCAACAAGCCCATTGTTGCGGTGAGACCTGCCCCGGCGACCAGCTGCTTCACTGTGATCGCGCAGGGCTCTATGGCGCTTACTTGCTGCCTGCGGCGTCCTTCGCTCCTTCAGAGAATGGTGGAGTGCTCGAGCTGCCGTTCATCGTCTCGACCTGGGACCCATATAACGTGGTGCTGTTCTCGACGCGCATCGCGTTAGCGAGGCAGTGACGGACTCCGATGGGCTCCCTTTCGACCAGCCAATTGCTCGAGCTGGCATTTCGTGAGCCGTGAGCGAGCCCGTGGGAGTAGGTGGCAAGGGTCGAACGCCCTTTCGCGTCAGGGCCAGCGAGCTCAGCCCGCGCGCTCGCGCAAGTAGGCGGTAACACTCGGCCAGTTCGGGAACTGCGGCGTCGCGAACTGGATGAGTTCCCCGGCAAAGCGATCTGCGCCGTTCTTCAGCCGATCATCCACCAAGTAGTCGCCGCGGTTGAGGTGCTTGTGGTGCGACAAAATCAACCGCTTGTAGGCGGGCTGACCGAGGTGATTCTTCACCCACTCGAGCTTGTCCGACCACGCGCTCGGGTTGTCCCAAGGCGCCGTCGAGAGGATGTAGGTATCGAATAGGCCGGCTAGCTCGTGAAAGGCTTCAACGGCGCCCGATACTGGGTCCATCAAGCGGAAGATCCCGGGGATGTCGTCCTTGTGCTCGTAACGCTCGAACAGCTCGTTCGGAAGGCGTGGGAACGCCGACACAAAGTCGACGAGCACGTTGTCCATGTCGAGGTACAGGGTCTTCATGAAGGCGGCAGGCTAGCAGCGGCCGAGCGGGCCGGGTTTGGTTAGCAGCGGCCGAGCGGGCCGGGTTTGGGGCGACGCAGCGACGTGTAGCAACTGACACCAACGTCCCACACACTAGCCTCTACGCCCATGAACTTGCTTGGCCGTTGCCTGCTGCTCAGCGCCGTAGTCGCTGCGTTGACGAATGCTGGCTGCATCTTGCTTTACGACGGGGACGGCGGAAACGGTGGCACGGCTGGAAACGGTGGGACCGGTGGGACCGGTGGAACTACCGGCGGCGCCCCGGCGGGCGGTGGTCCCGCGGGCGGCAGCGGTGGGGAGGGAGGGAGCGGTGGGGCGAATGACTGCGGAATTCCGGGGTATGATTGCGGACCCAGCAGCACCTGCGAGGCAGACGGCCTCTGTTCGCTCGTAAGCGCCGATGCACCCGAAGGCGTCATGGGTGTAGCTTTTGTCCGAGGACCCGCGCTGGAGCAGACAGCGGGTCACGTTGTGGCGCACTCGAGTTCGGGGTTCGGGTCTCAGGACCGGCTCTCTGCCTGGCCGCTGGGGTTCGAGCAAGGCGATGCATCCTTGGCGGGCACTTCAGAGGTGGACGATCCCGGCGTGGGCTTCATCGCGGCCGGCGGGCCAGACCACGTTTACTACTTTGGCCAGCTTCAAAACTGCGACGTCGACGCAAACGACGACAGCTGCATCAACGTCTGTTCGATCGAGCGTGCTGGAGTCGACTGCAACGCTCCTCGCGTGCTCACCGGCGGCGCGCACGTCAACGGCGCGGTGGTGGTACCCGCCGACAGCATCACGCAGGACCGTATCTTCTTCCTCGAATCCGCAGACGCAGCGACCGAACGCCTCCAGCGCGTGAACCGCAACTGCCTAGAGACCAACCGACAGGATTGCCCGGCCGAGTTCGCCGCCAACTACGACGCGCCCGACGTGCTCGATCCCCTTGGGCTCGACTACGATCCTTCCAACGGCTCACTTTGGTGGAACACCTGGACCGGCGACCCCGATGAAGACGCCTGCGTTTACCGCTTCCAGTTCCAAGCCAATCCCATCGAGTGTGTCCCGACCGCTCCCCCGATCAACAAGCCCAACCGTTTGGCGGTCTCCGGCGCCGGCGTCTTCGTCGGCACCCTCGGCAATGGGACGGAGCCCGGCCCCATTCAGCGGATCAGCCGCTGCACCGTTAGCGGCGTACACCCGCTTACCGAGTTCAGCAACGTGACCTGGCCCGCAGATGCCGATGCCCACTTCCTGTATGCGACCGTCCTCGGCAGCGCTGACGCGCTTCAGGTGCTCAACGCCAGCACTGGTAAGGTCATCACTACGTTTTTCGGCGAAGCTGGCGCTGAGATCAGCTCGGTGGACGCCTCGAATCCGTTCTTCCTGCTGTTTGCAAGGGGCAATCGCATCTTCCGCTGGCGCAAGCCTCCCCCGCCCTGCCCGCAGTCGGCGCCCGAATGCGGCAACGGTTGTGTCGAGGAAAAGGAAGCCTGCGACGACGCGAACAACGACCCAACTGACGGTTGCGACGGCTGTCAGTGCGCCTTGCCATTGCCATGATGACCGCACCTCGCCTGTTCCTCCTTTTTACCGCCTGCGCCGCCATCAACGCCTGCAGCCTCTTCTTCGACACCGACGCCCTGCGACAGACCGGCGCGACCGGCGGCAACACTGGCAACGGCGGTGGGCCAGGAGGCGGAGGTGCCGGCGCCGGGCTTCCGGGCGGAGCCGGAGGGAACGGCGGCTTCGGCGGAGCGGGCAACGCCAGCAACGTAGGATGCGACGACCCAGACTATTGCGGCCCCGGTAGCAGCTGTGAACCGGACGGCTTCTGCTCGGTCGTGAGCGCCGAAGCGCCCGAAGACGTGCTGGGCGTCGCCTTCATCCGCGGCAGCAGCGAAGGTCAAAACGTTGGGCACGTCGCGGTGCACTCGAGCTCGGGGTTCGCGTCTGCGGATCGGCTCTCCGTCTGGCCGCTGGGCTTCGACCAGGGCGACGGATCCTTGCCGGCCATCGCACAGATCGACGACCCCGGAGTGGGCTTCCTCGCCACCGGCGGAGTGGACCACGTTTACTACTTTGGTCAGGTGCAGGATTGCGACGTCGACGCAAGTGAGGACAGCTGCATCAACGTCTGCTCAATCAACGACACTGGAGTCGACTGTTCCCCCCCTCGCGTGCTTACCGGCGGCGCGCGCGTCAACGGCGCAGTGATCGTCCCCAACAACGAACCCTCGCAAGATCGCCTCTACTTCGTTGAAGATCAGGACGTCTCGAACGAACGTCTCCAACGCGTGAACCGCGACTGCCTCGAGACCAACCAACAAGATTGCCCAGCCGAGCTCGCCGGCCTCTACGATGCGCCCGACGAGCTCAATCCGCTGGGGCTCGACCTTGATCCCACCGAAGGCTCACTGTGGTGGAACACCTGGGGCGGTGCCGGCTTCGACAACGCCTGCGTCTACCGCTTCGACCCATCGGCCGATCCGTTCCCCGTCGAGTGCGTCGCTACCGCTCCCCCCATCAACAACCCCAACCGTTTGGCGGTCTCCGGCGCCGGCGTCTTCGTTGGCACTTTCGACCCCGACGGCGCAGAAGGCCCCATCCAGCGCATCAGCCGCTGCACCCTTGCTAGCGGACCACACCCCGTTACCGAATTCAGCAGCGTGACCTGGCCCGCCGATGCCGACAGCGACTTCCTGTACGCAACCGTGCTCGGCTCCCCCGACGCACTTCAGGTGCTCAACGCCAGCACCGGCGAGATCATCACCAGTCTGTTCGGCGTTGATGGCTTACCCATCGTTGCGGTAGACGCCTCCAATCCGGACTATCTACTGTTCGGGGCCGACAAGCGCGTCTACCGCTGGCGCAAGCCTCCTTCGCCCTGCTCAACGCAAGGCCCCGCCCAATGCGGCAACGGTTGTGTCGAAGATGGCGAAGCCTGCGATGACGCCAACGACAATCCGAACGATGGTTGCGACGCCTGCGCGTGCGCCCTTCCGTGACACAGGCAGGCTCGGCCCGACCGCTCGGTCCGAGGATTGGCAGACCGTGGCACACAGCCCAACGTTTTCTTCGCAATCCATGGCGGTCACAACGGCGCCGCGAGGCGTTGAGCCTTGGCCCAAGGCTTGCCAAGTGGCTCAGCATGACCACCCGCTTCGCTTCCTCGCTGCTCTTCCTCTTCAGTCTCAGCACCGCCATTGGCTGCGGCACCACCATCTCGGGTGACCTCGAAAGCGAGGAGGAAAGCGAGGAGGATAGCGAGGAGGATGACGGCACCATCAACGGCTACACCCCGTGCGCGACCCCCGACCGAGTATGCGGAGAGTACGGTGACGAGATTCAGTACTGCTTCCTCGACGAGGACGGCGCTGAGACCTGGACCGAGTGCTGCTACATCGAGTTTTCGCCGGAGTGCGAGTGTCCGGCGCCCTGGGCCGACCTCGACGAGGACGTGGATTGCAATACCCCGCTCGTTTTGTCCTTCGATCAGCGCGCGGTGAGCTTCACCTCGGAGCCTGGCGCGACCTTCAACCTGACGCGTGAAAGCGAGACCAGCGTGCAGACGGATTGGCCGACCTCAGCCACGCCCTGGCTGGCGCTCGACCTTAACCAAAACGGTGCCATCGACCACGGCGCTGAGCTCTTCGGCTCGGCCACGCAGGTTGGAGACGGCTTCGCGCCCAACGGCTTCATCGCGCTCGGCGCGCTCGACGACAACCACGACGGAGTGATCGACTCCGCCGATTCGAAGTTCAGCGAGCTCTTGATCTGGCGCGACGCCGACCACTCGCGCAGCAGCGAGCCCGCCGAGCTTTCGCCCGCCTCGCTCGAGCTGCTCGCCATCGACCTCGCCTACGGCATCGACCGCCGCTGCGACGATCGCGGCAACTGCGAGGTCGAGCGCGCTGCCTTCCGCACCCTCGACGAGCACGGCCAGGTCACGCAAGGCGCCGTTGTGGACGTGCATCTGCGCCGTCAGTGATCTCCGGCTGAGCTGGGGTCGACGCAGGGAGCGAGCCGGAGGCGTTCGCTGACCCCCTCCCTGCAGTCCGTCCCTTGACCTTATCTTCACGGTGCATATAACTTAGATGCACCATGAAGATAAGTGCCAAGGCCCAGCCGCCAACGTCGGCGAAACCGCGTGCGTTCGCGGACTATCCGCGGCCCTCGGTCGCGGTTGACGTTGTTTGTCTGACCGTGGCCAGCGGGAGAATGTCCGTCCTTTTGTATGAGCGGACGATCGCGCCCAGCAAAGGGTCCCTGGCGTTGCCCGGTGGGTTCGTAGGGATCGACGAGGGGCTGGAGGAAGCCGCGGCGCGGCTGCTGCGCGAGAAGGCGGGCCTGAGTCAGGTTTTCCTGGAGCAGCTGTACACGTTCGGCCACCCCAAACGCGATCCGCGAGGTCGGGTGATCGCGGTGGCGTATTACGCGTTGCTCGACGCCGCCCGCTTTGGCCGCGCGACTGCGCTGCAGCTGCCGGTCGAAGTTCCTTGGTCTGGGGAGACGGGTGGGCCCGTCGAGGTTCGCGATGCGTCGCTTGCCCCACGGAAGCTTTTTCTCGACCACGCCGACGTGATCGGCCTGGCGATCAAGCGACTCCGCGGCAAGCTCGACTACACGCCCATCGGCTTCCAGCTCCTGCCGCAAGAGTTCACCTTGCGCGCGCTGCAAGACATCCACGAGACGGTGCGCGGCGAGGAGCTCAACAAGGACTCGTTTCGGCGGCGCATGCTGGCCTCCGGGCTGCTCGAAGCCACCGGTGCGCGTGAGAGCGAGGTGCTCCATCGCCCGGCGGAGCTTTATCGATTCGTGAAGCGCTCAGCGCTTTGAAGGGAGATTGCGAACATGGCTACCATCAAGAGCGTTCCGTTCTTTCGTCACCTACGGGCGGAACCAACCAACTACATCCTGCTCTGGAAAGCAGGCCAGAAGAAGCTCGGCGGCGCAGGCCTCGCCTTCTGGTTCTCACCGCTCGGCGCAAGCATCGCTGAGGTCCCCCTCGATGATCGAGATCTGACCTTCTGCTTCCGATCTCGTTCGCTCGACTTTCAGGAGATCACCGTCAACGGGGTGGTCACCTATCGCGTCAACGATCCGGAGCGATTGGCACAGCGCATCGACTTCTCCTTGAACACCAAGAGCGGCGGATACCTGCGGGACCCGCTCGACCGGCTGGCGCTCGTCGTGAAGGAGCTCGCTCAGCAGCTGGCCTCGACCGCCCTAGCGCAGCGGCCGCTCGCGAGGCTGTTGGAAGACGGCGTTGCTACGCTGCGGGAGCGCATCCATGAGGGACTGCTTGCGGACGAGACGCTGACGGGCCTGGGCCTTGAGATCGTCGGCACGCGGATCGGCTCGGTGGCGCCCACACCCGAGATGGAGAAGGCGCTGCAAATGCCCACCCGCGAGCGTATCCAGCAGTCGGCCGACGAGGCGACGTTTCAACGCCGAGCGTTGGCGGTGGAGAAGGAGCGCGCGATTCAGGAGAACGAGATGTCCACCCAGATCGAGATGGCCAAGCGTGAAGAAACGCTGATCGCGCAGCGCGGCCAGAACGAGCGAAAGCGCGCCAGCGAGCAGACGGAGTCGAAGCGCATCGAGGCGGAGGGCGCAGCAGCCAACGTCCGTGTGAACGCGGCGGCCCAGGCCGAGAGCATCCGCCTGCTCGAGGAGGCTCGCGTGGTCGCGGAGCGAGAGCGCATGGAGATCCACCGCACCCTGCCGCCGGCGATGTTGATGGGCCTCGCGGCTCGCGAGCTCGCGGGCAAGCTGCACACCATCGAGCACTTGAGCCTGTCTCCAGACGGCTTGAGCGCGTTGCTCGAGCGCGTGCTCGGGGCACAAGCCAAACGGCTCGAGCAAGGCAAGGGCGCATGACGACCAAGGGTAGGTTGCCCCCGCGGGCGGTGATTGTCAGCCGGCCCAGCGACTACGAGGCGCTGCTGTTGCGGCACGGGACGCGGGCGCAAGCGAGCTTCTTCCTCGCGACGCAGGGTCAGCGTGTCGAGCCGCTGCTCGATCGACATGAGTTGCAGCAGGCAGCGCTGCACCAAGTATCGAACGCCGTTCCCCTGCATTGGCGTCGAGCCAACGTGCCGCGCGCTGACCTCGACCGCTTCTTGTTCGAGCCCGAAGACCTGATCTTGGCGGTAGGGCAAGACGGCTTGGTGGCCAACGTCGCCAAGTACCTGCGCAACCAATCGGTGATCGGGCTGAACCCTTCGCTGGAGCTGTTTCCCGGGGTGCTGGTCCGCCACCCGCCCGCGGCGACGCGGGACCTGCTCGCCGACTTCGAACGAGGAACGCTGGCCACCGAGGAGCGTGCGATGGTTCACGCCGAGCTCGCGGACGGCTCGAGTTTGCTGGCGCTCAACGAGATCTTCGTTGGGCATCGCACCCACCAGAGCGCGCGCTACACGTTGGGAGTCGGCGAGCAGCGCGAGCGACAATCTTCGTCGGGCGTCCTGATCGCCACGGGCACGGGCTGCACCGGCTGGGCGCGCAGCGTCGCGCTGCGCCGCTCCGGTTGCCCGGAGCTGCCCAGCCCGAACTCGAAGGACCTCGTCTTCCTCGTGCGTGAAGCGTGGCCGAGCCGCACCTCGGGCGCCGAGCTCGTGCACGGGCTGCTTCAGGAGGCCGGCAACCTGACCATCGCCTCGGAGATGAACGACGGAGGAGTCTGCTTCGGCGACGGCATCGAGAGCGACCACCTCGAGCTGCCCTACGGCCAAGTTCTCACGATCCATCGTGCCCCCAACTCCCTCCGCCTAGCTGCCTGAGGAACCATGGAAGTACGCCACCTCATCGACCAAGCCGACCCATTCTTCTTGCGACGCGCGCCCTTCATCGCGGTCGTCGACGACGTGCTCAGCGCCGCTGAATGCGAAACGCTGATCGGGCGCATCGAGTCGCTATCGCCCTGCTTCGCCCCCATCACGACGTCGCGAGGCTTCGTTGATCGTCCCGATATTCGCAACAACGACCGGGTGATTTTCGACGACGTGGCGCTCGCCTCCGACCTATTCGAGCGGCTGCGACAGCTGCTTCCGGAGCAAGTACGCGCCGGTGATGAACCGCGAACCGCTGTCGGACTCAACCCGCGGTTCCGCGGCTACCGCTACAGCCCGGGCCAGCGCTTCGCCCCGCACTTCGACGGGCACTATCAAAACGATGCGGAGTGCAGCGAGCTCACCGTCCTCTTCTACTTGAACGAAGGCTTCGTGGGCGGCGCTACCTCGTTCTGCGATTGGGAGGTCAAGGTCGAACCGAGACGCGGGCAGGCGCTGCTCTTCTCTCACAGAGTGTTGCACGAAGGCTGCATTCTCGAGAGCGGTCGCAAGTACGTGCTTCGAAGCGACGCGATGTACCGGCGCCAGCGTTGACGCCGCCCCGAGACGCACGCGCTCACTTCTTCTGTGGCTGCGACTTCGCGACGCAAGCGTCGTAGGCGGCCAAGTCGGGTTTGGCCCCTGGCTTCGGTAGGCACTCGGCGAGAGCGGGATGGCTGCCGATACAGCTCACGACCGACTGAGCGAGCGCTTGACCAACTCCGCGCGTTGCTTCGGTCTGCATCAGTTCGATCGTGCGTCGTGCCAGGGCCCCACAATCCTCTACTGAATCCGCTGGCAACGTCGCATCGATGCTCTTCAACGGGACTTCGATCTTCTTCTGCAACTGTGCGATGCACTCGGAGCTGAAGACATCGTCTGCCATCGCCTGTTGAAACTCGGGCATGGTCAGCTTGTGTTTGCTGAACAGATCCTGGTGCAGCGGGAAAGCCACGGGGCTGGCTTGAATCAGCGCTTCTGCATAGGCCAAGCGGCTCTTCGGCCCACGCTTGTTCACCGCAAGAATCGCCTCCGCCTGCCGGGTCGCGACATCGTCGAAGAAGGCCAGCACGCGCTCACGCAGCTCCGCTGGCACCACCGCGGAGCGAGCAGCGCTCGAGCTGGCTGCTGCTGGCACCGAGCTAACGGCACTCGCCGAGGAGGGAGCCGCCGTTGGCTCCCCCGCACATCCCATCACCACCCAACCCACACACCAAAGCGTGCGCTTCATGCCGTGCGACGATAGTGCAGCGCCTCCGAGATGTCCGCTCGATCAGCGCATCGGTTGCTTCGACTCTTGCACCGTCGCCGTGAGGTCAACGTTCTTGCCCTCGCGCACCACGGTGATCTTCACCTTCTCCTTGGGGCGCAGCTCGCCGAGCACGAACATCAGATCCTCGACCGAGAGCACGTCGAAGCGGCCGATCTTGACGATCTTGTCACCGCGTTTGGCTCCGGCGAGATCGGCTGCACCGCCTGGTCGCGCGCCCGAGAGCACGACGCCCTTGGCGCCAGCCGAAGCGGCGTAGTCGGGGATCGTCCCGAGCGAAGCACCGAAGGTGCGCGTATCGCCTTTGGGCGAGGGAGAGGCGACCTTCTGGAAGGTCGGTCGCGCGGGCAGCGCGTCGATCCCGCGCAGAGCTTCGGCTGCAACCCCGGCGATCGCGCCCATACCGGCTGCGTTCAGCTTGTCCGAGGTATCGCTCGGTTTGTGGTAGTCACCGTGCGTTCCGGAGAACAGGAACAACACCGGCACGTCGGCCGCGTAGAAGGAAGCCTGATCGCTCGGGCCGTAGCCGCCACCACCGGAGAGCGCACAATCGACGCGCGACTTCTCACAGGCGCCACGCAGGATGTCACCGAACTCGGTGGCGGTGTCATGGCCGGTCACGTCCAGCTTGTTGCCGCGCAAACGACCGACCATGTCGAGGTTGATCATCGCGAGGATGTTCTTCGGCTCGAGCCCGGGCGGCGGGTTCTTCACCAAGTAGTTCGACCCGAGCACGCCGCGCTCTTCGCCCGAAAAGAGCATGAAAACGATGTCGTGCTTGAGGCCCTTTTTGCTCGCGAGCTCACGTGCGACCTCGAGCACGGTGGCCGTTCCGGAGGCGTTGTCGTCGGCGCCGTGATGAATCGCCGGTTCGCCTGGAGCGAGCGAGCCATGACCGCCCATACCGAGGTGGTCGTAGTGCGCGCCGATCACGATGCTGCCTTGTGAAGGGCCATCGGCTTTGAGCGTACCGATCACGTTGAAGGCCGGCTTCTTCTCGTCGCTGAGCTCCACCGTCAATTTGGCCGAGAGCTTCTTCTTCTTGGCCAACTGGTCGACGATCCCCGCGAGGGCGGCGCGCGGCGCGATGATCGCCGGAATGCCCGCTGCGCCCGAGGCGTCGGGGCTGAGCGCCGGCATCTTCGTCTCGTCGGGCAACTTCCAATCCGCCGCCGCGCCCTTCGGCTTCACCGGCAGGTCCACCACGATGATCGCCTTGGCGCCCTTGTCGCGCGCCAACCAGGCTTTGCGACGCAGATCGCCATTGCGACGGTTGGCGTCGGCGGTGCTGAAGGCCGGCTCCTCCGGAACGTAGCGGCGAACCACGACGATCTTCCCTTTGACGTCGAGACCCTTGTAGTCGGAGTACTTGTCGGTCTCGACGCCGTAACCAGCGAGCACGAGCTCGCCTTCCAGGTCTTTCACCGGGGTGGATAGGCTCAGCGGCTGGGCTCCTTCGAGCGCTTTGCCGTCCACGGTGAGAGCGGCGCTGCCCTTGACCGAGACGGTGACGTCGAACGTCTGACGATAGGAGGTCGCGCTAGCGCCCGGCGAGAGTCCGAGTTCTTGCAGGCGCTTCTCGATGAAAGCGCCGGCCTCCTCGAGACCCTTCGAACCGACGCCGCGACCTTCGCGCGCCGGCTCAGAGAGCCACTTCGCGTCCTTCATGGTGCGATCGGCGGCGGTGGGGATGGCGTTGACTTCACCGTCGACCCACTTGGCGTGGAAGACGTTGGTGTCGTTGCTGCCCGGCGCCGTAGCGCGGTTCGACGAGAAGGACAGGATCTTGCCGTCGGGCGAGAACATCGGAAAGCCGTCGAACCCCTGCGAATCGGTGATGCGCTCGAGGCCGGTGCCGTCGGTGTTGATGGCCCAAAGATCGAACTCACGACCCTTGGGATCGCCGTAGTTGGAGCTGAAGATGATGCGCTTGCCGTCGGGGTAGAGGTACGGGCCGAAGGAGGCCGAGTTGAGGTAGGTGACCTGCACCGGGTCGGAGCCGTCGGCGTTCGCCACGTAAAGTTCGAGCTTGGTCGGGCGCACGAGGCCTTTGCTGAGCAACGACTTGAAGTCCTCCAGGCTCTTGCCCTTGGGACGCGAAGCACGCCAAACGATCTTCGAGCAATCGTCGCTGAAGAACGCGCCGCCGTCGTAGCCGGGCTCGTTCGTCAAACGCTTCACGTTCTTGCCGTCAGCGTCCATGCGATAGAGCTCGATGTCGCCGTCGCGCACCGAGGTGAAGATGATCGAGCCGTCCTTCTTGCAGACGGTTCCCTCGGCGTCGTAGCCGGGCGAGTCGGTGAGCCGCACCACGCCCGAGCCATCGGCCTTCGACCTGTAGATCTCGTAGGAATCGTAGAGAGCCCAGGTGTAGCCGTGCTCCATGCTCGGCTTCGGTGGGCACTCGGCGCCGCCGGTCTCGGTCGAGGCGAAGATCACGTCCTTGTCGCCCGGCAGGAAGTAGGAGCACGTGGTCGCCCCTTTGCCGTTGGAGACAGGCGTTATCTGCTTCGGATCGGCGACGTTCATCCTGAAGATTTGGTCGCACTTCATCTCGCCGGTGCGGGCCTGCAGGATCAGCTCGGAGCCGCCCATCGACCAATAGGCCTCGGCGTTCTCCCCGCCGAAGGTCAGCTGACGCAGCTCGGAGAGATGCGGCTCTTTGCTCGGCGGCGGCTTGACCTCCGCGGCAGAGCCCGAGGGCTTCGGCGCCACCGGGTGGTGCGGATCTTCACAAGCCGCCACCGTCGTCAAGAGCCCGATGAGCAAAACCTTGCGCCTCAAATCAACTACCATCTCGAACGATCGCTTTCCGCCACCGTCCGTGGCGCAGTTTGGGCCTCTGATAGCAGCCTTTGCCTTCAATGCGAACAGCCTTGGCAGCACACCGACGACTCGTGCCAAAGTCGAAAGTGCAATCGACGACCCGACGTCATCGCCGCGCCGTCGGCTCTGGCTACTTGATAATGAAAACCCAATTCAGTAACAAGCCTGGTATCGTAGACCAGAGCCGCCCGTGAACGTGAACCAGCCAATCAGCACTGCGCGCGAAGCAACGCGGCTCGCCGTGGGCTGGATCGCGCTGTGCGCCTTGCTTCCCCATCGGGCGCTGGCCGAAGAGTCGGCGGCTCGCGAAGCCACGCCCAGCGAACCTGCGGCTCGCGCCGAGGACGCAACCAGCGCTGACTCCAGCGAAGAGAGCGAAGACAGCGAGGAGCTCGAGGTCGTGATCACCGGCTCGCGCGGCGCGGAGGCACGCTCGCGTTCGATTGTCCGCGTGGACGTCGTCACCGCCGAAGAAGCGCGCAGACGCGGCGCGACCAACGTCGGGGAAGCGCTGGCCGGCGAGCTTGGGGTCACCGTCAACCCGAGCGCCTACGGCTCGATCGGAAACCCTAGCGCCGCTCAGATCGGCGGCTTCGATCGCGAGCGCATCCTGATCCTCGAGGACGGCGAACGAGTGGTAGGAGATGTCGGCGGAGCCGTGGATCTGTCGCAACTTTCGATCGGCGGGCTGTCGCGGATCGAGGTGGTGCGCGGTCCTTCCAGCGCGCTCTACGGGACGAGCGCCATCGGCGGTGTGATCAACGTGATCTCCGGACCGCCCGAGCTGGAGGGCTTTTCGGGTTCGGTCCGGCTGGAAGGCAGGCACCGTTGGGGCGGCTTCGCCTCCGCTGATTTGGCCTACCGCGCAGCCGATACATGGGTATCGACCACGGCCTCTTTCTACGGTTCGCAGGGAGTGAGCCTGGCGCCGCCGGATCTCGCCCTGCCCGACACCTATCGCGTCGACACCACCGTGCGTGCAGGCACCAAGCTGCAGCGCCTTCACGATCTTTCGATCAAGGCGAACTTCCGTCGCGAAGCGTCGCTCGGGCTGGACAGCCAACAGATACCCGGGCTGGACACCTTCCTGATCGACCTGCCCGACGTCACCAACCGGCTCTCCTTCCGCGCGCTCGATCGAATGCTGCTGGGCGAAGGGCACGAACTCACGCTCTCGCTCGCGAAACAGTGGTTTTGGAACCAGACCGGCAATGATCGTCGCGACTCACCGATCGACGATACGCGGACACGCTTTCACACCATGCACGCGGCCGAGGCCACCGGCTCCTTCTTTCAGAAAGAGCGCGTCTCCTTTCTTGTCGGCGCGCGCGGCGAGGTCGAGCAGTTCGACCAACAGCTCGAGCGCAGGAGCTTGCAAGGCACCGAGGTGGTATCGACGTCGCTGGAGGAGGTCGTGCCCACGCAGCTCGGCAGCGGCGCGCTTTACAGCCAGGTGCGCTTCGATCCCTTCGATTGGTTCTCCGGCACCGTGGGTGGTCGCGTCGAGGCGAGCCCCAAATACGGCTTCGCCGCCGCGCCCAAGCTCTCGGTCGTATTTCTGCCGATGAAGGAGCTGGCGATCCGCGCCAGTGTGGGCCGCGGCTATCGTGCACCGACGGCGAAGGAGGTCGGCTTCGTCTTCGACCACAGCACCTTCGGTTACCGCGTGATCGGCAACCCCGATTTGGTGCCGGAGACCTCGTGGGGCGTGCAAGGGGACGTTGAGGTTCGGCCGACGCGCGCGTTGCAATTCAGGGTCGCTGGGTACGCCAACTGGGTCTCCGAGCTGATCGATCTTCGCGTCGCCGGGACCTCCAACGTCGCTGGCATCGACGACTACACCTACTTGAACGTTGGGAGCGCCTTGACCTCGGGCGTGGAGGCAGTGGCGATCGTCAAAGCGACCGAGTCCGTCCGCGCCGAGGCCGGCTACACCTACGCCTTCACCCGCGACCAAGAGCTCGAGCGCCCGTTGCCCGGTCGTTCGCCCCACACGCTGCTCTTCTCGGTCACCGCCGACACGCCGATCGGCCTTTCGTTTTATGCGCGGGCTCGCGTGGCCACCGACGCGTACATCGACGACGAGCTACGTACGCCCTCCTTCGGTACGCTGGACCTTCGGCTCTCGCAGCGGATCTGGTCGGGCGCCCAAGCCTATGCCAGCGTGCTCAACCTGCTCGGCGTGCAAAAAGATCCGAGTCGAATTGCGGATCCGCGGCCGATCGAAGGTCGTACATTTCTCGTTGGCCTCTCGGCCGATCTTCCTCCCCCACCGGAGCCTTGACGTATGCGTTTCTTGACTTGGTTTGGCGTTTTTTCCGCGGCGTTCACGCTGCTGGCTTGCGACGAGCGCGGCGATGCGAGCGGCGGCGGCGGAGTGGGAGGTGATGGCGGCGCAGCCGGCGGAGATCCGTTGCTCGAGGGCACTTTGCTCGAGGTCCCCACCGGCGAGACCACCTCTTACGTCGACCTGGACGGCCCTGCTCTCGTTGGCGAGTCCGACGGCTGGGAGCTGCGCTTTAGCGGCAAGAACATCCAAACCAACGGCGGCGTCTCCGGGCCTGAGAATGGCGCTGCGTTTGGTCCGCTCGACCTCGTGACCTTCGCCGAAGACACGGTGCCTGCGGAGGTGCCTTTCCTTTTCGAGGATGAGTTCGGCGGAGCGTTCGCGCGCTGGTTTGCCTACGACGGCAACGAGCACGTCCTCTTCAGTCGCTTTCACGTCTACGGCATCCGTCGCGGTGACGAGCTGTACAAGTTGCAGCTGCTGGGCTTTTACGGTGAAGCGCAGGGCGCGCCGGTCAACGGCCTGTTTCGCATCCGCTATGCGCGCGTAACCGACGCCGGCGTGGAAGAGACGGTCGAGGTGATGGAGCTCGACGGCACAGCGGGGGGCTCGATGGAGCCAACCGACGCCGATCCGAGCGGCTGCTTGCGACTTTCGACGGGCGAGGTGCTGCAACTCACGCCGCCCGAGGCCAAGGCCAGCGCAGATTGGGACGTGTGCTTTCGTCGCGCGACGATCTCGGTCAATGGCGGTGAAGGCGCTGCCGGATCGGTCGAGGCGGTGGATCTCGATCTCGACAAGACCGCAGGCGAGACCCTGGCCGAGGTCTCCGGGCGTACGGCTGCGTCCGAACTCGCAGCGTTCGACGCGGTCGATGCGGCGGTGCTCTCCGCGCCTTCGGTCGCGTGGCTCTTCGACGGGGTGATCAGCGCCTTCACCAACCGCTGGTTCACCGTGGGCTCCGACCCGCTCGAACCGGCGGGGCTCATTTGGCTGGTCGCGGGCACCGATGGCGAGACGCCATACTTCGTTGGCTTTGAGTCCTTCACCGGTGCGACCGCGAAAAGCCCTGGAACGGTGAAGCTCAGGATCAAAGCAATCCAAGGCTCGCTCCCTTGACATCCCGCTGTTTGTCGCACCACTCTCCTCGACGATGGAGCTTCCGATGAAAAACCTTCTTGCTCTCTTTGGTACCCTTTCGATAGTCGCGGCTTGCGGAGACTCCGGCACTGGAGGCTCGGGCGGTGACGGAGGCTCGGGTGGTGTGGGCGGTGACGGTGGCTCGGCTGGGGCAACGGTAGAGCCGGTCTGCAGTGAGCCGGTGGCCGTCCCCTGTGAGGACGAGGTGATCCTCGGGATGAACCTGAAGACGACGGTCTCGCCGACCAACATCACCAATGAGCCCGACGGCGACGGCTTCGCTTCGCTGATCGATGCCACCGCTGGCGGACCTTTCAACGCCGATCCGCCGTCGCACACCTACGGAAGGTTCACCGAGAACGGCCTGGAGAAGGTGGAGATCACCGACGAGGACGCGCTCACGTCGATGGACTGGGACATCTCCTTCCGACGCTACGTCGGGCGTATCAACAGCGGAAACTCGGGGCCCTCTTGCGTCTCGGCGGCCCGACTTCCGGGTATGCCCGACTACGACACCATCAGCGCGGCCGACGAGGGGCTGACCTACCGAACGGACGAGTACTTCACCGACACGTGCGAGATTATCGCAGACGGCACCGGGCTCGAGGGCTCTCCGGCAACCGCCCTTTCGAGCTATTGGACCTACCCGGGTTGCGTCCAAATGACCGACAACGTCTACATCGTGCGGCTCGCCGACGGGCGCACCCTCAAGCTCACCGTAACCAATTTCTACGATGAAGCGGCCCAGGAGTCCTGCGACTCGTCAGGTTCGGTGCCGATGGGAGATACAGGCTCGGGCAACATCCGCGTGCGTTGGGCCTTCGTCCCGTGAGGCGCCTGTACCCGCTTCCTTCGCTGACCTTGCTCGCGCTCGGCTGCACCGTCGAGTCCGAGCCTGTGCTCGAGCCGATCCACGGCCCCGACGCGGTTCCCGAGGTTCGACCCGATACGCCTGGGAACAACCTGCAGTTCAACTTCGACGCGGGTGACCTGGTGGAGACCTTCGCCTCGAGCGACGGCAACTTCACCGTTCACTTCGCACGCGAGGGAGAGCACGCGGTCAACGACGCAGACGTCAACACCAACGGTGTACCCGACTTCGTCGAAGACGTGGCAGACGCTTACATGGAGGTGCTCGCGCACTATGAATCGCTGGGCTTCCGAGCCCCCGAGAGCGACGCACGCATTCCGGACAACGGCGGAGATGGCACGTTCGATGTCTACCTGGTGGACTTCGCCGGAGTGGGCGACGGCGCCTTCCGCCAGGACAGCTGCCTGGCCTCCAACGGCGAGCGCTGTATCGGCTTCATGACGCAGGAGAACGACTTCGTCGGCTACGGCTATCCCTCCACCAAGATCGCCAATCGCATCCTCGGCAGCCACGAGTTTTTTCATGCCGTGCAGGCCGCCTATGACGTCAACCAAGGCAGCGTCTTGGCGGAAGGGACGGCGGTTTGGGCGACCGAGTCCTTCGACCCTTCGCTCGACGACTTCGAATGGTTTTCCTCTGGATTTTTCGACAATCCTGACAGGCCGATCGATGAACCGTTGCCAGGGCCGGTCGATCCTTTCAGCTACGGCGCTGGGGTCTTTTTCAAGTTCCTCGATGAGCGCTTTGGAACCGAGACCATCCGCGTTTTGTGGGAGCGCTGTGAGAACGGTGCGAATGGGCAGGATGACCCGCAGTGGCTAACCGAGCTGGACGGGGCGATCGCTGAGGTTGGCGACGGCAGCTTCGCCGAGGCGATGGTGGACTTCGCACAGTGGAACTTGAAGACCGACGACTTCGCCGATCCCAGCAGCTCCTACGCGAACGGTGCAGCCTATCCGCGCGTCAAAATCGAAACGGTGAACGCGCCCTTCAGCGACGATTCGATCCGCGTCTATCACGCCTCTTCGCAATACCGCGCGATGGATCCGGGACCGCGCACCGAGATGACCGCTGCGCTCGTGTCGGAGGATCCTGCCGAGCTCGAAGGCCTGCGGCTGGTCCTCGCGAGCGAATCCGGTGACGTCGCAACGACGCAGGTGGTGGCGGACGCTACGGCCGGAACGGAGACGCTCAGCGTGGTCGAGGCCGAACGTTTCGTCGCCATCGTCGTGAGCACCAACCCCGACGGAGACTCGAAGAAGCCTGGCCTATGCGTCGGCAACGCCGACGAGGTCGAGGCATGCAAGGCCGCGCTGCTCGCGGGCGGGACCGGCGGTGCGGGCGGTACCGGCGGTGCGGGCGGAACCGGAGGCGCTGGGGATGACGGCGGCAGCGGTGGTGGTGAAAGTGACGGGGACGGCTGCGGTTGCGCCCTGCCTACGCAAGCACCGGCGAGCAGCAGCCTGCTCGCCTTGCTCGGGCTTTCACTGCTGCTCCGCCGGCGTCGCCGCTAGGCGCGTCGACGACGACGCAGCGCGAGCCCCAAAAGGGCGAGCGCCACACCGATCGACGCGGGCCTCGGGCTCCCGTCGCCGGCCCTGCAATCACAGCCGTCGCCAGCGTCAGAACCGCCTGCTCCCCCGCTGTCCCCTGCCCCGGAGCTCGAACTGCCACCGGCTCCGCCGCTGCCCTCGCTGATCCCGAGCGCGCTCTCGAGCGCGGGCAGCGGATCGACGATGCCGTAGCCGTAAACAGGGTCATGGCCGTTTGCGTCGGGCACCGCGTACGGCGCTTTGCGTGTGGTCGCGACGAGGATCTGTTCGATTTCGGCGGCGGTCTTCTCGGGCGCCGCGGCCACGATCAGCCCAGCGATGCCCGCGACCACCGGACAAGCGGAGGAGGTCCCGCCGAAGAGGCTGGTGTAGTCGGTCGGGTCGTCACCGGCGGCACCGGAGATATCGGTGGTGAGCGTGCCGGTCGGCGCAACGAGATCCACCGGGGCACCAAAGTTGGTAAAGGGCGTCGACTCGTCGAAGTTGTTGATCGCCCCAACACACACGACGCCGCTGGCACCGCACATTTCATCGACGCCGATCTCGCGGTCGTCGTTGCCGGCGGCGAACACGACCACCGCGCCCTTGCCGCCTCGACCGTTGGTCGCGACCTCAGCGATGATCTCCTCGAGCGCGCTGGGAATGGGCATCGGCTCCACGTAGCCCCAGCTGTTCGACACCACCGCGGCGTCGACATCGAGCGCGAATTGGAAGGCGTCCACCTCGACCGAGAGCGGCTGCGGGCCATCCGCCAACATGCGCACGCAACGAAGCCGGCACTCGGGGCAGCCGCCAGCGATGCCTTCGCCGTTGTTGGTGCTGGCACCGATGATCCCAGCGCACTCGGTGCCGTGCGCTGCGCCGTTCATCGCCAGATCGGGCGTCGGGTCGTCATCGTCGTCGACCACGTCACGGCCTGTATCCATCTTGTCCGCGAGATCGACGTGGCTGGCGTCACATCCGGTATCGACCACCACCACGCTGGTATCGGCGTTACCGACCGAAAGCGACCACGCTTGGCTCATGCCCAAGTTCTCGAAGTACCACTGGCCGCCGAAGCGCGGGTCATTGGGGATGAACGGATCGGCGAAGGCGCGCATACGCACGTAGTAGTTGGGCGTCGCGCTACGGATGCCGCGCGACCGCGCGCCGCTCGTGGTGAGCCTCGCCGCGAGATCTGCGCCGTCACCGCCGGTTACGTCCTCGGCCAGCCACAGCCCAAGCGACGGCGCGAGCGGACGAAGCAGCGCACCGCCGCTCGCAGCCACCTCCTCGGCCCCGCCCGGATCGAGCGCGACGATCACGGTGCCATCAACCTCGGCGTTGACCAAGCGCCCGTCGCCGAAGTTCACCCGCACCGCCCGCCGTTGCTCAGCCGTTTTCGCGAGGCGCTCGACGGTGATGGTGCGTCCGCGCTCCTCGTAGCTCGTCGACTCGGCCCAAGCGACGGCCGGGCCGAGCAGCAACACCATCGAGGAAAGACAACCGAGCTTCGTAACTTTCAGCATCGAGATCGCTACCGTTCGCGCCGTGGAGCCAGCCTGAGTAGTGTCACCCAGGCTCTCGGGCATTGCAATCGAACGGCTGACCAGTAACGAGCGGGAGCTCGTTCAAGCCGGAGCGTCGATCGAGGCGACGCGCACCAGCTTCTTGTTGACGAACTCCTGAATGCCGGCCCCTGAGAGTTCGCGACCGTAGCCCGAACTCTTGATACCGCCGAACGGCAAATCCGGGGTGGTCCAGGTCGGGTGATTGACGAACATCATGCCGGTATCCACGCGGCTCGCCACGCGCTTGCCGCGAGCAACGTCCTGCGTGAACACGCAGCCGCCCAAGCCGAAGTCGGTATCGTTCGCCAGCGCCACGGCCTCGTCCTCATCCTTGACCCGGAAGAACAGCGCGACCGGTCCGAAGAACTCCTCACGAAACGCAGGGTTCTCCTTGCTGATGTTGGTCAGGATCGTCGGCTGCATGAAGGAGCCAGGGCGGTCCACCCGACTTCCACCCATCACCAACGTCGCGCCATTGGCGATCGCGCGCTGTACCTGTTCGAGCAGGTTGAGCAAGGCGCTCTCGGTGGAGAGCGGGCCGAGCGTGGTTGCCGGGTCCAGCGGGTTTCCCGGCGCTAGCCGCTCCAGCGCCGCCTTGAACTTCGCGAGGAAGGGCGTGGCTAGAGGCTCGACGACGATGAAGCGCTTCGCTGCCACACAACACTGACCGGTGTTGTTCATCTTGCCCCAGACAGCCCATTCCACCGTCTTCTCGAGGTCGGCGTCCTCGAGCACGATGAAGGCGTCGCTACCGCCGAGTTCCATCGTCGACTTCTTCAGGTTCTTACCAGCGCGGCTGGCTACTCGTTTACCGGCCTCCGCGCTGCCGGTCAGCGCGACGCCCTTGATGCGCGGATCATCGATCACGCGATTTACCTGGTCGTAGGAGATGCGCAGGTTGGTGTACGCACCCATGGGCGCGCCAGCCTCGCGCCACAGGTTCTCGAAGGCGATCGCGCACTGGGGTACGCACGCAGAATGTTTGACCATCACGACGTTGCCCGCCATCAGGTTGGGCGCAGCAAAGCGCGCAAGTTGGTAATACGGGAAGTTCCAAGGTTCCACGCCGAACAAGACGCCCAGCGGGGTGCTCTCCACCTCGGCTTGGCCTGAACTTGGCGTGAGCCGTAGCGGAGCCAAGAAGCGCTCGGCGTTGTCGGCGTAGTAGGCAATGATGTCCGCGCTGAGCACGACCTCGGCGCGGGCCTGCGCGATCAGCTTGCCCATCTCGATCGTCACCGGCAAGGCGAACTCTTCGACCCGCGCGTGCATGATCGCCGCAGCCTTGTTGAGGATATCGCCTCGCTCGGCGAAGGTCGTTTCGCGCCAGACCTCGAAGGCGGCGGTCGCCATCGCGATCGACTGCTCGAGTTCACGATCGGTCAGCCCCTCGAAGGTGTGGAGGAGCTTGCCGTTGAAGGGATTGACACTTTGGTAGGGCATGGGTCGGGCTCTTTCTCAGCGAGGTTGGCGTGCAGTGGGATGCAGCTGTCACCCGAGCAAGAGTCCGGCCGTGTTCATGTTGGCGGCGGCGCGAGGCTTGCCTTCTACTTGGGCGTGAAGACGCAAACCAAAGCCAACGCCTCTCCCCGCAAACCCCGTCCACGGCTCAGCCCTGGCCCTCACGAACGCAAAGACGGCGGCAACGCCTTCTTGCGGGACCCAACGACCGAGGACCCGCGCATGTTCAGCAACGATCCCCTCGCTGAGATGTTGGGCGAAGAGTGCGTGAAGGCAGCAACGTCCGGGGAAGAGGCCTACTCCGAGGACGTGGACGGCTTGACCACCGAAGAGTTCGGTGGCCCCTTCATGACGTTCTCCGTCGACGCGGACGGCGTCACGGAGGAGCCGGAATCTCCGCCGTCGCTGGACCTTCTGGCACCGCTCCTCTCGGTGGATGCTGATGGCGTCACGGACGAGCGTTCTCTGGGGTTTCAGGCACCGGCGAACGTAGCCACTTCCACGCGATTGCACCCTGGACCACGATTGCCATCAGGCCGTTGAGCAAGAGCGCCTGCCTGACACCCATCAAACTGACTGAGATGCCGGTGAGCAGCGCCCCCAACGAGATGCCGCCGCGCATCGCGAGCAAGAAGAGACTCACCGTCTGACCGAGCAAGAGCGGATTCGCGGTGGCCTGCAACAGGGTGTTGGCCGCCGTGCCGCTGACGGTCATCGCGATGCCCGCGAGCACGAACAGCGGCACCACACCCCAGCCCCATGGGTTGAGGGCGGTCAACACCAAGATGAAGCCGTAACCGATGGCGAAGCCCGCCGAAATCCGCCGTCGGTCAACGCTGGCTGCGACGCCCAAGAGCCCCAAGCCGCCGACGATACCGCCCGCTCCAAAGGCCACCGCCGCCATCGAAAAGTGGCTAGCGTCTCCGTGGAAGACGTCCTTCACCAACACCGGACTGAAGGTGAAGAGCGGTGAGCACAAGAGCCCTGTGCTGAAGACCGTAAGCAAACCGCCACCGCTGTGCGGCTCACGAAGCGTGTCGGTCATGCTAGCGGCGGTGTGGCGAAAATGTTGAGGCACCCGTGCAGTGGTGGGCGGCTTCCAACGCGGCAGGATCCAGAGCGCGACCCCGATGAACGGCAGATACGAGACCACGCTGACCACGAAGCAAGCGACAGCGCCCGCGCTCGCCATCAGCACCCCGGCGATCGACGGCCCGAGGATGCGCGACAGGCTGAACTGCGTCGAGTTGAGCGCCAGACCGCGGCCGATTTGATCGCGCTCCACGATCGAAGGCACGATCGATTGGAACGAGGGCATCGAAAGCGCATCGGTCACTCCAACCACCACCGAGAGCACGATGATCATCCACGGTTCGATCGCACCCGCGAGCAAAAGGACCACGATGGCCAGCGGGCACAACATTCCGCCGAAGGCGGATGCAGTGAACAGAATGACTCGTGTCCTCTTCGGAAAGGAGCGGCCGGAAGGCCCGGTTAGTCCATCGACTTGGCACGAGTCATTTGAATCGATTGGAACCAAGCGATCACCCGCCGGCGGTCCCAGCGGTCCGCCAGCGCACCACCGGCCAGCGTAAGCAACCAAACCGGGGCATTGCTGGCGAAGGAGTCGAGCCCGATCACGAACGACGAAGCCCCCATCGTGAGCAGCAGCCATGGCTCTGCGACCTGCTGCGCCCAGGTACCGATGCTCGAAAGCAGACTGGCGAACCAGAAGGTCCCAAAGCGGCGGGTCGTAAGCAAGCTGAGCGACGCTCGAAACTCGGTAGCGCTGCTCAGCATCTCGACCGGTGCAGCGCTACCGTTCGCCTTCTTCATACGGGCTCCCTTGACGACGAAGTACGTCGCGCTGCGAGAGCACGCTGCGTGCCGAAGCTACGCCACGGAGCTGGGCCGAGCTTCCACCGCATCGGGCGAAGCGAAGAGCACGCGAGCAGCCTCGCGCAGCGACCCGGCGCCAACCACGTTGCGGATCAGTCCGCCCACGCCTGCGAAGTGGACGGCCAGCGGGTCATCGGTACCCAGCTGCTTCACCAGACCGTATTCCACCGGCTCCGACTCGCGAGCATAGGTCCCGAACAGCCGATCCCACACCATCAGGATGCCACCGTAGTTTTTGTCGAGGTACGGCTGGTTCCTGCCATGGTGAACGCGATGGTTGGACGGCGTGTTGAGCCAGCCGTCGAGCAGCGGCAGCCGACCAATGAGCTCGGTGTGGATCCACTGCTGCCACGCCAAGACCAAGGTCAACCCGAGCAGCACCAGCAAGGGATGAAACCCAAGCAGAACCAGCGGCAGATAGAAGAGCGGCGTGAAGAAGAAGTCCATGAAGCTCACTCGCAGCCCCACGCTCTGATCGAAGTGTTCAGCCGAGTGATGCGTCGAGTGGTACGCCGACCACAGCAGATTGACGCGATGGGCCGCTCGGTGCTCCCAGTAGTAGACGAAGTCAGCGAGCAAGACGCACACGAGAGCGCTACCGAGCGTCACTGGGATCTCCCACAGGGCAAGCTGGTGCAGCGCGCTGAGCGCCCGCGGCAGCTCGTCTCCGAGGCCCGCCTCGACGGCCATCGCCGGCACCAAACAGAAGGCGCTCGTCAAAAGCCCGGTGAGCCGACGGCGGTCCAGCCGTTTGCTGCGCACGAGCCCGATCAGCTCCACCACGAACAGCGGGACGCCGAGCAGCAACAACGCCGAGACGACCCACGAGAAGCTGCCCCACCAAGGTGTATCGAGTGAATCAACGAGCTCTTTCACGCTTCCTCCTATCCGAGAACGATCGTTCGCTCTTTAAATTAACCAAAGCCCTCGCCTCGTCAACCCGGTTCTGCTGAACTTCGCTTCCGCTGCGGCGGAGGAAAGCCAAACCATGTCGAGAAAACGCGATGAAGCTGCGCACGAGGCCAAACGGGACGAGATCCTCGACGCGGCCGAGGCGCTGTTCGTCACCCACGGCTTTCACCAGACCGGGATGGCGGCCCTGTGCGCTAGCGTTGGTATGAGCCCGGGCGCGCTTTACCGCTACTTCCCTTCCAAGACCGAGATCATCCGCGCGATCGTCGAACGGGAGCGAGCGGCCGTGGTGCTCTCCTTCGAGCCGCTGGTGGAGGCCACCGACTTCGCCGCTGCGCTCGAGAAGCACGTCGCGCAAGCGATCGCTGCCGCGGCGGAGGAGCGCTTCGCGAGCCTGGCCCTCGAGGTCGCGGCGGAGGCCCGCCGAGATCCGGTCGTGGCCGAGGTCGTGCAGCGCGCCGAGGACGAAATCGTCGAGCGCCTCGCCGGCATCCTCAGCGCGGCCAAACGCCGAGGAGCGGTGGGCTCGACGGTGGATCCGGAGGTCGCGGCTCGGCTGCTGCTCGCCGTCGTCGACGGCTCGGTGGCCGCTCGCCCAACCCTCGCACAACTCCCGAGCCGACGCTTGAAACCGACCCTACGCGGGCTCATTCGTGGGCTCTTGGGCCTGCCCACTGCGACGGTGGAACGTAGCGAGCGGAGCGGCTGACTTCGCATCCGACACCAAGCGAACAATGATTCGATTCGCTCGAACTTATCGTTCGCTCTTTTCGGCGTATCGACACGTTCGGGCGTGGTCGCCGGTGAGCCAACAACGACAGCTACGCCCATTTCGAGGACTACCCATGAACAGTAAATTCGCATCCATCATCGTGCTCTCGCTCTCCATCACGGCAGTAGGATGCAGCGCGAAGGTTGAGGCTAAGGTAGGCACGCCCGAGCCGGCCCCTACCGCCGAGCCGAAGCCCGAGCCGAAGCCCGAGCCGAAGCCTGAGCCGACCAAAGAAGGTCACGTCACCATCACCGACGACCACCTCGAGATCGACGATGTCGTGCAGTTTGATACGGCGAAGGCCACCATCAAGCCCGAGTCGAACCAGCTGCTCGACGACGTCGCGAAGGCCATGAACGGGCACAAGGAGATCGTCGTACTCCACGTAATCGGCCACACCGACGCGCGCGGAGACAAGGAGTCGAACCGAAAGCTGAGCGACGAGCGCGCGAAGGCCGTCGTCGACTACCTCAAGGCAAAGGGCGTAGCGCAACCGATGGACGCGCGCGGTGCGGGACAGGACGAGAGGCTCTGTTCAGAGGACACCGACGCTTGCCACACCAAGAATCGCCGCGTTGAATTCAAGATCGAAAAGAAGAAGTAATCGTCGTTGGCCGAGTGGATGAGGCTTGGCACCTTGCCTAGCCTCGGCGCTGAGTCTAGGAGGCACTCATGGATCGCCTCATCCTCACCTTCTGCTCGCTCCTTGCTGCAGGCTGTCAGTCCCCAGTCGTTTACCTGCGGCCGACGGCGCCGCGCACGATCACGGTGTCGGATGCCTCGATTGAGCGGGTCGTTACTGTTCTCGAAGAGGCCGGCGTGGAGCCAGTCAAGGTCGACCGCCAGGTTGGCTATGTGGTGACGGCGTGGCAGTCGATCGGGCGCGCGCCGTGGTACCGCATGGTGCAAACCGCGGTCTTCAGCGTCTCGGAGGCCGACATGGTCGTACGCTTCGTGATCGCCCGGGACGTTGTCGATCCGCGCATCCTTCGAATCACCCCACAGGCCCTTTATTGCGCCGAAGGAGCGTGGGGCACCGACGGCGCCGAGGTTCGTGGGAAGTGCAACCCAGACGGGCCAGGCTTTGGGCATGAGGAGCACCGCCTGGCGGCTGATGTCGTGGCCAACGCCCTGGCGACCGCGCTCGGAGAGGTCCGGCAATGACGCGCTGGGGCTCGCTACTCGCGATCGTACTCGGAGTCTGCGGCTGCTCATTCCCGAGCATGTCCTACCTCTTGCCGCTGGAGCCAACCGCCCCGTATGCCAGCGAGGTCCCCCGCTCGGTCGCGCGGGCGCTGGCTGGACAGGGCTGGGTGCCCGCCGCGATCGAAGACGGTTCCGTCGTTTCGGAGTGGAGGGACCTCCTCGGCTTCGACGACGAAGACTTCCCAAGAAGGCGCGTCATCGGGCGACTGCTCGTGACCATCGAGCGCGAGCAGCTCGTGCTTCGCCTCGAGACTCGGGTGCTCAGCGCGAGCTGCGCTGGCGCGCCCCATCCACCAAGCGACCTCAACCTCATTGGCTGTACGGAGGAGCAATGGCCCGCCTCCTTCTACAACACCTCGCTCGAAGCCCTAGCGAATGAGCTCGCCTTCACGCTCGAAACGTCAGTTATCGCGGTCGAGCAGAGCGACTGAGAGGCTTGCAACGCGCTACCAACTTGCTGCGCTTTGCAGGCCGTGATCAAAAACGGCATGCAACGGCTCGTGCAATCCGTGGTCGCCGCGTGTGAAAGCGGCCTGCTTCCGGACCCGCTGGTGCGCTTGGGCATGCGGCACGTCATCGGCGCGCGTTTGCGTGAACCAGCCTTTCGCACCTCCGAGCGCCGCGACCAGGCCTTTCGGCAATTTCTGCGAGAGCTCCGCGCAGCGCCGATCGCGATCGAGACGCCGCGCGCCAATGAACAACATTACGAGGTGCCGGCGAGCTTCTTCCAAGCGCACCTCGGGCCGCGCGCCAAGTACTCGTGCTGCTTGTTCCAGCGCGGAGACGAGTCGCTGGCGCAGGCCGAAGACGCCATGCTGGAATTGTACGCCGAGCGAGCAGAGCTGCGCGATGGGCAGCGCGTGCTCGACCTCGGTTCGGGTTGGGGGTCCTTCTCGCTGTGGCTCGCGGCGAAGCACCCGAACAGCGAGATCGTCGGCCTGTCCAACTCACACAGCCAGCGCGCGTTCGTCATGAGCCGCGCCCAAACGCTCGGGCTCTCCAATCTGCGCATCGTCACCGGCAACGTGGCCGAATTCGAGTTCGAGGCGGAGCTCTTGAAAGGCGGCTTCGATCGCGTGGTCAGCATCGAGATGTTCGAGCACATGAAGAACTACGAGTTGTTGCTCGCCAAGATCGCGCGCTGGCTCTCACCGGAGGGCAAGCTGTTCGTGCATATCTTCGCGCACCAACGCCTCGCTTATCACTATGAAGACCGCGGCTCAGAGGATTGGATGAGTCGCTACTTCTTCACCGGCGGGACGATGCCGAGTCAGAACTTGCTGCTCCACTTCCAAGACGACCTCTCGCTCGAAGATTCGTGGTGGCTCAGCGGTCGTCATTATGAGCAGACCAGCAACCTGTGGCTCGCCTCGCTCGACGCCAATCGAGCGCGAGCTCTTGCAGCGATCGAGCCGGTCTACGGACACGCGGCGGAACGTTGGCTCCAGCGTTGGCGCATGTTCTACATGGCGGTGGCCGAGCTATTCGGCTTCGCCCACGGCAGTGAATGGGGCGTCGCGCACTATCGGTTCGCCCGCCGTCGCACAGCTTGAGTCGAGAGGAAGGCCGCGTGAAGCGCTGCAAACTTCGCTAACCTGCGGCCTTGCATACCATCGCCCAATCAAGCCACCCCGCGTTCTCTCGGCTAATCGCCCTCGCCTGCGCGCTGCCCGTCGCTGCACTGGCCGCCTGCTCCGAGCCGGCACCGGCAGCCTCGAGCGCACGCGCCTCGTCTACGGCCGTGGTCTCGGTTGCGGCCGCTGCCAGCACCGCAGCACAACCCGCCGCGAGCACCGTTCCCGACGAGATCGCAGCGCAACACATCCTGATCAGCTACAAGGGCGCCAAGAACGCCAAGGCTGCAACGCGCTCGAAGGACGAAGCAAAAAAGCTCGCCCAACGGTTGAAGGACGACGCAGCCAAAGGCACCGACTTCGGCGAGCTTGCGACCAAGCACTCGGAAGACCCGGCGTCTTCTGCGCGGCTAGGCAGCCTCGGAAAGTTCAAGCGCTCGGAGATGGTCAAGGCCTTCTCCGATGCAGCCTTCAGCCTTCCCGTGGGCGGCCTTTCCGAGGTGATCGAAACCGAGTTCGGCTTCCATGTTATCAAACGCAACCAGTGAAGCGCGCGCGCGCGCCATCGCGTACGTTACGCTGACGTTATGTGGCGCACGACCTTCTCCGTAGCCCTGCTGACGCTGCTCAACACCAACTGTGGTGACAGTGACAATAGCGGAAGCCCCGGCACCGGTGCTGGCACGAGCACGAGTTCGAGTTCTGGCTCTGGTGGCCAAACCAGCAACAGCTCCAGCAGCGGAGTTTTGCCCACCGGACCTGGCGACGGTGACTGGGACACGGCCTTCACCGCCGATCCGGTCGGGATGAACTGCTCGTCGACCATGGCCGAGCTCGAAGCAGCCGGCGCAGCCATGATCACGCGCGGGGCTGTGACCTTGGTCGTTGGTTATGAGCAGCTCGGCCAGAACCAAGACCCGGTGCTGCTTCGCTTCGACGACGGTGAGCGCACCTATTGCCAGTACCACGAACAAGAACCGCCCGATGGTCGAGCCTACGGCATCACCTGGGACGGTGGGCCAGTGGCGTACGTCGGCTATTCGATCGTCGGAGGTGGCAGCGCCTTCGACTCGCTGGCCGCGCAAGGGTGGATCGGGAGCTACGGCGACGGCGGTGGTAGTTCCAAAGTGATGGTGCTCGGCTCGGTTGATACGGCGTCGGGGAGCGTCCAGCGGGCGACCTTTGTGCCGGCCAAACGTGACAATGGCAGCAAGACCAACACGCTGGGTCCCGCCGGACCGATCGTGGTGTTGCAGGACGGTTCGCTCGAGGTGCTCGGCAACTCAGCGTTCGCGCCGTTGAACCCTGACAAGAGCGGGATGTGCCTACCCGACGTCGAGTATCCGAGCGCCCTGGACGGGGCGCGTGGCCCCAACTTTCTCGGCCGCTTCTCGGCAGACTTGAGCACGATGGTGTGCGCCTCTACCGCGGGCTGCAGCAATGTGACAGCACCATGCGAATGACCCTCAACCCGATGACCCCCTCGTTCTCTGCACTCGGATTGTGCAGCTTGCTGCTGACCTCCGTGATTGGGCTCGCTTGCGGTGACGACAGCAGCTCTGCAACGGGTAGTGGCGGCGCAGCGGGCGCTGCACTGGGTGGAGGCGGAAGCGGAGCTGCAGGCAGCGGGGGCGCCTCGCTCAACTTCGCGGCCTGCGATGAGCCAACCGACTGCGGCCTGGTTCAACCCGGATGCTGCCCCATCTGCGAACTCCCGACGCTCGCCGACGTCGAGCCCATTGATATCGCGCTCGCCGAGGCGTTCCACGAGTCGACCTGCAACGGCGTCGATTTGTGCGCTTGTGACGGCCTGGTCAATCCTAACCTTTATGCGACGTGCAACGCTGGGACCTGTGTGGAAGCCGACGTCCGGGAGAGCGACTTGTCGAGCTGCGTCGGGGCGCAGGATTGCGTGCTTCGAGCAGGGCTTGGCTGCTGCGTCTGCAACGCCGAACCTGACGCCTGGGTCGCGATCGCGGCGGCAAGCGAAGGCACGTTGACCGGACTCGTGTGCGGCACAACCGAATGCGACGCTTGCGAGCCGGTGCCACCGGCCAACCTTGGGGTGGACTGCGTGAGCGGGCACTGTGCAGTGGTCACGATGCCGTAGTGGGTCTCAAGGCCTCGCCATGAAACTGCCCTTCGCAGCGCGGCTTGCTAGCATCCACGCAGTGAAGAAGCTTGCTGCGCTGTTTACGGGTCTCATTCTCTCAACCGCCTGCGGGTCCTCAACTCCCGCAGCGGACTGGTCCGATGCCGAGCGGCTCAAGATCACCGGCGAGTTCCCCAACTGCGAGTTTGGGGAAGACCCGCAACGGGACACGGCGGGCTTCACGTGCGAGCTCGGCTCCTTCCTCGCGCACAACCTACCGGAAGCGGCCCCCACCGACGCTATGACCTGGCTCGCCAACCAACACGCCGAGCAGCCCTTCACGGCGCCGCTCGAGCAGGTCAAAGAGCGCGAGACGCTCACGGTCGGTGAGATCGAGTTCCGTGTGGCGATCGCTACCTACAAGCCGAAGCCGGACACCATCGTGCCGCCCGAGGTGGTCACCTTCCTCGCACCGGCCAAGGGGGACTCGCGGCGCGCCTACTCCTGCGCCGTCTCTGTCATCGCGGCGTTGGACACCGAGGAGGCCATCGCGAGCCGGATGGCGGCTTGCTTGAAGGGCGTGCGCCTCCTCTTGGACGCAAGCCGCTAAAACCTATGAGGTCCATCCAGCTCGGAGACCGAGCTGTTGCTGAGGAGCGAGCTCGCGTGGGCCTACTGCAGGTCCGTAAGGAAGACTGGCTGCGTAAGTGCGAAGCGGCCTTCTGCTCGCACCCGAAAGCGGACATAGCCTGCATCGCGGCTCGGTACGTAGGCGAGGCGTTTGCCCGTCTCGTGGTGGACGGTGCGTCCCCGCGAAATCACCTCGAACTCTGCACTGGCCTCACTTACCTCCAGCGTGCACTTGGCTGGGCTGAGCTCCAGCGTGGTGAAGGTCACACCGGTGGAGCCGTAAAAATCACCTCGAGCGAGCGCCTGCTTGATCGCTAGGGCGTTCTTCTCCGCGCGCACCATCACAAAACCGAGGTTGCCTGGGTAAGGCCGCGAGTACTTCATGGCGGTATCAACGTCGTTGTAGTTGTGAGCGTCGTCGGTAACGGCGCCCCACAAGCGAATCCCTCGCGATAGCACCTCGTCCCACAGCGCTTCGGTCGAGGGATGACTTGCGTCCCCCTCGTTCTGGCTGTCCCACGACTGATTGCCAACCTCGAGCAGCGTCAGCCCCTTGGCCGCAACAGCCGCGATGGTGTCGGCGTTCGCGCCGTAGTGCATGTTGGGGTGATTGAGCATCGCTAGCGATTGGCTTGCGGTCGCCCACTCGACCGCGCGGGCATAGAGGTCCTCTCTCTTTCCGAACTTGGGCCATTGCAACCGGTGACGCCCAAAGGGCGCCTCGGTGAACAGCGCGTTGACGTGCAGGAGGCAGGCCTCGTCAGGGCCGGGCGCCGGCTCGCAATGACGCAGGTTCTGCGTAAGTTCTATGCCGGGCAGCGTCAGCAACTGACCATCGGGCGTATCGGTCACGGTGTTGTGATCGGTGAACACGACAAAGTCGTACTCGCGCGACTCATAGAAGGCGTGGACTTCAGCCGGGGGCGTTTCACTGTCGCCGCTGGCGTTGGTATGCGCGTGTAGCTGCCCTTTGAGAAAGCCGGTCACCCGATGGGGCGGGTGGGCGTCCAGGCTTCTTCGCGTGTCTAGCGAGCTTGGCGCGAGGGTCGCCGCGGGGGCTTCTCGGGCCGTCTCGGAGGAACGCTGCGTGCTCCGCTGCTCGCACCCGACAAGGAGCAAAAGGGCGAGCAGCGCCTCGCGAAGATGGGTGGTTTGGCGGGCCATCACAGTTGCAAACAAGAAGGTTCGGGCCTGCGCGAAAGGTAGCGGAAGCGGCTCACGCGGTCTTCACCAGCTCGCTGATCTTTGCGCGCAGCCACGCCAGAAACGGATCATGCTGTTGGCGTTCGTGCCACCACATCCCCTGCAGGAACGGAGGTAGCGCAAGCGGCGGAGCGAACGTCGAAAGTTCGAGCAAGCAAGCGACAGTCTTCGCGTTGCGTCGGCTGGCGGTGAGTAACAAGTCGGTCTTTTCGACGACCTGCGCGGCGATCAGAAAGGTTGGCGAGACATAGGCGACGCGTCGCTTGAGGCCTCGCCGCAAGAGCGCTTTGTCGACGGCGCCGTTGACTCGGCCGCCAGGGGAGATCAGCACGTGGCCGTAGGCGGCAAACTGCTTGGGCGTGATGCGGCTGCGTAGGATGGGATGGGCTTTGCGCGCGACGCAAAGGAACGGCTCCTCCGTCAAGAGTTGGGCGTGCAGGCTGCCCAACTTCGCCATCTTGGAGATGGCGAGATCGATCTCCCCGCTGGCCAATTGGGTGAGCGACGTCGGTGCAAAGGGAAGGAAGACGAGGTCTACGAGCGGAGCCTCTCGCGCGAGCAGCTGATAGAGCGCCGGCCCAACGACGCTGTGACCGAAGTCGGTGGCAGCGATGCGCACAGCCCGCCGAACGCTGCTCGGATCAAGGGCGCTCGTGATCGCCGTCGCGCTCGCCAGCAGGCGCACTCCCTCGCGCAGGGCCGGGGCGATCGCGCGGGCGCGCTCAGTCATGGTCATGCGCCGTCCCACCCGAACCAAGAGCGGGTCCCCCAGGAGTTCCCGCGCGCGTGAAAGCGCATGGCTCATCGCAGATTCGCTGAGGCCAACGCGCTGGGCTGCAACCCCGACGTTCTCGTCGCGGAGCAAGGCCTCCAGGGCGACCAGCAGATTGGCGTCGATACCGGCGAGCGGGCTCTTCTGCATAGCGAAATCTTACCTGCACTGCATGCAGTTATGCACCTGCTAACCATGCACTGGATGCGCTCAGCTTCGTGAACAGAATCTCGACCAGGAGAAACGACGATGAAGATTCGGACACTGAATACGGTCCTGGCGATGGTGGCGTTCGCGATGGGAGCTTGCGGAGATGATGGCACCGCAGCTGGAGGCGCAGCCGGCGGAACCGGCGGCACTGGTGCGCTGGGCAGCGGAGCCTCCTCCTCGGGAGATGCGGGCGGAGGTGGCGCTGCCGCGAGCGGCGGAGGTGGCGCTGCTGCGAGCGGCGGAGGTGGCGCTGCCGCAACCACGGTCGAGCTCTTGACGAGCTTTGATGCTGCGGCCTTTGAGCTGCCCGAGGGGCTGACCGTGCGTGACGACAAGCTGGTCGTTGGCTTCGCTTTCAACGCGATGGTGGAGCAGTTCGATCTCGAGGGTGGGGCGCGCAGCCCGCTCGCCTCGTTGCCGGTACCAGCGGCGAACACAGGCTTCTTGACCGGCCTCACCAGCGATGGAGCTGGAGCTGTGTACGCAGCGTTGGTGTCGTTCACCGGCGCTCCAGCGCCGGGCGTCTATCGCATCCCGGCCGGAGGGGGCGAGCCGACGTTGTTCGCCTCGAGCCCGGAGCTGATCTTTCCCAACGGCTTTGCCTGGGACGAGACTGGCTCGCTGTTCGTGACCGACTCGGCGACAGCCAAGGTGTTTCGTGTGGCGCCCTCCGGTGCTGTCGAGGTCTGGAGCAGCGACGCTCTGCTCGCGGGCGACCCCACGCTCTGTGGCGGCCAGCCCGAAGACATCTCGGTGGGCGCCAACGGCATCGTTTGGACGCCGGAGGCTGTATTCGTAGCCAGCAGCGATCAAGCGCTGATCGTACGGATTCCGATCTTGGAGGACGGCAGCGCTGGTCCCGCCGAAGAGTTCACCACGCCGGACTGTGAGCAGCTCGCAGGCATCGACGGGCTCACGCTCGACGCCGATGGCAGCTTGATTGGAGCGGTCAACCGCTCGGACCGGCTGGTTCGAATCGATGCGCAGGGCGAGGTCGAGGTTTTGTTCGAAGGAGCGCCGCTCGATTTTCCAGCGAGCCTCGCGTTCCACGGTAGCGGGGAGGAGCGCGCGCTCTACGTCACGAACTTCGCGCTGAACCGTGCGCTTGCAGGGGAACCAGCGAGCCCAGCGCTCGTGCGTGTGCGGCTCTGACACCGGCGAGGTCGATCGACGGTTGCCCTTTCAACTCGCGGGCCGCACGCTAGCTCAGGTCCAGTAGGGCGACGGCGAGCGTTTCGGGATCAAACCTCACACGCAGGGTTTGACCTGGGTCTACGCGATGCAGATGCAAACGCGACACGACCTGCTCAGCGTACGCCTCGAACGGAGCTGCGTTCGATGGCTGAACGAGCAGGGTGAACGCAAGCACGGGGCTTTCGTTGATGCTGTGCCCGGTTTCGGCACTCGTCAGAATCGTCGCCGTGGCCTCCAGGCCATTGCTCAACACTCGCCGGTTGCTCGCCCCGCCAAGCACGCCGGCGAGCACGAGGAAGGTACTGGCCGCGACGGCGAGCGAGAAGGTTGCGACTACCGACACCTGAACCAAGGGCGACAGCTCCGCCCAGCCGTAACTCCCCTCGCCCATTTGGATGGCACCGACCATCAGGCCCACAAACGGAACCCACATCACCAGGAAGGCCAACCGACTGAGCCTTCGGAACAGCGGACCGAGGCCAACGGGCGTTGTCGTGGTGCCGGGCCCTCGCACACGGTTGGGCATGTAGCGAAGAGTCTACACGGCCTGACGCAACCACACAGCCCAGCGAGCAGCGTTGGCAAGCACCGACGCTGCGCTGGCCTCGCCGAAGCGTTCTCCAACGCCGGGCTGTGAGCCGCGAGCGGCGGGAACCTTCCGTGCGACGGGTTGTCAGCGCTCCGATGACGACGCGCGCTGCATGCCTGGGCACTGGGGTTTTGCTGGCCGCCGCGTTGGGCTCTCTCGGTTGCGCGTCAGCTCCGACCCCGTTGCCAACCACCTTCGCGCGGCTCGATCCTTTCCCGGCGAAGTCCACGCCACCGATGGAAAACGTCGTACCGCTCGTGGTGCCTGCTGCGCCGACACCGTCTGAACCAGAATACGAGCCCATTCCCTGGCCGAAGGTGCCGGCAGCGGTTGGCTGCCTCGTGGAGAAGCGGACCGATTTCTACTACCTCACGGTGCTGGACGGGAGCCAGACGGCGATCGCTACCGTCGATAACCGCGAGGTCGAGGCTGTGTGGGGCATTCCCCATGCGGTCCACGGCGAAGCGAAGCCGCTCGTTTGGGTGCACGCACAAAGCAAAGGCGTGGCAGTCACCGGACTCGTCGCCGAGCGTGAGCTATCTCTGCCTGTAGCGCAGGAGCTTGAGATCCTGCGCGGCCACGCCTGGATCCTCGCCGGTGCGCGCGTGACGCCGCTTTCGGTGGGCCGCAACGGCAAGGTAGCCGTTGCGCCGATCCAAGACTTGCCTGGGATAGAGCGCTTGCGCGGCTATCTAACTTGCGCCCAGCTCGCGGCTCCCCCGAGCGAGGAGCTACTCTCCACGGCGCCTCCGCCCGTTTTGCGCCCCAGCTACTTTGCCCAAGGCGTTAGCGCGCTCAGGGAGCAGCCGGCGGGCAGGGTGTTCGCCGAAATTGACGCGGGCGGTGCAGTGGTCGAGCTGCTCGAAACGCGCAAAGATTGGAGCCGAGTGGCCTTTCGAACTGCGTCTACGCGCTTCGATGCCTGGGTCGAAAGCGAGCGCGTTTTGTCCGACGAGGAGGGCTTAGGCACGATCGGAACGACTGGCTGCGCTTGCGGCCACCTGCCGCCAGCGGCCCCGCCCTGGGTTCTTGGGCGCAGCATCGAACCGAGGCTTGGTACTCACGAACCGGCGCAAGCGGCCGGCGGCGTCACCCTCACTGCAGGCACGCCGGTGCGCGTCGTTCACCGCGTCGACGGCTTCTGGGCGGTTCGCGCAGAAGACACCGGTATCCATGCTCCCCCGACGCACGACTATTGGGTACCCGAGGACGCTGTCGTTCTCAGTTCACGCCGCAAGGCCGCTGCGTCGCAAACACCCTGACCCGAGCTCCGCACGCCGCGCCTGCCAAGGCGCTAGCCTTCCGCACGCCACGCAGCAAAGACGAGGCATGCAACCCTCGCCCCTCGTGATCGTCGGCCGCTCCAGTTCACACTTCACCCGCGTCGCTCGCATCATCGCGCTCGAACTCGAGGTCCCTTGTGATCTGCAGGTCGTCCGCGACCTGATGTCGACAGAAGTAGGCGACTATGGCGGCAATCCGGCGCTCAAGATCCCTTCGCTTCAAACCAGCGAGGGCACTTGGTTCGGCGCGCTCAATGTGAGCCGTGAGCTGGCTCGCCGATCAACCTCCTCGCGACGAATCGTTTGGCCCGAACAGCTTCAGGGCGCACTCGCGGCGAACGCACAGGAACTCGTGCTGAGCTCCATGTCGACAGGAGTAAGCCTCATCCTCTCGAAGGTAGGCGCCAACGACACAAGTGCGCCCGAAACGCCCGCGCAACGCAAAATGCGCGCGGGACTCGAGTACACCTTGGCCTGGCTCGAGTCTCACGCATCGGAGGTGTTGGCCAGCCTCCCGGCGGGCCAGCTGAGCTTCTTGGAGGTGACGCTCTTCTGCTTGGTCGAACACTTGGCGTTTCGAGGCGTGATCGATATCAAGCCCTATCTCACGCTCGGAGGGTGCTGCGAGCGGTTCGCCGAGCGCCCTTCGGCGCGTCAGACCGCCTACCGCTTCGACCCGTCCTAGCCCCGCTAACTTCAGGATGAACGGGGAGCTTGTGCCGAAAACGAGGAACTTATTTGGTGGCTGTCCGAGCGATCGGTAGACTGGGCTGTATGTTGTCGCTTCGCTTCTTGATTTGCGGCCTCACTTCGCTGCTTCTTGCCACAGCTTGCACCGGCAAGCGTTCGGATCCGCCCAACTCCGATCCTGCTCGAATAAATGGAGCTGGTGGTACCTCGAATGGCGGCGCCTCGAGCAGCGGTGGCTCAAGTAGCTCAGGTGGCAGCAACAGCGCGGGGGGCGGCGGCGCTGGGATGGGCGGCGGCGGCGCTGGTGCGGGCGGGATGCCGGCCGGAGTTGGCGGCGGCGGCGCTGGTGCGGGCGGGATGCCGGCCGGAGTTGGCGGCGGTGGCGCTGGTGCGGGGCCCGCCGGAGTTGGCGGCGGCACGACCGCAAACGACGTCAGCGATATGTACGGTTTGTGCGGCTGCCTCGACGATGCCCAAGAACCTGGATCATGCAGTAGCTGCTTCAACCTTCCGCTCACGACCAGCACCTGCCTCGGGCAATCGTTCGCCAATTGCGCCGCTGGCTGCACAGCGATCATCAACTTCCTGCAAACGAACCCGTTGTGTCAGCAAGTGGATGAGGCCTGCCTGCAAGCGGCGTACAACATCGCTCCCGAGGAATGGGACGACGCTGTCGATCTGGTGTCGTGCAAGTGCGCGGCATGCCCAGCTCCTTTCGGGTGTGATGCCGTGAGCTGCATCCCCTGAGCGTGAGTTCGGGGTGGCACCGCACGACGCTCGCGCTCGCGCTGCTGCTGTCGGCAGCCGGTTGTGCCGTACCCAAGCAGTCGACCGCTCCGCTCAAAGCGGCGGTCGCGCTTTTGGACTCTCCGTCCAAGGGTGAGCAGTTCGACTTCTGCGCGACGCCTGGCGCGCCGCTCTCCCTGCGTAACGCAGCCTGGCTTTCGTTCCTGGCCGCCAATGAGTACGCCCACGCCAACGTATTCGGCCCGATGTTGGCGCAGCTAGGCTTCACGAGCAAAAGCGCGCCCGAGACGGCGTGGGACAGCTGCACCAGCGATCTGCGCCAACTGCGCGAGGCCGAGAGCAGGCGTGAGGACGAACTCGCAGCCGCGCTCGGCAAGGAGGAGCTGCGCACGGTAGCGCGCAGCCTGCTGCCCGAGGGTGCGCTGTGGGGCTCGTGCGTTCGGCCTTTCCTCGAGGACCCAGCGCTGCGCACCGACGCCTTTCCGGCGGCCTCGTTTCAGCACCATCTGGTGCGCGAGATCCATGCGGGCTCCTATCTTCAGTTCTTCAGCGCCGGCTCGATCGACGAGGACGGCAAGCGCTTCCGTGACGCGAGTACGCAGGTCGTGTTCGCGCGTCACCGCGACAAACCCATCGCCATCCTCGCCTTCCGCGGCACCGAGCCTTCGCAGCGCGCCGATGTGCTAGCGGACCTCAAGGTATGGAAGACCGACCTCGAGGAGCACGCCTGGCCGGCGGCTTGGGGCAGCGCGCACCAAGGATTTGTCGAGGCCTTCGAGTCGGTCGAGCCGCTGCTGCTCAAGAAGCTCGCCGAGCTGGAGGGCAGCGGCGTAAAGCTGTACGTCACCGGCCACAGCTTGGGTGGAGCGCTGGCGACCTTGGCCGCCGCACGCATCATGCGCGCGCGTGAAGACGGCATCGCGATCGAGCTCGCCGGCGTCGTGACCTTCGGCTCGCCGCGCGTCGGTGACAAAGAGTTTGCGGCGACCTTTCGCAGCGAAGCCGAGAAATTGGGCGTCCGCGTCGAGCGTTATCGCAACGGCAACGACTTGGTCACCGGTATCCCCGGCGCCCTGATCGAATACGAGCATGTCGGCACGCTCGCGCACCTGCTCGAGGGCTCCCTCACCATCGCGCCTTCGCCCGAACCGCCCTACGTTTCAAGCAGCGTCGCCGATCACAACATCTCCGGCTTCGATGCGAACGGCGCAAAAACCAGCGGCTACTATCGGCGCCTGCACGAGCTGCTGGAGGCGAACAAGTACCCGGAGCTCGACCGCTGCGAGAGCGGAGAATGACCACTTCGCAAAGCCAATGGGAGAAGCTGCACGCAGATGTGTCGCTCGGGCGTGAGGCTGGCTAAACCGAACACGAAGGTCGCTGGCAGCCCGAGCTAGGGCGCTCCCAAGGTGACCGTTTGCGTGACCGAACTAGGCTGCTCTGCGGAGGCAAACGAAGCCTTCTTCAACTTGTCGACGAAACACTTCGTTAGCGCTGGGTCGCCGAGGCCGAGCGGCTTGACCTTCGGCTGCTCCACAGCGCCGCTCTTGCTGATGAGAAACGAAAGCTCCAGCGCGCCTGGTTCGGCCTTGGAGTGCGCGTAACAATCAGCCAAATCGGGGTAGAGGACGCGCCAGATGCGAGCCACCACGGCCAACGGGAGTGGACCTGTCACGCTCAGCGGCCCGAACGCGACCGAACCGGCCTTTGTCTCCACCACGCGTTCACCGGGTAGTGGCGAGGGTGCACGGACGGAGCCCATCGCATCGAGCGGCAAACCGTCCGCAGTTCCGCCCGACAGCAAGGCGAGCGCATCAAGCATGCGTACGCCGTTCGGCGCGCTGGCACGCGGCCCCGACTGCGAAGCGCCGCTCGCGGCGGCGCTAAGGCTCGCTGCCGGCTCGGCGAACGGGTCCTGCGTAAGCACCGCTGGACCGGAGTCGCGTGCGCTCGCGATGAGGCTTTGATCGGGCTCGTGCGGACCGCAGGCCGAAGCCCAGAGAGCAACCAAGCCCGACACCAGAGCTTGAGCTCTCGTCATGGCAAAAGCTCCGGATCAAGGATGCCTAGCAGCGGCCGCAACAGCTCGAGTTCCTCGCGAGAGAACTCAATGGCCTGCGCTGGAGCAAAGAGAATATCCCCGTAACCGTCTCGCAGGTCCTTGCTGTCCTGGAACACCTGCACGACCAGCGGGCGCTCCGGCAGTAGCGCGTGCTCGGCCTGGGGCAACATTTGGCGCACTTTGTCCATTGTGTCGGCGTACGTCCGGCCTTCGCGCCAGGCGCGAACCCACGTGGGCTTTCCGTCCGCGCTCGAGCGCAAGCAAACGGGCGTGTAGCGACGAGGCGCAAGCAACCACGTCGTGAGCGAACGCGGCTTGAGCAGCGGGCTGTCCCCTGCAAGCGGCTCTGCGTAGGGATAGTACGGGAGCGGCGTGCGAAAGCTCAGGCGGTAGGCCTCTGCACGGAGGGAGCCGTTGGCGCTCGCCGCCGGGTTGTAGCGCATCGCCACGAAGTGAAACTTCATACGCACGTAGCGTTCGAGCCATTGGCTTGCCGCGCTGGAGGTCTCCAGCTCATTCGCGCGCAGCCAGTCGGTTAGACTGCTAGCGCTCTCGGCTGTCAGCACCGTCGCGCTGAAGCTACCCACCTCCTGCTCACGCTTGATCGTGACCCCAGGCCCGCCGCCGATGCCAGAGAGCCCCAGCGATCCTTGCGCCAGCGGGTCATAGGGGAAGGCCTTTTCGAGCGCGTCAAACGGGTTCTTCGCCGCGTGAATGCTGGGCTCGCTGGGCGTGGGGATGACGAAGCCGAACGGCTGCTTGGCCTCTCGAAAAACCAACTCGCGATAAAAATGCTGCAGGACTTCGACAGCGAACCGAGCGCCTATTTCTTGGGCGCTGGCGAGGGCGGAGCGCTGCTTACCGAGCGGGCTGTCTACCTCCTGCGGCCGGACGGGCAAGTCGAGCTGCTGCTCGATGGTGGACCGGTGACCGAAGCGGTCTCGATGTCGGACGGTATCGCGATCATCGCCGGCGGCGATCTCTACCAGCTTCAAGGCAGAGGGGCGCAGCATCAAACCGCCGCCGAGCAGGCCGTTGCTGCCGAGGCCCCGCAGCGACCTGCGCTGGCGCTCCGCTGCAGAGCGCTCGCCCCGCCAGGAAAGCGGGTGGAGCAGCTGGTCATCGTCAACCATCCACCCGTGCTCACGAACGAAGGCGAAGCACCACCGCCGCGCCCCTTCAGCGGTGCTCTGGTCGTCGACGCGGTAGACACCTCGCGCGCGGAGCTTGTCGTATGCCACGACAGTGAGGTGAGCGAGCGCGTCCCGACGCTCGAAACGCAGCCTCGCGCCAGCGTGGGACGCTTTGGCCGCGGCGACGCTCAGGCGCTTTTCGTCGGGCCGCTGGTCGAAGTAGGCGTCCACGCGCTCTCCACTGACCGAAGGGACGCGGCTTTGTCCTGGCCGTCACGCCGGGCGGCCACGTTGATCGTGGCGCTGATCGTAACCGCGCTCGGCGCCGCCCTCGTCGGACTACGCCGCAAGACCTTCCCGTGGTGGGTGCTACCCGGCGTGGTGTTCGGCCCGGGGTACGTGCTCGCGTGTGTGCTGCTGCTCATTCGCAGGCCCCGATGGGCGGGGCTCGTGAGTGGGCTGGGCTGAGCCGCCGTTGAACGCACGACGCTCATCGGTTGTCGCGGAACACCCGTGCGCCACGATTCTTGTTTTGACGAGCGATCGATGGTCCCCTCGATCGATGCACTCCCGTCGGGCCCTTCGAGTGATGACTGCCGCTGCGATCGCGTGGTCACTCCTGCCTTCGGTGGCGCAGGCGAGCGGGGGAGGCGATGGCTATCCGACCTTGCTCGGATTGCTCGCGGTGCCCCTGCTCTTGCTCTTGGGGATCGGCTTGGCCATCGCCCTCGCGCTGAAGAAGACACACATCCTCGTTGGCGTCGCCGGGCTCGTTTTGGGTGGCCTTGGAGCACTTTGGCAAGGCTTTTGGTACATGCTCGAGCCCGAGCTATCGATGGTGGTCGCGCTCGTTGGCACCTTCATGAACGTCGCCGTCTTCTTGCTTGCGGTGTTGCACCTGCAAGCGAGCGGAAAGCGTACGCACGGACAACGCTGACGGAGCACTACGCCGCCTGTAGGATGTTTCGCAAAACATGGATGACCTAGCCAACCAATTCGAAGCCGCGCAGAAACGAGTCAAGGCGCTGAGCAAGTCCCCTGGGAACGACGACCTGCTCGAGCTGTACGCGCTCTTCAAGCAGGCCACCGTGGGCGACGTTTCGGGTTCGCGACCGGGGATGATGGACTTCAAAGGGCGCGCCAAGTTCGACGCCTGGGCCACCAAGAAGGGCACGGCGAAGGACCAAGCCATGACCAAGTACGTTGCGCTCGTAGACCGCCTCGCGAGCTGAGAGCCGAGCTCGGCCAGGACTGCGACGGCGAGGCACCAAGAGCATGCCGATTCCCGACCTCACTCCGACTCAACGTGACGAGCTACGCATCGCCTACGACGCGATTCGGCGCGAGTTCGCGCCGCAGCATCGAGCGACCCGCAAAGCCATGCTGCGCGACACCGCTGCTGAGGAGCAGCAAACGGTGAGCGCGTGGCTGGATGCGCTATTCGAACTTGGGGATGAGGTTGCAGCGTGGTCGCTCGCGTCGCAACAGACCGATGTTCCTGAGCTGCACAACCCAACCTCGCTGGCCCGCTTTCAAACGCTGGCGGCTTTTCCTTTGGGAGCACGCGAGCAGCGCACGTTGCTCAGCTCGAGCGAGCGCCTTGGCGACGTGCGGGTGATCGCGCTGGCCGCGTTCGTCGCCAGACAGCTTCGTGAAGGCCTCGAGTCAGCCTCCGAGTTGGAAGCTGAGCTGATGCGTACACGGGAGGTCGAAGCGACGTGGGTGCTGCTCGATTGGTTCGCGGACGAACGCGGCGGCGTACTGCGAGACGTGGCCGAGCGGCGGCTCGCTGCGCAGCACGCGCGCCTCGAGGCTCAGCGCACGCAGGATGACGAGGCAACGCGCTGGCTCGCGCGGCGCGGCTTCACGCTCGAGGAGCCTTTTGCCGTGGGCGTTCGACTTCAGGACCTTCCGGCAGCTCATCCGAAGCTGCGACACCTGCGGGAACAAGTCTCTTCGATCGACCTTAGTATCACGAACGTACGCGTCCGCGGCCCGGAGCTCGATGAGAGCTGGAGGCTCGTCCTACGCGGTGGTGCTGGCCAGCCGAAGTTCAACTTCACGCCTTGCTTGTGGAGCGGGGAACTTCGACAGCCTGCGTCCAGTAGCGGGGAGGTGCGTGGCATCTTCACCGAGGCGGCACCGACGCGAATTCACCACGGCCGAAGGCACGAATTCACAGCAACCCTGGATTCGATCTCGCAAGCGATCGACGCGATCGAAAAACTGACCGAACGCAGCTTTCATCGTGAAGAAGCGGTCATTACCGCGCATAGCGGAGCTCGCCGCGTAGCCAAGCTGGAAGAGGCTACGCGCAGCTGGCTCTTGGGAGGTTGAACCGCGCTACCGAAGCGCCTGGCTCAGGCTTCACCAACGATCCGTGACACCGACCGACCTCCGATCAGCACCTGCCGTGAGGGGATGTCAGCTCTCGCGGGCCAGCGCCTCGAGCGCTTCGAGCTCGGGGTCTGCTCGCCAAACCAGCTGCTCCGGACGGGAGATCCCGAGGCCGCGAGCGATGGCGGCGCGGAGGATCGGGCTCTGCCAGGTCGG
>CAITIQ010000413.1 GCA_903892415.1 uncultured delta proteobacterium | reverse complement strand
CGCTGACTTCGTGATCAATCAGAACAGCTCCCCGCCGTTCGATGCTTCGCAGCGTTATTACCTGGCGGTGGTTTCACGCAGCTGCCCGACGCTCGCCTTCCAAATCAGCGCTGGCCCGCCCGAGCCCGAACCGCCGCCCAGCAGCGGCAGCGGGACGGGCAATGGTGGTAATGACACTGGCGGCGCCGGCGGCGCGGGCGGTCAGGGCGGGGGAGACGTCGAGGACGGAGAGGACGGCTGTGATTGTCGAGCCGCCACCACTTCGTCGAATGCAGGGTCGTTCGCGCTCGCGGCGCTAGCGCTGGTTGGGCTCGCACGCCGCCGGCGCAACGCTGTGAAGCGAGGCTGAGCGCCGTGATGCAGCGCTGAGCCTCGAAGCTCAGCGCGCGGGGCGCAGCGCAGGCTTCGCCTCGCGGGCTTTGATCGTCGGCGTGCTCAAGAGGCGCGCTGCCAATACGCCGCCGACGAAGCCGAAAAGGTGACCTTCCCAGGAGATGCCGGCCTGGCCGGGGAGCACGCCCCACAGCGCGCTGCCGTAAAGCCCGAACACAGCGAGGCTGCCGACGATTGGCCAGAACTTCCGCTCGAAGAGGCCGCGCGAAAGCAGATAGCCGAGGTAGCCGAAGACCAAGATGCTGGCGCCGATGTGCACGCTCGACGAAGCGCCGATCAGCCAGATCCCGGCGCCACCAACGAGGGCGCTGGCGACCGATACGTAGGCTAAATCACGCTTGCGGCGCAGCATGATGATGAAGCCGAGCACGAGCAGCGGCACCGTGTTGGCCATCAAATGCGAGAAGCCGCCGTGCAAGAAGGGCGCGAGCAAGATGCCGCGCAGCCCGCTCAACGTTCGCGGCATGATGCCGTAGTGATCGAGCCCGCCGCGAAAGATCAAAGCGTCGACCACCTCGATAAACCACATCGAGCCGACGAGCCCGCCCAGCGGTACAGCGGTGGCGCGCACCTCCGACTTGAGTTCGGCGAGTGCGGTGCTCGTTGGCTTGGGCCCTTTGGTCAACATTTCGGCTCAGTATGCAGCGCCTCACGCGTTGCGGCCAGCCGCAGCTCAAGAAGGTAAGGAAGATTCAACCGAAGGTTGATGCAGCAAACAGAATGACTCGTGCCTTCTTCGAAAAAAGCGGCCGTAGGCCCCGACAAGGCTCCAACTCTGCACGAGTAATTCATCTTCTGAGCGAATCCGCTAACCTAGCCGCCACTATGGCACGCACACCTCTTTTCTCCGCGCTTCGCAGGGCCTTTCGTCGAGCAACCTCCGCCTCGCAGGCAAGTCGGGAGCTCGTGACTGTGGACGGGGAGCGGCGGCGTCAGCTGCTGGTGGCGGCCCTAGGCAGCGCGGGTTTGCCGTTGGTTGGTTGCGGGGATGACGAGACGAACCCCACGCCGACCGAGGAAGTGATCGCCATCGTGGGCGGTGGCATCGCTGGTCTGCACTGTGCCTATCGGCTCAAAGAAGCAGGCGTTGTGGCTACCGTTTACGAAGCCGCCAAACGCGTCGGCGGCCGCATGTACTCAGCGGCAGGCGAGTTCTCCGAGGCCGCAGATCAGATCCTCGAGCTGGGAGGCGAGCTGATCGACACGGGCCATGAGACGCTCAAAACGCTGGCTCAGGAGTTTGGTCTCGTGCTCGATGATCGGCTCGCTGGCGACCAAGCGCCGTTGCAACAAGACACCTGGTTCATCGGGGGTGTGGTCATCCCCGACGATGTGGTGGTCGAGCAGTTCAGCGCCGTTGCGCCGGCGATCGCCGCTCAGGTCGAGGCCGCCGATAGCGACGACGCGGCCTACACCACGCTCGATGAAACGCCGCTCGATCAATGGCTGGATGAGAACGTTCCCCCGGCGCAATACCCCGAGCTGCACGCCATTCTCTCCACCGCCTACCGCGGCGAATACGGCCTCGAGAACAACCAACAATCGGCGCTCAACCTCGTCTACTTGATCGGCGCTGACGATCCGGATCCGTTCCGGACCTTCGGGGATAGCGACGAGCGTTTTCACGCGCATACCGGCAACGAGGCCTTCACCATCAAGTTGGCCGAGGGTCTTGAGACTTCGCAGATCAAACGGGAGCACGAGCTCGTTTCGGTGGCCGACGCCGACGGTGGAGCCTTCGAGCTGACCTTCAACACGCCCGATGGCGAACTGAAGGTAACGGCCACGCGCGTGGTGTTTGCGTTGCCCTTCACCAAGCTGCGCGAGGTGGATCTAACCGGGCTCTCGTCGCTCAGCGCCGAGAAGAAGATGATCATCGACGAGCTCGGCTACGGCACCAACGCCAAGGTGATGATGGGCTTCACGTCGCGCGTGTGGAAGGCGGACTATCAGGCCTCCGGCGGGATGGGCACGGATTTGCCGGTGCAACAGACCTGGGACACCACCATCGGGCAGGACGGCGCGCACGGCATCCTGACCAACTTCCTCGGCGGTGAGCAGGGCGTGGCCAGCGGCGAGGGAACGGCGGAGGATTGGGCAGCCGGCGTGCTCCCAGATCTCGAGCAGATCTGGCCGGGCATGGACGCCGCATGGACCAAGAAGGCGGTGCGGATGCACTGGCCGACCGTGCCGACGATGAAAGGCAGCTACGCCTGTTACAAGCCGGGCCAGTGGGCGTTCTTCGGCTTGGAGGGCCAACGCGAGGGCAACCTGTATTTCTGCGGCGAGCACACCTCGCTCGACTTCCAGGGCTACATGGAGGGAGGAGCCGAGACCGGCGCGCTCGTCGCCGCGGAGATCCTCGCGGACCTCGAGACGACCCAGCCGGCAGGCCTGGTGACCGCGCTCGGTATCAAGCTGCTGCTGCCGCAAGCCGGCTATCGCGCCAAGGCCTTCCCGCGGGAGAACCCGTTCCAACGTCGGCGTCGCATCCGTCAAATCGCGCGCGAGCTTTTGCAGAAGATCGACAAAGATGGCTGAATCGCAACAAGGTCCGCGCGTCTCGGTCTTGTTCGTGTGCCTCGGCAACATCTGCCGTTCGCCCACGGCGGAGGGCGTGGTGCAGTCGCTGGTGGACAAGGCCGGCCTCTCGGCCTTCGTGCGGCTGGATAGCGCCGGGACGAACAACTACCACCAAGGTGAAGAGGCCGATCCGCGCACGCGCCGAGCTGCGGCGGCTCGCGGCGTCAGCATCACCCATCGCGCGCGCCAGGTCGTCCCGAGCGACTTCGAGCAGTTCGACCTGCTGCTGGCGCTGGACGTCAACAACGAGGCAGTGTTGCTCGGCCAAGCGCCGCCGGCTGCCAAGGCGAGCGTGAAGCTCTTTCGCAGCTTCGACCCGGATAGCCCGGCCCGTGCATCCGTGCCCGACCCTTATTTCGGCGGCGTTGAAGGCTTCGAGGAGGTGCTCGATCAATGCGAGCGCGCGGGGGCGGGCCTGCTCGCCGAGTTGCGCCGCGTCTACGGCTTTTGAGCGTTGAAAGGGCGAAGCCGCGTTTCGAACGCTGCGGCTTCGCCCAACCTTACGAACTACTTCTTACCGAACAAGCCGCCGAGGGCCGACGCCACCGAACCGACGTCGATGTGGTCCACAGCGCCGCTGGCCATACCAAGCGCCTGATCAACGTAGCCGCCGACCGACTCCGGCAGCTTCTCTTTGAGGAAGCCCGCCACTGTCTCAATCGCGCCACGGGCCTGCTCCTCGGAGATGCCCGTCTTCTCGACAACCTTCTGAACTAGCTCTTCCATTGCTGACTTCCTGCTGGGGTTGGAGCGGCCTTTTCGATCCGCTGCAGGAGGTTGTCAACGCGAGCTTGCTGCAGCGTTGCGCGACAACTTGCGTTTGGACCGATCGAGCACCTTCAGCACGCGCGAGTAGGTGTCGTTCTTGCTGCCGATCCAGCCTTTTTGTCGGTAGTAGAGCAAAAGGCCGACCGAGCTTGCGAGCATCAGCCCGAGTGAAAACGGGTAGCCGTGAGCCCACTTCAACTCCGGCATGTTCCAGTTCGACCTCTCGGTGTCGAAGTTCATGCCGTAGACGCCGGCGATGAAGGTCATCGGCAAGAAGATCGTCGAGAGCACGGTCAAAACCTTCATCACCTCGTTCAAGCGATTGGAGGCGCGCGTCATTAGCTGGTCCATCAAGCTGGAGCTGATTTCGCGGAAGGTCTCGACCATGTCGATCACCTGCACACAGTGATCGTAGGAGTCGCGGAAGTAGGGCCGGGTCTCCGCGTCGATGTGCACGCTCTCGTCGCGGATCAGCTGCGAGAGCAGATCGCGCTGCGGCCAGATCGCGCGGCGTAGCGTGAGGAACTCGCGTTTGAGCGCGAAGATCGCCTGCGGCGCCACCGAGCGCGGCCCGAGCACCTCCGCCTCGAGCTCATCGAGCTCCTCGCCGAAATGCTCGAGCACCGGGTAAAAGCCGTCGATCACAGCGTCCAGCAGGGCCGAGGCGAGGTAGTCGGAGCCGCGGGTGCGAAAGCCGCTCCGGCCCTGTCGGATCCGCAGCCGCACCGAATCCAAGCAGTCGACGCGCGGCTCTTCTTGCACCGTCACCACGAAGCCGCGGCCAAACAAGATCGCAAACTGCTCGGTGGTCAGCTTGCCCTCAAACATGGTCGCCATGCGCGTGATGATCAGCTGTTGATCCTTGAAGATCTCGGTCTTCGGCCGCTGCGGCACGTTGACCATATCCTCGAGCGCGAGCGGATGAATCTTGAAGATCTCCCCGAGCCGCTTGAAGGTCGGCGCGTGTCCGATGCCGCGGATGTCGACCCAGGTGACGCCTTGGTTATGGAGATGAGGAAGACAATCGTCGATCTGAGCGAGTTGGAGCTCCTCGATCTCTTCGCGGTCGGGCCCGTAATCGAGCATGTGGATGGCCGGCGCATCCTCGCTATCGATGTGCAGCGTCCCCGGCGGCGCCCCCGGCACTTCGTGCGCCAGATCGAAGGAGCGTCGCGAGGCGGGGGAATGCGGCACAGGCGCACCTTAGCGAAAGCGCCGGGATGGGCCCAAGTTCGCTACCTGCAGCGGGTGAGGCTCTTGCGGCAGTGAGCTTTGTTGGGCGCCGCAGCGCTTGGACGGGCGGAAGACGCTGCGCTCTTGAGGCTCGCGGCCGAGGGGGCTGGATTCGAGGCGGCGGGCGGCTCGGGTTTGAGCGCGCTGGGCGAATGGACGCTCTCCGGAACGAGCAGCGCCGAGCTTGGTTCCGGCGTCGCCGCTTGCCGCTCCCCGGCCGCAGACGGTTCTCCGAGCAGCAGGACCAGCCCGAGCGCAACCACTACGGCTGAGCTGACGCCGAGACCGAGCAAGAGCGCTCGCGGCCTTTCGTGCGCGGGCCTGGCCGCTGCGACGAAGCTCGGCGGCGCGAGCCCGATCGCTTGCGCGAAGCCGTCGCAAAGCTCATGCGCCGAGTCGAAGCGCGCCTCGGGTTTGCGCGCGGTCGCGCGCTCGAACCAAGCGTCAAACGCGGGCCCGACGTTCACGCCCAAGCGCCGCGCTCGCAATGAGGCCGGCTCGGGCAAAGGGCCCTCCATACGCTTGAGCAACGCCAAGGTGTTCGGCGTCTCGCGCAGCTCCGGCTCCCAGTAGCTCTCTCCGGTCAAGAGCTCGAAGGCCACGTGCCCGAGCGAATACAAGTCGGTCTTTGCGCTGAGCCCGCCGCCGCCGAGCTGCTCCGGCGCCATGTACAGCGGCGTCCCGATGTTGACGGTGTTGCGGCTCTTGTTGGCGAAGGCCGCGAGCTTGGCGATGCCGAAGTCGAGCAGCTTGACGCGCAGCGCGCCGTCTTCACGCGCGCAGAGAAACAGGTTGTCCGGCTTGATGTCGCGATGAACGATGCCCGCGGCGTGCGTCTGTTCGAGGCCGCGCGCCACTTCGCGCAAACAGGCGAGCGCTTGCGCCGGAGTCAGCCGCGAACCCGACGCCAAGAACTCGCCCAAGCTCTGGCCGCGCAAGAGCTCCATCACGATGAACGGGCAACCGCTGCTGCGGTCGATGCCGGCGTCCACGACCTCCACAAGCTGCTCGCTTTGCAGGTTGGCGGTGATGGTGGCCTCCAGCGCGAACCGCTGACGCGCGTCGGGATCGCTGACCAACGCGGGCAACAGCACCTTCAACGCGCGATAGCGCTGCGTCTCGAGCTGCAGCACCTCATAGACCGCGCCCATGCCGCCGGCGCCGATGCGCCTCTGCACTTGGTAGCGGTCGGCGAAGATGCAGCCCTCGCCAAGGCCTTCGGGGGAAGCCATCCAGCAAGCAAACTAGCACGTCGCGGAATAAATTATGATAGCGGTCATATTTGTATGCTGCGCAATGGAAGGCTTGGTTCGGGGCTCTACGCCAGCGCCTGCTTGGGCTTGCTGCTGAGCTTGAGGCCGGCACAAAGCCAGGAGCCGGAGGAGCCGCCGGTGGTGGTCGTGCGTTCCTCCGCTGAGCTGCTTTTTGACGAGGCGTTGCGGCATCAGGACGAGGGCCGGCCGAGCGAGGCCTGCACAAAGTTTCGCGAGAGCTTCGCCGCTGAACCGTCGGTGGGAGCGCTGTTCAACATCGCTAGTTGCAGCCAACGTGAAGGGCGCATTTTGCAGGCCCGCGCAGAGCTCGCACGGGTGCTCGAGCTCAACCAGCGCACGCAGGATCCAGAGCGTAAGCAGCGCATGGACGCCGCTGCTCGCCAACTGACCGCCGAACTCGACGCGCGCATCGGGCAGGTGGTGCCGCGGGTGGAGCCGGCCAATGTTGGCGCGCTGTTGCGCCTGCGCGACGCCGAAGGGCCGGCGCCGGAGCCGGGCGCTGCGCTCAGCTTGGCCGAAGGGACCTACGTATTCGAGGCGAGCGCACCGGGCTTCGTGCCGACGGTGGTTCCGTTGCGGGTGAAGGGCGGTTCGAAGCAGGAGCTCGTCTTGCGTTTGCTGATCCGCCTCGACGTGACCGCCAAGTAGGGGCGTGAGCAGCCCGTCAAAGCGCAGCCGCCCGGGCGAGCGACATTCAGGCCGCCGATGGTTTATCGCCCGGCCCAATGTCACTCGGGTGCGCGCAGGCTCGATGAGGCCCTGCGCAACCGTGACGGCCCACGAGTCGGGCGCGCGCGAATCCGCACGAAACTCCGCAGAGATCGGCCCCTTTGCAACGCGAGGTCCCCGAGCGCGCCGCGCAGCTCACGGCCGGTGCGACATTCAGGCGTCCGATGGTTTATCGCGGGGCCCAATGTCGCTACGCGAGTCGGTTACACTGGCGCGACCGAGGCGACCGTGCCCAGCCGAATGCACCAACAGCGGCAGGCGTGAGGAGCCCAGTTCAAAACGACGGCGCCTTGGCCTTCCGGAAGCGCGCGAGCGCGCGCGCCGGCTCGGGCCAGACAACCTGCAGCCGCGCGAGCTTCTTCGCGCCGAGCTTGACGCCTTCCACACTGAGAGCCGCAGAATCGCTGTATCGCTTCGCCTCCACGTCTCCTGCAGTGAGCACCGCTATCACCTCGTCTTCGGTGAGCGTCGTCTTCGTGGTCGTGTTGCTCAACCGCTCGAGCAGAAGCTCGAGCTCGGGGGTGCCGGGCGGAGCATCCCACGTTAGCTGGCCCTCTGGACCGGCCGGTTCCGCCGCGTCGTTCGGCTCTTCGGTCGAGGCGGGACTCGGCGAAAGATACATCAGCAAATCCATTAGCTCGCCGCCCCGCCGACCTTCCTCCTCAGTCATCCAGAGGCCGCCGGTCACGGAATGTGACGACAAGGTGAGGGCCTTCTTCGCGAGCGGCCTCAACTTGCGTGGGATCTTGCCCAGAAAACGCAACTCCTCGCTGGGCAGGCCAGCCTCGTCGTCGGTGAGTTCATGCTCGAACGCCGTGGCGACGATGCCGTGCTCGTTCCAGGCGAACACCATGAGGTCTCCTTGACCATTCGAGATCATGTAGCTCCCGCGCTCGTTATCCCCGCGATACGCGTCCTCATCGAGATTCGGATGGGCCATCACGAAGAACGCAGTAGCCAACGCCGTAGCGCGTAAACCCTCAATCACTTCGCGACAGCTCGGCCGCGCATCCGACTCGAAGAGCGGCTCGGAGAGGTCCTCTTCCTCTTCCTGTTCCTCGGACTCGGCCTCGCCCCCGGCCGCCTTTAGCCTTTTCTCGTAGGCTTGCTGGGCCCGCGCGACGGCCTTCGCGTCATCCGCCCAGGGATCTGCTGGTTCGGCGGCCGTCCCGAAGTCAGCGCGCGCAACCACGAGGCCGGACGTGGTGACGTACGCCACGAGGATTGATTCGCCGTTTGGGCCGACAGCGAGCGCCGTCCCTCGCGCAACCGGCGATTCGCCCGGCGGACAGCCAAGCGCACGTGTGGTGTGCTCTCCGTCTGTCGCGAGCACGAGCAACCTCCGCTCGGTCTCTGGATCCCAGATCGCCAGGGACTGGACCACCGACGCGATGAGGCCGTTGCCACAGCGACCGAACTGCACCTCGTCGGTTCCCATCAACGTCCAGCCTGTCGACCATTCGACCCCGAAGCCGCTCCAGTCGACCGCCCGCGCGACGATCGAATACCGATGTCGGAAGAGCAGCCAGGCTCCGCCCTCGCGCTCCAAAAGACCGACGAGTGGTAACGTATCTCTCCAGGCGGGGCAGGGCATGCTGCCGAGGCAGCGAACCGTCGAGTCGGCGTAAAAGACCTCTGCGACGCTGCGGTCGAGTCGCTCCGTGGCCGCGAGCCAGAGCGCGCCATCGTTTGTAACCAAGGCGCGCGCATAGCGATTCGAGAGCGCGACGGCGCCGACGAGCAGGCGGTCGCCTTCCGCCATGCGTTCGATCACGAGATCGAAGTCGTCGCGCAGCGAACAGACGAAGGAAGCTCCGCGCAGACCCTCCGCGGCGTTCGCTTCCGTGTGAGGGATCCAGCGAGCGTGGCCGCCCGGACCCAACGCGAGTGAGCATCCGTCGGGCCACGTCGCCACCTCGATGGGCCCCGCGAACGACTCGAGGGGCGCCGGCGCTTCGCTCGCTGTGGGCGGCCAAACCTTGAAAGGCGACGCGATCTCCCACGCCCACGCGCTGCCTTCGGGGTCGTACGCGCTGAGCCGGACATCACCCTCGACCACCTCGAAGGAGAGCTGCGCACCATAAGGGAGGTCGCCGAGCTGGAGGAGCTCTGACTGGTAGCGAAGCTCCTCACGCCCAACGATCGGTGAAAACATCGCCAGAGACATCGAGAACGAAATAGCAGATCCCTCCGAGTTCGTCTGCCACCCAGCTGGACCTGCACGTGTCCGGACGGCCCGGCGGTCAATTGCTGCGGACCGGGACGACACGTAGACGTGATCCATGACGTGCTCGCGAACACGCTCCATTACGCTGTGGCTGCTGCTGATGGGCGCGTGCGCCCAGGTCAAGATCGAGGATGGAGGCGGAGCCGGCGGTGACGGCGCATCCGGCGGCGGTGACGGCGCATCCGGCGGCGGTGACGGCGCATCCGGCGGAGGTGATGGCGGTGCGGACCCGCAACCCCAGTGCGTCGCAGGCGCGCTGACGCTTCACGGCAGTTCGGAGCTGGTGCCGCTCGCCGACGCCATTGGGCACGCCTATCCAGTGCTCACGACGCTCGCGTCCGGGGACGTGCTGCTCGCGGTCAATGGTGGTTGGGCCAGCAGCAACCATGAAGTCGCAACGCTGACGCTGTCGCCTTGGGAGACGTGGCCCATCCCACTGTCACCTCCGTCGTAAACAGGGATCGATCAGTTGTCGTGGTCGCAACTCGCCGTCGGGAGCACCAACGACGAAGGGTGGCTGGTCGCGGCGAGCGGGACGGGCACCTATCTGATCGAGGGAATCCCATCGGCGCCGACCGAACCCGTGCGGATTGGGGGTTCGGTCAACCTCGAGCGAGCGGCTCGTGCAGACGACCAGTATCTGCTGCGTTGGCTGAGCCCCGAGCAGGGACTCCCGCTGCAGACCTTCGCTTGGCCGAGCGAGGCCTCGGACATCGTCGAGTTTTGTATGAGCGGCCTGAACAAGAGCGAGATCACGGCCGTCCCGGGAGCCTTCCTGGTCGCGACGCACAAGCGGAGCGAGGCGAGTTGCAACTCGACGCCGAGCGAGGAGTTCGTCGAGGTCTCCCGCTATCACGTGGATGAGGCTGGCGAGCTTGCATCGACACTCGGTGGCGTGTTCGGCGACGAGGTCGTGTACGAGGTCTCGCTCACGCCTCGCAGCGACGGAGCGTGGCTGATCCTAACCGAGGGCCCCGATGTCGCGCTCGGCCCCTTCACGACGTATGCACAACGACTCGACGTCAACGGCGGAGCGGTGGGTCCGCTGCTCCCGCTGTCGACCGGAGACGCGTACCCATTTTCTGCCTCCCCCGCCGGAGATGGCTTCGTTCTCGCGTACTCAATCCTGGATAGCACCTCCCTCGAGGTCTTCGACGCCGAGGCTCAATCCGTCGCATCGGGCGTGCTCGCCGGCCCCATCGACTCCCTTGCGATCACCGTGTCTCCCGATCG
>CAITIQ010000412.1 GCA_903892415.1 uncultured delta proteobacterium | reverse complement strand
TTCGCCAGCACCTCTGCAAACAGCCGCAGCTTCGTCAGCGTGACCGACGGATCGATCGCAAACTGCTGCTCCGCCTGCGTCCCCAGCGCCGCCAACCGAGGATCGTGATGCGCCAGATACGCGAAGTTCGGAGAAGGGGTGGTATTCACGCCGCCCGCGATCCTCGGAGTAGCCAGCGCGTTGGTCAACTGTCGAGTAGCCAGGGGACGCAGATTGTTGGGGTCGGAGAGGGAGGCGCGGGGTGTCAACGCGCCTTTTCTTCAACGATGCCTTCTTGATGCGGCGGAGAAAACCTCCAGTCACTACAAGAGGTCATTTAGCCATCTTGCCGAATAGCAAAGCGGGATAGTGAGGTTGTTCTTGCCGGTCTTCATCGCCGGCTTCTCCCACTTTACATTGGCTTTGAAGTCCGCGCGCGCTCTCGCCTCCGGCCCTGACTTAAGTGGCTTCTTATCCAAGACAGGCACCAAAAACAGAGCCTTCGGAAGCTTAGGATCCGCGATTTCAGCTGCGAGCAGCTTGATGCTCTCGTGTTCAACCACCAGCCATTGGTTGAAAGCTCCGGGCCATGTGACCCCACCGACCAGTGGATGGTCACGATCGAGGACGTCTCCGTGTACGGGCTCGCTCGACTCAAGTGTCCGTTGCGCGACCGTGGCCAGAAAATCCACAGGTGCACGGAAGCGTGGCTCCTTTATGGCTCCGCGATGGGTTGGCCAGAAGGAATGGGTCACGAGCACAAACTCGCAGGCTCCACCACTCGCCGTCATGCCTGCCGTGAACAACCCTTGAAAGTAACTTCGATAGCCATATCGACAGCGACGAACATCAAAATGTGTGGCTGCGCTCTTGTGCTCGATCAATGGAGGTCCGGCCACGAGGCCCAACCCTGCTTCGATCAGCATGGTCGTAAGCTGGCCCACCGTCCCCTCCCAAAAAGTCGACGCGCGCCTATACTCCCACGGCTTCGTCGCGCCGACGGAACGTAGGTACTCCGCCATTGCGGCATACTTCGCTCGATCACCATTTGGAGGAGGATCCTCGGCACTATTGAGCGCCGAGCCAGGACGGAGAAGACCATCGCGGTCCAGGTCGGCTCCAGCCTCCACCAAGACGCGTGCACACGCGAGACTCGGTCCAGAAGCGGCCGAACAAAGGGGTGAACTCACCGCTGTAGCCGCACCATCAACAAGCGCCCCTCGACTCAACAAATACTTTACCAACCCGGGCGCGTTATAGGCGGCAGCAAGGAGCGGCGGATAGTCGCTCTCCAAGGCGGCCCCCGCCGAAAGCAAGGCCTCGCAGCCCGCAATGCTGCCTCTGAATGCCGCTGCCTCGAACAAGCGTGACTCTTCGAGCCACTCCGCGTTCTCCATGCAAAGCGTCCGCAGCCGGTCGTAGTTACGCGTCTCGAGCGCCTCTCGGCCCTCTCTTGCCAGGTTCAATGCGCCAGCGCTCAACGCCACAGTTGGCTCGCGGATCGGCTGGCTATGGAACCCATGATTGCGGACATCGGAGCCAGTGTCATCCACCAGCCCGAGTCGAGATCATCCAAACTAGTGAGGTCTTTCATCGGTACCCCGTGTCTCAGAGGAAACTAGCGCCCTTAGAAGGGTCACTCAACGTTTTGCCCATCTCACGCATTGCGCGCTTAGCCTCCTTCCGCGACTTTGCAGAGTTCAGTCGGTCGAACACCTTTTGCGCATACTCCACGGAATGAGACTCATTCTTAGCCCACACAACATTCAAGTCCTTCTGAAGGTCGATTCTGAAGCCTGCAAGTAGCGCCCGCGTGTCGGCGAGTAGCTTTTGATTGGCTGGTGACCACTTGCTGTAGTTGCCCTCCATCACAATGTGATGCTTGTGCCAGTGTTCGCCCGGAAGCCCAGTCGGCTTCCTTGCGTCTAGTCGTTTAACGGTGCTCTTGTCGATATTGCACTTCTTGAGCCCCAGAGGGTCCCACCACCCCAGCGGCTCATGCACATACCCAAACAGCGCCTCCCCACCGAGGAGCCCAATCGGGTCTTCGCTCAGGTACCGGCCTAGCTCGGGGTCGTAGTAGCGGAATCGGTTGTAGTAGAGC
>CAITIQ010000411.1 GCA_903892415.1 uncultured delta proteobacterium | reverse complement strand
GCAACGCAGGCGGCAGCAACGCGGGCGGCAGCAACGCAGGCGGCAGCAACGCAGGCGGCAGCAACGCAGGCGGCAGCGGCGGAGCCACGATGAGCGGCGGAGGCGGGGCCGCGAGTTGCATCGACTTCGCGCTCGTCTGCGATCCAGTCGTCGATACCTGTTGCGATGCTGGGGGCTTTGTCGGCGAGTGCCATGTCTTCGGCATGGGGCCCAAATGCTCGGTGCCCTGCCCGCCGAATCCTGCGGACTGCCCAAACAATGGGGCCGGCTGCAACGGACAGAATCCCGCGTATTGCAAGCCCGTTTGACCAACAGCCGCGTACACGCGATTTGGGAGCGTCGCGCGACTTTGTTGCCGAGTCGACGGATCAGGGTGATGCATTTCGAGGCAGCGCCCGCTAGCGTCGGCCCATGAAAGTTCGTGTCAGCGCGCCTGCGGTGCTCATCAGCGCCTTGGTGCTGATTCTGGTTCTGTCGGCCCTCATCAACAACCGCATGTCGAGCGGGTTGATCGGCTCGGTTGAGGAGAGTCGATTTCAGCTCATGCGCGCAATCGTGGTCAACGGCATGGCCGAGACCGAGTCGAAGGCGCTCGCTCGCGCCGAATTGGTCGCCTCCTTACCTGCCATTCAGGAGCTGCTCCGCGCCGGACAGCGCGAGGAGCTGCAAGATGAAACCGCGCTCATGTTCGAGGGCCAGCAGAATCGCTTTGGCGTCGCTCAGGCGCAATTCTTCGTCCCGCCCTCGACGTCCTTCTTGCGCCTCAATGACCCGGCGAAGTTCGGGGACGACGTCTCCAGCTTTCGACCGATGATCGTTGAGTGCTTCAAGGATCACCTGAGCCTCAAGGGCGTATCGATCAGCCGCGCCGGCCCCGGCATCTTCGGCGTGGCACCGGTGCGGGATGGCGCAGGCGAGATCGGCGTAATCGAGTTCGGCCTTGATTTCGCACCGCTGCTTGACGGGCTCAAAGCGCAATACGGCTTCGACGTAGCGCTATTCATTGAAGAGCAGCCCCTGCGCGCGACCGCTACCAACATGCCCGGTGACGTGCTGACCGACGAAAATCGCGTCGGCAAATACATCCGCGTGCACACAACGCACTTGGAGCGTATGCGGCAGCTGGTCACGGATCGCGATCTGAGCGGAGGCGGCGAACAAAAGTATGTCCGCGAGGCCGGTGGACTGCCCTACGGCGTACTGGTTATTCCGGTACGCAACTACGCAGGCAAGGAGCTCGGCGTAATCGCCATTGCCGGAGATTTCGCTGGGTCGCGCGCCGCAAGTTCAGAGACGGTGGCTTGGCAAGGGCTGATCACGCTATTCGGGATCGTGCTGTGCGTTGGCATCATCCTGGTGGTTATCCGCGGCATGGTATTGCGGCCTTTGCGCGAAGTTAGTGAAAAGCTTCAGGCGCTCGCCAATGGCGACCACGCAGCGAAGATCGAAGGCGCTGACGAGATGACCGAGGAACTGCAGGAGCTCGCCGCAGCGCATGAAACCCTGCGCACGAAAGCCGCCGGCAACGCGGAAGCAGCCGCCCCGGAGCAAACATGAAGCGTCGCAGTCAAGCCGCTCGACTCGTCGTCCTCCTGTGCTCCTCCATGGTTTTGCTGGTGCTGCTCATAACGCGCTGGGTTCAAGCGAGTTCATCGGCGCCTGCTCCAGAACGGGGAACCGCTTCCCTTCCGGTGCCCACCGCCAAAGGGCTCCCCGTCGTGATCCGCACCGGCTTGCAATATATCGAGGTGACGGAGGTCGACGAGAACGCCGGGACGTTCACGGGCACCGTTGATCTGCGGCTCCGCTGGGAAGATCCGCAATTGCGCGGTAAGGAGCCGCTCGATCTGCGCGGGACAGAGGTGGAAGCCGCGCTTACTACGATATGGTTTCCCGAGATCGCCCTCGGCAACATGGTTGGAGAGCCCTCTTTTCGCGAGCGCGGTCTACAGACCACGGCAGACGGAAGTGTCGAGCTGCTCGAACGCACGACGGCTACCTTTCGAACGCCCTTCCGCGTTCAACGCTTCCCGTTCGACCGCCATCCGCTCGAGGTCGAGGTCGTGGTGCGCGGAGCAACCTTCGACAAGGTGGTACTCGACTATCATCAAGACGATGTCGCTTACAGCCATGCCGCGCGCGGGCTCGAGGTGCAGGGCTGGCTACCGCAAGTCGTGGATCTGAGGCGCTCTCCCGTCTCTGGCTGGCATGGCACGTTCCATTCGCGTGTCGTGGCCGGATTGTGGGTCAAGCGGGACTGGGCGGTCGTGCTCGCCACCGTTTTCATCCCACTTTTTTCAGCGCTGCTGATCCCGCTACTTTCTATTTGGCTCAATCAAGTAGAGGAGGACGGTACCTTCAAAGTCGAAGCGTTCGAGCTTGCGAACGTGCTCATTGGTGGACTGTTCGCCATCATTGCGCTCAACTTTACGATCAACGCCGCCTATGAAACGGTGGCCTCGGGAGACAACACCGTTACTCGCCTGTTTGGCCTCAACTACTTCACTCTCGGGGTTGGCCTGGTGGTGGATATTGCGCTCTTCCGCTTCGACCTTGCGCGGCGCTGGTTTGGCCGCTGGATTCAAGAGCAGCTCTTTCTGGTGCTGCTGTGGGCGGTACCAGCGCTCTCGATCGGAACCGCTTGCGCAATCGTCGCGGCGGCCGCAGCTGGCTAAAGCAAGCCGCGGAGCTCCAGCTTGCCCCTCGAGGCTGGCGCAAGTTGCTCTCGAAGCTGGTCTGCTGGCAAGGTTGGGCCGTCAACCGCAACAGCGTAGGCGATGAAGTCTTCGCTAATTGCCTGCTCGGCCGACGTGACAAGCAACGACTGAGCGGTAGCGCGAAGGAGCGCGCTGGCCTGGTCTTGCAGTGCATTCTGCCAAACGTCCGAGCTGATGAGCTGGCAGCTCCGGGTGAGCTCGCCGCTTAGCTCGAGTTGCAGCTCATTGCCCCATTCCGCAGGATTCCAAAACGCCGGGGCTGCGCTCTGCTCTTGCAGGAGCCAAGCCTCTTGCTGCTTGGCTGTCACCACAGTTACGCGCGGCGGAAAGCGGACCTGGTAGTCCGCCTTACGCCACCAAAGCGCTAACGCGATGATCGGCGAAGCGTCACTTAGCTTGTCTATGGCAACTCGAATTGCGGTGACGAGGCCAGCGCGCAACGCGGCACCTCCTTGGGCGAGCGTCTGACCCGGTCGCGGCTTTTCAAACTCGAGCGTGCGCTTTCCGTTGGGCAACCGACGAAAGACCCGAACGATCCCGAGCTCATCCCACTCGACATCGCGAAACTCGTGCACGTCACCGGTAGCTCGCCGCTCGACCACGATGAGTCGTCCTTCCGCATCGTAGGAGAAGGTCTCGCTTAGCTGTTTGCCACCTCGATACACCGTATCGATGCGGGTAACGCGCTCACCCTCTTGCTCGAAGAAGGAGGCGTTGATCTCGGACTTGCCCGGCAACTCGTCAAAATGACGACGGGCAGTACCTCCCGGCCGGAAACCGTAGAAGGTTTCGTAGTAGCAACCGGGCTCATTCGTCTGCTGACGCTCCACCCGCAAACGACCGGCTGCGTCGAAGCCGTGCCCACGCGCGCCATTCAACGGCGGCGCGGGCTCTTCATTGAGCAGGTCCCCTCGTCGATAACGGTTTATCTCGAAGTAGCAGGGCTCGAGCGAATAGCGAGTAAAGCTCGCCCACTCCCAGCGCACGACGCTGGACTCCGCCTCCTCCTTGGCCTGCTCATAGCCCCAATCCGCCAATGCTTGAGCCGCCTCGAGTGACACGGAGCCACCCTAGCGTTCACCCAGCTCGTGAGCAACCAAGCCGAAGTACGGGCTCACCACTCCGGCCATTGGGCTAACTGACGAACTCGACCGCCCACCCGGTTCGGCAACTGCGACGCCAGCCCCCGCGGCCGCAAGGTCATGCGCAAACCTTGGCTGGGCGCCATGGTGATGGCAACCCGCGGATCAACGCGCGTATTGGCGGGCAACTCAAAGCGAAAGCGACTAAGCAACATCGCCAAAACCAGCTTGATTTCGAGCATGGCAAACGCTGCTCCAATGCACATCCGGGGCCCGGCGCTAAAAGGATTGTACTCATAGACCGAGGGCCGCGCAGTCTCCCAGCGACGCGGGCGGAACACCTTCGGGTCGGGGAAGATGTCGGGGTCGTGATGCAAGTGATAGATCGATAAAAATACTTCACTACCCGCAGGCAAGAAGTGCCCACCGAGCTCCGAGTCCTGCGCCACGAGTCGTGGGTGGATTGGCACTGGAGGCAACAGGCGCAGACTCTCTTTGACCACCCCTTCCAAGAGCGGAAGCCGAGCCAGCTCCTCGACACTGGGCGGAGTTCCGCGCAAGCTTGCCAACTCGTCTTCTAGCTCACGCATCACCTCAGGATGTTGTGAAAGCAGGAGCAACGTCCAAGCCAATGCGTTGGTGCTCGTCTCATGGCCTGCCGCAAAGATGACGCCCGCGTGCCCAACTAGCTCGTCTTCGTCGAGCGCGCTGCCGTCCTCGTCGCGAGCCGCGAGCAACATCGAGAGCATATCCGGCCCGGCAGGGCGCTTTTTTCGTTCGCGCACCATCGCCAAGGTCTCGCGGTCGATCTGCGCTGTGAGCTCGAGGAAGCGCCTGTACGGAAGCCCCGGTCCGTCGATGCGCAATAACATCTTCGGCGACATCATCGTCAAGAGCCAGGTCTGCATGACCCTCGCGAGGTCAACGCCACGTGCCCCCTCATCCTCGCCAAAAAGCGTCGTTGTGGCGATGCGGAGGGTGAGCTCGGTCAGGTCGGCATGAACATCACGCGTTGTGCCTACTCGATAGTTCGCCAGCACGTCGTTGGTGATGCGGACCATGTCCGCGTGATAGGCGTCGATGCGCGTTTTGGCGAACGCCGGCATCAGCAACCGGCGGTGCTTGCGGTGTTCGGCAGCGTTCACGTGGAAGAGCCCAGTCATCAGCCGTGTAACCGGCCGCTCTCGCTCCGCGGGCTCGACATCCTTTGGAAACAAGCGCCCCGAGAGAGCGATCATGAAGTAGCGCTCATGGGCGTTGAGCACCTCGCGATTGAGCTCCGCGCTATTGACGCAAACCACTCCCGCGCCGTTGGTCCGCTGTAGCCAGGGAATAGCTGGTATTGGTCCAGGGCTAGCGATGCGCAAAGGCCCGCGTACGATCGAGGCGACATTGCCGTAGCGCGCAAACAGCTTACCAGCAGTACCAATGGGGTCTTGGATCCAACCGAGCGCGCGGGCTGTCACGCCCAAGAAGGGCAGAGGGCTCGGACCAGGAGCGGAGGGAATGCGTATCACGCTCCAGCCTTAGCAGCTCTCAGCGGCGGACGGGATGCCTCTCGGGCTTGTGGTCCGCGTCGGTGAATGCGAGGCTGATTGCATGCTTAGACAGATAGGGCTCACGTCCGTTGGCACCGCTCTCTCGTTGCTGCTTGCAGCAGGCTGTGACGCGGGCAACCCCACCAGTGGAACGGGGGCCAACACAAGTTCGAGCGGAGGTTCCAGCGGCAGCTTCGGCGGCCAAGGCGGGGGCTTTGGCACGGGAGCCAGCGGCCCATGCGCTGGCGAGCGCTCCTGCGCCGCTGATCTGCACACCATACTTTGCGATGGGGAGGTGGTCGGTACCTGCCCCGCCGATCAGGGCTGTGCCGCCGGAGAATGCATTGCGGCCTGCGATGCGGCCAAAGCCAATAAGAGTTCGGTTGGTTGCGACTATTACACCGTCAATCCCGACGTAACGTTCTCGGCCGGAGCCTGCTTCGCCACCTTCGTCGCCAACACCTGGACTAGCCCAGCGACCCTCACCGTTGAACGGGCAGGCCAGGTGCTCGACGTTAGCTCCTTTGCCCGCATTCCAAGCGGTAGCGGAACGAACATCGGTTACCAGCCACTGCCCAACGGGCAGATACCACCAGGGGAAGTGGCTGTGCTGTTCTTGGCGCAATTCAATCCAGGGGCGCTTTACACTCCCGCCTGCCCAGCCGGGATTACGCCAGCGTTGACCTCACAGGATGCAGCCCTCCACGGAACGGGGCTTGCGCAATCCTTTCGTGTGACGAGCAGCGTCCCGGTGGTCGCCTATGACATCTTCCCGTTTGGTGGCGGGCCCAGCGCGATCACTAGCGCGACCCTGCTTTTACCCACGAGTTCCTGGGACACGAACTACATCGCTATTGAGCCGTACCGCCAAAACATCCCCGGCGACACCAATTTTTATCAGTATATCCAAGTCATCGCCGCCGAAGACGGCACTGAGGTCACCATCGCCCCGACCGGCAACATCCTTGGCGGCGCCGGCGTCGCTGGTACGAGCGCCGGTGTTCCAGCCACTTATCAGCTAGCGAAGGGTCAAGTACTGCAATTTACTGAGCCCGCGGATTTGACGGGTAGTCCGGTTCAAAGCAATAAGCCAGTCGGGCTCATCGGTGGCAACCGCTGCATGGTAATCCCAGACGTATCGACCGGAGCCTGCGACGCCGGCCATCAGATGATTCCGCCGGTGCGAGCACTTGGTACCGAGTACGTCGGCGTACACCATCGCAATCGCTTTGCAGGAATCGAAGAGATGCCGCCGTGGCGCATCATCGGTTCGGTGGCAGGAACGCAGCTAAGCTACGAGCCCTCCGCCCCGCCTGGCGCACCAACCACGATCGGCGTGGGTCAGGTCGCCGAGTTCTCGACCTCTGCACCGTTCGTCGTGCGCAGTCAGGACCAGGACCACCCCTTTTACGTATCAGCGCATATGACCGGTTGCGCCGATGTCAGCGTGGATCCGTTTGGGGATTGTCGCGGGGACCCGGAGACGGTCAACGCCATTCCCTCCGAGCAGTTCCTCAACCAGTACGTCTTCTTCACCGATCCGACGTACCCGGAGACGAGCTTGACCGTCATTCGCAAAGCCACGCCCAACGGCTTCCGTGACGTGACGCTGGCCTGCCAGGGCGCACCTATTTCGGGTTGGCTGCCGGTTGGGGATGGCAGTGAGTATGAGTACGCCTACGTAGACTTGGTAACGGGCAACTTCGCACCACAAGGCGGATGTGACAACGGTCGCAACGAGGCCACGAGCGAGGGGCCATTCTCCATTACCGTTTGGGGTTGGGGCAGCGGCGCAACAGGTGGGGACTCAAGCGAGCTGCTATTCCCCTACTCGCAATACGTCAGCTACGCCTATCCGGCTGGCGCGAGCGTGCAGCCGCTAAGTGACGTGGTGGTCCCGCCGGTCCCCCAGTGACCTAGCGTGAAGAGCGCAAACGGAGCCAAGGTCAGTGCGACCTTGGCCCCAGTGCGACCTTGGCCCTCGCTCAGTGACGAAAGCGGACCGTCAAAACGCGACCCGGATCTCCGCCGGAGACGACGAACTCCGCGGCCGCCGTTTGCCCAGATAACACAGTAAACTTTCCAGCTCCAAGCACGTGCGCGACGATTTCCCGACCGTTCGTCTCCACGCATGGCGCGGTCAACTCACTGTCACACGCAGCGAGCTTGACTTGGTCCGCGCCCTCCCCCTCGAACTCGAGCGACAGCGAGTCACCGAGTTCGGCGAGGGCCGTCAGTTCGTAGGCGAGGCCGCCATCCTCCACGATATTGCCGCTATCGCCGAGGAAGACGCGGACGATACGGTCGTCGCCTACCAAGCTAGCATCGGGAACCTCCGCCGAGCCACGCACCAACGTCATCACGCCGTCCGGATACATCGGGACAATGGCACCAGCGCGCGCGTAAACGGCAATCTCCTCCATGCTGGACTCAACCGTCTCGGTGAGCGGACCATCCACCGCGGCCTCTCCGTTCCAGTCGAACCAGCGCCCCTCGGGAAAGTAGACGGGCCTGGAGCTCGCACCCTCGACGATGACCGGGGAGATCATGATGCTCCGGCCGAGCAAGATCTGATCTTTGATCGGCCAGACCGCCGCATCCTCGGGATAGTGCAACGCGAGCCCGCGCCACATCGGCATGCCGGTATCTGCGGCCTCGCGCGCGAGCGCCGTAAGCGTGGGCACGAGGCTCATATGCAGTTCGGCGTAGCGCTTGAAGTGCGCAATGGTGTCTGCGTCCTTCTCCCAGCTCCATTCCTTGTTGGGCTGATTCCCGTGGTGCGTACGCATCACCGGGGACCACGCGCCTAAAGACGTCCAGCGGAAGAAGAGCTCTTTGGTGGAACCTGGGTTGGTCGCCGATTGGTAGCCGGCAATGTCGTGACCGTACGTTGATATGCCAACGATACCGAGCCCAATGGCCTGCGGGATCAAGGTCGGGAAGCCGTCGTCCTCGTCGAAGGTGGTGCGCTGGTCACCGGCCCAGAAGACGTCGGTCAGCGCTGGGGTACCAAACCACCCGCTGCGTCCAAAGAAAAGGCGCTGGACGCCGTCCGTTTGGGCGTCGATCGCCGCGCGCGCTACCTCCTGCCACTGCACCGGATAGAGGTTGTGAGACATATAGGAAGGCCCTGCGGCGGTGACCCCGTCGGTGGGCAGCCACTCGGCGAAGTCGTTCATCCAGCCGTCTGCCCCGAGTGCGATCGCCGCTTCCATCTTGGAGGACGCCCAAGCGCGCGCGTCTGGATTGTCCAGGTCGATGAGGCCGCATTCGGTGAACTTCGCCCCGGTAAAGGTATACGGCTCTCCCGAAGTTTTTTTAACGAGGTATCCGTTGGGCTCGGTCTCGGTCCAAGCCTTCGAGTCCATGTAGATGAAGGGATTGAAGTACACGTGAAAGTCGAAGCCGAGGCCGTGCAGGTCATCGGCCACCGCTTCAATATCGGGATAGAGCGTACGGTCGACCTCCCACTCCTCTTTTAGTGCGTAATTCTCGCCCTCCCAATCGCCACCACGCCAATCCTCCGTCCAAATCACGCTGACCGGAATCAGCTCGTCACGGAGCTTTTGCGCAACCCGCCGGACGTTCTCGCTACCGAACACAGCGTCTAGCCAAGGAGCAAAGGCCACCGGCGGTGGCATGCGCGGACGACCAAAGACGCCGGTCGCTCGCTCGATGGCCACGGCAGGCTCGGGCCCATCGAATACGTGCAAAATGGCGGGCATATCAATCTCGACGCGCGCCGCACTCTCTGCTTCTGAGCAAAGCGCGAAGGTAGCCCGCCGATCCGTCTCGGCGACGAACAGGTAGCCGCGGCTCGATAGATATTCAGGCAGCGGAGCGTGGCTCGAGTGCCTTTGCCCCTGAAGCATCCACAATGCGGAGTAGTCGTCCGTCTCGGATTTGCCGATGCCACCTTCGGTGACGAAGGTCGGAACAGTCTGGCCGCGATGGTCAGCATCCCAGGTCTGGGCACCGAACCCTGCAAAATGGTCCGCCTTGTCGCAAGCGAAGCCCCACGAGAGCTTCGTAGCCGAGGCTGGTTCATTGGGGTCGAATTGCGCATTAGGCCCAGGCTTTACCTCGATCACCAGGTGCCCTTCCTCGGGGGACGAGAAGGCCAGCCGCGCGAGTTCTTCATCGTTTGCCCCGAGCAGCGTCAGCCCGCTCGCTTCCTTTTTGAGCTCTTGTGCTACTTGCCAGCTACCCTCGGCGACGGCAGTTGGCTTGAAAGCACCAAATTGCATCTCGTAGGTAGTCGTAACTTCGCGCGTGGCAAAGCCCACGAGCGGCGGGCCATCGGCAGGGACGGTGCCGACAGCGAGTCCATCCAATAGCACACGGCCATCTGCGGCCTTCAGCACCAGCCGGTTGCCAGACTGGACCTCACCGAGGAAGCCTCCCTCGAGCCCGAGGTCCACTGGCGGCGTGGTTTGGGTTTCATGGTCGCCGCAAGACGCTGCCAGCAGCGTAAGCAGCGCCATCTTTGCATGAGTCGTTCGACGAAGGCGCATGCCCCGATGATAAGGCAACGCGCACGCCAGATTCGTTAGAACGTACCGTCCAACGAAAGTCCGAGCGGCGTGAGCCGAAGCCGTGCCTCAACGGGAGGGGGGCCTGCGGTAGGTTGCTCCTCACCTCCGCTGCTAAGCTCGAGGATCGTAAACACGGTGGCTACGCCCGCTGATACTGCGGTACCGGCGAGAAGAATGTCCGTGATCAAGGCCAGCGTCTTCGCCGAATCGGCTTGTTCAACGATCTGTTGCTCGGTGTTGCCCGGCTCGGTCTTGAGCCGGTCCAGCGTTGAATCAGCCGTGAGTGCCAACGCACCGGTGACGCCGGTACCAACCGCCAACGCGCCGGTCAGCGACCAAAGGATGATGGGCACGACGGGTGGCCCCGCTTCCACGGCTGGCCCAGTCACGATCACCGGCCCACCTTTTTCGGGATTGGTGTCAGGCACGAGTTCAAAGCTCAACTCACGCGTTTCTTCGCCGGCAATCTCCTCTGTTTTCGAGAGCAGCTTGTAGCCAGGCTTGCTCACCTCGAACTTCCGCTTGCCCGCGCTCACCAGCACCCTGTTGTTGGCTGGAACGTCGACGAGTTGGTCATCGACGCGCACCTCAGCGCCCGGCACGTTGATCTTCACGGTAACGGTCGCAACGCGGGCCCTCAGCTTCTCCACGTCTCGGTCGACGTCGGATTTTCGGGAGACCGGGATTCGCTTCCCGCCTTCTTCCAAATATTGCTCCAACGTCCGCAACGCGTTCGCGTAGTCGGCGAGCTGGAAGTACACCTGCCCGATATTGAAAAGTACGTGGTAGTTGGGCACGAGTTCATAGGAGCGTTTGAACTCGATCAGGGCTGATTGGTAGTCACCCTCGGTATGCAGCTCCACGCCCTTGCTATAGCGAGCCTTTGCCTCTTCGGCTTTGGTCTGGCTTGCCGTCTGCGCGAGAACCTGAGTCGGGTTTGCGAGGGGCGCGGCCAGCGCACAAGCACAGGCCACCGCGAGCCCAATCGAACGAAGCGTCGAACCCCAAAGCAACTTCATGTCGAAACGGTACCAGCCGTGGGAGAAACGGCCAACCTGGCGTTGCACCCTCGCCGAGGGCTCAGTTGCCGCCGGGATAACTCGAGTCAATCGGCCGAATCACCCGGCCTTTGCTATCTCGCAGCGGCGTCGTGGACGTCGTCGTGGGGGTCGGGGGCGGGTCAGCCGTGGGCGTGGCCGCTGTTGACTTGGTTACGGGGCCGCCGCTCGTGCGCCGCTCAGCAATCAACTCCACGTCCCAACTTACGTCCTCGGTCCCCGCAAGCACTCGCGACTTGGACGCGTAGCCAGGAGCGTCCACCTTCAGCTCGTGCTCTTTACCATCGGCCTTGAGGACGCCTTCATAGCTACCGGTTCCGACCTTCTTGCCGTCGAGAAAGATGTCTGCGTTGTCGGGAGAGACCTTCACCGAGATCTTGCTGCTGGTGGCTGCTGGAGTGGAGCTCTGACTTGCAGCGGTGGTCCCGACCGCCGTTGCAGGGGCGGTAGCGACGGCCAGAGGCGCCGCCTGACTCGCGACAACATTGGTAGGGGCGCCCTCTCCCGTGGGAGCGCCGGCAACAGGCTTGGAAACACCGACGTAAAGCAGCGCAGCGGCGCCGCCTGCAGCTGCCGCCACACCCAGCGCGACGAGCGTCAGACGGTTGGTTGAAGCCTTGGTTGCGCGGGGAGTTGCAACACTGGCGTGATTGATCGAGTTGGAGAAGCTTGGTTGCGAGCTGTGGCCGGGCTCACTACCGCTCATTGGCGGAGAGAAGCGCGGGATTGAACTCTGCAGCCCAGGATGCGAGCCGGCGCCCGGATAGGAGCCTGAGAAGCTATGGCCCCCTTGGTGCGAAACTCCTGGGTGAGAGCCACTCGCTACGTGCGAGTGCCCTGGGTGCGAGCCGCTACCAGGGTGCGAGCCGTGACCAGGGTGGGAGCTGCTGGGGTGGGGTACAGGGCTATGCTGGCCCTGATTCTGAAACGAGCCTGTTTGATGGGCGAACTGTTGCGCACTCGGCTGAGCTCCGGTGTGCGAATAGGAAGGTTGATGGCCCTGAAAGGACGGGCTCACCTGCTGTTGGCCAGTGTATTGCGGCTGAAAGCTGTTGGAGGCACCGGTATGAGAGCCCATCGACCCGGACATGGGCCCCATCGAAAGGCGCGGCACCTCGCCGGTGAAGTTCGGCTGCTCGACGGCGGGCAACGGCATCTGCTGGTAGAGCCCCGTGGCCAACATCGACGACTTGGCGACCTGCTGCTCGATGATGCCCTTCAGCTTGCGACGCTCATCTTCGAATGTCGTTGAAAGCAAGCGCCCAACTTCACGCAGCGTAGAGCGCTCACTGCCTGAGTCCATCAGCTCGTCGAGCTCACTCTGCAACTCGAGCGCGGTGGAGTGGCGACGGTCGCGGTCCATTGCCACGGCCTTCATGATGATGCTCTCGAGTTGGAGGGAGATGTCCGGGCGCATCGACCGTGGCGACGGGATCTCCCCGGAGAGCAACTGATGAAGGATCTGTACCTCGTTTAGGCCCTTCCAAAGGCGCTTACCAACGGCGGCTTCCCACAACATGACGCCCACGCTGAAGATGTCTGCGCGACGACCCACGCGCTCGCCGCGAGCCTGCTCGGGCGCCATGTAGCCGACTTTGCCTTTGAGCATGCCGGTCCGCGTCTCGTGCGAGGAGTTCATCGCCTTGGCGATGCCGAAGTCCACCACTTTCACCTGACCGTCATAGGTGATGAAAACGTTGTGGGGCGTAACGTCTCGATGCACGACGCCGAGTGGCGAGCCATCAAAGTCCGCTAGCTCGTGGGCGTAGTGAAGGCCCTGCAAGACGTCACTCAGGGTTCTGAGGGACATGCCCAGCGGCAGCCCTCGATCTCGGCCCAAGCGATGGAGAATCCGGCTGTAGGCCTGGCCCTCCAGGTACTCCATCGCGATGTAGTAGCGGCCATTGAACTCGCCGACCTCGTTGGTCTGGACGACGTTGGGGTGGCTGAGCCGTGCGGAAAGGCGCGCCTCCTCCAAGAACATACTGATGAAGTCAGGATCTTCCGCGAGTTCAGCCTTGATCAGCTTGACGACCACGAGCTTGTTGAAGCCCGCAGGACCGGCGATGACAGCCAGGTAGACCTCGGACATGCCACCGCGCCCCAGCTCGGCGATGAGCTTGAATTTCCCGAGCACGTTGCTCGCACTGGGCGCTGGTTGCTGAAGCGGGTTTGCTGTGGCCACATTCCCCCGAGGAGTTCTTAGAGCCTAGCGTCAATGGATCGTCACAGCAAGCGCGCGGGCTGCGCGCGAGAGAAGGGACCAGGGTTTGTGAGAACGGCAGGTTTACCTGTATGCTGCCGCCATACTCCTGCTCGCGAGGTTCACTTGGCACTTCGACTATCCGCGTTTGTTGCTCTCCCGCTTTTGATGCTCGCTAGCTCGGGGTGCCTCCAAGACTTCGAACGTTTCCGTTCTGTCGGTGGGGGTGGAACTGGTGGAACCGGCGGGACCGGCGGAGACGTTTGCGGCGGAGTCGACTGCGACGACGACAACCCGTGCACCGACGATGTTTGCGACGTCGAGGGCAATTGTCTGCACCCTGCGGCGGAGGTTTTCACGCTCGTTCAGGTCGATGGCGACTGTAAAGAGAACGTTTGCGAAGGAACCGAGCAGGTCTCGAATCCGGCCCCAACCGACCTTCCGACAGACGTGCCACAGGATTGCAAGGTGCCCATCTGCAACGGCAGCACCCCCGGGACGATGCCCGATCCGACCCAGCTGCCTGCAAACGTGCCCAACGATTGCCAGCAGCCCGCCTGCAACGGCGACGTCCCCGGCACGGCGCCCGACGAGGCCGACATTCCGACCGATGAGGACGGTAACCCCTGCACGACCGAGGGCTGCGATGCCGCCGGAATGCCGACGCTCAGCAACAACACGAACGCCTGCGGCCGTGGCGGCGCCTTCCAATGTTTGAACGGCTCTTGCTCCTGCAACGACGCTGGGGACTGCACGGATCCTGGGCTCGACACCGACTGTGGAGACCCGGCCTGCAACGCCGGCATGTGCGAAACTGTACCGGTTGCCGCCGCGCCTTTCGGCGATGACGGCGTGGATGGTAACTGCCAGCAGCTCGTCTGCGACGGCACCTCGGTCAACGCCGTGTCCGGAGCGGACAACAGCGACCCCGCGGACGACGCCACGCCCAACAACTGTGTTGCCCCGTCATGCTCGAACGGGATGGCCTCCACCGTCAACATCGCCGCCAATATCAGCTGCAACCCACCGGCGGCCGGACAATGCAACGGCAGCGGAGCCTGCGTAGATTGCACCACCGACGCAGGCTGTTCCGGCATGAACGGCCAGTGCAACACCGCCACAAACACCTGTGTTGATTGCACCAGCGATGCGGGTTGCTCGGCACCCAATGACCAGTGCAACACCGCAACGAACCAATGTGTGAACTGCGATGCAACTGGCGGCTGCTTGGCAGGCGAGCAATGCGTCGTCGCCTCTGCCACCTGCGTCGACTGCATCAATGACTCCGGGTGTGCGCCGGGTCAACAGTGCAACACCGTCAACAACACCTGCGTCGATTGCACGACCGACGCGGGCTGCCCCAACGGGGAACAGTGCGACACCGCCAACAACACCTGCGTCGATTGCTTGAGTAACGCCGGCTGTAGCGGGACGGATCAGTGCAATCTCACCACCAACGACTGCGTCGATTGCGTCGATGATGGCGGCTGCAATGGCACCAATGACCAGTGCAACACCGCCACCAACACCTGCATAAACTGTGATGCAACGGGCGGCTGCGCCGTCGGTGAGCAGTGCGTCGTGGCCACCGCCACGTGTGTGGATTGCATCAACAACAGCGGCTGCAGCGCGCCGACGCCCGCTTGCTTGGTTGGTATGAATACCTGTGTCGAGTGCGTGCTCGACACGGAGTGTGCGACCAACAACGACGGGCATGACTGTCTGGGCACCAACATCTGCGGTTGCAACGACAATCTCGATTGCACCGGCATTGGCGCTGCGATGTGCAACATGGGCACCGGGGTCTGCACCCCCTGAGCGGCGTAACAGCCTGAAGACCGCTAGCTAGGGCTTGCTTCTGCGCACCAGAAGCAATCCCTTTTGCGGTCCATGGTCGGCGCGGAGCTCGAGCCGCACGCGTGCGGCTTCACTCACGCACAGCCGTTGACTCGCGACGAAGCGCCCGCGGCCGAGGATGTTGTCCGAGGTTGCCTCGTTCACCAGCCGCAAGTCGATACCGCCGCTGGTCTCGTCGTCGAGCGCGACCACAGGCTCCAGGCACTCCCCTGCAGCGAGCTCAAAGGTGGTGTCGAGACGACGACGGGCTGGCAACTCCACGGCGACGGCAGTGCCCAGCTCTACGGGAGTGGGTTCATCGAGACCGCGCAAGCGCTCGAACAGGCGCGCTAACGCAAGAGGGTGAGCGAGCAGTGTGGCTTTCGGCGTGGCCAACGTACGACGCTCCACCACGAATGGGCCTGGCCTACCGTCAGACCCAACGTCGAGCCTCGCCTCGACGGGCTTGTCGGTACACGCAACCACCGTTGCTCGCAGCCCCGCGGCGCTTTCACCCAAAAGCACGCCATCACCCTTCCACAACCCAACATCGAACGGACCGAGCGGCTCGCCAGCGTGGACATCGATACGCGAACAACCCGCCGGGAGCTTGACCGGCACGCTCACACGCGCGCCTACCACCGCCACGCCCTTACCGACCGTGCTGGGCTTGCCCCAGAGGTCTCCGATCTCGGCCTCGAACGCCTCCCGAGCGGCCTCTGCCGTACCCTTCGGCGTTGCTCGTCGCACCACCACCGAACTCGCGAGTTCTGGAGCAATCAAGCCGCGCGATTTGCCGACGATCAACGCCACATGTCCGCTGGTGTTGCGCGGCCGCAGCACCAGCGTCACCGACTCGCCGAGCTCGGAGCACATGACCAAAGCGCGATCGCGACCGTGTGCCTCGCCACGGGCTACGACACGACCGCTCTCGCCCTCGACCATCAGCTCGAGCGAAGGAACCTCCTCCGAAGGAACGGCCAATACGTCGATGCACGTTTGAGCCGCGATGGGCACCGTTGCTCGCGTAGCGGCGCGCGGATCCACCACCGTGGCGAAGCGACGAATGTCCTCCCAGGTCGCGCCCAACCGTTTGCGATGGGCAGCCAGCTTCAGCTCGAGCCCCGGCCAACTCTCGAGCCGACCAGACTCCTCGCCAGGGACCCTGGCATTGACCGCGCCCGCGACGGCCACCGCTCGATCGAGCGGAACCGAGTGCGCCCCGATCGCCACCCGACCTGCTCCGCTCGCTACGCGCGCGGAAGCGAACACGCGCTCCGGAAACGGCGGACAGATCATGATCGCGCCTTGGGCCGAGCCGCCTTCATCCGAGGCCAGCGCGCTGCCGTCATCGCCGAAAACGAAAAGGTCCAAATCACGGACGCCCTCGGTTGCGCGAGCGTAGACGACGAAACACGCCTTCGCTGGGGCCGTAAAGAAGTCACCGACTCGGTCGCCCTCGGCGAGCAGCGCCTCGGAGATGCCGACGAAGCCGCCAGCTCCGCTGGCCTCAGAAGCAAGAGCGACCTTGTCGAGCAAGACCGAGGGCGGCGATTCTACGACGTGCAACGGCGCGGCCGGACAGACCGGAGGAGGCTCGACGCAGCCGGCGAGGAGCGGAAGGATCAATGGGAAGAAGCGCCTCATGGCTCGCTCTCGCGAGCGCCATTGAGCGTCTGTGCGCCCAAAAGCCAAACGACGCCAACCCAGGCAATCGATCCCCCGGGAACGTCCACCACCAGGGAAGCGTCCTCGCTGTTGGCGCAGAAGTGTACGAGTCCAGCGTCATTCCCTGCCTGAGTTTCAACGACGCTCGCTCTCGCTTCATCCCCAGCGGTCAACCGAATCCCGCGTGAGGAGCCTCGAATCAGCGACGCGGCCGCGAGGTAACAGCGCCCCGGCTCAACCCCTATCGTCAGCTCGACGTTTCCCTGCGCACCCATGGTCTCGAAGATGGGCTCGACGCTTGGACTTGCGGTCTCGCGCTCGTGAAAGAGCGCGGCAAACCCGGCGGCAGCGCGCTCGCCGTACGCCTCCGGAATGCCTACGCCGATCGACGAGACGGCATCTTCGAGCAGCACCTTCTGCGCAGGAAGACCGCCGCGCCAGCTCACGCGCACCGCGCGGCGACGCATCACGCAGACCGACAAGAAAGCGTCGGGCAGCTCCGAACGATCACGGTCGAGGCGCTCGGTGGTCTCCGCATCGACGAGTTCAGCGTCGACGTCTTGAGCGCCACTGCCGTCCGCCGAATAGACGCCCACTGTGTGGCAGCCCCTCGTCAGGACCAACTCGGCGACGCCCTCCCCGACCGAATCGGATCGGCCTTCGCTCACGAGGACGTTGCTCGCGCCGGCCGCCCGCGCGCGCGCGGCGCCTCGTGCTCGCCGTTGGGACAGCGGCTCGGCGCGCAGCGGTGGGCCCAGATCGATCCGCGCGGGCGCAGGGCCGTCGAGGAGGCCAAGCTCGCGGCGTAGCCGCCTTTCAAACTCGCCGACGTCAAAGCTGCGTGAAACGATGGTACCCAGCGCAGTGACGGTACCGCGCGCTGAACTCATCCTCGCAAGCACCCCCGCCTCGCGCGCGTCCTCGGCCGAATCCGCGCAGTTGTGCAGCAGCAAGAGGCCGTTCTCGCTGACCTTGGACCCGCCGCCGTCGGAGGCATCGCGTAGTTGTGCCAACGCAACTTCGGCCGGTTGCTTCGAGCTCACGAGGCTCGCCGAGAAGCTCAGGTTCCTCGTGCTTGAGAGTACAAACAGGGCACAGCGCGCAGGTTCGCTCGCCACACTGGCCAACTCCATGATGCGACCGGCTTCGAGAAAGGCCGTGCGCCGCTGAACTGAAGTGCCGCCAGCGTCCCTCATCGCGTCGAGCGTGCGGCGCTCTTCCACAGTCGCTAACACTTCGCCCGCTGCCGCACGCTCGGCGGAGAAAGCCTCCAAAACCGGCAGCGTCGCCAAGAGGGTGGTCACCGCAAAGGCTGCAGTCAGCAGGCGCACGCCGACACTCTACACAACCGAGGCTCGAGCGAGCCGGCAAACCCGCCCGGAGCGGTATCCGCAAGAGGGCCGCCTAACCCAGCTGAGCGCGCCACCACTCGAACTCTTTGGGCCAAGCGGCGCGGAGCTCCTTCTCCGCCGCTGACTCGATCACCGTGGACAAGCCAAAAATGTTGGCCTCGATCGTGACTTCATCGACGCGCTTCACCGAGCCTTCACCGCCGCGCTCGAGACGAACTACTCCATGCGACAGGAGCTTGTCGCCGAGCGGGCTCTTCATCCGCCACTTCCACTCGTTGCGACTGCGGTCGAGCGTGCCAATCTCCTCGTACGCGAAGGTCGGACCGAGCAACTTCTCCACCGCACCGGGGAGGTTCATCTTCGGCTGAATTTTGAGCCGCCGCTCCGTCTCCGTCTTCTCGAGCACGGTGAAAGCGCGGAACCCGAGCCCCTCAAGGTACAGCCTGCGCATCGCCGCTTCATCCCAGAAAAGCTGCCAGTACTTCTCGGTATCGCAGGACAAAACCACCGACTCGTTGAGACGACGCATGAGTGCCCTCTAGTGCAGCAGCCCGCGGGGAGCCAAGAGTTCGATAAGTTGCTCTCACCCAGGCTGAGCGCTACAACCGGCACAATGAGGCTTGCGGCGCTCGTTGCTTCCTTGCTGCTGGTTTCAGCGACTGCACTGCCCGCAGAAGCCAAGCAACCAAGGCCGCCCCACGCGCGAAGCGTTGGCTCGCCGAATGAAGGTCAGCTGCAGGGAGGCAAGCAGCTCAAGAGCTCCTCCAGCCTACGCTCAGTCGGTGGGCATCGTTGGGGAGTGCCCGAGCTTGTGGATATGCTCACGAGGAGCGCTGCCAAGGTGGCCAAGTCGCACCCTGGCTCAGTGCTCACGGTGGCAGACCTGTCGAAGCGCGGGGGCGGCGATATTGACGGCCACAAGTCGCACGAGAGCGGCCGCGACGCTGACGTAGCGTTCTACTTACGTAAAGGGAAAACGGCCTTTGTTGCCCCGCGCTTCGCGAAGATCGAAGAGGACTTCCGAGCGGCCAATATGAAGGGCGTGACGTTCGACGCTGAACGAAGCTGGGCGTTGGTGGAGGCCTGGCTGAGCGACCCGAGCGCGCGCGTGCTGCAAATCTTCGTTGCCTCCCACCTCAAGAAGCGAATGCTCGAGGTGGCCGCTAGCTCGGGAGCGTCAGAGTCCGTGCGGCGGAGAGCCGCAGAGGTGCTGATTCAGCCGAAGAACGCGCTTCCGCACGATGATCATTTCCACGTTCGCGTCGCTTGCCCGACGCGCTCGGAATCTTGCGAGAACTTCGCCAAGGTCGCAGCCAAGCCCAAGGCCAAGAGCCGGCAAGCCAAAAGCAAGCAAAGCGGCCCGCGGCCTCGGGCGAAGCCTCAGGCCTCGACACGTGTGAAGGACATATCGAGTTCCAAGCGGTAGGCGCCCTCGTGCGGGTGGGGCGGTGCGCCACCCCACTCCTCGGGCGACAGGAGCGAGAAGTAGATCTCCTGCTCGCTGCGTCGGTATAGGTGGTAGATGTGACCCGGCCGCTTTTTGAGGTTGCACGCCGCACGATGGAGCTGCGCGTTCATTTCCGCCCTCTGCAGCAGTTCCCGCGCTTTTGCTTGAAGGCTGCGGATCTGATCCGCGATCACGTCGAGTTGGCCGCTCACCACCACACCGAGCAGTTTGTCGGCCTCTTGGATCTCGCGGGCTAGGTCGACAAGTTCAAAAGCCGGGGCAAGCCGCGATACGGGGTACGGCGAAGCCCGGTCTGAGGGCACGAGAGCCGACGTCTCTGGCTTTGTTTCGTGTGTCGAAACGGATGATTCTTTCTCTTTCATGGGACCCACTCTCAGCTTTTCTCCTCTCGCGAACTTCCCCCGTCTGCAAAAGGCCTGATAGCCTGACGCAGAAATGGCGCTCACCCCACAACAATCGGCCGGAAAAAAGCTTGGGAGCTTCGAGCTCGCGCGGGAAGTGAGCGCTAGCAGCGTCGGCGCCACCTTCATCGCAACCCGAAAAGGCAGCACTGAAAGCGTCGTCTTGACGAAAGTGCACCGGCACGTCGCGAAGAGCGCGCAGCTCTGCGAAAATCTTCAGAGCGAAGCCAAAAAGGCAGTCGCGTTTCGGCATGTGAATATCAACGCGGTGCTCGAGGCGGGGACGATCGACGGCGAGCCGTTCGTGGTCCAAAGCTGGACCGAGGCGGAGAGCCTGCTGTCGCTCCTCCGTCGCGTGGGCCCAGATGGGTTGCCGGTTCCGATCGCCATTCGAATCGCGTTGGACGCGGCGACCGCTGTGTCTGCGGCCTACGCGGAGCAACCGGGCTTCAGCCACGGCGAAATCGGGCCTTGGTGCATCTTCGTTGGGCAAGACGGGCTGACCCGAGTTTCGGGCTTTGGCGCAGATCGCGCTCTCGCGCGCTTTGGCCTCCACTTCGCGAAGAACCTCGATCGGCTGCCTTACGCTGCGCCCGAGCGAGTGAAGGCCATGAGCCTGACCCTGGGTCCGCCTCCCGCTGCGCCCGAGTCGAGCTCGGACCTTTTCAGTATGGCGGTGGTCGTGTGGGAGCTTTGCACGCGCAACAAGCTGTTCGCCTCGCGCATGGAGGCCGCCGTCGTTCAAAAGGTACTTTCGGCTGCAATCCCCGATGCGCGCTCCCAACGCGAGGAGCTCCCGGAAGCTCTTTCCAAGGCGCTTTCGCAAGCGCTGTCGCGCGATCCGGCTGCGCGCGGCTCACTCGAGGACTTCGTCAACGCCCTCACCACCGCCTCCCCCGCTACTCACGCTGACGTGGTCGAGTTCTGTTCGCGCCTGGTCGAGCGCTCGCAGCCGCGTCCTTCCCTCGCGCCAGCGCGAGCCTTCTCGTCGGTTGTTCCCGGGCCAGCGTCCCAGCGCCCCCAACCGCCGAAAACCAACGGCGTGACTGCCGCAGAAACGAAGCCAGAGGCTCCAAAACCACCGATTCGTGGACGCGCTCAGACGCTGATGGGCTTCGCGCTGGCCGCACCGGGCGTGCCCAAAGAGGCGAAGTCGTTGATGGACGATGAGCCGACGCTCGACCTGCGCGCTTCCTCCAGTGAAATCCGGGATTCGGCGATCGAGATCATGTTGGAGGAGCCGTCGACACAAGACGGCAACGCCCTTGTTGAGACGGTGGAAGAAGCCGCGCCGGCGGAGGTGCTCAAGGCCACCAAGCCAGCCTCGCTTCCTCCGGCCGCCCCCGCTGAAAGCCCCGCCGTCGCCGCCCCGAAGACGCCCTCGGTTCCTCCGCAAGGTCCGCCTGCGCGCAAACGTCCTCCCATTCGCCAGCACACGTTGATGGGAATCGAACCGGTTGCACTCGCGGAGGCAGCCGCTGGTGACAATGCAGAAGCCGCATCGGGCAGCGCCATCGCGGAAGCGTCGAGCACGCCCTCCCCCATTGCGGCTGAGGCCAAGCCGAAGACTCCGCTCGCTCCGCGCGCGACAGCAGCCACCACTCCGGAGCCAGTGGCCGCAGCAAAGACCGAAGAGCCGGCGGCCGCAAAGGCATCCGTGGCTGCAAAGGCTGCTGCCAACATAGCGACCGCTTCCCTACGCGGCGAGGACATCGCGGCTGGCTTGGTGCTGTCTGGCGGCGAGGCTGGCAACTACCAATTGATCGAACCTGTGGCACGCGGCGGGATGGCCACCGTCTGGGCTGCACGCCCAGCTGGAACTCGAGGCGCTACGGACCTGGTAGCCGTCAAGACCATCCTTCCGGAGCTCTCGGATGAACCGGACTTTGCGTCGATGTTCACCGATGAAATGCGAGTTGCCTCGCGCATTCACCACGAGAACGTCGCCCGCACCTTGGCTTGCGTAAACCAAGGAGAAGCCGTCTTCCTCGTCATGGAGTGGATCGACGGGGACACGCTCGGCGCCCTGCAACACGCAACGCGAACGACAGGCGGGATCCCCGAGAACATCCTGCTCAAGATCGCGACTGGCATCTGCGCCGGATTGCACGCGGCACACGAACTGAAGGACGGAAGCGGCGCGCTCGTCGATCTGATTCATCGGGACGTGAACCCGGCCAACATCATGCTGACCCGAGCGGGCGTCGTGAAGATCGTCGACTTTGGGATCGCCAAGTCAAAAGGACGAGTCCACGTCACGCGTGTTGGTTCGACCGTCAAGGGCAAGACACCGTACCTCTCCCCGGAACAACTCGGTGGCATCGCTCACGATCGCCGCAGCGATCTCTTTTCGCTCGGCTGCGTACTTTACACGATGGCCACCGGCGTTCATCCGTTTCGCGGGGACTCCGAGCTGAAGACGATCGAGAACATCGTGCTCAAGACGCCTGCCAATCCGCGCGGACTCAGCCCCGAGCTGCACCCCGAGTTCGAGCGGCTGATCATGCAACTGCTCGAGAAGGACCCGAGGAAGCGACCAGCTGACGCCGAAGCGGTGCGTGCAGCCCTGGTCAAGCTCGACGAGGTGGTCAGCAAGCCGGCTAGCACCGAAGACGTTGCAACCTTCGTGCAGAAGGCTCTAGCCGAGCCGTTCCGGGAGCGAGACGCATCGCTCGCCAAAGCGGCGGGAGCGCTCGATCAACCCCAGCGCTCGGTTCCACCACCGCCGCCGCCTCCTCCGCCAAGCGAGGCAGCAGCCCCGGCATCGGACCCGTTCGCGAGTTTCGTGGTGCCCTCGGAGCCGTTGCCCTCACCAGCACCAGCTTCAACAGAGCCGGTGAGTGTACCTACGGTGGACCCAATCGGAGTTGCGCCGGTCGTCGCGAAGGCGGCGCCAGAGCCGAGCCCGCCGGAGAGCGAGCGTGTGTATGAAAAGGAGCCTCCGGCGCCGCGCCGCGGGCTTTCACCGTGGGCCAGGCTGAGCATCCTGATCGTGGTTGGGGTGGTTGCGGGCATCGCCATCATCGCCCTGATCGAATCGATGCGGGCGAAGCCCGATTCGAGCAACGCTAGCAAACCGGGCACGAGCGCCCTGCCGACCACCACGGCCCTAAGCACCAGCACCGGGCCCGCGGTAGCACCGCAGCCCACGGCGCCCGCGCAACCAACAGCGACCGCAGAGCCAACCGCGGCGCCCACCGCAACGGGCGAACCCACCGCAGCGGAGCCGACGGCGACAGCCGAGCCGCCCAAACCGGCGACCGGCCCGACGGCCAAACCAACCGGCCCCAAGCCGACTGGCCCCAAGCCCACCGGCCCCAAGCCGAAGCCGAAATACAACCCTTCGACGATTTGATGCTGACCGCACCAAGCTCCTTGTTCACGATCACCTCTAACTTTTGGACCATGCGATGAAGACTCTTTGGTTTGGAGCAGCTCTCGCGCTCGCACTCTCTGCCTCGGCCCCTTCGATGGCGCTCGCGCAAGGAGCCCCCACGCCGCAGGCCGTAAAGGCCGCGACCGACGCCTTCACTGCGGGCTCCGCTCTGTTCAAACAGAAGAAGTTCCCGGCCGCTCTTCAGAAGTTTCAAGACTCCTACAACGCGGTTCAAAGCCCGAACTCCGCGCTCTTCATCGCGCGGAGTGAAGCGGAGCTTGGTCATCCCAAGGAGGCTTACAACTGGTTTCAGCGAGTCATCGCGGAGGCGTCCGCCCGCATGGTGGCAGAACCCAAGTACAAGCCGACCTACGAGTCAGCACAAGTGGAGATCGCAGACGTTGCCAACAAGATCGCGCTGATCACTGTCAACGTACGCGACGCTCAGCCAACCACGACCGTGCGCGTAGCCGGAGCGCCGGTGGCTCGGGATCAGTGGGGAAAGCCGCTGCCTTTAGATCCGGTGCCCACCGACATCCTGCTCGAAACCCCGGGGCAACAGCCGTTTTCTCAACGGCTCGAGCTCAAGGCCGGTGACAAGAAGTCGGTTGACCTCGCTCATCCGGCCGCAGCCGTGATCGCGCCGCCCCCGCCTGTGACCAAGCCCAGCAGCGGCGGACCAGGGCTTTTGCCGGTAGCGATCGCGTTCGGTGGCGTCGGCGTTTTGGGCATGGGCCTGTTCGGCGTTGCCGGCGGCTTGACCCTCGCTGCCGAGTCGGAGTTGGTCGATAAGTGTGGAGAGAACGGCCCGTGCACCAGCGCTGCCGATGATGAGCTGGTCGACAGCGCTCAAACCAAACAAACCCTGGCCAACGTTGGCTTGATCGTAGGAGCGGTAGGGCTTGCAGCGGGCGTCACCTTCTTGGTGATCGACATCGCGGGCAGCGGCAGCTCCGACGGCAGCGCTCAAACCGAGTTCGTCGTTGGGCCAGGCTTCGCTGGGCTGCAGGGTCGTTTCTAAGCGGCGAGCGGTGCTGATTCGTACGGGGCGCGCCTCGCTCAGGTGGCGCCCCGAAGATTCGCGCCGCTCACTTTGGCCTTCGATAAATCAGCACCGTCCAAGCGGCAGCCCTCGAGCTCCGCATCGCGCAAGTCCGTTCCGTCGAAGCGAGCGCCGACGAGATCGGCGGCCTTGAGCTTGGCACCGCGAAGCACGGCCTTCGTCAGATCGGCGCCGTCGAGATGGGCGCCGTTGGCGAGCAGCTTCTGCGCCTGAACCTCGATCAACTTTGCGTTCTGCATGCGGACGTCGGGAAGCTTGGCCGAGCGGAAGTCCGAACCCTGGAGATTTGCCTCGGAGAACTCGGTCCCTTCACCGGTTACCCCGGAGAAGTCGCAGCGCTGCAAGTCCGCGCGCAGGAACGAAGCCAACTCCAGGCGTGCACGCGCAAACTTCGCCTGCGAGGCGCTCACCCGGTCGAAGTTCGCCCGTGAGAGATCGCTGCGATCGAATTGGGTGCGCGCGAGCTTGGCTGAACGCAAGCTTGCGTCCACGAAGGTCACACCCGTGCACGAGGCGTCCGACAGATCCGCCTCGTCCAGTACGACCGATTCACCGCGAGCCTCCGAAAGTCGAGCCCCCACCAGATCGGCGGCGGTGAGCCGGGCGCGATTGAGCTCGGCTCCCGACAAGTCGGCGTTGCGAAGCTCGGCACGCAGCGCGCTCGCGTCGTTCAGCACCGCAGTCACGAACACACCGTGAGCCGCCTTCAGGTCATCGAGCTTCGCCCGCTCGAAGCGGGTCCCGGTGGCGTTGGCGTGACTGAGCTGCGCGCCCGTCAGGTCTGCGTCGCAGAGATTTGCGCGGGTGAGTTCAGCACGGCTGAAGTCGGCGCCGCGCAGACTGGCGTGAGAAAGATCGGCGCCTTGGAGTTTGGCGTTGCTGAAGCGAGCTTGGTCGAGCGTCGCGCGCTTGAAGTTCGCCCCCGTGAGCACAGCGTCGGAGAAGTCTTGACCGCGGAGCTCCATGCCGCTGAGGTCGGCGCCGGTGAGATCGAGTCGGCGCATGGGAAGGCCGGCGGCGGCAGCCTCGAGCACCTTGATTCGAACGGGGTCGGTCTCGGCGGGAGCTGCATCCGGGGCGGCTCCGAGCGTGATCTCGGAGGCTGGACCGACCGCAACGTTCGCCGACTCGAGCGCACTCGGGCCGGAACGATCCTCCGCGGGAGCAGCCACCGGCTCATCGACCTCAATGGGAGCTATCGGCTGCAGGGCGGGAGGCGCGACCACGGTGGCAATGTCCGTTGGCGGCGGGGCGACGGCGGCCGGAGACGCTGAACGTTCTTCCTCCGCCGCGGGACGGGCGCGCAAGACCCCGACGGGAGGAGGAGCCAGCGGGGGAGGAGGTGGCAGCGGGGCTGGCGGCGCCAACATGACCCCCGTGGTCGAGGGAGGCTCCGCCACAGAAACCACTGGCGCGCGCGCGGTATCGGGCGCGTGCTGGGCCTCGGGCACGCGCGGAAGGACCTCGACTGGGGAACGCCCGAACGGCAGCGCCGCGCGTAGCGCCGGCGACGTCAAAAGCGTTGCCGTCGCCTCCACGTCCTCCGAGTCGTCGGCAATGCGCGGGACATCGAACGGACGCGCGACGGGGGCCTTCTCAGGCTTGTTCGCCTGCGGTGGCGAACGAAACGGCAGTCCCAAGTCCAGCCCCTGAATCGACGTGAGCGTGACCTCCGGATCGATGGTTCGGCTTACGGCCTTGAAGGGGAGCGCCTTCGCCACGGGCTGCGGCGCGGCGTCGGTCCAGGTGGCGCTAAGATCGGTTGGCTTCCCACGCTGTGCTGGGGGTTGAGCGAGAGCTGCGGCTGCCGCGTGCGCTGCTGGCATTGCGTGCGCTGCTGGAGCTGGCATTGCGTGCGGCGTCGGTGTGTGCACGACAGGCACCGGCTTGTGCACCGTGGGTGCCGGCGCTTGTGCAACAGGCGCCCCCGCGTCAGTCCACGTCGAGGCGAGGTTGTTGCCTCGCGCTACGCCGGGCTTGGTGATCTGCGTGTCGGAGTGAGCGTCCTCGATCTCGAGCGTCGCGATCCCGCCGACCACCGACAAAGGGCCAGCCCATTCGACGGCAACTGCGCCGCGATAGGACAAATCAGCCTGCATCCGGTGCATGTCGATCACCACGCGATCGAGGACGAGCGGGATGGGCATCGCGACTTCACGCGGAGCTGCAATGCGCGCTCCGACCGCTAGTCCCGGCAGCTGGGTTCGAAAGCGTGCAAGCGTTGGATGCATACCGTCGAGCACCACCCATTCATCCCCGACCAGGTGGCTCACCAACTGATCGCTTGGCGCCGTTTGATAGTAGGCGTGGGGCACGTGCTCTGCACCCTCGAGCCGCCATCCATCGATGCGCGGAGGTGCACCTCGAGTCAAACGTTGTCGACGAGGCGAGCGCGCGTCGATGTTCGCGAAGCCAGCGATCATCCAGGCGTTCGTTGGATCGACGATGTTCGGAGCAAGACCGAAGTTACCTCGCCCGGCGGGGTTTTCAGTGCCCGGACCGCCGAGCGCGCGATCGTAGGTGATGGGCATCGAGCGAAAGGGAGCAGGGGCTGCGCCCATCGCGCGATCTCCGTAGATGTGCAGCGTCTTATCGAGGACCAGCGCCTCTTCCCGGGCCACGAACAAGCGCACGCTCATCGAGGGCACCGGTGCTGGCGGATAGGCGGTAGCGAGCAGCACGATCTCCGGCTTCGGCAGCAGCGGCGAGAAGTCGTCGGTAACCAACGGTGGCGGCGTGGTCAAAAGCGTCGCTGCCCCCTCAGCCACCAACCGCAGTCGCGCTTTGACCAACGTCGTCAACATGCGCCGCCGCCCATGCGGCCAGATGAAGGCAGTCCCGGCCGCGCCACCAAATGCCGTGAATTCGATCAAGCGCCGCCCTCGGTTGCACCCTTGAGATTGGCGCCCGAGAGCCGGGCTCCCTGGGTCTCTGCGCCGCGCAGATCGGCGAGCTCGAGATCGGCATCACGCAGATCGGCATCGCGCAGAATGGCGCGCTCGAAATTGGCCGAACGCAACTTCGCCGAGCGCAGCGACGTACCCGTCAGGTCCGCCTCGGTGAAGGTGCAGGTTTGCAACGTGGCTTTGAGTGCGTTGCAACGAATCAGCTTCGCTTTGCTGAAATCCGCCGAGTTCAACTTGCCCTGCCGCAGATCGACGGCCTCCAGATTTGCCTCGACGAACAGGCAGGTTTCACCCGTCACGCCCATCAAACTCGCTTTGGTCAATGAGGAGCTCGAGAAATCCGCTTGGTCGAGCGCTGCGCGGGCGAAGCCAGCTCCGTCGAGCAAAGCCTCTCGAAAGGAGCAGCCACGTAGCGTCGCGCGGTCCCAGGAAGTTCGCTGCGCATCCGCGGCGACCAACTGACACCGCAGCAGCTGACAACCCGCGAGGTTGGCATCGGTCATCCGCGCTTTGACGAAGGAGACCTCGGTGCCGCGCGCGTCCACGAACCGAGCGCCGGTGACGTTCGCTTGGTCGAACTTGCAGCGATCGAACTCAGCGCCCGAGAAGTCACTCCCGGGGAGCTCGGCCTGCTCGAACGAAGCGCCCGACCAACGCCCTTGCGAGAGGATCAAGCGAGCTCCCTTCACCCGCTGGAAGTTCGCATCCTGGCCCTCCGCGGTGCTCAGATTTGCGTCGCTCAGCGTGGCGTCGCTGAAGTTCGCCCCGCGCAAAATTGCGCGACTGAGATCTACCTGGGTGAGATCGGCGCTCTCGAGGTTGGCGCCAGAGAGATCCGCTGCGCCCAGTTTGGCACCGGCAAGTCGAGCGCCCGAAAGATTGCAGCCATTGAGTTTGGTTCCCGCGAGGTTGGCCTCGGCGAGAATTGCCCCCGCGAGGTTCAGCTCGCTCAGGTCGACGCCGGCAAGCAGCAGGTCCTTGAGCGGCTCTTTGCGCTCCACTCGCCCGAGTACGGTCGATCGTAGATTGACCGTTCCTATCGAGGTCGGACCAGCTTCGGCCACTACGGCCACCTCGTTCTGTGAGGTGATATCGAGCCCAGCCCCCTCATGCGTCGGCTCCTCCTTGTCGCGCAACAGCGCGGCCTTGGCATCGGTGCTCTCACCGGCGACGACGTCCGCAGGGGCTACGAGGCTCTGCGCCGCAGGCGGCAGCAACTGCGCCGGCCGCGGCGGCAGAGCCACAGGCGGCAACAACTGCGCCGGTGGCTGCACCAACGGCACCGGCGGCGGCAAAGCCACAGGCGGTGGAACCAAGGGCGGCGCGGCAGGGACCAGCGGGGGGCTAGCCGCTGGCAAAGGAGGCAGAACCGGAGCGGGAGGCACTCGTTGTGCGGGAGGTGGAACCGTGGCCGGCCCTGACGTTGCTTCGCTGGGTACGCGAGAGGCTGGTGCGACCGAAAACGGCATCGCTGAAAAGCCGTTTGGATTCGGCGGTGCAAGGGTCTCCGAGGAGGAAAGTGGTGGGGTCTGCTCCTCCACCATCGTTGGTAGTCTCGGCGCGGGCGCCACCGAAACGGTGGGACGCGGCCCCAATAGCAAGCCCTTTCCGAGGGCGAGCGGCCCCGGCGCGTCCTCCGCCGAAAGCTCCTCGGGAACGCCCAGCTCCAACGACGCATCCACCTGCAAATCGGTCCAATGTTCACGCAGCAACGGCAACGACCCGCGCCAAACCAGTGAGACTGTGCGGGTGCGCGTATCGACCGTTATTGTGTCCAGCGCCATCATAAAGGGCTCAGCGCGCCCGGACTCATCGCGCAGTTGAGCCCGGGTGACGGGCATTGGCAACCGAGTGGCAAACCGCGGCAACTCGGGGTGAACGCCGTCGAGCACGATCCACTCGTCCCCGTCCAACGTGGGCAACCATTGGTCGCGCGGTGCTGACGAGAACGCCTCCGGCATTACCTCGTCGGGCCAGCGCCAAGGGATTGGCCCCGCCTTCGGCAGTTCGAAGCTGTGCAGGTTGCGCTCTTTGCGGTCGAAACGAAGCGGCGCGAACGAGGTGGGCTGCGCTGGGTTGCTGGGAGAAATCACCCTCGCCGGACGATCCCCCTTCACTCCCGCCGGGTTGTGACCGTTCTCACCGATGGGAGCCAACTCCCAACTGACCGGCGCCTGAACGAAGGGAGCTGGCTCGAGATCATGGCTGGAACGCGGGCCAAACACATGAACCGTCTTGTCGAGCTTGAATCCTCGCTTCCAGATCACGAACCGAACAGCCATCGCCTGCACCGGTTCGCGGCCAAGCGAAACGGCCTCACAATGCGCGATCGCCTGAGGCAAGCTCAACTGGGGCCAGAGGTCGCTCGCTGCCTCGCCCGTCTCCTCGGTCGAGATCGGCACGGGATCGGTGGGCATGGCAAAGCCGCCATGAACCATGGCGAAGCTCGCTTTGACGATTGCGGTAACCCTCGTTCGGCCCCGGCGCTCCCAAAGGAAGCACCCGAGCGCGATCGGGCCCTGCGGGTTCACGAGCAGCGGCCACGCCATGCGCGAGCGAGGCTATCGCGGACTGTGGTCGCACGGGAGCCCCCGTGATAATTCTTTGCAAGTTGAGTCCAACCCAAGAGCGCCGCGGAGATGAATAGCCTCCTCTCCAGAGACGATCGCCGCCTTACGCTGACCGCGTTCGAGGCCATTCGTCGCACGCTCAACCGCCACGCTGGCCTTTGGTTCTCACTCGATATGCGGACTACCGTCGAGCGCCGGCTGCGCGAGAGGCTGACCTTTCTGGGCCTGGAGAGCTTCGACGACTACGCGAGCCGGCTCGAGCAGGACCAGGGCGAGCTCGAGGAAGCAACCGAGCTATGCACCGTCAACGAGACCTACGCCTTCCGCGGGATGCGGCAACTCGTGGCCTTCCGCGAGGGGATCATTCCCCGCTTCGCCCCCAAAGACCGCATTACCGTGTGGAGCGCTGGCTGTTCATCCGGTGAAGAGCCGTACACGCTGGCGGCCATCTTGCTCGGCTCCGGCAAGATCTCTCCCGAGCGCGTCAAGGTCTTCGGCACCGACATCTCCCGTCGCTGCATCGCGCTCGCTCGTCGCGGCATCTACTCGCCCTCGTCTTTCCGCGAGGATTCGGACGAAGCCAACCACCTGAACTGCGAGCACTACTTCAATCAAAACATCGATGGGACTCGTACTGTATCAGCCGAACTCCGCAACGTTTGCCACTTCAAACACGCCAACTTGCTCGACACGGCCATCGGTGGCTTCATTGACGTGGTGTTCTGCCGCAACGTGCTCATCCACATGGACGAGCGTTCGCGAAAGCGGGTCGTGCTCGGATTTTTCGAGCGCATGTCGCCCGGCGGCTACTTGATCCTCGGCCACAGTGAATCGCTGCTGAACGAATCGGTGCCCTTCATCGTCGAAGAGATTTGCGACGAGATTGTCTATCGCAAGCCCGAAATCAACGGGGGAGGTAGCCAGTGAGCGACCCGATCCGGGTGTTAGTCGTGGATGACTCTTCGGTGAACCGTCACCTGATCACCGAGGCGCTGGATCGCGCTAGCGATGTGCGCGTGGTGGGCCACGCGGGCAACGGCGAACAAGCCTTGCGCATGGTGGCTGAGCTCGAGCCCGACGCCATCACGCTCGATGTCGAGATGCCCAAGATGGACGGCTTCACCTTTCTGCGCATCTTGATGTCGTCGCGTCCCACGGCAGTGGTCGTCTTGTCGAACTATTCGGCCACCGAGAACGTCCTGCGCGCGCTCGAGCTTGGTGCCACCGATTTCATGGCCAAGCCTGAGGAACTGCTGACGGGGGATGCTTGGGGCCGCGAGTTGATCTCCAAGCTGCAGGTGACGCGACACTGGCGCAGGCCGCCCCGGCTCGAGATGCCGACGATGAACGTCCCCACCGAGCGAAAGCGGCCGGATCAAACGGTGCCACGCTACATCGTTGGCATGGCCGCTTCCACCGGCGGACCGGGCGCGCTCTTGTCGGTGCTTTCGCGCCTGCCCTCCAACTACCCGGGAGCGCTGATGATTGCGCAGCACATGGCCCCCGGCTTCACCAAGAGCTTCGCTGAACGACTCAATCGCACCACTCCGCTTTGTGTTCGTGAGGCGGTGGACGGCGAGCCGCTGTTCGCTGGGCACGCTTACGTGTGTCCTGGCGGCATGTGTATGGAGGTTCGGCGGGAGGCCTCGGGTTCACTTCGCGTAGCCGTCTCACCGCCGCGCGAAAATGACCGTTACGTGCCGAGTGGCACGCGCTTGCTCACCAGCATCGGCTTGACGATGGGCCCACGTGCACTTGGCGTGGTGCTCACGGGCATGGCCGACGACGGCGCGGAGGGCGCTCGCGTGATAAGGCAACACCTCGGGGTGGTGATCTCCGAGTCAGAGGATACAGCGGTGGTCTTCGGCATGCCGGCCGCGGTGCAACGGGCCGGCTACTCCACCCACGTCGCACCGCTCAACGACATCCCGCAGCTGCTCGTAAACTTCCGCCGCACCCCGACAGATCCTCGCAACTTCGGTTGAGGGAGTCCGTTGGGCGAAGCGGCGCCCTACTTTACAGCGAGCTCCTTCAGCATCTCCGACGCGTACTCCTTCTCACGCGAGAAGCGCTCTTGCCACGTACCGCTCTTCACCGCCTGTAGATCCGCGAGCGCCTTTTGTTTCGACGCCTCGTCGGGCTTTGCGAGCAAAATCTTCGCCCGTTCGACCCGCCACGTTGGGTCGGTGGGCTCGACCAATACAGCTCGATCGTAGTGGGATGCGGCCTTGTCGAGTTCGCTTAGCTGGGCCCACGCCCTACCTGCTTCGGCCCAAGCCGAACCTTGCGCGGGCCGCAGCTCCGGTTGCATCGAGAGCGCCGTCTCGACCAAATCGAAGCGGCCTGCACGTACGAACAAGCGCGCCACGAGCTGCGGCAAGAGCTCCAGATCCGGCTCTTCGGCGCGCCACGCGGCGACGACTCGCAGCACCGCTTGGACGCGCGCCTCATCCTCTGGATCCGCCGCCAAGCGACGGCCCTTCAGCTCGAGCAAGGCCTGGTACCAGCCGCGCAACTCTTCGACCTTGCGCGACGAACCCTTGGTGCGCGCAAAGGCCTTCTCACGCAGCTCGATGGCGCGATCGAGCTCGCCGAAGCCCTCGTGCATACGCGAGCCGACGATCAAGGCGTCGACCGAGGCCAAGGAGGTGTCCGCCAGAATGGGGCGCAACAAGCTGCGCGCCGACTCGAAGCGACCGACCCCGATCAAGATCTCGGCGCCCACGACCTGCTGCCGCTCATCGCCGACCAACGCCAAGCGGCGTGCGTAGACCGCAGCGCTCTCTTGACGGTCATAGCGATTTTCGGTCAGGTCCATACGCATCCACGCCAGCACTTGCTCACCGGTGCCGCGCTCGAGCACACGGCTGCGCAGTCGCTGGGTGAAGGCATCGGCTTGCGCGCCGTAGCCGATGACCGGAGACAGATCGTAGTGCCATTGGATGGGCAGTCCGCGCTCGAAGGCCTGATCGAACGCCTTGCCGAGCAGCGCGCGCGCCTGGTCGCTCGGCTCGCCGTACTCCACAGCGTTGGCCTGTTCACGAGCGGCGACCAGCCCGAGCGCCGGGCTCTCGGCGAGCTCCGCCCAGAACGCCATACGCTGCTTGTAAGAGCCTTCGGCTGCAGCGCGCCGCGCGAACAGAAAGCCCAAGAGAGGAGCCTCTGGATAGGCCAAGACGAAGGCTTTGGCGCGTTTGCGCTTGGTCACGCCGGCGCTCTCCAGATAGCCCGCACGCAGCACCGAGAGCTTCTCGAAAAAAGTGCCTTTCGCAGCGCTCGCGGCCTGCTCGAAGGAGCGAACCGAAGGCTTCTCAAACGCCGAAAGATAGGCGGTAACACCTTGCTCGCGAGGCAGCGCCTTGCGCAGCGCCGGTTCTCGTCCGCGCGTCAGCGCCAAGCTGGCGAGCGTCGCCTCGCCCAACGAGAGCGTGCCCTCGAGCGCGACCAACTGTTGCGTAACCGCGACGATCTCCTTCACGTCGCTGAGCGCGCACAGCGAGGCCAACTGCTGTCGCAAGCCGAAGATCTTGAGCGCTTTATCATCGGTCGCAGCGACCGCGCGCGTCCAGTGTTCAGGGTTGCGCAGCGGCAGCTCCACCTCGAGCAAGCTCGGCAGCGGAGCGGGCGCCGCGCTCACGGCCTTGAAGCTGAAGACGCGCTTGTCCCCGCCGCGAACCACTGCAAGTTCGCGATCGGACCAGGTCAGCTGTTGATCCGAAAAGCCTTCGCCTCCGTGATGCGTGACTCGCACGAGCCGCGCTTGCTCATCAAAGGTCCAATCGATCGCGTTCGGGATCCTCGGGTCGACGCTGCTCGCGGCGGGGTTCGACAGACGGAGCACGTTGTCTTGCACCTTCTCGAGTGACCAGCCCTCCAGCGACTGCAGCGTGGGTAACAAGGGAAGCCCGTCGAGCGAAGGCCACAGCGCTGCCCCCGCGCCGAGCGTGCGCGAGCTGACGAGGCCGAGTTCAGGATAGGCGTGACGCAGTTGTTTACCGTCGTATTGGGTGAGCTCACGCAGTCCGTAGGCCAAGGTGAGCTCACGCGTGACGACGCTTCCGTCCACGCGCAGTCGCATCGCTGGGTCCTCGAGTTCACGCGACGCTTGGCTGACCAGCGCCTTTTGCAAAAGCTCCACGGCCGCTGGTGAGCGCGCCGCCGAACCGCCCTCCGCCTGAGCGAGCGCCGCATCCAGCTCGTCGATCGGTAGGTTGAAAAGGCCACGGGCGAACTCGCTGAGGTCGAAGAACGGCTGCGCCTCGGAGTCGCGCATGGCTGCGGGCCGCACCTGGGTGAAGGCCAGACGCAGCCAATCCGACTCGTCCCCAACCGAACTGCCCCACTCGGCGAAGACCTCCTCCGAACGTGTGTCGAAACGCTGTTCGAATGGCGAGGCTGAGCGCGGTGAGCGACTTGCTAACGTGCGCGTCGATACGCTGTCCCAATCCGGTCGCGAGCGGTGGTTTCCGCCTAAGCGTCCGCCCATTCGAATGCGGCCAAAGCCGCCCCCTCCTTCACCAATGCCGCTCAAGCGGACGCCGCCGCCGATACTGCCAATGCTGCTACCGAAGCCGATGGTGCCGATGCTGCCCAAGCCAACGCCCTGGTAGTGATGCGGTGACTGATCCCAGGTCGAAAAGAAGGACATCCGCGAGCGCTCGACCACCTCGAAAGCCGCGGCCATCGTCAGAGGTCCGCGCTTATCCGACGGCTCGGTCACCACCGGGATGGTGGGCGGTGCCGCATACACGGCGAACCCCTTCGGCGCGCGCTGCTCGACGCCGTACTGCTTGTACATCTTGTCGTTCTCGAGCACGAGCAACGAGGTGAAGGGCGTCACCAAGAAGTGCTCCAGTCCGAGCTTGGTGAGCTCTTCCTGATGGGGCGACTCCGACGCTCCCGGCAACATCGGCGCTTTGCGCAGCAGCTCTTTGACTCGCCATTCAGCGAACAGCCTCGGCAGATAATTGGCCGGCGTGGCGCTGGCGGCGCCGAAGCTGATTCGCTTCTCCCAAGGCTTACCGCCAACCGAACCTTGCACGCGAACGCCGTCAGCCGTGGTCCCCGCATTTGTCTTGAGCAGCACGCGCAGCTCCGCGCCATCGCACACCACTGGCGCCTCAAGCAGCAACTCGGACGACTCCAGCGCGGCCTCGCCGCGCAGCGCGGTGGCTTTGAGATCGCGCAGACACGGGGTCACCGTTCGCGCAAAGAAGTCGAAGGCGCGCGCTTTGGCCGAGTCCTCTTCCCCCACGCTGATCACGAAGCCCCCAGCTCCAGCGGCCACGATATCCAAGGCTCCGCGGTCAACGGTCGGACCAACGCCAACACCGTAAAAGCTGCCCCCGGCGGAGCTCACCTTCTGCGCCAGAGCGGCGCCATCCACAGGCTTCTCGACGTTGGTGAAGCTGCCGTCCCCCACATACACCACGAGCCGCTCGCTCGCCGCGCGCTCGCTGAGCAAAGCCGTCGCCTTGTCGAGTGCGCGATCCACGCGCGAATCTCCGCCATAAAGTGCAACCCCGGCAACGAAGTCGCCGAGCGGTTCACGTCGGTTCCAGGTCTCGGCGCGATGACCGAAGGCCACCACGTCCACCACATCATCGCTGTCCACCGAGTCGATCAGCCCCGACACGAACGCCTGCTCCTTGGCCAACGCGCTCGCGCGAATCGAGCTCGACGCGTCGAGCAGCACCACGATGTGCCGGGGAGCATCAGCACGCGCGGCGTCCCCACGCAGCTCGGGCTGAAGCTTGATCAGGCTGTAGCCGCTACCGTTCTCCTCGAAGGAGACCCGCTTGCTCTGTTCGGGCTCGGCGACTGGCTCGCGCAGCCGAAGCACGAGATCCTTCCCGAGCACCTGCTCGCTGGCCTCCCAGGTCAGCACCTTGTCCGAGCCATCCAAAGTTTCAGCCAGCGCAAAGTTCGACGAGACGAGCTCAGTTTGTGCGCCACCGCGGAGCCGAATCGAGACCGACGCCTTGCGCGTCGGCGTGTCGAACTCGGGGATCGGCACGCTCAATTCGGTGGTGTCGTAGGAGCGTGAGAGCAGCTCGGTGTAGGAGAGAAAGACGCGCTTCTCGCTGCGCCCCGGCAGCGGAAAGAGGCGCATTTTGAAGGCGTCACCGCCCATCCACTCGAGCAGCGCCGGGTCGCGTCGACGCTCGACGATGCCTTCGTAGATATCGCGTCCACGCGAACGATCGACGACGGCGCCTTCCATCAAGGTTCCGTCTACGTACATCGCCAAACGCGAGATGGTGGCCTCATGCGGGACCTGAAAGGAGTACAGGCCTTCCAGCGATCGGTTGGTCGGATTGAAGAAGGTTTGGTCCACCGTGGTGCGCGCAAAGCCAGCCTCCACCACCACGTCGAGCGTGAAGTTGCGGCTGTCGACCTTGGCCGGCAGACGCCACCCCGGATCTCGGGCGGTCAGGTTGCCGTGCCCCCCTTTCGGGCCCTCCGCAGTAGCGCTCTCCGCCGCTCCGGACTCGGCGAAGGCGAACTCGTGCGAAATGCGACGACCAGCGATCACACGCGGCGCATCTCCCGAGCGAATGACGCCCTCATTGCCGACGTGCACCGCAGCCGAGCGCTGCGACGAATCTGCCAGCGCGACCTCTCCGCGCGCGACCGACACACGCGCAGCGTCCGCCTCTTTCGAGACCAAGAAGCGCGTCCCCTGCGCCGTCGCTCGGCCGAACGTGGTCACCACAGCGAGCGGCGAGCGATCCGCAGCCACGTCGAACACCGCGCGCCCCGCTTCGAGCACCACCTCCCCACGATTGCGCTCGATCAGCACAGCGCCCACGTCGAGCGTCGCCCGACTGCCATCGCGCAGCGTCACCAGCAGCGGGCTCGCTGTTGCGTTCTTGTGCTGCAGTTCCTGAGCCGGCTCTTCACTGCGTGTTAGGACCAACGCCAGCGCCGCCGCCGCTGCCAAGGTGCAAGCGCCCGCAGCGAAAGGCCACATGCGCCGGAGCCGCTTGGCGCTTGGAGTTGGTTTCGGCGAGTCCGCGCTCGGAGGAGGCAACTTCGCCAAAAGCTCGGCGCGAATGCGCTCTTTCGCATCGCCGCTGAGACGCGGCGCCGACTCGAGCTCCTTTCTGCTTTTGGCGTGCTTCATCAGCGCTTCCACGTTGCGTTCGAGTTGAGCGTCATCCGACTCAGGCTTGGTCTCTTCACTCACCGTGTTTCCTCCGCCGTAGCCATCAACAAGAACCCATCACGAAACGCAGCCCGCGCTCGCGCCAACAGCGACTTCGCCGCGACAGCCGAGAGCGAGAGCTCCGCTGCCAGCTCCTCGAGCGAAAGCTCGTCCAAGTATTTGCGCGAGAGCGCCCGACGGTAGTTCTCGGGGATGGCGCGCAACACCATCTCCACCGAACTGGCCGTCTCCGAGAGTTCAAGCAACTCCGGCGCAAGAGCCGCCTGCTCGAGCCGTGCCGCGCCCAGCGCGAGCTTGGCCTCCACCTCCTCCCACGCGGCGTGATGCCGAGCCAATCGGCGCTCGCGACGAATCAGGTTGCGGGAGAGCAAACACAACCACGTCCCGAGCGAGGCACGTGACTCGTCGAACTCGGCGATCCGTCGCAGCCCCTCGAGGAAGGTCTCTTGCACGAGATCCTCTGCGATCTGGGCGTCGCGCCCGACCCGCGGGTAGACGAAGGCGTACACGGCCTCGACCTCGGCATCGTAGAAGTCCGCGAGGGCGCTCGCGTCTCCGGCCTGTAGACGCTGCCCCAAACTGGTGGGGACTTTCGGCGGACTCAGCGAGGGCATGGGCTTCCTGTCGAAAGAGGCACGTGCCCTTATGTCCGAAGCTAGCCCGCGCGTGTCGCGCTTCCGCGAACAATTCGACAGCTGGGCGCGATTACAGGCTTATGTTGCAACCCACCATCGCGCTGGGAACAATCTTCACGTTGGCGATGTCTGAGAGCTTTCCATCGACGCTCACCCGCACGCCCACGGTGCCGCCGAGCCGCCCGGACGCCAGGCCGCGCGTCAGGATGGCCGCTTCGCGACCGAGGTGCGCGGAGACCGCGCTCACCGCCAACTCCGAACAAGCGATGTTGCCTCGCAGCCGCAGCTCGATCGACCCGGTCAGAAAGTTCACGCTGCCGGAGCCCTGCAACTTGAAGGAGCCGGCCTCGACGTTGAGGTCACTCAGGTAGACGATGAGCCCGTCCACACGCACATTGCCGCTCAGCTTGGTCTGCTTGCCGAAGACGATGCCCGAAGCCTCTTTCGGATGCGGAGGGATATAGCCGTCGAGGAGCAAGGAGAAGCTACCGCTCTTGGCCTTCTTACCGCCGACGTTGGCCTGCACCGAGCCGGAGATCTTCATCGTCGGCAGCTCGGTCTTCATCATCGTCGAGATGAGCGAGCTGTCGATCGGCTCGAGCTCGAGCTTGAGCACCTCGGCCTGATCATCGAGGGTTGCCCAGATGAAGGGGAAGCTGTCCAGCCGTGCGCGGGTAAAGCCGTCTTTGCGTTGGATCTCCGCAGAGGTCGGCCCGAGCGCGAGGTCCACGAAAGGCACCGGGATCTCGACCCGCGCCTTCTTGAGCTCGAGCCCGCGACCCTCGATCGAGATTTGGTCCACGCTCGCGAGCAGCGTGAGCGGCAAGCTATCGGCGATGCTTTTCACGCGGATGGTGAGGTCATTGATGACCACCGGCGTCTTCGCCAAAGCCCCCGACTGCGCGCTGCGCTCCACCGGAATGAGCGCGACGAAGGTCGGGCTGCGCACCGTCACGTGGTCCGCGGTGATCAACCCAGGCTCATAACTCGGGAAGGTGCCGGTGAGCGGCACGCTGACCGCATCGATCGAGACGTCGACGCCCGGAAAGTCCTTTGACGTGACGCTCACCCCGGTCAGCGCGACGCCGGGCTCCCCCGACTCCCAAGGCAAGATGGCCGTAGCCGTCAGCGACTCGAACTCGACCGTGAAACCACGTTCTGCCGCCTTATCGATGATCGCCGTGCGCAGACGCTCAGGCAGCGTCTTGATGAACCAGTAGGTGCCACCGGCTGCGCCCGCCAAGAGCACGAAGAAGACCAACAGCACCCAGAGCAAGATCCGCCCAACGTTGCGACGCGGAGCTGCCTTTTCAGGGCGAACAACGGTTGGCTCATCAAGACGGCGCTCGGCTTCGGGATCACTCACGTACTTCCGACGAGGGTAGCGCGCTTTCCATTCTGAGGCCCACCTTGCGGCGCATTGGCTGCACGCAAGCGTTAGCTTGTTGTAAGTGTCGTCGATGCGTTCGCTGTTTGCACTGTCACTCACCTTGTTTGCCGCCTGCGGAGAGGAAAGCTCAGGCGCCACGGATGGTGCGAGCAGCTCCGGTGCTGGAGGCGCGCTGACCGCAGGCCCTGGAGAAAGCAGCTCCAGCGGGCCCGCTACTGACACAACCTCAACCGGACCGTCCACATCTGGCGCAGGCTCCAGCTGGCGATGTATCGAGGGGAACGGCTCCTGTGACTGTTACGACCAGCCCGTCGATGGCTACGACCTCCTCACCTGCGGCAGCTACTCCTGCTGCTTGTTTCAGGTGTATCCGGACGGCCTCGAGCAGTGCTTCTGCTCCGATGATCCGAACTGTGAGGGTAATGGCTCGACGACTGCTGTTAACGGCTGTCCGCCGTGAGCGCGGCTCGCCCGGCAGCCCCTCAATCCTGTAGTACCGCTTCCTCCGCTCGAACCAGGTAACGCACGACCTCCCGCGGGATCCGCGGGTGGACGAAGCTCCCGGCGTAGCTCATCCCGCATTTGACCATCACGCGGATCGAGGGCGTGTTCTCCGGCAACGTGCAGGCATCGACCTCCTGCTCGCCCAGCGTTTCAAACGCGTGCCGCAGCAGCGCCCGAGTTCCCTCGGTCGCGAGACCGCGACCCCAGGTCGCACGGCGCAAGCGGTAGCCGACCTCGAGCACCTTCGCGTCGGCGACGCTCGGGCGAAGGTGAAACCAGCCGACGAACGCCTCCTCCTCGTACGCGGCGAGGAAGCCGAACGGCTTGTCGTCCCAGGCCGTCATACGCGGAAGTAGCTCAGTCAGGTAACGCTCGCGCGTGTTGGGTCCGTTCGTCGGTAGATACCGCATCACCTCGGGGTCGGCGTCGAGCGCGACGAGGTCGTCGAGGTGCTCTGCACCAAGACGCACGAGGTGGAGGCGGGCTGTGCGGAGTTCAAGCGGAGCTGCCACGTTTGTGGAAATAGCATGACCGACGCGGCTCGGCTCATGAAGGTAGGATGCTGGCGTGACCACGAGTTCACCGCACGCGAAGGCCTCGATACGATGAGGCTGCGTCCTGCTGCACGGCTCGTTTGGCGGGGCATCTTCGGGCTTCACTCGGGGCTGTTTGCGGTTGCCTGGTGGCTGCTACCGGGCGGCTTCGCCGTCAGCCAGCTCAAGTTCTGGTGCAACCAGGTTGCATGCCCAGGATTGGCTTTGGTGATGGCGGGGGGCTGCTGCGCAGGAGTTCGCGCGGAGCGTGCTGTCTTGGGGTCGCTGGCTGGGGGCATCGGCGCATTGTGGCTAAGTGCAGGCCTTTCCGCGCTGGTGCTCTTTTCTGCCAGCATGCTCGACAAAGGGTTGTTCGCCATGGCGGTGGGCGCGCTGATGGTGGTCGGCGCGGCGCGTACCGTTGAGCCGCCCCGACCTTCGCTTCGAGTTGCAACGATCGCTGGCTTTGCGACACTCAGCTTGATGATGCTCTTTGCGCAGCGAGGCCCTGCGCCCAGCACCCATCCCTCGCTCTCGCTCATCGACCAACTGTGGGTCAGGCAAACGCTGGAACCCAGCTGGAGCTTTGCGAGCCCTGCGCTAGGCGCGGTTTCGGTCGACGCTCGCAGCGAATCTGTACGGGTCGCACGAGACAGGTACACGCTACGCCTGGATCCCCTATTGACGTTTACGAGCCGCTCAACCGACCGCGGCTGGACGTTGTTTGCAAGCGATGACGATCGCCGCGGGCCCACACGGCGGTACCTCTCGTCCGAGGCCAAGCCCCTCGCCTACGTCGTTGACTATGGCCCGTCTGACGATGGCCCGCACGAATACGCACGCCTTGCTCTCATGGCCGCTGACGCGTCGCTCGATCTCGAAGCACTGGTCGCAATCGCAGAGCCCGTGTACTCGCACCTCAACAGCTTTGCGACGGTGCAGTTCGTCGGGCATACGAGCCTCCAGTTGGAGTTCTCGGCGTGTCCCGGCCAACTTGTCGAGCCGCTGCCTCACGACTATCCCGTCGGGCGTCCGCTTCGACTTGCCACCCTCGACGAGCAAGGCCGCTTTCGCGTCGTCGAAGCGACAAGCGCCGAGAAAGGACCCTTTGCCTCGCTTGCGGAGGGCGCGCTCGCACGGGGTGAGCCGCTGACCATCACGTTGCACGACGAGGGCAAGCCGCGGCTTACGATCACCTTTGACGACTGGAGCAGCCAACTCAGCACCGAGCCCTCACCAACCGCAGGCTGGGGTATGCCGCAGAACGCGATTAGCTTTACGCGGCAAACCGAAGCTCCAGCCAGCATCGTGACGTTGGAATTGACCCTAGCCAACACCTCGGTCGGGCGCGGCTTCGAGTCGGTTGGCCACAGCGCCGGCGTCTATCGCAATCGCATCCGCGTTGCCTGGCTGGAGACCGCGACAGAGCGACCTTAGCTCTAGCGCCCGAGCACCTTTAGCCCGAGGAAGATCAAGACAGCGCCGCCTAGGCCGCCGCCAAGGAGGAGGTAAAGCAAGGACCAACCAGCGGCAAGCATTGGGGTCGCGAGAACAATGGTTTCGGTCATCATGGGGAGTGCTCCTGTTCGGCTGATACGAAGCAAGGAGCTAGCCATCCTGATGACCAACGCCGCCGCAACTCTCGAAGCCCGCCGCGAGGCGCCACTCGCGCCTCGTTGGCACACGGCGCTGCTCGTGGGCTTGATCGTTGCCGTGGCTTCGATCGGGCTTTTCTTCATGCCGCCCGCGTCGGTGCCGAGCGCGGGCGGGCGCAGCTTTGGGCTGTATCTACCGCTGATCGTGGTTCAGGGCTCGCTGCTCTTCTACGTCACGCGCGTTGGACGACAAGCCAACGCGTTGCCAGCGCTGCTCGGGAAAGGGTGGCAGCGCCTGCCTCGCGCTGCAGGAGATCTGTTGCTCGCGACACTTGGCTGGGCCCTGATTCATGGGATCGAGTTCGGGTTCCAAAGCGTCGCACCGATCGCCGATTCGGCGGCGTTCAACGCAATGTTGCCTCACGGCACGCAAGAGCGCCTCAGCTTTACCATCGTGGCCATCCTGGTGGGGTTCAGCGAGGAAGTCGTCTACCGCGGTTACTTGCAAACGCAGTTCAAGGCCTTCACGCGTTCACCCGCTGCCGCCATCACGCTGCAGGCGCTGTTATTCGGCCTCGCCCACGGCGAGCAAGGAGTCGCCGCGATGGCACGCATCGCGATTTACGGAGCGCTGTTCGGAGTCGTCTCCCAGCTGCGCGGCTCGCTGCTACCGACCATCCTCTGTCACATCGCAATCGACCTAAGGAGCGGCCTCGGACCCTGACTCCGTCAGAGAGCGGCCCTCGGTGGCTCCTGCGCGACTAACGCTTCTTTCCGAGGTCGACGACCTCGACGATGTTCTTTCGCGGCTTGTCGTCGTCCTCCTCACGCGAGATCCGTGGGAGCGGCGAGCGCTGCTTCGAAACAGCGGTCGGCTCGATCGCTGGGCGCGGTTCCGGTCGTGCTTCTTTGCGCGGTGTGACGACCACGTCGGGGGTGGCGAGTTCGGCGCGGATGCTGCGCAGTTCACGAAGAATCGTCGGAAGGTCTTGCGGACGGTCCCCGGCGTTGGGCTCGAGGCAATGCATGAGCAACTCGGAGAACTTCGCCGGGATCGCGGGTACCCGTTGGCGGGGGGAAGGGTACGAATCTGCCTTGTGCGCTGGTACGCCGGGGTGTCCGGGGAGTACGCCGGTCGCTAGTTCATAGAACGTCGCCCCCAACGCGAAGATGTCGGCGCGATGGTCGGCCTGCCCAGTCAGCTGCTCTCGCGGCATGTAGTTGGGCGTGCCGCCGATCACCGTCTGCCCGCCCGTTGTCTTGACGTTGACGAGCTTCGCTAAGCCGAAGTCCATCACCTTCACGCCCAACTTGGTCCGCATCAGGTTGGCCGGCTTGATGTCGCGGTGAATCACGTTGTTGTTGTGGGCGTACTCGATCGCCGAGCACACCTTCTCGAACAGGTCGAGCAGGCTGTCGATAGGCAACGGCCCGGCTGTGTCGAGCACGGCGTCCAAGGTTTCGCCTTCAACCAGCTCCATCGCGATGAACTCGCGGCTGCCCATCACACCCACGTCGTAGATCGTCACGATCCCGGGGTGAGTCAGCGCAGCCGCCGCCCTTGCCTCGCGCCGAAAGAGCTTGAGCAGCGTGGGGTCTTCCGTTGCATGCGGAGGTAGAAACTTGAGCGCCACCAGCCGACCAAGGCGTTGATCCTTGGCCTTGTGCACGACGCCCATCCCGCCGCGACCCAGCTCGCCGAGCACCTCAAAACGGTCTTCGTGGCGCGTCTCGACGTCTCCACCACGCTTGCCCTCGCCGCTTACGCGCGTCGCTCCGCCATCGTCAGGGACGGCAACTTTCTGCTGTCGCTGCACGCCTTCGGACAGCTGCGTCGCCAGCGCCGTATCCCCGCGGGCACGAGCCCGTTTGGTCCGAAGATCGAGCACCGTCGCATTCGACGCGCCAGCCGAGATCAGCCGTTGATAGGAGGCGTCATCGCCTGCTTCGACGAAGAGCACCGCAGCAACGTCGAACTGCTTGAGCGCCTTTTCGTAGATATCTGCGGCCTTGCGCAGCTCCCCGGCTTCATCGTGAGCCTTGGCTGCGCGCTCGTGCGCCCCGAGCTTCGTCGCAAGCACTGCGGCGTCGGACCACAGGCTCTTGCGCATCTCCGGCGAGGCTTTGAGCGCCGCGTTCTCCATCATCGTCAGCGCAGTGTCGAGGGAATCCAGGTCTTCGACGTTCTTAAAGGCGCGCGCGGCCTTCTCGTACTCTTCGCAGTCTTGAAAGATGCGGCCGGCTTTGAGGTACTCCTTGAGTTCGAGATAGCAAGCCGCAGCCTCCAGGCGGTCGGCTTGGTGCTTCGACTGCTCGAGACTGGCCGCGGCCTTGGGTAGATCCTTGAGCTGCTTGAAAATGGGCCCAGCGCGGTCGTGAACCCCGGCGAGGGCGAAGTTCTCGGCGGCCTGCTTGTCGTTGCCGAGCTGCAGGTGGACCTCGGCGGCTCGCGCATATTCTTTGCCGCGCTCGAGGATCCGCGTGGCCTCGATCAGGTTCCCGCGCTGAACCTGGATGTTGCCTGCTCTCTTGAGATCTCCCGCAGCGAGGGCGGCCTTCAGCTGGGCATCGAGGTTGCGGTCTTCTCGCCCGCCGAACCAGGCGATGGCTCGTTTCACGAGCACGAGCACCGCGAGCGCGAGCACCGCGAGGATTGCCCAACGAACATACGGGTAGCGAAGAAAGTCCACTGGACTTCGAGGGTATGTCAGGTCGAGCACCCGGCGCTAGTTCGCGGCATTCCGGGAGCTCCGCCTACGCTACGCTTGCCGAATGGTGCTGTCGAAGAGGACAATCTCGGCGCTTCGCTGGTTGATGCGCCACCCGCGTAAGGGGCTGGCGCTGATGCTCGGCGCAGTAGCGCTCAGCGGGATAGCCCTCTCCGCCACATGGTCCGACACGACCCCCACCGAACTTGCGCTCGCGCGAGCTGAACGTCCGCCGTCGCTAACCAGCCGCGAATGGTTGAGTTCCGAAAACCCCGACTACCGACTGAGGCTCGTCGCCGTTCACCCACGTGACCGCGAAGAGCTCGGTTACGACGCGTCGATCGTCCTGTTCAAACATGGGCTATTCGGTTCGAGCGAGCGGTTCCGCGGCTCCTTCGATTGGAATGACAGCAGCGGACGAGAGCTCGCCGTTCATCTGCTCACACCCAAGGAGAAACGCTTCATCGCTCACGCAAGCGTAGAGCGCTGCAACGAGGGCACCTTCGACCTTTGCCTACAGATTACTGGGCTACCCGAGGGGCCCACACGCTTCTTCAGCCAGAACAAGCTCACGCTGCCGCCAGAACGCGCGCCAAAGTACCCGTAGCGTCCGGTCGATCCAGAATCGAAGTTCGGGTCGTTGGCGTTAGAGTGCTCGTACTTCCATGGACGACCTTCGGTTGAAGACTTCGGTGCTGGCGCTACTCTCGTTTGTGGCGCTATCGGCTTGTGGGGATGACGGAGCGGCGAGCGGCGGCTCGGCGCAAGGTGGTTCGGGTGGAGGCGGGAGCGGCAACGGTGGTGAGCCTGCTTCGGGCGGCGCCGGGCCGATGGCGGCGGAGATAACGCGTTATGACGTCGCTATCGACCTAACGAGCGATCTCGCCACGCTCGCGCTGCGGCTGGAGGTGACGTCAGCCGGCAACTGCTTCTCTGTACCGAGTGAGCGGCCAGCGCTGGCTGTGCGCTTCGACGATGCGCCCGCCGCAAGCTTCGCCGTAGAAGGCAACGTGCTCACAGCTTGCAGCGTCGATGAGCTCGCGGTCGGGGAGCACGCGCTATCGGTCGACGTGGAGCTCGCGGAGAAGACGTATCACGGGCTCGATGTCGGCTACTCCACCACGCCTGACCTTTCCGGCAGCGATTTTACTTATCTATTGAGCTGGGTCGGCGGCTGCGATCACTTCGGCCCGTGCGATGACGACCCTTCGAAGCTCGTCAGCTTCAGCTTCACGGTCACTCACCCAGAGGGCACCGTCGTGCTTTGCCCGGGCGCGCTGACGAGCGGCGCCAGCGAGACGAGTTGTGCGCTCGATAGCACCTTAGCCCCGACTTACTCGGCCTTCTCGGTCGCCGCTGATGCGGCCTGGGTCGCCTCACCGCTGGTCACGGTGCCCTCCGCCGAGGTCACGCTCTACGAAGTACCCGGTGGCACCTTGGGCGAAGCCTACGATACGCAAAGCCTCGGACAGTTCCTCGGCTGGGCCACTGAGCGCTTGGGTCCCCTGCCCTACGGCAAGAAGCTGAGGCTCGCCGGCGCCCCCACGACCTGGCTTGGTTTCGAACACCCGGCAAACATCATCCTGCACGACTTGCTCGACGTCATTGCGTTGCCCTACGCCGACGCGACCATGCACGTGACGATGCACGAAATTGTGCATCAATGGTCGGGCGACGCGACCACGCTGGCGACCCCGCAGGACTTCGCCTGGAAAGAGGCGATCGCTGAGTACCTGCCCTTCGTGTTCGAGGACGAGCAACGGCCGCCGGGCGAGGCGCAGTCGAGCCTCGCCTATTGGGACGAGATTGCTCCGCAGGCGCAGTTCTTCATCCGCCCGATGGACGAGCCGGCTCCCAAGGTCGAGACCTTCTACGGCGACGTCTACGGCCCCGGGCCGATGATCCTGTTCGTGCAGCTCGAGGACCTGCTCGGGCGCGAGGCGGTGCTCGAGGGCATCACCAGCTTCCTCGCTGGCGGCGGCGTTCGCAGCGTGGCCGATCTGCAGCAAGCGCTCGAGGCCGCCTCCGGCGTCGACCTTGCGCCGTACTTCAATGTTTGGGTCTTCGGCAGTGGCGCGCCGGAGTACCCGAGCTTCACTGTCGATACGGCTGATAACGGCGATGGCACGGTGGCGGTAACCGTGACGCAGACCAACGCCGGTGCGGTCTTCCCATGCAGCCTGCAAGTGGCCCTTAGCGGCGCCTCAGCCAGCGTGGAGACCTCGCTCGAGTTTCCGATCGGTGGTAGCGAAAAGACGGTCACCGTGGACGTGCCCTTCGCCGAGCCTGTCCTATCGACCGAGGTGGATCCCAACCATCGCGTGGTCAACGTAGTGCAAGGCGCGGCCCCGTCGAACTGGCCGGTTTACATTTTCTGAGCAGCGATCAAATCCGAGGCGAACGCCGCGTCCCACTGAGAATGCGCGGCGAACGCAGCGCTCGCAACCCGAGGGGATGGCTTTGCAGCTTCACCGTAGGATGCCGCAATGAACGCTGAACAGGCCATGGAACAGGGTGACTACCAAGCGGCGTTGGGCATTCTGGGGCACGAGACGAGCGGCGCAACAGCGGACCCTGCGAAGCTGCTCATGCGCTTTAGCGCCGAAGTCCGGCTGCAGCAGTTTCCATCGGCCATGCAGACCATGCAGCGGCTGATCGCAGCAGCTCCTGAATTGACAGCGCCGATGAGCGCGTTCGCAGCGGCCGGGCAAGCCGAAGCCTCGGTCGCCCAACGGCAGCGAGATCCCGGGGTCGCGGGCAGGCGCGCCGCGTTTGGACCGCCTCCACCCTATGCGATGTTGCTCGTGCAAGCCGCCGTGTGTCACGCCCAAGGGGACGCCGCCGGCGCGCGAGCCGCCATCCAGCAAGCGACCAACGCCACGCCGCCGATCTCCGGAACCATCACTCGCCACGGCGGCAGTACCCAGCGTTTTACCGCCTTCACCGACTCCGACGAGCTGACCGGAGCGACCCTACTAGCCTATGACGGGCCGAACCCGCTGGACTTACCGCTCAGTGAGCTAACCTCCATTAGCTTCGCTCAGCCCAAGACGTCCTTTGACGTGATGTGGCCCATGGCGGAGATCGTCACGGTGACGGGCATGATGCTGCGGGTGCGGGTACCTGCCTATTACAGCGGTACCGGGCTCGCTGATGACGCAGGACTCCGGACAGGCCGTGAGACAAGCTGGAATCGCGACCGCGGCTACGCCGTCGCGGCCGGGCAACGCGATTGGTCGATCACGCTCGAAGGCGGTGGCATGAGCATGGTTGGAATCCTCGGCGTTCAGCGCATCGACTTCAACAACCCGCGACGAGCGGCAGCGCGCGGAAACGGCTTCAGCCCACAGGCGAACGGAGCGGGCCTTGGTCCGGCCTCACCGCTCGCAGCGGAGGTGAAGTCGATCGGGGGAATTGCAGTTGCCGCTCTTGGGGTGCGCGCTGCCTTGCCGCTCGTCTTCCGCTCGCTGGGTATGGCGGGCATCCACTTTGGGTCGGTGCTCGTTTACGATGGTATTCGCGGACTATCGACGCTCGCGGCTGTGGTTGCGTATCTTTTTTGGTTCTCGAAGTTCTACAACTGGGTAAGGCAAGCTCGCGGCGGTACAGCCTATTCGACTGGGTATGCCATCGGAGCGTGGTTCATCCCGTTCGTTAACTTCGTGGTGCCGTATCGAGCCTTGAAGGAGGGCGCGACAAAAACGTTTGGCGTGCCGGTGCCGATGGTGGACCTGTGGTGGGGCGCCTATCTCACAGTGATGTTCATCAATATCTTCTTCGCCGCGTTCGACGCTGGGCTTGAGGTCGGCTCGGCTGGGCTACTCAACGCGCTGAGCTGGCTACTCACCGCCAGCCAGGTCGTGGCCTACGGAGTATGGGCCAAGCTCGTGAGCGAGCTGACGGCGCGCACCCGCTAACCCGTTTCGTTGTCGCGGGTCCGCGAGCAGGCGGACTATGCTGCAGTCGATGAGACTCGCTCAAAACCTCGCCGCGCTAATGCTTTTGACCGCCTGTGGCGATGACACCAGCAGCGGCACGGCGGGCGGTGGCAGTGGAACGGGCGCTGCCACCGCTTCCGGCGGAGCCGGAGGGGTTGGTGCCAGCGGCGGTGGACCGGCCGGCGGCGGAGGTGGAGATGAAGGTGGGCGAGCCAGTTGCGACGGCAAGCCTCCTGCTACCGACGCCAACGGCTCAACGCCGAAGGAGGCCACGGTTCCACACCCGACCTTGCGCAACCTCTCCCTGGTTTGGGAGGTGGACGGCGATGAGGATCTCGACGCGGTGGTGCGCGTGCGCTTTCGTGAACTCGGTGGAGCGTGGCGGCTTGGACTGCCGCTGCGGCGGACGCCGGCGGCCGCGCTCGAGGGCTTTGCTTGGCCCAACCGCCACGCCGGGAGCGTCTTCGCCTTACAACCCGCGACGACCTACGAGCTCGAGTTGTGGCTCGATGACCCAGACGGTGGCTGTGAAGTCCGCACCCTGACGGCGACGACGCGAGCGGTTCCCGCGGCCATGGCGGGCGCGCCGATCAAGCCGGTAACGCCCGCGACCTTCGACCAGGTGGCCAGCTCCGCCGTGCCCGGTGATGTGCTCGAACTGGCGCCGGGCAACTACAGCTCCTTCACCTTCAATAACGACGGCACCATCGACGCGCCGATCGTCATCCGCGGCACCGCGGGCGTAACCATCAATGGCGACGTCCGGCTCGACGGCCGTTCCTATGTGCATGTGACGGGGCTGCACGTGCTCGGGCAAATCAAGTGGAACGGCGGGATCGGGCTCGCGATCACCAAGAACAAGGTCGACGCGGTGGCCGACGGCATCGTCACCAAGACCCGCGCGGAAGACGCCTACATCGCTGATAACGTCGTAACCGGCGTCACGCTCTGGAACGAGGCCGCGCTCGGTGTGGATGGCGACAACGTCGGTGAAGGGATTGAAGTAACCGGGCCCGGGCACGTGATTGAGCACAACCGCGTCAAGGGCTTCCGCGACGCGATCTCGCTGCTCGAGGATGGCGCGGCGGAGGACCAATTTAGCATCGACATCAACAACAACGATATTGAGCAAGCAGCGGACGACGCCGTCGAGGCCGACTTCTGCTTCCACAATTGCCGGGTGACCCAGAACCGCATCGCCAATTCGTTTATTGGTCTAAGTTCCCAACCTGGGCTGGGCGGCCCCACTTACTTCATTCGCAACTTCGAATTCAACGTCATCCTGACGCCGTTCAAACTGCAGCGCGGCAGCATTGGGGACGTAGCCTTCCACAATACCATTGTAAAAAGTGGCGACGCCTTTGGCATCTACACTTCGGACGTCTTTTCCCGACAGTTCTTTCGCAACAACCTCTTCATTGGTGGGCCCGGCGGGACCTTTGGCGGCTACCAAAACGGCAATGGCGACGTGATGAACCTCGAGTCGGCAGACCCGTCAGGCGACTACGACTATGACGGTTATGCCTCGCTCGACGGGAGCTTCAACGGGCAGTTTGGCTCGGCGTCCTTCTCCTCGCTGGCGGAGATGATGTCGCTCACAAGCGAGAAGCACGGGGTGCAGCTGGACCTCGCGAGTTTTGCCTCGACGGTAACTGTGCCCCAGAGTCCGTTCCCGGCAGCAGCAGTGCCCGATTTGCAGCTCGCCGATGGCGGGAAAGCTGTGGACAAGGGCGTTGTGCTCGAGAACGTCAATGACGGCTTCGCGGGGGAGGCGCCCGACTTGGGAGCCTATGAGCGAGGGACGGCACCGCCGGTTTACGGGCCCCGACCGTAACAGCGGCGATGGCGGCGTTACGTCCAGCCGACCAAAGGACTTCGGTAGCCACGGGTCCAAGCTCGCGATGACAAGCTCTCGCTCCTTCGCGTACTGCTTCAGCCTCGTCAGTCTCCTAGCCTGCGCCGCAAAAGAACCGGCCGCCCAGCCCTCGGCTGGGGCGCAGACCTTCGAGCAGGCGCTGGGGCTGATCTGCAATGTGGACGACTTGCGCAAAAGCGCTGAGCCGGGCGAAGAGGCAGACGCAATGGCCGTGGGCCGGGAGCGGACGCGCATCTTGAATGAGCGGGTCGAGAGCCCGGATGGGATCTACTTATTGACCATGCTCAGCGTGAAGGGCGGCAAGGAGCAGGCCGCCTTGTTGCGCAAGGAAGTTACAGCCGCCGGCGGGCAGCATTGCAAACTAGCGGAGGCGCTCGAGGCCGAAGAGCTTGGGGCGTTATCACCTTGAGTCGAGAGCGACGCTCCACGTCGGCTTCCCGCGACGCTACTGCGTAGTGCCTGCGAGCCCCGCCAAACGACGGGCCAGAAAGCGACGCTCGGGCTCTGCGCTAGCCAACGTGAGCGCGCGTTCGTAGCTGAGCCGCGAAAGCTCCACCTGGCCGAGCCGTCGCAACAAGTCGGCGCGAGCCGCGTGAAACAAGTGATAGCCGTCGAGCTCGTTGGCAAGCGTTGCCAGCTCTTCCAGCGCCGGCGCCGGCCCGAAGGCGAGCGCCCGAGCCACGATGCGATTGAGCGCTACCACCGGGGTTGGTTGCAGACGCATGAGCAAGTCGTAGAGCAAGGCGATCTGAGGCCAATCGGTTTCACTCGCCCGCTCAGCGCGCGCGTGAATGGCCGAGATGGCCGCTTGCACGGCGTAAGCACTTGGTGCACCACGGGAGCGCCGCAAGGCGTTCTCGGTGTGTTCCAACCCTTCACGAATCGCCTCATGGTCCCAGGTCGTTCGGTCCTGGTCCTCGAGCAGGACGAGGTCGCCTTGCGCATCCACGCGAGCAGCGCTGCGCGACTGATGAAGCAACATCAACGCGAGCAGCCCTTGCGCAGCCGCGCTCTCGGGCAGGAGTCTGAGCAGCAACCGGCCCAGCCGGATCGCCTCCGAGGTGAGCTCGTGACGGATCAACGCTTCCCCCTTCGTCGCCGCGTAGCCCTCGGAGAATACCAAGTAGACGACCGTCAATACCGCCTCGAGCCGCTCCTCGAGCGCCGCATGCCCTGGCACTTCGTAGGGGATCTTCGCGGTGCTGATCTTGTTTTTGGCGCGCACGATCCGCTGCGCCATCGTTGGCTCGGGGACCAAAAACGCGCGGGCGATCTCCTCGGTGGTGAGCCCGCCGAGCGTGCGCAGGGTGAGCGCGAGCTGGGCTTCAATCGCGAGCGCTGGGTGACAGCAGGTGAAGATGAGCCGCAGCTGATCGTCGGACGCCACTGGATCCTCCTGTGCAAGTTCTTCCGCCGACGCCGCGAGCTCCATGCCCCCCGACGCCTCGAGCTCATCGCGGTAGAGCTCGACCTTCTTGCGCCCAAGCGAACGCCGCCGCACCACGTCGAGCGCCTTGTGACGCGCAGTCTGCGAAAGCCAGCCGCCGGGATTGGGCGGCAGACCGCCCAGCGCCCACTGCTCGAGTGCGGCTGCGAAGGCGTCATGCATGGCCTCTTCGGCCAGCTGAAAGTCCCCGCCGAAAATTCGAATCAGCGGCGCGACGACGCGCCCTGCTTCCGCGCGGTAGAGGCGCGCGAGCTCACGTTCAACATGAGCCCGCACCGGGCCTCGCGCTTCCGGGTCGATGTTCTCGGGCAACGGCACGCGGGCATGATAACCGCCCGCTGCTCGACTCGGGACTTCAGCCGAACTTCATGATCGGACGCACCTCGATCGAGCCGAGCTTCGCCGAGGGGATCCTCGCCGCGATGGAGATGGCCTCGTCGAGATCCTTGGCCTCGATCAGGTAAAAACCGCCGAGCTGCTCGCGCGTCTCTGCAAAGGGGCCGTCCGTCGTCAGGGTCTTGCCTTCGCGCACGCGCACCGTGGTCGCCGTCGCCACAGGTGTGAGCGCTTCTCCGGCTTTGAAGTTGCCTGACTGGTTGATCTCCCTCGAGAACTGACCGTAGGCCTGGAGGAAGGCGCCGCTCTCAGCCTCGCTCATCGCGTTGAGCTTGGTTTCTTCGTCATAAATCAAAAGCAGATACTGCATTTTTTTTAGCTCCTTTGACGGGTCCAGGCGGACTCAGCTGGCCTTGAAGAGGGAGATCATCGCCCCCCCTGGGTCCACCACCACAGCCGATCGACCAATACCCGGAATATCCATCGGCGGGACCAGCTGCTTGCCACCAAGTTTTTCAGCGCGGGCGAAGGACGCGTCGACGTTCTCCACCACGACGTAGTTCAACCACATCGCCGGAGCGCTCGGGTTCATGGCTTTCATCGCGCCGGCGGCCTGTTTGTCGCCGCGCTTGAACATGGTGTACGTGCCGAGCGGTCCCATTTCGCGCTCGTCTCGGCCCCAACCGAAGAGCGTGGCGTAAAACCCAACTGACGTGGCCGGCGTTTGCGTGAGCAGCTCCGACCAGCAGAAGCCACCGAGACCCACGAGACCACCGTCATCCGCGGTCTCGTCACTGGGGCGGAACGGAGCGAACAGCGCGCCCTCAGCGTCGGCCAGCAGCGAAAAGCGGCCCTGCCCAGGGATGTCGCTCGGGGGCACCAGCACCTTTGCGCCGGCGGCCTTGGCCTCGGTGGTCGTTGCGTCCACGTCGTGCGCGGTGATGTACGAAAGCCAGCCGGGCTTGGCGCCGTTGTCCGCCTTCGCGATGCCTGCGACCTGCTTCTCCCCGGCGCTGGCGATCCAATAGGTGCCCATCGGCCCCATATCGACGCCCTTGATGGACCAACCAAAGAGCTCCCCGTAGAAGCCCTTGGCCTGCTCCACGTCGGTGGTCACGAGTTCATGCCAGTAGAAACGTCCTGCAGTCTTGATTGCGTTGCTCATCGAAGCCTCCAGACCCGGTCGCGCCGAGTCATTCGCGTTGTTGCTACGGCATCGAATGGGACTCGCCTGGATCGACAGCCCTCGAAACTTTTTTTCGCTGGCCGAATTCCCCGCGGTTCGTTTGCCCCAAAGGGCAGGTTTTCGACGGGGGACATATCCCTACCTCTGCGTACTTAGCGCACATGACCTATCGAAGTAGCTTGCATGGGATCTTCCTTGGATTGGTGTTCGGCCTCTTAGCTTGCGGCGACGACGCCGCGAGCGGTGGCGGTGGCGCTGGGGGCTCGAGCTCGAGTGGGGAGGGAGCAAGCGGGGCGACCTCGAACACCAGCGCTGGAGGAATGTCGACCTCCTCCGGAGAATGCACGGGCGAGTGCGCACCAGGCACAGTCGAGGAACAACCCTGCCCCTGGGGTCCAGCGCGCACGAGGACCTGCGACGAAGAGTGCGCCTGGAGCGAGTTTGATTCGTGCACGGTGCCGAACGGGTGGCGAGTGATGAGGCCTTCCACAGACTTCGGGATCGAGGGCCGCAAGTACCATCAGGCGTTTTGGACCGGCACTCGCATGCTCGTCTGGGGTGGGTCGAACGTGCCTATTGCCTACGATCCGGTGCAGGACACCTGGGAGCAACTTGCGGCTGGTCCGGTGGGTGGATACCTCGGAACGTGGACTGGAACGAAGCTGATCGTCGTCAATCCCTCGGACGGGATCTCTGGGGCGAGCTTCGACCCAGCAACGAATGTTTGGACGCCCTTCGAGGGTACGATGCCCATTCCGCTGCGTGGAAGTTTTGCCATCACAGCGTGGATGCCGGGCACGAACGAGGTGCTGGTTTTTGGTGGATACAAGTCGCCTTCTGAGCTCAGCGACGGAGCCGCCTACGACTTCGACACCCAGACCTGGCGTACGATCGCGCAGGGCCCCCTCGCCTTCGTGGACTCGACACGACCGCCAACGGCTGGTTGGGCGTATGACCGCATGCTCATCTCTGGCGGCGGTTCCAACTATGGGGACCGATACGACGCTGCAGCCCTTTACGACCCGGTTGCTGATGCCTGGACAAGCATCGATTCCTCGCCGAGCCCCGGCTACACGAAGGTGCTATCCGCAAACGTTGGCGAGCAAAATGAGCAAGTCGTGTTGTGGAACGGCGAGCGCTTCGGGGGGGCCGACTTCAACTACCCAACAAACGGCGGGGCGATTTGGAATGGACAGAGCTCCTCGTGGTCGACGATCCCAGCGATTCCTGGCGAGGGCATGTACGACGGGCACAAGTTCGGAGCGATCTGGTCGAACGCCACGAGCTTCGGGGTATGGGGCGGGAATCGCTACGCGAACGGGTTCTCCTCCGAAGATCGCGGCGCCATCTTCGATCTCGCCAGCCAAACCTGGAGCGCCCTACCCCCGGCGCCGATCGCTGGGCGCACCAACGTTGCAGGCGTTTGGACGGGCACAGAGGTCATTGTCTGGGGCGGGAATGACTGGAGCGAGCACGAACCCTTCGCAGACGGCGCCATCTACCGCCCTTGACCACCCGGCTCCGCCGCCAGCCGTAAGCGCTGCACGGACCCCGTATCGCAAGGCTCTTCAGCAAGCGCGAGACTCTCGGCATGGTTCGAACGAGGAGCAAGAGCGAGAAGCGCGCAGAGGTCGAGGCTTGGCGAGCGAGTGGAATCTCATTGGTCCGATTCG